>JANWXD010000033.1 GCA_025055455.1 Bryobacteraceae bacterium
GACCAGCCCAGCTTCCACCGTGACGTCCGTGAACGTTCCGTCGCGGTTATTCTTGTACAGCCGGTTGGTGGGCGCCTGGTCGGGCGGCCATTTGGCCTCGAAGCGCGTGCCGTTGACCAGGAAAATGTCCAGCCAGCCGTCGTTGTCGTAGTCGAAGAACGCGACGCCGCAACCCGTGGTTTCCAACAAGTAGCGGTTCCGTTTTTCGTCGCCGAAGATGGTCTTGGCGCGCAATCCGGCCTCGCGCGCCACGTTGACGAACTGCACGGGCAGCGGCTGGCCGCGCACGAGCTGGTCAAAAGAGAATACGAGGGCGGAGCGGCACAGAGATGTGATGAATTCTCGACGCGAACGGCGCATTGGAACACGCACGCGGGGCGCCAAACGACGCCCTCTTTTCAAAGCTAGCAGCTTTCCGCGCACCCGTTCCGGCGCAGACCTTGGGGACCTGCTGCGGCAGGCCGCGGAGGCCCGCCAGCGTGCTCCGTTGGGAGGTGGGTTCCTCTCGGGTGTTTCCGCCGCCGGCTTCAGCGGCGGGGCTCCCGCACGAAGCCGAAGCGCCGCAGCGCGTCCAGATGCGCGCTGGCGCCCTGCCGTCGGAGTTCTTCGGCTCGGGCCAGGAACCGACGGGCCTCGGCAAGCCGACCCCGTTTTTGCAACACCTGAGCCAAGTACCGATGTGCCAGGTCCCAGTGGGGCGCGGCCTGAACTGCCTGGCGGAACTGTTGTTCCGCCTCTTCGAACTGTCCCGCTTCCATCTTGGCGAGGCCCGTGTTGACGTTGAACATGGCTGCCTGCTCGGCCTCGCGCAACCGCTGGATGCGGGTCGCCTCGGAAAAGGCCAATTTGCTGCCCTCGAAATCGCCTTGAGCTCGCAAGATGTGGCCGAGGGTGTTGTACGGTCCCGGACTGCTCGGGTTCAGCCGGATGGCCTCTTGGAGGGCCGCTTTCGCTTCCTCGAGCCGGCCGGCTGCTCGCAGCGCAGCGCCCAGCATGTAATGGGCCTCGGCGTAGTCGGGACGTATGGCCACCGCGGCGCGCAGCTGGCGGGCCGCATCGTCGAACTCGCCCGCTTGCCAATGCGTGACGCCCAACGCATAGCGTGCCTCGGCGAAATTCGCATCCAAGGCAACCGCTTTTTGCAGCTCCCGCTTGGCGCCCTCTAGATCGTCCTGCTGCTTGAGCGCTAAGCCCAAGTTGTACTGGGCCACGGCATCGGCGGGATTGCGCTCAAGCGCGGCCCGAAACTGCGCCATGGCTCGCTCGTGTTGATTTTTTTGCAGCCACGCATAGCCGAGGTTCACCTGAGCCGCGGCATTGGCCGGATCCTTTCGCAGGATCTGTTCGAACTGCCCGATGCTTTCGTCGACCCGACCCGTTTCCACGAGCAAAAAACCGTAGTGGTTCCGGTAGGCAAGGTTATCGGGTTCCAGTTCCAAGGCGCGCCGTAACGCCTCCCGAGCGCGGTGCAGATCGCCGGCACGCTGCCGCGCCAGCCCCAGGGCGCTCCAGGCATCGGCCCGTTTCGGGTCGGCTTGAATCGCCCGCTCGAGCTCGGCGGCGGCCTCGCTCGACTGCCCGGACTCGAGCAACGCCACCCCGAGGCGGTAGCGGTAGTCGAACTGGCGCGGCGCCAGCCGCACCGCTTCGCGCAGAGATGCAAGGGCTTCCTGTCGCGCCCCTTCCAGCCACAGCGCCGCTCCGAGATGGTAATGCGCCCGGGCCAACTTTGGATCGAGCGTCACCGCCCGACGAAACCGCTCCAGCGCTTCCTGCCTCCGCCCGAGCACCGCAAGCAGGAATCCCATCTCGTCCTCGAGAACCGCCGATGGTGGGGAGCGCTGCGCGGCCTTGTCGAGAAGCGCCAGTGCTCCCGCGGCATCCCCTTTTGCCTTGAGCCCCTCGGCCTGGCGTCGGAGCTCCGCCACGGTCTGCGCCCAGGCGCTCATGCAGACCACGGACAGGAGCACAATCCGACAACCGCCCATAGTCCCGAAGCCGTGTCAGCCGCCATTATACTGGGCCGCGGGGCGAGCCGCTGTTCGGCAGCGTCGCCGTCCGCCCATGGGGTCGGACACGGCGGTGAGTGCGCCGCAGTCAGGACCGGTGGGGACCGCCGGCGTCGAAGCCGCCGCAGGGAAACGACTCGTGATGATAGACCTTACGCCACGAACGCGGCGCGCATGTCTTTGACCGCTTTGGTCAAGCTTTCGACTGGATCCCCCAGCGGCAGGTACTCCATCGTAATGTAACCGCTGTAACCCGTTTTCCGAATCGCCTTGTAAATGTTCGCATAATTCAGCTCGCCCGTGCCAGGGTCGTTGCGGCCCGGATTGTCCGCAATGTGAAACACCGACACATAGGGCGCCGCCTCGGTGATCGTGCGGATCACGTTCCCGATCTGCACCTGTTCGTGATAGATGTCGAACAGCAGGCGCACGTGAGGATGGTCGACCTCGCGGATGAGCCTCAGCCCGTCCACGCACGTCGTCAGGAAGAAACCTTTATGATTCACCTTGTTGTTGAGGGGCTCGACGATGAGCGTCAGGTTGGCCTTGGCCGCCAAGTCTCCAGCGCGCTTGGCGCCTTCGACGAGGCTGGCCCACTGTTCCTCGCGCGTGCGGCCGGGAATTTCGTTGCCGCTCATCAGGATGATCTGCGGGATCTCCAGTTTCTGCGCGAACGTGATGGCCTGCCGAACATCGTTGAGAAAGTTCTCGCGGTGCTCCGGATTCACCATCGACACGGGACGGTTGGCCCAATTGGGCGTGGCGATGATGGTGTCCATCCCGAGGCCGAGCGAGCGGGCTAACTTCTTCACGCGTTCGATGTCGGCGTCGGACCACTGGACATGCTCGGCCACCAGCTCCACCGATTCCAAGCCTGCCTTGGCGGCCGTTTCCAGGCGCTGCTCGAAGGTACCGCGCAGCGTCCAGAGCATGACCGAAGCCGTGATTCTGGGTTTCTTCGAGGCCTGCTGAAGGCCCGAACCGGCGAGGGCCGCTCCGGAAGCAGCCAGGAAGGTACGTCGCGCCATCATGGCACGTCAGCATAGCACAGGCCGAACCTGGCGCACTGCACTCGCGCGGGGAAACTCCTCGCCGGCGGCCGATCGGCCTCGAGTCAAATCCCCAACCGCTCCCGGGCGTAATGCAGGCACTGCTTGACGTTGTCTTCTTCGAGCCGCAGCAGCGGCGCGGCGCCGAGCCTCGCCGGCCGCGGCAGTTTCTGCTGTTGTCTGCGCACCCACACGAGCGTCCGCGCCAGATCGCGAGCGTCCCGCCGCGGCATCGCCGTCCAGTACCTCGGAGAAAGACACGGAACCGGCGTGGGATCCCGCGTGATCATCTCCAGCGTCCACTTGACGTCGGGCCGGGCGCGCCGGATCGTCTCCACCATGCGGGGCACGTCCAAAGCGCCCTCTCCGAGAGGCACTTCCACCAGATAAAAGCCCTCCTCGTACTCCTCGACGCCCATGTCCTTGATGTGCGTCGAGACCGCATATGGCGCCAGCCGCTCCACCACCTCCATGGGATCGTCGAGCAGGGCGATGTTGTTGCCCGTGTCCAGGCACACGCCGACAAATTCGCTCGAATACTCCTTCAAGAGGAGCAAGAACTCCTCGAGCGTCCAGTCGCGGTGGTTCTCGATCGCCAGGGGGAGGCGCAGCTTCTCGACGACCGGCACGGCCGCCTTGATTCCGGCCCGGGCGCGAGCCGCCGCCGCTTCCCAGGCCTCGCGGCTCTCGAACGCCTCGTACCGGCGCGGTCCGGGCGCGGTCGTGCGAAGGACCAGCGCGCCGGCTTCTTTGGCCGCGCCGGCGGTGCGCTCGAACGCCGTTGCGTCCTCACGCGGCAGGCTCACCATCGCCTCGAAGTACATCCCGAGCTCTTCCAGCCTCCGCCGCAGCCGGGCGATATAGGCGGCTTCCACGGAAGTCAGCGGCGCCTGGATCCCGCCCGCGCCCAGGCCATGGCAATATTCGAGGAACTCGAGCGTGTCCTTAGGACGCCGGGCCGTCATGAAGCAGGTGGTGGCGATCCCCATCCGGGAGCGCGGCGCGGTGGAGGCTGCGGCCGCTGCGCTTGCGGCCAGGAACGTTCTTCGCGTCATCGCTCAAGCCTCCGGCGTTTCCACCCTCAGGCTGCGCAACACCTCGTCCCAGGGCTTGCGGTATGGCCGCACCAGCATCGCCCCCGCCTCGCGGTCGCCGAGGATTTCCTCGCGTTCGGCATCCCAGCGGATCTTGCGGCCCACGCGGAGCGAAATATTCGCCAGGTGGCAGGAGGTCGCCACGCGATGCCCGTCTTCGACGTCAGCGTTGGGCCGCTGCCGGGTCTTGATGCAATCCAGGAAGTTCCGCACGTGCAAGTCGAACTGTTCCTCGGAGGAGCCGGTTTCGCGCAACGGCTCGATCCACCGCTCTTTGGATCCGCGGGTGCGCTGGGGGCCGCCGGCCGGGTGCCCGCGAAACACGGGGATGGCATCCTCCGGCGCGATCTTTGTGTCCGCGTGGATTTCGAAGCCACTGCGCCCGAGCGTCATGCTCCCCTTGGAGCCGATGAACTCCAATCCGGCGCCCGCCCCGCGCCCGAAGCCGGCCTCGCGGTGGGACCACAGCGCCGTAAAGCCCGGGTATTCGAACAGCGCGTCCTGCGTGTCGGGCGTTTCGCCGTTGTCTTCCAGGCAAAACCGCCCGCCGCTCGAGGCCACGGCCATCGGGCCCGTCACGCGCATCGCCCAATGAACCACGTCCAGCTGATGCGAGCCCAGGTTCGTCATCTGGCCGCCCGAATAATCCCAGAACCAGCGAAAGTGATAGAGCGACCGGTGCGGGTTGTAAGGCCGCTCGGGAGCCGGCCCGAGCCAGAGATCGTAGTCCAACTCGGGCGGCGGCGCGGCGTCCGGTGGCCGGCCGAAGCCCGGCATCACGTTGCGAAAGGCGCCCATGCGGACGCTGTGGATCTTGCCGATATAGCCAGCCCGCAGCAGTTCGACGGCCTTCTGATAGTGGCGGCCGCTGCGCTGCTGCGTGCCCACCTGCACCACACGCCGCCAGCGCCGCGCCGCGTTCACCATCCAGCGCCCTTCGCGCACGAACAACGTCAGGGGTTTTTCAACGTAGACGTCCTTGCCCGCCGCGCACGCCAGCATGGTCATCAGCGCGTGCCAGTGGTCCGGCGTGGAGATCACCACCGCGTCCACGTCCTTCGACTCGAGCAAGTGGCGAAAATCCCGGTAGCCTTTGGCCCGTGGCCCGCAAGCCGCCAGCCCTTGCTCGAGCCGCGGTTGGTAGACGTCGCACACCGCCACCAGATCCGCGTCTTTCTGATTCTTGAAATCGTGGACATGCTGCGCCCCGATCAGCCCGTAGCCGATAAAGCCCACTCCAACCCGGTCGTTTGCCCCGAGAATGCGCTGGTACGAAGCGGCGGTCAGTGCGCCCAGAAACCGGCGACGCGTCGCTCGCATGGGCAGCATCTTATCACCGCTCGCGGATCGGCGGACGCTCCCTTGTTAGCATCCAGGTAATGACCGAGATTCGACTGGAGACGCTTCTGGACTCGGGCGACGAGTCCATCTACAACGTGCCCACCAAGACGCCCGGCCCCCGCGGCGCCCTGCCCCTAACCCCGGAGATGCTCCTACAGTGGCCTTCCGGGGATCTGTTCGGCTGGACCCAAGACGTTGGCATGGGCTGGGACCCGGCGCGGCTCGGTGGCAAGGAGATCCTGATTCTGAGCACGCAAGGAGGGGTACGCGCGCCGGACGGCACGCCCGTGGCGCTGGGCTATCACACGGGCCACTGGGAAGTGGGCTTGCTGGTCGCCGCGGCGGCCGAGGAGCTCAAATCTCTCGGCGCGATTCCCTTTGCCGGCTACTGCTCGGATCCGTGCGACGGGCGCACGCAGGGCACCACCGGTATGTTCGACAGTCTTCCCTATCGCAACGACGCCGCCATGGTGCTGCGGCGTCTGATCCGGTCGCTGCCCACGCGCGCCGGAGTGATCGGCGTCGCCACCTGTGACAAGGGGCTACCCGCCATGATGATGGCGCTGGCGGCGATGCGGAACCTGCCCTGCGTGCTGATTCCCGGCGGAGTCACATTGCTCGCCGAGGACGGCGAAGACGCCGGGCTGGTGCAGTCCATCGGAGCGCGTTTCGCCCACGGCAAGATCACGCTCGAGCAGGCAGCCGAGGCAGGCTGCCGCGCTTGCGCTTCGCCCGGCGGCGGATGTCAGTTCCTCGGAACCGCTGCCACGTCCCAAGTCGTGGCCGAAGCGCTCGGGTTGGCAGTTCCGCATTCGGCCTTGGCGCCGTCGGGACAGCCCATCTGGCTCGATGCCGCCCGCCGCAGCGCCCGGGCCGTTTTGGCGCTCGAGGCGCGCGGAATCCGCAGTCGCGACATCCTGACGGAAGCCGCGCTGCGCAATGCGTTAGTCACGCATGCCGCCTTCGGCGGATCCACCAACCTCATCCTTCACCTTGCGGCGATCGCCCATGCGGCTGGATTGCCCCGCCCCACACGGGACGATTGGGCCGCGGTCAACCGCCGGGTGCCGCGCCTGGTGGACGTACTGCCGAACGGACCGCGCAATCATCCGACGTCGCAAGTGTTTCTGGCCGGCGGGGTGCCCGAAGTGATGCTGCACCTGCGCGCGGCGGGTCTACTCGAGCTGGAAGCGCTCACCGTGACCGGCCAGCCGCTCGGGCGCGTGTTGGAATGGTGGGAGCGCTCCGAGCGCCGCGCGCGGCTGCGCGCCCTGCTCAAAGCACGCGACGGCGTGGATCCCAACGATGTGATCATGGATCCGGAGACCGCGCGACAGCGCGGGATCACCTCCACGGTGGTGTTTCCGACGGGAAACCTGGCGCCCGAGGGCGCGGTCATCAAAGCGACGGCCATCGATCCGAGCGTCGTGGATCCCGACGGCGTCTACCGCATGCGCGGTCCGGCGCGCGTGTTCGTCTCCGAGCGAGCCGCCGTCGCCGCCATCAAAAACGGCGCCATCCGGGCCGGCGACGTGCTCGTTTTGGCCGGCCGCGGTCCGATGGGCGCGGGCATGGAAGAGACGTATCAAATCACCTCGGCGCTCAAATATCTGGACTTCGGCAAGCACGTGGCGGTGGTGACCGACGCGCGCTTCAGTGGCGTCTCGACCGGCGCCTGCATCGGTCACGTCTCCCCCGAGGCGCTGGCCGGCGGGCCGATCGGCAAGGTGCTCGACGGCGACTTGATCGAAATCGTCATCGACCGCCACCGGCTCGAAGGAAGGGTCGACCTGGTGGGTGCGGACGGCGCCGTTTTCGGGCCGGAGGAAGGGGCGCGCCTGCTGGCCTCGCGCCCGCCGCGGCCGGATCTGGCCCCCGACCCGGACCTTCCCGACGACACGCGGCTGTGGGCCGCGCTGCAAGCCGTCTCGGGCGGATCGTGGGGCGGCTGCGTGTACGACGTCGAGGCGATCCTGGCGCGATTGCGGGGCCAACGAGCTTGACGGCAACCACCGTAAACGCGATCGTCGCCGATTGAAAATCCCCAGGTTCGCCGCTCTCGTTAACGGAGGCAAAGCGACCCACCTCGATCCTGCGCGACCCCGGCAACGAAAAAGCCGAGTGGCGCACAAGACAAGCGGGCGAGGTGACGCATCTTGACATCATTTTGCGGCTATGACATCATATCATCGAGATGCGCACCACCCTCAATCTGGACGACGACGTCTATGCCCTCGCCAAAGCCTTGGCCGAAGCACGCCGCATTTCGCTCGGCGAGGCGGTTTCCCACCTTGCTCGGCGGGGCGCCATAACCCAACCACCCGTCAGCGTCGAGGACGGATTTCCCATATTCCACGTCGAGCCCGAGACACCCCCGTTCGGTCCGGAAGATGTGGATGCGGCTCTGCAAGCGGAGGACTTGGCTTGGGCGCGGCAGTTCGTAAGCCCCAAGCGGTGAGTTCGTGCCCGTAGCCCTCTTGGACGTGAATGTCCTGCTGGCCTTGGCGTGGCCGAACCATATCTGTCACAGGGCGGCCCGCAAGTGGTTCTCCGCGCACCGACTCGACGGTTGGGCAACCTGCACCCTCACTCAGCTTGGATTTGTGCGCCTCAGTAGCCTGGAGGCCGTAACCAAGAGGCCCGTCACGGTGCAGGAGGCCATGCGCGCCCTGGCAACCGCCACCACGGCTCCCGAACACGTGTTCTGGGGTATGGACTCCAGCCTCGTGCACATCCATCCGGAAATAGGCGCGCGGCTGATGGGTCATCGCCAGCTAGTGGATGCCCTGCTCCTCGATCTGGCGATACGGAACGGAGGGAAACTGGTCACCTTCGATCGTCGCGTAGAGAATCTGCTGCCCGCCGACTCTCCACACCGAGATGCTTTGGAGATCCTGCCCATAGACGATTGAGGCCGCAGCGAAGCCCTTCACCACTCCCACTGGAACCTCCGGAGTCGGCAACAGCCTAGCGCCGGCTCGCCTCATATCCCCTCCCACGGCACGAGGACCGCCTTGCCGCACCGCCACTCGCGGACGGTTGCGAGGGCCTCGTTGGCCTGTTCGAGCGGGAAACGGTGGGTCACGTGCTGGGCAAATTTGCGCTGCCACTCGGGATCCTCTAGCAGGCGCAGCGCTTGATCCAAGTGGCGCGGCTCGAACCCCCAGCTGCCAGCGACCTGCAACTGCTTGCGCGTGATCGTGTGCGGACGAATCGCGACTTCGCCCGCGTCGGCGTACTGACCAAGCACCAGATACGTTCCCCCGTCGCGGCACAGTTCGAAACCCTCGGGGATGACTGCCGGGCTGCCGACGCATTCGATCACGACATCGGCGCCATAGCCGCCCGTCTCTTCCAGAACGCGCCTCCGCCGCTCCTCGGCGTCCGGTACTTCCTCGACAGAGACGACGACCTCCGCGCCGAACTGGCGAGCGCGCTCCAGACGGTGAGCGGGTCCCCCCACCACGACGACTTTCGCCGCACCCGAACGCCTGGCCACCGCCAAGGCGGCCAGACCCACCGGCCCGGAACCTTGGATGACGACGATGTCTCCCAGAGTGATCGAGGCTCGTTCGAGCCCGTGCAGCGCGGTCGTGAGCGCGCAACCGGCTCCCACCACAGCTTCTGCCGGCAACGCGTCCGGCAATCGGAAGATCGCCGAACCCGCGCGCAGGTGGATGAATTGGGCGTAGCCGCCGCGCAGGTGGGGCGCTTCGTCGGCGCAATAGGAGATGCCGTAAGCCTTGCGGTGAAGGCAACGCGTAGGCTGGCGCTTGATGCGACAGTAGTAGCATTCCCCGCAGGTGACCGAGCTTGCCCAGGTCACGCGGTCGCCGACCTCGAGCCGCGCACCCCGCCAGTCCTTGCTCAGGCCCGGACCGAGCCTTTCGACCCGGCCCACCGATTCGTGCCCGAGAATCACGGGCAGTGGAATGGGCAATTCTCCCCGCCACAGGTGCACATCCGTTCCGCAGATGCCCGCCATCTCGATCCGCACCAGCGCCTCGCCCGGCTCGAGCCGCTCGGGCAAGGGATAGCTTCGCAGCTCGAAAGGTTCGCGGTAGTGCACGAGTACTGCCGCCTGCGCCACGCTCATGCTCGCGCTCCTCCGGACATCCGGCCCTCCGTCGCCGGACACGATCGTTCGCACATTATGGATCGGAGGCCGATCCGTTTGCACCCCTTGCCGGCGCTGTACGCCCGTGGCCTCCGTTACAACGACAGCCAGCCGTCGCTGTCCGCATGCATTCCGCCATCGAGAGGCTCGCCGATCTCATTCACTCGGGAACGCTTGACGGCTGGGCCGCGCGCAACCAGGACGTGTTTCAGGCCCTCTTTGGCGGGCCACACGGCGGCTATCCGGCCAAGGCCAAAGAAACCGTCGTGCTGCGTGCCCCGGAATTTCGCGAGGAATCTGGCGTTCCCTTCGCCGCCTACATCGCCAGACCGAACCCCGACTCCGGGCCCTACGGCGGCATGTCCTTCGTGATGTTCCCCGTCTCGGGAAAGCCGTGCCTGATCGGCATGGTCGTCGGAACGCAGGGCCTTGCGCCCGACGAAGCCATACTCGGCCGGCCGGGCCATGCCCGCAAGATGCAGGCGATCTGCGCCTGGCTGAACGATCGCCGCGGCTCGGAAGAGCGAGCAGCCTGGGCCAAGCAAGATCCTACGCGGACCGACCTGGAAATCCCCGAGAACGTCCGCCGGGCCTGGCCCGAGTACACGGATGTATTCAAGCGGTATGGCAGGGTCATGTACGCACTCTACCGGCCGGGCGAGAACCGGAGCGAGACCGCGGAGGCTGCTGCCGCCCTGCTGGACGTCATGTTCGAAGAGCGCGGTTTTTTTGCCGCTCGAGGCCTACCGGGACGAGGCGGACCGACTGCGCGCGGCGTGGTTCGAGTACCTCATGCCTTCGACCACCAGAGAGGATGTGGCCCGGCTGCTCGCAGCGCGGCGCTACGTTATCCGCCAGGGCCCGCCAGGCACGGGCCACGCATGGCGCGCCTCCTGCTACAGCAGGAATACGCCGGTTTCGGCATGTCGATTCAGTTTCATCCCGGCACAACCTACGAAAAACTTCGTCGGTGGCCTCGCTCCCGTGCATGGCCACGGCGACCTGGGCTTGCGCTTCGCCCCCACGCCGGGCTTTCTCATGCGCGCCGCAACGGAGGCAGCCCGAGACCCCTCTCGCAACTACCTGCTTCACATCGACGAAATCAACCGGGCCGACTTGGCGAAGATCCTCGGCGAGGGCGCTTTTGCTCTTCGAGCCCGATCCGGAATATGAACGCAGCATCGAGCTGCCGTACGATTTCGGCGAGCCGTTCCATAAAAGCTTCCGGTTGCCCCCGAACCTGCACGTGCTCGGGACCATGAACACGGCCGACCGCAGCATCGCCATCGTGGATCTGGCCGTGCCGCGCCGGTTCGCTTTCGCCACGCTGTGGCCCAGTGCGCAAGTGGTTGAAGAGCACAGCCGTGAACCCGGCCCGCAGGCATTCCGCGAACTCCTGGCCCTGTTCATCGAGCATGCGCCGGAGGAGAGCCTGACGCTCCTTCCCGGCCACTCCTATTTCTTGGGCGACACTGAGGAGCAGGTGCGGGTGAAGTTGCGCACGGCCCCGGCGGCGCTGTTCGAAGAATACTTGGTGCAGGGCTATGTCGCCGGCTTCAGCGGAAGCCGCCCGCGCCTACTTGCAGTGGTTGCGCACGCTGTGAGCGGGCGCCGCCGCACACCTCGCGCCAGCGGAGGCCCGCTTCGGCCGGGCGATATTTCTCTGGAAGACAACGCCGCGCTGGTACAGCCGGCCGCCGAGCTGTTCGGCCTGGCGCGGGAACGCGGCGTCGAGCAGCAAGCCGCGCGCTTGGCCGAACAGTTCATCGTGCAGAACCTCGACCTGTGTGCGCTACTCGAGGTCTCGATCCGGCGCGATTTCGACGGTGGGGAAGTGTACCTCCAGCTCGACTCCGGAAACATGGTTGGCGCTGTCCCGCTGCGATCGCCACTTACGCAGCGCTTCGACTTCGGCTTGCTCGTGCAACCGCGCTTCCCCTGGCCCGGAATTGGCGCCCTGCTGGCGGAGACCGGCTGGCTGGTCGCTCCGGCGCCGCTACGGCTCCCCCTGCTCACACGCTCCGAACGTCGCATACCACCATGGGTGCTGGCGTACATGGTGCTGGCACGCCTCAAGACGCTGCTCGATCATCTGGAGCGACGGTTCGAAATCGCCAGCGAGAACCGCAGCGCGCCCAAGGGCAGCGTGAACTGGGGCGTTTACGCTGCGCGCAGCTTGCCTCGGGGCGCATTCCTCGCCGTGCCCTGCTCGTTTCCGGACCTGCGCGACGACCGGCTGCTCCAAGGCGCCATCCGCTTCACGCTCGAGCGGCAGGTCCGGTCGCTGGAAACGCAGCGCGAGCAAGGCGCTTTCGTTCACCGGCTGATCGCCTTCGCCGAGGGGCTGTTGCGGCGAGTCCAGGGCATCGCGCCGCGCCGGCCCTCGCCGCTCGAACTGGATGCCTGGCTGCGCCAACCGCTGCGGAGCGAACCCCTGCTCGAAGGACTTCAAGCCATCCAGTGGACCGCCGAAGAACGTGGCCTGGCGGGCCCGAGCGAGCTCGAGGGCCTTCCTTGGAAGATGCCGATGGAGGCGTTCTTCGAGGCTTGGGTGGAGACCGTCCTGAGGCGCGTAGCCCGCTCGACCGGCGCGGAGCTGCGGGTGGCACGCCGCCGTCAGACGACCGTACCGCTGCACTGGGATCCGCCCTACGCCGACACACAGAAGGGGCTGGCGCCTGACTTCCTACTCCGTTTTGAGGGCTGCGTCGTGATCGTAGACGCCAAGTACAAACGTCACTGGGAAGAGATGCGACATTCCGCGTGGGCGACGGTTTCCGAGGAAACGCGGGAACAGCACCGCCAAGATTTGCTTCAGGTGCTGGCTTATGGCAGTGCAGCCGGCGCAAACCATACCGTGTGCTGTCTGACTTACCCCTGTTCGTTGCAAACCTGGCAGTCGCTTTCGGACCGGAAACGGCTGTTCGACTGCGCCGAAATCCCGGCCCGCCCCCGGCGGCTCCAGCTCTGGCTCACCGCTGTGCCGATGCAGCCCGATGTCGAATCGATCGCGGCGCCGTGGATTCGGCAATTGGCGCAGGTGCGCGGTGCCGCCCTAGGATAGAAGAAGCCCATGCCGCCCCGCTACGTGCGCGTGCATCCCCGCGACAACGTCGCCATCATCGTGAACCCGGAAGGCCTGCCGGCCGGCACGCGCTTTTCCGACGGACTCGTGCTCCGGGAGTTCCTCCCGCAGGCCCATAAAGTCGCGCTGCGCGACATCGAGGAAGGCGAAGCCGTGATCCGCTACGGCCACCCCATCGGCTACGCCACGCGCCGTCTGGCCGCCGGCTCTTGGGTGCGCGAGGAACTGGTGCAGTTGCCACCGCCACCGCCCCTCGACGAGCTCCCGCTGGCCACGGCGACGCCGCCGCCGCTTCCGCCGCTCGAAGGGTGGACCTTCGAGGGCTATCGCAACGCCGACGGCTCGGTCGGCACCAAGAACCTGCTCGGGATTGCGACCACCGTGCAGTGCGTAGCGCCCACGGTGGAATATGCCGTGCGGCGCATCCAGAACGAGATTCTGCCGCGCTATCCCAACGTCGACGGCGTGGTGGCCCTGACGCATCTTTACGGCTGCGGCGTGGCGATCGAGGCGCCGGGCGCGGAGATTCCCATCCGCACCTTGCGCCATCTCTGCCGGCATCCGAATCTCGGCGGCGATGCGCTGCTGGTGAGCCTGGGCTGCGAAAAGCTGCAACCGGAGCGGCTCTTGGCCGACCCCCGGCTGCCGCTGCTGGACGCTCCTCCGTACGTGATCCGCCTTCAGGACGCGGAGCTGCGCGGCTTCGGCGACATGGTGGCGGCCATCCTGCGGGCCGCCGAGAAGCGCCTGGAGGAATTGAACGCCCGGCGACGGGTTCCCTGCCCGGCCTCCGAACTCGTGGTAGGCTTACAATGCGGTGGAAGCGACGCCTTCTCCGGAGTGACGGCCAACCCTGCCGTGGGTTACGCGGCGGACTTGCTGGTGCGCGCCGGCGCCACCGTGCTGTTTTCCGAAGTCACCGAGGTGCGCGACGCCATCCACCTGCTGACGCCGCGCGCCATCAACGAACAGGTGGCGCGCGACCTGATCCGCGAGATGCGCTGGTACGACGAGTATCTGGCGCGCGGCGGCGCGGACCGCAGCGCCAATCCCACGCCCGGCAACAAGCGCGGCGGGCTGGTCAATGTGGTCGAGAAAGCGCTCGGCTCGGTGGCCAAAGCCGGCACCACGGCCATCATGGCCGTAGCCACCCACGGCGAACGGGTCCGTGCCAAAGGGCTGGTTTTTGCCGCCACTCCCGCGAGCGATTTCATCTGCGGCACGACTCAGCTGGCCTCGATGAACCTGCATGTGTTCACCACCGGCGAGGGAAGCCCGTACGGCTTGGCGCTCGTCCCGGTGATCAAAGTCTCCTCCCGCACCGCTCTGGCGGAGCGCTGGCCGGACTTGATCGATCTGGATGCGGGCCGCATCGCCACCGGCGAAGCCACGATCGAACAAGTCGGCTGGGATTTGTTCCGGCTCATCCTGGAGGTGGCCAGTGGCCGCAAGAAAACCTGGGCCGATCACTGGGGTTTGCACAACGCGCTGGCCCTCTTCAACCCCGCGCCAGTGACTTAAATGAGAGCCTCGCTCAACCCAGCCGCCGGTGCTCCTTGAGGATGCAGCGGTCCATGACCACGAACAGCCCCGCCTGACGGGCCCGCTGGGCCGCTTCTTCGTTCACCACGCCTTCCTGCAACCAGATCGCTGGAGCCCCGACGCGAATGGCGGCTTCGACGATCTCCAGCACGAACTCCGGGCGCCGGAACACGTTGACGATGTCCACCTTCTCCGGCACCGCTTCCAGACGGGGATAGGCTTTCTCGCCCAGAACCTCCGTCTCGTTCGGATTGACGGGAATGATCCGGTAGCCGGCGCGCTGCATGTACTCGGCCACGCCGTGGCTGGGCCGCCACGGCTTGCTCGACAGGCCCACGACCGCGATCGTCCGGGCGGAACGCAACAGCTCAGCGATGCTCATCGGCCGGCAACTTCAGCATACTGCGAAATTGCGCTACTTCGGCGGCTGTCAAGGAACGGAACTCGCCGGGCTTGAGCGAGCCTAAGTCCAGGAATCCGATTCGGACCCGCTTGAGCTTCTCCACCAGCCGGCCGAAATGCCGGAACATGAGCCGGATCTGGTTCTGGCGTCCCTCGATCAGACGCACTTCATACCAGGGGTTCTTCGCCCGCCGGATCAGCCGCAAACCGGCGGGCGCAGTGCGCCGCCCGTACAGCGGAATCCCCTCGCGGAATTCGCGCTCCTGCTCGGGCGTCAGCGGTCCGTTGACTTTCACCAGGTACGTTTTCGGTACGCGGCTGGAAGCCGACATCAAGCGGTTGGCGAACTCGCCGTCGTTGGTCAAAAGCAGCAGCCCTTCGGAGTGATAATCCAACCGCCCGACCGGGTACACGCGCTCCTTGATACCGCGCAGGAAATCCATCACGGTGGGGCGGCCCTGAGGGTCGTGCAACGTGGTGACGCAGCCTTTGGGCTTGTTCAGGGCCAGATAGAGCAGCCGCCGGGGCGGTCGCACGCGCCGGCCATCCACTTCGATACGATCCCGCTCCGGGTCGGCTTTGGCGCCCAGCTGCATCACTACCTCGCCGTTGACCGTGACGCGCCCTTCCAGAATCAACTGCTCGGCTTTGCGCCGACTCGTCACGCCGGCTCGCGAGAGGATCTTTTGCAGGCGTTCTAGCGCCATTTCGATGGCCCGAGGCTCCTGGCCGCTACGGCGGCGCCTCGCCGGGAGCAGACCCGGTCTCCGGTTGGGCCGAGGACGGCCCGTCGTCCTCGAGCGCCATGCGCCGCAGTTCTTCGAACTCTTTGAGCGTGGGTAGCTCGCTCAAGTCCTTCAAGCCGAATTGTACGAGGAACTCTTTGGTGGTCTTGTAAAGAATGGGCCGGCCCACGACGTTCTTGCGGCCCGCCGTGGTGATGAGCTTGCGGTCCAGGAGGGTCTTGAGCACGCCCGCGCCTTGGACGCCGCGAATGGCCATGATCTCCGGCGCGGTGATCGGTTGCTTGTAGGCGATCAGCGCGAGCGTCTCGAGCGCCGCCATGGAGAGCTTCAGGGGCGGCTTGAGGTTCTTGACGAACGCGCGGACCGCCTCGTGGTGTTCCGGCTTGGTCGTCATTTTGTAGCCGCCCGCGATCAGGCGAACCGCCAGGCCGTGGTGCGGTTTGTCGTATTCTTCCACGAGCGACCTCAGCAACCGCTCGATCCTGTCCTGCGGTTCGCCGAGCGCAGCGGCGATCTGCGCCGGCGTGAGCGGCTCATCGGTTACGTAGACGATCGCCTCGAGCACCGCGCGGAGGCGCTCTTCGGCCGCGTCGCGTGCCGGTTCCGGCTCGGGGTCGGTTTCCCTCGCCGGCGCAACCGCGTTGGCGTCGAACGAATCCATAGCCAATCAGCGGTAGCCCTCTTCGATGGCTGCCAGCGCCTCTGGGCAAGCCAGAACCTCTGCGAACCGGCGATGGCGCTGGATGGCAATGTCACCGAACAAATCCTTCTGCACGAGCCGGATGGCTTGGAGCTTGGCCATCTCGAGGATCGCCAGAAACATGGCCACCACAGCGCGGCGGCTTTTTTGCCGTTCGAAGAGCTCGCGCACCGACAGCGTCTCGCCGGCCGGAGTATGTTCGAGCAGCTCCTTGAGCCGTGCCATCATCTCCGGCACGCTGACGTCCTCGTCGGCCACCTCGTAGACCGGCCGGCGCCGCGCCCGCTCGAGCACCTGCTCGAGCACCTTGACCAGATCGAACAGCGTGACGGCCAGGCCCGGCTCCTCCTCGTCGTCGAGGAACTGGTGGATCTGCGGGTTGGACCAGACCGCCTCCTCGAGGATGCGCTTCTGGTAGAGCATCTCGGCGGCGTGTTTGAACCGCTCGTGCTCGAGCAGTCGCTCGACCAGCTCGCGGCGGGGATCCTCTTCGGGCTCCAGCTCCGCCAGCGCCGGATCGCGAGGCAGCAGCATGCGCGACTTGATGTGGATCAGCGTCGCCGCCATGTAGACGAACTCGGCGCCCAGCTCGATGTCCAATTCCGCGGCGCGCTGCATGTACTCGAGGTACTGGGCGGTGATGCGGGCGATGGGAATGTCGTAGATGTCGATTTCCTGCTTGCGGATCAGATCGAGCAGCAGGTCGAGCGGCCCCTCGTAGTGCTCGAGCTGAACATTCAGCGGCGACGACACAACTTCTCACCATAACACGACGCTGCGGGGGCTATTTGGGGCTTGGGCTCGGATGTTAGCGCGTGCAATCATTCGTGTTATTTTGTTGCCGGCCCAGCACGTAGATCACCTTTTTGCTGCGGATGCCAGAACCCGATCTCCCTCGGCGGCAAGAGTGCCTGATCACTCCTGCGCCCGCGGCGGCGTGCGGTAAACTAGCCGGCCTACGAAAATTGGGAATGCCAGGAGAGCTCGGTTTGTGGTTTTCCAGCAGTCATGAATCCCAATTCGTTCGCCGGAAACTGCTGACGTAGGGTCGTGGCCAATGTCAGCAACGCATGGCCCGGCGCGGCCGGCAACCAAGACTTCGGCCCGATCCTGATGCCTTCGCCATAGCGCGCGGCCCGAGAAGATTCCGCGAACGAATCCCCGCGCGGCGCTGACGGCTGCGGCGGGGCTCGCCTCAAGCCGGCTCCTTGCGCAGCGCCTCCACATCGGCGCGGATTTTCCGGAGATCCAGACCCTCGGCGGTCCCGTAGTAAGCCCGAATCCGACCGCGCTGGTCCACGAGGACGAAGTGAGTGCTGTGGTTCAGACTGCCGTCCACGTCGCCCACTTTGAAGGCATCGCGGCTGAGGCGATGCAGCGTCTCCATCGGTCCCGTCAAGAAGATCCAGCGGCCGGGTTGGGCTTGGTAGCGCCGGGCGTAGGCGGCGAGCACCTCCGGGGAGTCCCGCTCCGGGTCTACCGTGAAGGACACCAGCCGCAGCTCGGCCACATCCGCGAGGGATTCCTGAATCAGCCGCATCTGTGAGCTCATCCGTGGGCAGGGCCCGGGGCAATTGGTGAAGATAAAGTCGGCAATCCAGATCTTGCCGCGCAGCTCGGCGCCGCGGAAGGGCTTGCCAGTCTCCGCCGTGAGCTCGAAATCGGGAATCTCCCCGTAGACGGGCAGGGAGACCTGAGGCTTTCTTGCACAAGCGACCGCTGCCACCAACAGTAAGCAGACCAAACAAATCCCTTTCATGCCGTGCTTCTCCCTGGGCGGCGGCGTACCGAGAGTGTCGCCAGTGCCAGCAGCGTCAAAGCGTACACGAGCGTCACCGTCAGACTGAGTCGCAGTCCCGGCTGCGGCGGCGTCCCCATGGGATCCAGCACCTGGCGCAACGCCGCCATCTCATAGGTTAGCGGATTGACGCGCATGATGGCCCGGATCCAGCCGTGCGCTTGCTCCATGGAGAACAGCGAACCGGAAACCATCCACAAGGGCACCAGCACCAGGTTGATTACCGCGTGAAATCCCTGAGTGGACTCCAAGCGCCAGGCCAGCCAGAAGCCGAGCAGCGTCAGCGTGAGAGCCATCAGGAAGATCACGCCACCGGTGGCGGCCAGCGATCCGACCGACACCGGAATGCCGGCCAAGGGCGCGAAGGCCAGGAACAGCACGCCTTGGATCCAGGCCAGCGTCGCCGATCCCAGCGTCTTGCCCAGCACTAAAGCGTGGCGCGGCGCCGGCGAGACCAGCATCGAAAGCAGGAACCCCTCGCGCCGGTCTTCGATCAGCGACATCGTGGAGAAGATGGCGGAGAACATCACGGTCAGCGCCAGCGCCCCTGGGAAAAAGAAGCGGAGGTCGCCGAAGCCGGATCCGATCAGCAGCCAAAACACCAGCGGGGAGCCCACAAAACCCAGCACGCGCGCCTTCTCGCGCCAGAAGCGCACGAGTTCCCGCCGCCACAGCGTCCACACCGCCAGCCCGAACAATTTCGGGGACAGGTTACGCCATCCCGAAACTCGACCGGTTTCGTTTGCGGGCAATTTGGGGGTTGCGTGGCCGATCACCGAAATTGGGCGCCAGTTTCGTCCAAGAAGACGTCCTCGAGGGTGGGCTTGTGCAGTGCGACCGAGCGCACCTGGCCGGGAAAGGCCTCTACCACTTCCGCAATGAAGCGATGGCCGTTGGCGATCTCCACCCGGACCCTCCCGTCCACTACCCGCAGGTCAACCCCAAAACGCTCGCGAATCCGCGGCCCCAGCCCGTCCGGATCCGCCGCCTCGAGCACCACCACATCTCCGCCGATGCGCGCCTTCAGTTCGGCCGGGGCGCCTTCGGCCACGATCCGGCCTTCGTGCAGCAGCGCCAGCCGGTCGCAGCGCTCGGCTTCCTCCAAAATGTGTGTCGCCAGTAGCACCGTCACCCCTTGGCGCTCGCGCAGATCCTCGATATGCTGCCACAACTCGCGGCGCGCCCCCGGATCCAGGCCGCTCGAAGGTTCGTCCATCAGCAGGACTTCCGGCTGGTGGAGCAGCGCTTTGGCCACCTCCACCCGCCGCCGCAAGCCCCCGGACAAGCGTTCCACCAGCTCCCGGCGCCGCTCCGTCAAACCGAGCGTGCCCAGCACGGACTCCACCCGCTGTCGCAACGCCCGGCCCGCAAGGCCGTACAGATGTCCCTGGCTGCGAAGGTTTTCCTCCACCGTAAGCTTCTTGTCTAGACTTTGCGATTGGAACACCACACCGATCCGCTGGCGCACCGCCTCCGGTTGCCGATCCACGTCGAACCCCGCCACCACGGCGCGACCGGACGACGGAGCCATCATAGTGGAGAGAATCCGAAACAACGTGGACTTGCCGCTGCCGTTCGGACCGAGCAGGCCAAAGATTTCGCCGCGGCGGACCGCGAAACTCACGCCGGCTAGCGCCTGCCGCGAACCGTAGTAATGGGCCAGCTGTTCGACGGCAACGATCACATCCCCGGCCGGTCCGCCACCATCAGGCCGTAAAGCAGCGGCAGGTAGACCACCGAGGCCAGCAGGACTGCTCGGGCCCGCGCCGCCGTCCGCTCCACCGCCGCGCGCCAACCGGCGGCGAAATACAGCGAACTCAGCACGAGCGCGCCAGCCAAATACGCCTTGCCCGTCATGCCCAGAAAACCCGGCAGCACGCTGGCGGGAATGAGCAGCAGCGAATACCACAGGATCTGGCGCGCCGTCGAGCGGCAATCCGGTTCCACCACCGGCAGCATGCGGATGCCGGCGCGGGCGTAGTCGCTGCGGTACATCCACGCGATGGCGAGAAAGTGCGGAAACTGCCACAGGAACAGAATGGCGTACAGCGCCCAAGCCTCGGCCGTCAGCTCGCCGCGCGCCGCGGCGTAGCCGATCAGCGGCGGCATGGCTCCTGGAATCGCCCCGACCGTCGTCGAGACCGGAGACCGCTTCTTGAGCGGCGTGTATAACAGCAGGTAGCTCAGCAGGGTCGCCAGCCCCAGGGATGCGCTCAGCGGGTTCACGCCCCACCAAAGCTCCAAGAAGCCGGCGAGCGCGAGCGCCGTCCCGAAGAGAAACGCGCGCCGCGGCGCGACGCGGCCGGACGGAATCGGCCGGTGCTGGGTGCGGCGCATGAGCGCGTCTTCGCGCCATTCGTACCACTGGTTCAAGGCCGCGGTTCCGGAGGCGAGTAGCCCTGTGCCGAGCATGGTGTGCAGCAACTCCACCAGGTCCCAGCCCGCTTGCCGGCCGAAGAAATAGCCCACCGCCGTGCTCATCAAGATGAGCCAGGTGATGGAAGGCTTGGTCAGATCCAAGTAGTCTTTCATCGCCTGCGCCGACGGCGCTGCGCCTTCGGGCGATCGCGGCAGGCGACGGGGCTCCGGCGCCCGCCGAAAGCTTTCATTTTATCCTTTGTAGGTGAAGTCTGCCGTCTTGGTTTCCTTTGGGCCGACCGCCACCTTCAGCTCCTGCGTGCCGTATCGCTCGTGCCAGGCTTCGATCGTGTACTCACCCGGCGGCAGCCCCTTGATGGTGAACGTCCCGTCGGCGCCCGTTACCGAGAAAAACGGATGGGAAACGACGCCGATATAGGCCCGCATCCACGGATGCACGTTGCACTTGACCGGGATCATGATCTCCTGCCGGGCGAAGCTCTTGATCTTCGGCTCCCCGCCCGGAGGCTGCGACTCGTTCCATTCCCGGTTGATCTTGGGCAGCGGGTGAATGTTGTGGTTGGTCGGGTCGCTGTTGAGGATGCGAATCGGCTGATTGGTCATCACACCGATCACCCGCGGCTTGTAGATGCAAGTATGTTGGTCCAAGGTCACCGGTTCGGAGGGCGTCGGCCATTGGGTGTCGGGCAGCCCCGCCTTCACCCAAACGAAGACATTGCGCAAGGTGCCGTTGTCGTTGACCACCACCTCTTCGGAGCGGGGCGGCGTGGGATGCTGCCGTGAGCAGGCCGGCACCGCATCCATGCTGATCGGCCGCATCACCGGCTTGGTGCCCGTAAAGAGCACCTTTCCCGTAATGGTCGCCGCCGTGGCTGGATCCACGACCGGCGCGGCGGCGGTCGGTGCAGCCGCCGGCGCCGCTTCCTCCGTCCGGGCGGGTTCCTCTTTCTTGGCGCAGCCAGTGAGCAGGATTGCTGTCCCGGCCGCCAATACGATCGAGAGTTTCGTCCTCATTCGTTCCTCACCTCGTCCTCTGATTCATCGCGATCGCGTTCCCACGCACGGCGCTTCCGCCTGCGGCCCGCAGCCGCGAAAGCTCGTCCGGCGTGAACTGGAACATATAGCGGACCAGCAGGTCCGCGTGATCCTTTTCGTAGCCCTGGAAACTGGGCGGCAGCGGCCCGGCGAAAATCCAGCGGTCTCCCTGGCGCGTGAACAGTCCCGAGGGCATCGCTGTGCCCGGCATGATCATCGCTGGATCCAGCAGCCACCGCCGGGTCCAACCCGGCTTGAGCCGCTCCTTGGCCAGCAAGAAGTTGGGGGCCGTGGCTCGTCGGTCATGAGCCGGGTCGCCCGTCGCGTGACAGCTCAGGCACGGCGCCCCTTCGCTGGTGAACAACTGCCGGGCCATGAGCCGCTCGCGCTCGGTCAGGGTTTCCAGCCGCGGCGGAATGTACGGCTGAGCTTGCGAGGACAGCGCCTCGAAGAACCGCACCAGCTTCTGGATCTCGCCGTCGGAGAAGTAAAAGGTCGGCATGCGGGCCCGCAGGTACGGCCGCACGCCGTTGCGATTGGTGTCCGTGGCGCTCATGGCCGGGTTGGCCAGGAATTTCATCAGCCACTCGGGATTCACCCGCGCCCCCTCGCCGATCAAACTGGGCGGTTTTTGTTCCTTCCAGTCCGGCTCTTGATACCGCGGCAGCGTGTCGAAGACCGTTTTCTGGCCTACCATCATCTGGTGGCAGCCCATGCAGTTGTACTTGCGCACGATCCACCAACCTTCTACGATGTCCCGTTTCGCGCCGGTCGGGTTGTAGAAATAGCGCGGCGGCAGCGTAGACTCCACCGACCCCAGCAGGAAGGTCGTCAGCGCGTCGATTTCCTGCTTGGTCAGGTGGAAGTTCGGCATCTTGAGCCGCTCCAACTTGTCGGGTTTCTCCTTGCCCAGATCGAAGATCGCCGGATCTTTCAACTTGCGCTCGAAAAACCCTTTGTGGTTGTACCAGCCCTCCTTCTTGGCTTTTTGCGTGAGCAGGGCGAAATCCAGCCGGTCGATCGGTTTGGAACCCTCGTGTGTCAGCTCGGTGCCCACGCGCTGCTCTTCTTCCAAACCTTTGATCTCATGGCAGCCGGCGCAACCGTAGAACCGCACCAAAAACTCGCCCCGGGCCTTCAACTTGGGATCCTCCAGGTAGGGAGCCGGGGCGTAGGTCAGACCCTCCCGTCGGCGCGTCATTAGGTAGCTGGCGATATCGCGCGACTCTTCAAGTGTGAGCCGCAAGCTGGGCATGGGCGTCATCTGCTGCACCACCAGCTCGTGCCCGTCGTTGGGGCAACGGCTGTTTTCGAAGTCGAAGACGAACGGCAGCCCCTTCTTGCGGTAGTCCTCCTCGGTCAGGTCGCGGCGCTCGAGCGGACAGTAAGGCAGCGTGCGCTTGCGCGGGTCGTGGATCCACCGCACCAGGTAGTCGTAGTTCACCTTCTCGCCGACCCGGCTCAGGTTGGCGGCAAAGGTGCCGCCGATCTGCTCGGCCCCCTCCCCGATCGAATGGCAGCCCAAGCAGCCTCGCGTTTCAAAGGACTCCTTGCCCCGGACCGGATCCCCCAGCGGCTGCTTCTCGAGCTGGCCGGTCACGCCGGACTGCCAGATGAACGCCGCAATGGCCCGCACCTCTTCGTCATCCAGACGGAAGGTCGGCATCTTGGTTCCCGGCCGATACTGGTGCGGGTCTTTGATCCACACCGGCAGCCATTCCGGCCGCAGTTTCATGCGCACTTCCTTCAGGCTCGGCCCGATCTTCTTCACCTCGCGCAGCAAGTTCCGGGAGCGGATGTCGAGCTGCTCGATGCGCGCATTGATGCTGCTGATGCGCAACTTGAGATTGTCCGCATGCTGGTAAAGACGCTGCGCCTCGGCGTTGTCCTGTGCCCGGTCGCCCTTTTCGATGGTGAACTGAATCTGGCGCTCGAACTCGGCGCGCTGCTGCTCGAGCTGCCGAATCTCCTGGCGCACGGCCGCCAGCTCTTCGGTGTCCCGGTCGAAGCCTTCGTAGCGGTGACAGCCGTAGCAGCCCCGGAGCCGGAACAGCTCCCGGCCCTGGTTGAGCGTGTCGGCCATCTCCGTAATGATTTCCCCGGCGTGGCACTGCTGGCAGCCGGCCTCGAAGTTCTCCCGCTTGTACAAGGGCCACAGCCAGTGCTTGTAGTAGCCGTGCGCCTTGGTCACGCTGGTGAGGGCGATGCCGTTGCCGTTGTGGCAGGGCGTGCAGCCGAAGCGTTCCGGATCGTGAATGCGCAGCAGTTCCCGGTTGGGATGGCTGGTGAACGCCGCCTCGCCTCCCATGGCGGCCTTGGTGAGCACCACGGGCTCGCGGATGCCCAGGTGACAGGACTCGCAACGATCCACCAGATCCACGTCCCGCACGTGAATCTGGCGGATCTCGATGGGAAAATTCTCGAGTTTTCGACGCAGACCGGCCAGGACCGTCGAACTCACTTCCGGGATCCGGTCCGCCAGGTACTGGTCGCGCTTGCGCCGCAACTCCTCGGCGGGCGCCATCAGTTCCACGCGCCGCTGGAGCAGCGCCGCCTTGCGGTCTTTCCACTGGCGCAGGTCGCGGTCCATTTGCTCGAACGTGTAGCGCACCTTGCGCGTAGAGCCGTCCGGCTCGGGCAGCGCCACCGTGACCTCCCGCTGCTTGACCCGGGCGATGCGCTCGCGCAGGCGTTGCTTTTCCGGCTCGCTCGAGGCCACCTCCAGCTCGTAGGTCAGCGCCCCGATCTCCATGCGCAGCTCCTGGAATTTCTCGTTGAGCACCATGATCTGGGGCGTGAGCTTGCGGTTGATCTCTTCGTCAATGCGCCGCACGTCCGCCAGGACCCGCTGCTCGGCCTCCCGCATGGCCCGATCGAGCGCCTGATACTCCGGCGACGCTTTGATGCGGCGCTCCATCTCTGCCTGGTTCGGAATCAGGTTGTTCAGAAACGTCGCGTACGTCTCGCGAAACCGTTTCTGGTACGACTTCCACGGCCGCATGGCGTAGATTTCGTCGTACAGCGCCCAGGCCAGCGACAGCACGAGCAACGCCGAGGAAATCAGCAACGGCCGGCTCAACGAGGAATCGACAATCGGATCCTTGTCCAGGTCTTCGGGCTTCATATGTTGAACCAAGGAGTGACCCAGATGTACTTGATGCGGAACAGCAGCCGCAGCAGCATTTTCACCGGCAACAGCAGCATGGTGATGAGGAAAAACTGCATCACCACGTACTGCAACAGACTCATGCGCGCGTAGATCTTGCGGTTGAACGGCGTCAGCGTGATCAGCTTATGAATCAGCCAGCCGGCCAGCACCACGTAAATCCCCATCACGGCGGCGCCGAACAGGCCGCGCACCGGCTGGGTCTTGATGCCCGGGATGTAGGAGAACGGCGCGATGTCCGGCAGGTCGCGGTTGACTTCGAAAATCAGCTTGTTGTGGTCCCACGTCTGTCCCGGCCAGAACCACATCCAGCCCGGGCCGCGGATCATCGTGCCGATCACGATCATCGAGACCCACAACACGATGAACCCGAAGATGAACGTGAGAATCGCGAACTTCCTCTGGCGGAATGTGTAATAGCCGTTGCCGAGCGGGTTTTCATCGATGTAGGGGATCGCCATCAGCCCGAGGATGATCAGCGTCGGCATCACCACGCCCGCCATCCAGGGGTCGAAATAGACCAGCATCTCTTGCAAGCCCAGAAAGTACCAGGGCGCCTTGGAGGGGTTCATCGTGAGGTTAGGATTGGCCGGCTCCTCTAAAGGGGCATCGAGCGTGATGGACCAAACCATGAGGATGACGGTCACCACGATCGCCGCCAGCAATTCGATCCGCAGCAGGTAGGGCCAAACATGCACCTCGCGCGGCCAGCCCGGCTTGTACGGGTAGACCTTCCGGTGGTGCGTCTTGGCCATCTCCGGATTGGCCTCGAGCTGAGCGATCAGCCGATCGTTGGCCAACGCCTGGCGCAGCCCATACCAGGTGTAAAACGGCACGAGAAACAGCAACGCCGTGATGGGGATGTTGTCGGGTGTGGTGAGGATGGTCCAGAGTTGATGCCAATCCATGGCACCCCCCTCAAAGCTTCCGCGGCTCCTTGATTTCCGACTCGAGCATCACCGGCGCCGGTCCGGAGATGCCCCCATCTTTGCGCACACGCCAGAAGTGGACGATCATGAAGGTCGAGGCGATGATCGGGAGCGCCACGCAGTGCCAGATGTAGGCCCGCAACAACGCGTTGGCGTCCACGATGGAGCCGCCCAGCAGCCCGAACCGCACGTCGTTGAACGGCGTCATGCCGAGCTGCGGCCCGAACGGCCCGTCGTGGCCCAGCAGCGGCGTCGCCCGCGCCATATTCGTCCCCACGGTCACCGCCCAGAAGCCGAGCTGGTCGTCCGGCAACAGGTACCCGGTGAAGCTCAACAGCAGCGTCAACACCAGCAAAATCACACCCACCACCCAGTTGAACTGCCGGGGTGGTTTGTAGGAGCCGGTCAAGAAGACGCGGAACATGTGCAGCTCCACGGTGATCACCATCAAATGCGCCGCCCAACGGTGCATGTTCCGCAACAGCTTGCCGAATGGCACGTCGTGTTCCAGATACAGGATGTCGCGGAAGGCCACCACCTTGGTGGGATGGTAGTAAAACATCAGCAGCACGCCCGTGAACACCAGCACGATGTAGAGATAAAAACTGATGCCTCCCATGCCCCAGGTGTAGCTGTAGCGCACCGCGTCGCGGTTGATCTTGGCCGGATGCAGGTGCAGGAAGACGTTGGTCAGCACGCCGAGGGCGCGGCTGCGAGCCGTCTCGTCGTGCTTGACCCGAAACATCGACTTCCACAAGACCGTCTTCTGGGGCTGCTTGAGCGCTTTGATCTCCTCGATGGCGCGCTGGCGGATGGCTTTGGAATCTTCGAGCAGCGCCGCCAGCGTGGAGCGCCTGCCGTTGCCGGCCGGGGTCTTGGACTCCGGCGCCCCGCCGTTCTTTCCATCGGTGTCAGCCATCGTTTGCCTCCCTAGACCCGGATGATGGCGCCCGGGTCGTTGAACTCGGACCGCTCACCCTTCGGCCACTTGTACAGCCGGCTGAGATCGACCACGATCTGGCCGTCCACATCGAGCTCCACATGCGCCCGGTCCATGGGTCGGGGGGCCGGCCCTTCGAAGTTGATCCCTTCGCTGTCGTAGCCGCTGCCGTGACACGGACATTTGAATTTGTTCTCGCTCGGCTTCCAGTCCGGCGTGCAACCCAAATGCGTGCAAACGGCATAGATCACGAAGATGCCCTCGGTGTTGCGCACCACCCAGATGCGGTACTTGTTTTGGAACCGTGTGTCGACGCCGAAGTTGAAATCGGACGGGTAGCCGATCTTGAAGGTCGTCTTGGGCTCGAACAGGGCGCGGGGGAAAAAGAACCGCAGAAACATCACGAAGTTCACCCCGAGGAAGCCGAGGATGGAAGCGGTCACGAACCGGCGCCGGCGCGCGATGACCTCCGGCTGCGGCTCCAGTTGCCGTGGCGTGCGGAACAAAGCCCGCAGCGCCTCCATCAGTCGGGGTTTGCGCCTGACCTGGCGCTCCACCGCTTCGGCGGGCTCAACGCTAGGAGCCGGCATACCTTGCCTCCTGAACTGTCAGGGAAAGGCAGGACTGCCCGGCCTTGTGCCTAAGGGATTAGTTGACAAACAGTGCGCTTTTCGATCTGGTCGTTTTGCATCCCCGAGCCGCAGGCGCCCAGTGGCAGCCCCTCTTTCCCAGTTTCATTCTTGTCTGAGATTTTACACCCTCGGAGGAAAGATGCAACTGCCCCCGTCAGGCCCTACAGCCAGCTCAGCGTCGCCGGGGCGCGACGGCTGAAGTTTGTTCCCCGCTGCGGGTCGAACGCCCCGTCGCGTAGCGCCGTTCAGAAGCTGAGCCCGAATTCCCCGAAGACATTGACCCAGCGGTCTTGCGTGCGAATGCCCGGCACTTCTCCTAGGGGGTCGCCTTCGGTGTGCCCCCGATAGACTTTGGAAGTCGCCCCGACCCAGAGGTGGCGCCCTGCGTCCAGTGCGAAACGCCCGCCCACCAGAGCGTAGTACCCCCACCCGCTCCGCGAACGGCACACTGGACACGCCACCCGGATATAGTCGCTCGGCTGGCTCAACCGCTCCGAATAGCGCAAGTATGCCCCGCCCCCGCCGCCGGACACGAGCACCCGCCCTGAAGCCAGCGGCAGGATGGCGCGGCCACCGAACGGCAGGAAGAACTGGTAGTCGCTGATCCGCAAGTACCCGAGACGCGTGGGCAGAAAGTCCCGGATGCGCGCGGCTCGAAACACCGTATCCAGCCCGATATCCGCCTGGAAATACCGGTGCCACCGATAGCCGTAGCCGACCGAAACGGCGCCGCTGTTGTTGAGCGGCCCGGCCAGCTGGCCGCGCGGTAGCCCGGCGCCCGCACCGGCCGTGATGTTGTGCTTGGGGTACCAGGACTGCCCCGCCAGCGGCAGTGCCACAAGCAAAACCCAGACCGCTCTCATGCTGCCATTTCTGACGGCCTCCGCGGACCGGTGGTTCCCATCAAGATGCACGGCGTACTCCCCCGCGTTCACCCCTCATTTTCTCCTAACAAGGCTCCGAAAGGTCATCAGCTGCTGTATAATCCCGTCAATTGCTGTCATGACGGGGAAGGCTGGGTTGCGACGCGCTTTGCTTTGGACGACGGTCTTGGCAGCTCTGGCGTTCCTTGCGGGGCTTGCCTCGGCCCGGGATGAACTGTCCGACTCCGAGAGGCGGGTGGGACGCGACGACTGCACGTTCGCGGTCGATCGCGAAGATTACCTCACCCGAGAGTCCCGGCAACGGCGTGAGCTGTTCGAGCGGGTCCGCGCCTTCGCCAAGTCCGAACCTCAGCGCCTGGCGGCTGCCGCGGTGCCCGCCGACCGGATCCCTCGGCGCAACTTCATTGATGACGAAATTTTCGGCCGCTTGGCGGCGCGCGGGATCCCGTCGGCGCCCTTGGCCTCCGACGCCGAGTTCCTCCGTCGCGTCTCGCTGGACTTGACTGGGCGCTTGCCCACCCCGGAGCAGATCCGGTCCTTCCTGGCGGATCCGTCCCCGGATAAACGCGACCGCTTGATCGACCGGCTCCTGGACTCCCCCGAATTCGTGGACAAGTGGACGATGTGGCTCGGCGACTTGCTCGAAAATAACGCCCAAGCCTCCAACTTCAGCCGCCAGATCAACGGGCGCAACGCCTTCCATCACTGGATTCGCTCGGCCATCGCCCAGGACAAGTCGTTCCGGGACATCGCCTACGAAACCATCTCGTGGCGGGGCAACAACTATGACAACGCCACGGGCGCGGTGAACTGGGCGGCGAGCGCGCGCACGCCCATGGGACCCATCCAGGACACCTACGACGCCATGCTGGCCCGCACCGCCACGGTCTTCCTCGGCTTGGGCCATTACGATTGCCTGCTGTGCCACGACGGACGCGGACACCTGGAACAGGTCAGCCTGTGGGGCGCTCGCGCCACGCGGGCCGAAGCTTGGCGGATGGCGGCTTTCTTTTCGCGGATGAGCCTCAATACCCGGCGGGTTTCCCAGGACGATTTCTATTACCTGAGCGTGGACGTCGGGGACGCCTCTTCCGGCAACTATGCGCTGAATACGAACTATGGCAACCGTCCGCCGCGCCGGCCCATCGGAACGCTCACCAGCATCAACCCCGAATATCGTTTGCATCGCGCCACGCCCGCTGACGGCAACTGGCGCAAGGCCTTCGTGGACAACCTGATCCAGGATCCGATGTTCGCCCGCAATTGGGTCAACCGGATCTGGAAACAGATGTTCAACTACGGCTTGGCCGAGCCGGTGGACGCCCTGGATCCGGCGCGTTTGGACCCGGACAAACCCCCGAGCGAACCGTGGACTTTTCAGACTGCTCATCCGGTGTTGCTCGAGCGCTTGGCCGGCGAGTTCCGCAATCTCGACTTCCATCTGCGGCCGTTCCTCCGGCTGCTGGCTCAATCCTCGGCCTATCAGCTCAGCGCGCGCTACGACGGGGAGTGGAAGCTCGACTATGTGCCGTTGTTCGCGCGGCGCTATCCGAGGCGCCTGGAAGGCGAAGAAATCCACGACGCCATCGCTCAGGCCACCGGGGTCCTCGGCCGTTACACCGTGCAAGGCTGGACGGAACCGGTGCTGTGGGCCATGCAATTGCCGGAGCCGGTCGAACCTCGGTCCAACCGGGCGGTGGCCAATTTCATGAACGCCTTCTTCCGCGGCAACCGCGACACGCAGCAGCGCAGCCAGTCCGGCTCCATCCTGCAACAGTTGAATCTGATGAACGACAACTTCGTCTTGAGCCGCGTGCGTGTCTCCGCCTCGCCGACGCTGCAAGCCGTGGCCCAGCTTCCCACAAACGGCGCAGCGCTCGACGAGCTGTTCTTGCTGTTTCTCGGCCGGCTGCCGACCGCCACCGAGCGGGCCGCGGGGCTAGCCCACTTGGACAAGGCCGCCTCGACGGCCCAACGCCGCGCCGCCATCGAAGACTTGGCCTGGGTGTGCATCAACAAGACCGACTTCTTGTTCAGCTACTGAGGGCAAAGCCGCCATGAAAGACCGATTCGGATTGGATTGGGGCGGGATTTCCGGAACCAATTTCTGGAGCCGCCCGGAGATCGGGCGCCGGGTCTTTTTCCGCCACCTCGCCGCCGCCGTCGGCGGTTATTTTTTGCTGCCCGGACGCTCTCCGGAAACCGTCGCGCACGCGGCGGTCACGCCGATCGCTAAAGCGAAAAACTGCATCTTCATCCTGCTGGCCGGCGGACCGAGTCACATCGACACCTTTGACTTGAAGGAAGGCCCGTGGACGCCGCGGGAGTTCAACCCCACAACGTATGGCGAGATTCGCTTCCCTCAAGGATTGATGCCCACGCTGGCCGAGCACATCGAATCGCTAGCCTTGCTGCGCTCGGTCCGCGCCTGGGCGGCCGTCCACGGACTGGCCCAGACCTGGGTGCAGATCGGCCGCAATCCCACCAGCGCCCTGGGCAAGATCGCGCCTCACATCGGCTCGGTCGTCTCCCTGGAGCTCGGGCCCAAGAGCGAAAAACAGATAATGCCCGCTTTTGTTTCGCTCAACACCAGCGGCGGCGTCGGTGCGGGATACCTGCCTGCGGAGCACTCGCCGTTCTTCGTCTCCCCGACCGGCGGGGGCCTCGGCAATACCACTCACCGGCCCGAAGGGCGCGACGACCCCAGCCGCTTCGACGTGCGCTACCAGCTGCTGCTGCAAATGGACTCGGAATGGCGCGCCGGTCCGGATCTGGGCGCGGGGCCGGCCGAGAGCGCCGTCTTCCGCGAGCGGGCCCGCGCGCTCATGTACAACCCGGTTGTCGAAGGCATCTTCACGTTCAGCGCCGAGGAGCGAGCGCGGTACGGAAATAACTCCTTTGGCAACGCGTGCATCACCGCCCGCAACCTGCTCCGCGCCGGACTCGGCACCCGCTTCGTCCAGATCACGCTGGGGGGCTGGGACAACCACTCGGCGATCTACACCACCGCGCTCAATGCCGCGAACGAAAATTCGCTCGCCCGGCAGTTCGACAAGGCGCTGGGCACACTGATCGCCGACCTCAAAGCGGACGGCACGTTCGATCACACGCTGATCGTGGCCATGGGCGAATTCGGCCGCACGGTCGGACCGCTCAACGCTCAGAACGGCCGCGACCACTTCTTGCAGCAGACCGTCTTGATGGCCGGGGCGGGCATCCGCGGCGGCCGCGTCATCGGCGCCACCGACGCTCAAGGCAGCGCTACGACCGAACCGGGCTGGTCGCGCCAGCGGGACATTCGACCCGAGGACATCGAGGCGACCATTTACTCCGCTCTCGGCATTGACTGGACCACGGTGCGCTACGACGACCCGTTGGGCCGCGGCTTCGAGTATGTGCCCTTCTCCGACCGCGACCTCTACGGGCCGGTGCACGAGCTCTGGAGCTAGTCAGGCGCGGGCTTCGCTCAGACGCAGAAAACGCTCGTAGGCTGCCTCCCACCGCGAGTCAGCCCGGGGTTCGAAAGTGGTCAGATCGAAGGAGCGCCGCACCAGCTCCCGCGCCTCCTCCAAACTCCTCAGCAGGCCGGCTCCCATCGCTTGCACGAGGACGTTGCCCGCAGCGGTGGCCTCCGCGGGTCCGGCGATGACCACGCGCCCCGTGGCGTCGGCCGCCAGTTGGTTGAGTAGCTCGTTGCGCGAGCCGCCCCCCACGATGTGAATCGTCTCGAGCCTTCTTCCCAGCAGGGATTCCAGGTTTTCCAGCACCTGCCGGTAGCGCAAGGCGAGGCTCTCGAGGATCGTGCGGCAGAACTGTCCCGGCGTTTGCGGCGGGGGCTGGTTGGTGGCGCGGCAGAACGCAGCGATTTTGGCCGGCATGTCCCCCGGATGCAGAAATGCGTCTGGCTGGATCAGGGGTCCGAAAGGCGGCGCTGCTGCCGCCATGCGCGCCAGCTGCTCGTAGGTATAGTCAGCGCCTTCGAGAGCCCAGGCGCGCCGGCACTCCTGAAGCAGCCACATGCCGGCAATGTTTTTGAGAAACCGGATTCGCCCGGCCGCGCCAATTTCATTGGTGAAATTCAGCGCGAGCGACTGCGCGTTGATCACCGGCTTGTCGAGCTCCACACCCATCAGGGACCAGGTCCCCGAACTGATGTAGCACCAGCCGTCGCCCCTGGCGGGCACCGCCGCCACGGCGGAAGCTGTGTCGTGACACGCGGTGGCGTAGACCGGCGCAGCGGCCAGTCCGGCGGCTTCGGCAACATGCGGCAACAGGGATCCGAGTCGCGTGCCCGGCGGAACGATTTCCGGCAGGATGCGCGACGGCAGGCCCAGCCGATCGAACAGTTCGGTCGCCCAGCGTCCCGCCACCGGATTGTAGAACTGCGAAGTGCTCGCGATGGTTAGCTCGGAGCGCTGCACGCCGGTAAGCCAGTAGTTGAACAGATCCGGCATGAAGAGCAGTTTGTCGGCCACCTCCAGCGCCGGCGAACTGGCGAGCTTCATGCTGTAGAGCTGGTAGAGGCTGTTGAGCTGCAGGAATTGGATGCCGGTCTGGGCGAATATCTCCTCCCGCGGCACGACGGCGAAGGTGCGCTCCAGCATCCCGTCGTTGCGCGAGTCGCGGTAGTGCATGGGATTGGCCACCAGGGTCCCGTCGCGCGCCAGCAGGGCGAAATCCACGCCCCAAGTGTCGACGCCGATGCCGTCGAGCTGGAGCCGGCGCTCGCGACCGGCCAAGGCCAAGCCCAGCTGGATTTCGTAAAACAGCCGGAAGCTGTCCCAGTACAGGCCAGTCGGCAGCCGGACGGGAACGTTGGGGAAGCGGTGCAATTCCTCCAGTGTCAGCCGCGAATCGGAAATCGAGCCGAGAATCGCCCGTCCGCTTTCCGCCCCGAGATCGAACGCCAGGTAGTGCCTCATAAGAATCGATCGGCTTGGCGCCCCGCCCTCTTGCTGGCCGGTATTTTTACTCCCGGTACGGCCTCCGGAGGCACCAAGGCAGAGCCAGAGCATGCATCCTTCATCGCCAGACTTCCAATCATAATCCGGCTGGATGCGCGGGCCGGCGACCCATCACGGCTTGTCCGAGGACCGGCTCAAACACAAACAGAATTCGGTCGAGCACCTCGAACGGCGTTAGAACAGGCGACGGAACCCGGACGTTGTAAATGTTCGGGTGCAAATGACACCGGGGCTCGATTAGTGGGTCATGGTGCCCGTCCCGTCGCAGCTCGAAGCGTGCAAAGCCCGCATCCCAGTTGAGTTGAAAGCGGTAAGCAACGAGCTCAGAATACTCTCTTCTGTCTCGTACTGTGATCCCGAAGCTAAGGCGCGCTCCGGAGGGGGTGAGAAATGCTCCGGTGTTGGGCCTTTATCAATCTGAGGGCCGAGCTCAATCACCGCCAGACCGCCTGAGTCAGGACCGTGGATCTTGATCAAGTCGTACACATTGGTTTGAATTCCTGACTCCTCGGTATAGCGATGCAAATAAGCGCGCAGTAGGCTGAACAATCGCTTCGGCGGTTCCACTCGGACCTGAGCGCGGTGCGCTTCCAGTCGTATGTCTAGTTCCTTGGCGCGCTCCAGGGCCTCATCGCGAATCGTCACACCAGGTCCCCGCGGCCAAGGAGCACGAGCCACTCGGCGAACTCCGGGTCACGCGGCAATTCACCGGCCTGCGCTCGCCGGATGACCTCCTGGTCGGTCAAGCCATAATGCTCCGCAAGGACCTGGAGCCGCTTTGTTCGCTCCTGCTCCGTCATCAACCCCCCTTCGGGCCCCAGCTCGAAGAAACTCCGGCCGATAAGACTCCGCAAATTCGGCGCATAACGGCACAAGGTATTCGCGTCCTTCTTCGAGAGCCAGAAAACGACCGGCCCTTCGCGTTGCAGTACATCCCGGTGAATGTCAAGAGCCTGCCAGTCCTCCTGGCTGAAGCTCTCGAAGCCGTAAACGACAACGATATCGTCCGGCGGGCTCTCGAGGACCTCCCTGATTTCGAGCGGCTCCCGCCCTGCGACCGAGAGAACTCGAGTCTGCCGATTCGTCAAGCTTTCCAGTTCCGCACATAGCCGCTCCAGTTCTGAGGGCTCGGGGGTCGAATGTGAACCGATGACCGCTACCCAGGTGGCCGAACCGCGTAGTTCAATCCGTCGTGCTATTTCGAACGCCGGCCCCTGCGCAAATCTATTCATTGCCTGACTTTTCAATGACCTTGTCAATAAAATCCAACCATGGAGCCAACGACGGATGCACTCGAAAGTCGGTAACGGAATATTCAAGAACCCGGCGTGTCGCCAACAACTCTATGTGGGCCGGTTCAGTCAAACGGAACACTCCAGATCTTCGAAGTGACCGGAGGATTTCAAGCTGGGTCGGTCCAAGCCCGCGTAGGTAAGACAATCCCAGTTGGCTCACCGCCGTCTCCACGTGTGCTGATTCGATTCGTTCACTGCCGGCCAGGGAGGCTTCCTCTCCGGCGTCGCGCGCCAGAGTAATCAGGTCGCGTAACACTCCTCCGGACGTTTCGCAAAGACGGGTCTTCTCCCCGTCGCCGATCATATTTGAGCCGTCGCGGCGGTCCAACACAGCGCGAAGCTCTTTCCGGTTCCACGGATGCGGCCCCAACGGGGTGAGGTGGTGGACACGGTCGAACTGGTCCATGACAGAGCGCGCTGGCTCGAATAGGACCGCAAGCGGGGCCGCTGAGATGACAGAGACGGTCAGGTCACGCAACAGTCGAAAATCCTGTTCAACGACTTGCCAAAAGCGCTCGGTCGTCATGAGGCGGTCCAGGCCATCGAAGATGGCCACGGGGTCGCGCCCCCGCCGGCTAGCCTCGAGGAGCGCGTTCAAGGGCTTCTTGATTTCCTTCAAGTCCCGTTGGAGAGCAGGAAACGGCCAGCGAAGCTTGCCCGGTTGCCAGGAGAATGAACTTTCTGGAGATGCCGGCTCGACCCGCTCCGGTGGCTCTGCGGACGGCTTGCCATATGCAAATTCGAAAAGCGATTTGGTTAGATCTTTAGGGAGCTGCTCAATCAGTCGCCCGCCTGTGTCTCGGTCTAAAAACAGCCTCCGTAACAAGCTCACCGACAAACCGGCAACGAGCGTACCAGCGCCTAAGCTTACCAACTCTGTCTCTCGCGGTACGTCTACATACACCGGCAGCAGACCGTCCTCCGCGAGGGTCTTCTCCGCCAGCAGTAATACGGTTGTTTTCCCCGAACCGACACCCCCCACCACGAGCTGTTGACTCCCCGGCTCCAGGTCCGCTCTTGCCGCGAGGTGCTTGTGGACTCCGCCGTGAATTTCCTCAATCACCAGTCCCCCCTCGATCGCTTCGCGAGGGGCTGCACCGGGATTGAACTGCCGCATGAACGCACGAAACCTTTCCCTGCGCGTCAGCGGCGGCGATCCGACCTGTTCCACGGATTCCGGCACCCGTCCTCCTCAACCAAGCATATCGCTTCCGGCACGGCGGCCTGGAGTTTGCGGTTCAAGCTTGGGGTGCAGCTCGAAGGGGGCGCAAACTCGCAGGTTGATGCTCCAACCGTCTTTCGCTTGCAAGAGCCCACTTCTCCGGCTCGCTTTGCGAGAACCTGATTTTTCGGCGCCTCGGCGTCGCGCCCGCCCGTACGGTCAAAATTCCAGTTTCAAGCCGAACTGCATTTCGCGGGGCCGCTGTGCAGAGCTGATGCTGCCGAAGACCGGCGCCGTCACGTTGGTGATCCGGTTGGGCTGATGGAAGTTGGCGCGATTGAACAAGTTGAAAAACTCCACTCGGAATTGTAAGTTGTAGCGCTCCGACAGCGCGGTATGCTTCGTCACGCTGAAATCCCACAGGTTCAGACCCGGACCGATCAGGATATTGCGCCCGGAGGTGCCGAAGCGCGTCGCGCCGGCCGGCAGATCCACGAAGGACGACGTCGTGACGCCGCAAGCCGGATTGCGGCGGTCCACGATGTAGCAATCCGGGTTTCGCGGCCGGTATGTCACCGGTCCGACCACGTCCGGACGGTCCGCGATGCCGTCGCCGTTGACGTCACCGCTCATCAGCGGGGTCGTGGGAAAACCACTCTGGAACTGGGTGATGCCGCTGATTTCCCAGCCTCCCAGAATCTTGTCCGCGGCCGGGCTCCGGTCGGACAGGAACCTGCGACCCCGCCCGAACGGCAGCTCCCAGACATAGCTGGTCACGAAGCGATGCCGGACGTCGAAGCCCGAAAGGCCCCGGGAATAGCCCCGCAGGTCGCGCGGGTTGCCGCCGCCGGTATCAAAGCCGCCGCCCCGGTCGCCGGAGCCCCGTTCGCTGGACAGATCGATGGACTTGGACCACGTATACGCCGTAAGGAACGACAGACCGCGCATGGCCCGCTTCTGGGCCTTCACCTGAAGAGAGTGATAGTTGGATGTGACGTAGGAGTCCAGGCTCAGCGCGGTGCCCCAACGAGGAAATGGCCGCCGGGCTTGAATGGTAGCGGTCGGCCCCGGAGTCGGGATGTTGTAGAAGATCAGTTCTCCCAGGGCCGTGCCCTTGTTGGCCACGTAGCCCACGTCGAGGCTAACCCGGCCGGGGAATTCCCGCTGGATCGTCAGGTTCCAGTGCTGGGTGTACCCTTCCCGAAAGTTGGGATTGATGTTCTGTGTGCCAATCACCAAGGGCGCCGTGGCGCCGACGAAGGGATCGGCGATGTTGATCTGGGGCGTGGCGGTGGAGGAGGTGACCTGCTGCGTCTCGGCAAACGGCGGCTGGCGGCGGTTGATGACGAAGTTATTCACAAAATTTTGGGAATTCGTGTAAAAGATGCCATAGCCGCCGCGGATCACCGTTTTCGGCGTGAGCGTGTACGCAAAACCGAAGCGGGGCGCCCAGTTATTGCGATCCGCACGGTACAGAGCACGAGCGCTGACGCCGCTGAGGCCCAGCAGGTTTTTCGCCTCGGCGCTGTTGGCCACGATAATTTGCCCGGGAAGGCCCGTACCATAGTCATTCAGAAGCGGATAGAAAACCGAGCGCCGGTTCAGTATGTCCACTAGCGGGCTGACATACTCGTAGCGCACCCCCAGGTTGAAGGTCAAGTTCCGAGTGACTTTCCAATCGTCGTTGATGTAGTAACCGTGCCACGTCGAGCGACCGGTTTCCACGCCTTTGCCCACCACGCGCGAGGCGCTGAACGGAAACCCGAGGATGAAGTCCGCGAAGGCGTGCCCCGTGAAGTCGCCGCGAAAGTTGAAGCTGCCGCGCCGCAAACCCGTGACCGGCCCGGGCGTGTTCTGTTGGTACCGGGTCACGGTGAAGCCCGACTTCAACGTGTGTTGGGATCGGATCCACGTGAGGCTGCCCGCATAGTTGAACTCATTGGATATATCGCGCTGCGTGTTGAAATCACCCTCGCCGAAAGGCGTCAAGGTGATGCCGGTAAAGGTCAGCGTCGGCGCGCCCTCGAACTGGGGTCCCGCCAAGGGGTTGTTAATGCCGTACTGCGCGTAAGTGCCCACCTTGCCGGTGTTTGGACTGCGCTGAACGAATTCCGATCGAGTAAATGCGAAGCGCAGCTCGCCGAGCAGGACCGGCGTGAAGATGTGGGTGTGTGCGAGGGAGGCGACGTGATTGCGCGGCGGGATGATCTGTTCGAAGGTCGGCAGCAGGGGCGTGCTCACTTCGTCGCGGGCGGCGCGGGAGTAACGCCCCGTCAGCCGATCGCCGCTGCGGACGTCCCAGTCGCCCTTGACCGTGAACTGGTCGTCGGTGATTTCTACCGGCCGCGTGACCAGCAGATTGTTGGCCAGACGCGTCGCGTCGCCGAGGTTCTGCGCCGGCCAGTTCGCGATCGCTGTCTGCGCCGTGCGACTGAACCGGGAAGCCGGAATGCGGTTGCCCGGAAAGGGTTGTCCAGAAGCCATCGGGTCGCGCAACACCAGGTTCGGCACCGCGGAAAAGTCGCCTTGGCGCCACGGCGCTACGGGCACCGACCGGAACGTCTCCACGCCGCGTCGCTCTCGCGTGCCCTCGTAGTTGACGAAGAAGAAGACGTGGTTGCGCACGATGGGGCCTCCGGCCGCGACCCCGAACTGATTGCGGTTGAGCTTGCTCCGGCGCGGCAGGAAGAAATTCCGGGCGTCGAACTTGTCGTTGCGCACGAATTCGAACAGCGCACCGTGAAACTCGTTAGTCCCCGACTTGGTGATCAGGCTAATCTGTCCCCAGGCCGAGTGGCCGAACTCGGCCGAATAGGAGTTCGACTGCACCTGGAACTCCTGGATGGCGTCAATCGAGGGTTTGATGGCGATATTGCCGAACTGGCGGGCATTGTTGCTGGCGCCGTCCATGACAAAGTTGTTGTAATTGTCCCGCCCCCCGATGGCGACGCCCGAGCCGAGGGACCCGGTGGCCGCGCCGCTGGCATAGGTGATCGCCCCCGGACGGGTGACCGCCCCCGGCGCCAGCAGCACGAGCTGCGAGAAATCCCGCCCGTTCAAAGGGATCTGCGTGTTGTAGCGGTTATCGATCACCTGGCCCACGGCCGCGTTCTCCGACTGCAGCAGCACCGCCTGACCTGTGACGCTGACGGTCTCGGTGAGCTGCCCGACTTCGAGCGTCAAGTCAATGCGCGCTTCCTGGTTCACCTCGAGGACGATGCCGCTGACGGTAGTGCGCTTGAAGCCGGCCATCTCGGCCGTGACCGAGTAGGTGCCCACCGGCAGCGCGGGAATGACGTACATGCCGCTCGGGGTGGTGCGCGTCTCGCGCCGGAGTCCAGTCTCGGCCTGGGTGACGCGGACAAGAGCGTTCGGCACGACGGCGCCGCTCGGGTCCGTAACCGTGCCCACGATCGTTGCCGTGGTCTGCGCGCGCGCCGCCAAGCCCGCGCTCAAAATGACGATAAAGCTCGCGCACAACCAATGGTGCTTCATAATCCCTCCCCCCTCGAACCCGGACCTCCAAGCCTCGGAGCCGATTCAACGCCAATGTATCCTTCTACGCCTCGCGCGTCAAGCCTTCGTGTTTCAGCATCCCGTGAGCCCGCTATGCAGCACGCCGTTTTTCGCCGCCTGGCAAAGCTGCTCTCGTCCGACAGACGACGAGCGCGCCGCGGCGGGAGGACTCCTCCGGACCCTTCACCGCCCGTGCTAGCATACCCGCAGGCGGCAACGAAGTTGAGTCTCGCGCAGTGGTTCGTCCGGATCTGCCTGGGCGTGGCGCCGCTCATGGGGGAACAAGCGCTCACCGTCCGGGGCGTGCTCATCGAGTGGGAAGGCTCCGCGCACGCCGGCGAATTCGCCATCCGGCACGTGGCTACCTTCGAGGTGTATCGCATCCTCTATGACGCGCGGACCGACTTCCAATTTGACGGCGGCCCCTTTTCGATGACCGAGGCGCGCCTCGGAGACGTCTTCGAAGTGACCGCCGAGCCGCCCCCGGGGCGCCTCGGCAGCCTGGCCCGCACGGTCCGGGTCCTCCAGCGCGGCCCCGAGCCTCCGCCGCCACCCCGCCGACGTGCCCGCCCCCGGCCCGTCCCCTTCGCCGATGACCGCTTTCCCCGCGGCAATCTCGCTCTCGCCGGGGTGGTTATCCGCGTGGATCCCGGCGCCTTGGTGCTGCGCACGCGGCGCGACGGCGAAAAAATCTTCCTCTTGCGCCCAGACACCCGCTACAGCGAGGACGGCGCTCCGGTGGAAGCCTCCGCTTTGCGCGTGAACACCCCCGTCTTCGTCCGCGCTGGGTTGAACTTCAACCAGGAGCTGGAGGCCTATCAGGTGATGTGGGGCCGGATCCTTGCCCCGACGGCCCGCCGCTTCCGCTGAACCGCCGAGCGAGGCAAACGGAGTCCAGCTTGTCGAACACACCGCCCGTTCCCTCGGCCGCCGCCGTGCGCCCGCCGGTCTCCCGGCCCCGAACGCAAACCAGGCGCTTGTTGACCGTCCTCTCCGTACGCCTTCCGTGCGTGGCGTTTCATCGCGCCAGGGAAACGCGCCCTGTTCTCGCCCCGTCGAACCTGTTGTTATACTAGTCGTGTCCCCGTCCCAATCGGTGTATCGCACCCGTATGAGAATTCTCGCCTTGATCCTGGCGGCCGGGCTGGCGACAGCCGCCGATTTCCGAACGGGACAGGCGGCGCGCGTGGTCATCGGCCAGCGCACCTTCAGCGCCCAGGATCCGAGTTTCAGCGACGAGACCCTAGGAGCGGTGGGCGGGGTGGCGTACGCCAACGACATGCTTTTCGTGGCCGACGCCAACCGCGTGGGCGCCACGCCCCTGAACCATCGGGTGCTGATCTTCAAGGATCTGTCGCGCATGATCCCCGCCCCCACCGACGAGCTGCAATACGACCGGCGGTGTCCGGCCTGCCGCGGCAAAGCCACCCTCGTGCTGGGCCAGACCGATTTCACCAAGAACGACATCGGTCTGTCGCAGACCGGCTTGCGGTTGCCCACGGCCGTGGCCAGCGACGGCGTGCGCCTCGTGGTGGCCGACACCGACAACAATCGTGTGCTCATCTGGAACCGCATCCCGGATGCCCACGGTGCCCCGGCCGATGTGGTCGTCGGGCAACCGGACTTTCGGAGCAACGCGGCGCCCCGGCCGCCGAATGCCCGTTCTTTGCGCGGCCCGCAGGGTGTTTGGATCCAGGACGGCCGTCTCTTCGTGGCCGACACGCAAAACCACCGCGTGCTGATCTGGAACTCGATCCCCACCGCCAACGGGGCGCCCGCCGACATCGTCCTCGGTCAGCCCGATTTCACCACCTTCGTCCAGGACGACCTGACGCGGTCCCCCGTAAAGCCCGCGGCCAACACGTTGCTGAACCCGGTTTCGGTCACCTCTGACGGCCAGCGGCTCTATGTCGCCGACTTGGGCCACAATCGCGTGCTCATTTGGAACTCCATTCCCACGCGGAACCAGCAGCCGGCCGACGTGGTGGTGGGCCAGCCGGACATGGAAAGCGCCGTGCCCAACAACGTCCAGAAGCTGTGCGCGCCCACGGGCAAAGACTCCGAGGGGAAGGACATCTTTCCGAAACTCTGTGGCGCGACCCTGGACTTTCCCCGCTTTGCCCTCTCCGACGGCCGCCGCCTGTTCATCTCCGACGGCGGCAATGACCGCGTGCTGGTGTTCAACAGCATTCCCACCTTCAACGGCCAGAGCGCCGACGCGATTTTGGGGCAACCTGACGCTCAGGTGAACATGGCCTCCGACAGCGCCGACCCGCTGCGCCGCTCCAGCGCCGACTCGGTGCGTACCCCAATGGGTTTGGCCTGGGACGGCACCAACCTCTACGTGGCGGATCCGTTCAACCGCCGCGTGCTGGTCTTCAGCCTGGCCGAGCCGGTTTTGCCCTTTACCGCCGTGCGCAACTCCGCCAGCTTGCAAGTCTTCGCCACGGGTGCCGTGACGTTTTCGGGCGAGGTCAAAGAAAACGACGAAGTCACCATCAAGATCGCCGGCAAGGAGTACAAGTACAAGATCGCCAAGGGAGACACCTTCGCCAAGCTCGTCGAGAAGCTGGCGGAAATCATCAATGCCGGGGCGGGCGATCCCAACGTCACCGCCACGCCGAATACGACGCTGGGCGCCATC
>JANWXD010000034.1 GCA_025055455.1 Bryobacteraceae bacterium
AACTCGCTCCCCGGCAGCGGTAATGCGCCATTCACTGGATCCGCCAGTCGCCAACGCGAACCGGTAACGGCCGGGCCGGGGATGGTATACGCCATAGCCTCGGCTGGAAATCAGAAACGGCCAGTCCGTCTCGATGATCTGACCGCGCAGATTGGCGCCCTGCGCCGCGCGCGCCGCCAGCCCGTAGAATCTTTCCCTCTCCACCGCCCTGCGCCGCGCCAGAATGCCCTGGCTGCGGCGCTGCGGCCCCTCGAGATCCTCGAAGATCGTCGTGCTGTCCCGCGCCGTGACCCGCACACCCCCATGGCGCTTGGCCACCTCCACCCGCAGATATCGCGTCTGAAATATGACCTGATCCGGAGTCTCCACTCGGGAAACGGATCCCTCTTCGCTCCGGCCGCCGCCTTGGCAACGGGGCCCCCGCGTCCACTCGCGGCAAATCCGGAACGACGAGGGCGAAATCCACTCCACCACTCCCCGTCCGTCCGGCAGCGGGACTTCCCACCCGGCCTCGCCCTGCGCTGCCGGCCCCACGGCGGCCGCCACCGCCGCCGCCCACACGGCCCGCGCGATCATATCCGCACGAGCGCGGTCTGCACTTCTCCCGTCACGCGAGCCTCTCGATCCCCCACGAACACGTTGACCTCCGACCGGATGCCGAACTGGGGAAGATAGACCCCCGGCTCGATCGAGAAGCACGTCCACGGGATGATTCGCCGTTCGTCGCGCGTTTCCAGATTGTCCATGTTTGCCCCCGCCCCGTGCACGTCCTCTCCGATCGAGTGCCCCGTGCGGTGCACGAAGTACTCCTCATAGCCCCGCTCATGTAAGTAAGCTCGCGCGACGTCGTCCACTTCGAAGCCTCGGAGCACGCGGCCTTCGCGCACGGCCTCCTGCACCCGTTTGAGGGCGGCGTCTCGCGCCCCCCGAACCGCCTCGAAGACGCGCTCCACTTCTGTCGGAATCGCATCCCCGCAGTATGCCGTCCACGTGATGTCGTAATACACCGCCCCGGGTTCGGCCAGCTTCGCCCAGAGGTCGATCAACAACACGTCGCCCCGACGGATCGCGCGGTGCCGGTCCGCACGAGGCTCGTAATGCGGATCGGAGGCGTTCTCGTTCACCGCCACGATCGGTCCGTGATCCGTCACCAGACCTGCTTGCCGGAATCGATCCAGAATGAAATTCTTCACGTGCCACTCGGTTACCAGCTCGCCTGCCGCCAGCTTCGAACCCACATACCGAAAGGCCTCCGCCCGGATCGAGTCAATCAACCCCGCCGCTCGTACGTGGGTCTCCAGCTTCTTCTCCGTCCAGCGCGCCTCGAAATATTGCACTAAGTCGGCAGAACTGGCCACCTCCACCCCGAAACTCCGCACCAACTCTACCGTTCCGGCATCCACGAGCGAAACATACGGGATCGCGCATCGCGGCGAGTACTGCATCGCGACGCGCCGGCAGGACCGCAACATCTCCCCGAGCGCCGCCACTTGGCTGGACCAGCTGGCATACACACGCCGCCGGCCGGGCAACCCGTCCAAAATGGAAGACTCGATCCGATGCACTAGTCCTTCCGGCTCCCCTTCGGCCGGGATCAGGTAATACCAGCGCCGTGTCGGCTCACGTTCCGGCTGGAAGCCGAGAATGCGATACGCCAGAGGATCGCGCCGGTGGTGGTCAAAGAATAGCCAGCCGTCTACCCCCTCCTGCCGCAGCGCCGACTGGATCGCAGCAAGATCCATTACTTCACATCCCCCATCAGCTTTCGGATCGGCGCCGCCAGCACAGCCATGACCATGCCGGCACCTAAGCCCACGCCGGCCACCACGCCGAATAGCTCGGAAAGGGACAACCTCTCGTACAGCATCGCGACGCGCGCCCCGAGGTAGTTGCCCACCGAAATGGAAAGGAACCACACGCCCATCACCAGGCTGCTGATGCGCGCCGGCGCAAGCTTGGTCATGGCGCTCAGTCCCACCGGGCTCAGACACAGCTCCCCCACCGTGTGCAGCACGTACACCCCCACCAGCCACAGAGGACTGACTTGCACTCCCCGCTGCGCCACCGACGCCCCGAGCGCCAGCACCGCAAAACCCAGTCCGGCGGCCGCCAGCCCCCATGCGAACTTGGCCGCACTCGACGGCTCCCGCGATCCCAGCCGCACCCACAACCACGCAAACACGGGGGCCAGCGCGACGATGAGCAGTGCGTTCAGCGATTGGAACCAGCTTGCAGGAAACGTAAATCCCCACACGGTCTTGTTCGTGTTCCGCTCCGCGAACAGGTTGAGCGTGGATCCCGCCTGCTCGAACAACGCCCAAAACACCGTCGAAGCCAGAAACAGAAGCCCGATCACCGCCAGCCGCCGCCGCTCCTGGCGCTCCCAGTCTCCCAAAAACAAGGCCCACACGAAAAACGCCACCACACTGGCCGCCAGCACGACTCCTAATGCGTCGGAGAGCCCCTGCGCGGTGATCTGAACCAAACCCGCCGCGTCCGCCAGCGCCAACCCGCCCACGAACACAAGACTCCCTGCGAGTATTTTCAACGTCTTCCTGCGATGCGCCAGCGTCTCCGCCACGCTGCCGGCCCCGGCCGGCCACTTACCGGCTTCCCCTAGGTGCCTGCCGCCTGCCACGTATTGCGCCAGCCCTGCCAGCATCCCGGTGCCGGCCAGCGCAAATCCCAGGTGCCAGTTGACACGCTGCCCCAGATAGCCGCAGGCCAGCGGCGCCAAAAACGCACCCAAGTTGATCCCCATGTAGAAGATGGAAAAACCGGCATCCCGCCGCGAATCGCCCCGCTCGTACAACTGCCCCACCATGACGCTGACGTTCGGTTTCAACAGCCCCGTTCCGCACGCCACCAGCGCCAGCCCGAAATAAAAAGCTGTCAGCGACGGAGTCGCCAACAAGTAATTCCCCGCCGCGATAATGACGCCGCCGTACAGCACGGCGCGCCGCTGACCCAGCCAGCGATCCGCAACCCAGCCTCCCGGCAGGCTCAGCAGGTACACCATTGCCGTGAACAACCCGTACACCGCCCCTGCTTTCGCCACGTCGAAGCCGAGACCTCCCGCCTGCTGGGGCGCGGTCATGAAGAGGATCAGCAGCGCTCGCATCCCGTAATAGCTGAAGCGCTCCCACAGCTCGGTCATGAAGAGCGTGGCCAGACCTCTGGGGTGTCCGAAAAACGCTCGGTCTGCCGTCTTCAGGCGTACGTCGGCTCGCGTTGCCATGTCACTTGCGTCGGAAAACTCGCCACCCCGGCTCCGCCCCTCGGATCAATCACGGAAAAGGCCAGCACGTCATCGCGCCAGTCTTGGCTGAAGCCCTCCCAGTATTGCGTGGCAACCGTCAGTGTATACTCCTGCTGCGCCAGCAGGCAAACGAAGCGAAATTCTACCGTGAGTTCCTCGCCCGCCCGCGCCGGTCCCAGCTCGCACCCCTCCAGACGCGTGTTCGTCCCGAACACATCCGTCCCGAGCCGGTTTCGAATCAGCATGCCCACGACCGGCCGCTCCACGTCCTTGTGAAACCGCGCGCGCACGCGCACGCTAACGGATTCGCCGTGACACACCGTGCGCACCGGCGTGCCCCACGGCCCCAGCAATTCCACCTCGACCAGCTCGCTCGCCCCATCGCCATGGCGGAACGACCCTTGCAGCGTCTGCCGCTCAGTGCCCGTCAACTCCGCGGGCCGATCCCCTTGTCTTTCCAGAACCAACCCCACGTAGCGGTTGATCACCTCCGCCGGCGAACCCTCGGCCGCCACCCGCCCGCCCACCAGCAGCAGCGCGCGGTCCGACAGCCGCTTGACGAGCCCCAGATCGTGAGAAACGAACAGCACTGTCACCTTGCGCCGCTTCAACTCCTCGAACTTGCGAATGCACCGGTTGGCGAAAATGGCGTCCCCCACCGCCAGCGCCTCGTCCACGATCAGAATGTCCGGCTCGACATGGATGGCCGTCGCGAACGCCAGCCGTACGTACATTCCCGCGGAATACTCTTTGACAGGTCGGTCGATGAATTCACCGATCTCCGCAAACGCCTCGATGGACGGGAAGACACGGTCCACCTCGCGCCGCGACAGGCCCAGGATCTCGCCGTTGAGATAAACGTTCTCTCGGCCCGTAAACTCGGGATTGAATCCCGCGCCGAGCTCGAGCAGCGCCGCAATCCGTCCTTCCGTATAGACTCGTCCCGTGGTCGGGCGGATGATGCCGCTTAGGATCTGTAACAGCGTGCTCTTGCCCGAGCCGTTCGGGCCGACAATGCCCACAAACTCCCCCCGCCCTGCCGACAACGTCACGTCCCGGAGAGCCCAAAACTCCGTGCCCAGGCGTCTGCGCGTGGAATAAAAGGTCTCTAGGATGCGATCGAAAGGACGGCGGTACAAATGATAGACTTTGGAAACCTTTTCGGCCAGGACCACGCGGGAACGCTCAAGGATAGCGCGATCCGAGAGAAAAACTCAACCTCGCTGCGCTCGCTTGCACTACAGCCGCAGCGTCACCGTCAAATCCCGTCCGGGAAAACTCCCCGCCCCCTGCGGCGCCGATAGAATGTCCAGGCTCAGCTGCGCGCCCGCCCGCAGCGGCGGAAGCCCGAATCCGCTGACCACGTTCGAAACCAGACCCCCAGCGGGAATCGTCAGCGTGCAATACGGGTCGCTGTCCTGCCGCAGCCGCAGCAAGATCGCGCCGCCCCGCGGCGCTTCCCGCACCACAGCGAAGATGTCCCGCACCGCATGCGACTCCTCGACCACCAGAGGCGGCGCCACATCCGACTGCGTCGCCAGATAGCCCTCGACTTGCACCGACATCTGGCCGCCCGACAGCGTGCGCAATCCCCCCTCCGGAGAGTTCGTAAAGCTGGCCGTCGCCGTCCGGCTGTTCCCGCGCATGTTCGTCACGAACAATTCGGCGCTCGCAATCCGCACGTCGGGCAGGTAGATCGAGTAACTGAAACTTCCGCTCGCCGGGCTCCCGAAAAAGTCCCGCACAAAGGGAATAATGAATACTTTCGGCCGGAGGTGGTACACCTTGTCCCCGGCGCTGTGAGTTCCCGGACTCGTACGGTGAGCGCCCCGGACCACCTCGTATCTGGAGCCGTTGTTGGCCACGCGAGTCACTCGCATCAGCTCCGCGCCGACCTGAATGAGGCTCCCCGGCTGCGCTGGGCCCGCAAGATTCAAATCTACGAAGGTGTCGCTCGGGCTGAGGTCGCCCGCGAGCTCGTAACGGGTGGGGCTGGAGAGTTCGGCCCAGTAATGCAAGGTCAGCGTCGCCGCCGTGATCGTCCGCGTATTGGTGAGATCCTGAAACCCGATCGCCACCAGCTCCACGGTTCCTTTTCCCGTGGGTTGCAGTCCGAACACCGGCTCGTCCGGAACGTCGGTGTCGATGGGCGTCAGCGTACCGCCCCCGATCCTCCAACGCGTCAGCGGCGAAAGCTCGTATGCCGCTTCCCGGTTATGAACGTTCGCCGCCCGGCCCGAGATGTGAACGGTCGCTCCTACCCGGTTCGGAACCTCGAACTCCACCGGGCTCGTCCGCGTCATCGCCCCGAAATGCCATGTCGCCTCTGCAATCACGAAGTGGCTCGTGCTATCCGGTTCTGTGGCCCAAGCCCGGTCCACTGTCAGCGTGGTGGCGTCATGGGCCGCGATGATTCGCTCTTGCCCCGCGCCCCTACCCTTCGTGATGCGCACCACCGCATGCCGGTATTCGTTCGGGTTCAGATTCAAAGCGTCGCTGCCGATACGAACCGGCCCGTAAATCGTCGCTTGCGTCTCCGGTACTTGCTCGAAACGCCAGTAGAAATTCGCGTGGTCGAAGTTTTCATCCGGTGGTACCGCCAGCAGGGTCGGCAGACCCGTGTCGGTAAATTCCCCGGCGAGCGGCTGGTGCGCCACGATACGGTACAGTAGCGCCGGCGTGTCCCCCCGGTAGACGTGAAACCCGGCCGCGCCCGGGGGAAAGCTCAAACCCGTCAGCCGCACGGTGTTCGCCGTACCCGTAGCCGGAGTCCGCGCCGGAACCACAAATGACAGCGCGCTCTCTGTCCCGTCGGCGAACACCGCGCTAACCGCGTAGTAGTAAGTGCGACCGCCGGGCAGTGTGCCGCCGCTCGTGCCCACCACCGGCGACAAGCTCACCATCGGAACGCTCCGGCCGCTGGCGGCGGGCTTCGGCGGTACGAGAAAACCTGCGCGCAGCCAGACCACGATGCGCCCGTCGCCCGAATCGTCGACCTGCTCCTGTATCTCGAGCTGCGGCTGGCCGTCTGGATCCAACACGCTCCCCACTAGCGGCCGGGGCAAGCCGACCTCGTAAGACGGCTGACGGCCCGTCAGTGCGCCGCCAATCACCGTGTCGTCGTACCAACGGTCGTCGTGAATCTGCGCCGTAATTCGCACCGTGCGGTAATTCAAACCCGGCGCGATCCGCTTCACGCGAAACGGCTGTCGCTGGAACCCCTCCTTCAGATAGGTGAGCGTGATCAGATCACCCGGCTTGAGACCCACACCCCGCACGCTCGTCTCGAACTCCACGTACGTGTTCCCCCGGATCGCCTTGTCCAGAGCGAGACGCGCCGCCCGCGCCGCTTGGCCTGCCGTGGCGATGCCCAGCGCGGGTAACGGCATGCTCACCTCCTGCCCAACCCGCAGCACGTCCTCCGGGTCCACTAAAGAAAGGCTGTCCTGTTGGTATTCATTCAGCGCGTCCTGAAACTCCACTACCACTCGGTTCGGCGTTTCGGCCGTGCTCCGCGACCACACCCGCAAACTCGGCGCCCCGCTTGCCGTACGTAAAATCCCCGAAAAACCAAAGGTGCCGTCGCCGAACTCATACGCCGGCCAGCCGCCATTCACAGGCGATGCACTGTTGCTGCCGGCGGGCTTCTGGGGTTGCTGCCGCGCCAGGGTGTCTTCCACCCGGAGTTGTAACCTGCCGTCGTCTCCTTGGACCAGGTACAGCCGCGACCCGGCCTGGATCCCCCGGACCACCTCCGCCACGCTGCGGCGTCGCCGCAGCACCAGGTTGCATTGGAAGCGCGGCGCCAACAGCGGATTGCCGTTCACATCCAAGGCTGGGATCAACTCCGCGCACACCGCAGCAGCGCGGCTGAAGCTCGGGATGTCCAGTTCATCCTGCTTCCACCCGCAGCGGCGTAACACGTCGAGCAGCACCCAGGCCGGATTGTTGTCGAAGGCCTCGCCGGTATAGTTGCCTTGAAGATCGTAACGCGGCAGCTTTACCCCTTGCGCCAGCACCTCGATTCGCGGCAGCGTCCTTCCGTCGCTGACCCGCGTCGGCACGACCACGGAAAGAAACGCCATGCTGCCGTAGGGATCCCCTTCGGGAAAGTCCGGGTTGAATGCGCCGGTCCGCGCCCCCAGACTCACCACGCGGTACCAACCTGTCGCCGTCATGTCCGTCCCGTCCCGCCCCTCGGGAATCTCGAAATCGTTCACCAGCACCTTGAGGACGCCTTGCATCTCTCCCAGCCCCAGCAGCACTTCCAGCCGCGTCAGATTCCCGTCGTTGCGCGCGAACACCACTGGCGGCCGATACCACGCCGTGCCGTACACCAGCGGCACAAAGTCGTTGTACCGGGCCTCGTTCTCCGTGACGGCGGCAGGGTGAAATCCTTTTTCTCCGTGGCTTCGGACCAAAATGGAGGAGGGCACGAACTCGATGCCGCCGAAGCGGCGTGTCACGTTGCCCTGGCTGTCGGTATCGAACATCCCCCGCTGCTGGCACGATTCGCGGGTGTAATCGCAGCTAGTAAATGGCGCGCCCCCGTTCAGGTTCCCCGCGCCCCCGGGAATGTCCGCCGAATATCCACAGCGGTAAAACGGCGAGTATTTGCCCTCGGCGCCCCCCGTCGCCGCCTCCCCGCGCTGCGCAGCCGTCGCCGGAAATGTCCATGGGCATCGGCGTTGGATCCGCACCTCCGGTAACAGGACCCGGTGCAAGTTCAGGCGGCTCCCCACCGAAAGGCGCAACGTGCTCTCCGTGATCTCCTCCGGCCCTTGAGCGATGCCCCGGAAAATGACCGCGGCCTCCGAGGTCGGCGTGTGGGCTCGAAGGTCGAAAAATACGAAGCGCGCCGTGACCCGGCTGCCCTTCCAACCCACTGCACGCTCCACTTGAGATAACCGCGAGTCGGTGTTGGCCAGGGTCAGGACGGCGCGCGTAACGCCGTCCACCCCCATCTCCGAGTCCGCGCGGATTTCGAACAGGTTGTGCTCGAGAATCCTTGGCTCGTATCGCTGGCCCTGAAAGGTGACCCCGTGTGTGCTCCAGTACAAGCGCTCGCCACTGAGCAGCTCACACTCCACTAGGACCAAGGGGGTGTCGGTGACTGCCCGCTCTTTGATCTCTGCAATCGTACCCATTGCGATACCCTGCTCCAACCGCCGCGATCTCGTGGAGAACGCTGTCGCGCCGCCGATCCCAGCGTGGCGCCCGGGGGGAACCTATCCTGACAGCGGCGCCGTAATGAACACCGTGCACGAATACTGCCCGGGCCCGTCCGCCTGAATCGCCAGCGCATCGGAGTCGAAACGCGCTGTCGGAAAGACCCCTCCTCGAGCACTACTGCGCTTGTAAGTCGAAGGAAGCACCTGGGCCTCAACCTGAAGGCCCCAAAGGTCTGTCGCCATTCCACCCGCCAGACGGATGGCAAACCGCACCGTTTCCGCTGTCGTCGTCGTGCGACCCGTGAGCCAGACCCGCCGCCACTCCGGGGTAACCGCGAATCCCCGCCGGTCTTCTCCGCCTGCCGCGGCCCGGACGAGCTCCAAAACTCCCCCGCCATCCCCGCGCACGTATGCGCTGAAGCAATACTGGTACCAGCCCGGGGCCGCAATCGCCTGACTCAATTCCTGCGGCGCTGCTCCCGTGTTGGTGACCCGGGTCGCGGTTTGGCCCCCCTCCGGGTCCACCTGCCCTTCCGTCAGCGTCAGCAGCGGATCTTTCGTCCAAACCGGTTCGCTCAGCCGCTCGCTCCACGCAAGCAAGTTCGCCGTGGGATCCACAAACGTGAAATTTTTCAGCCGCCCTTCCGTCGCCTCAAAAAACTGTTCGAGGGTATCTCGCTCCTCCTCCGTTAGGCGGCGGTAGGTCAGCTCCCACCGGACGCGGCCGGCCTCGGAGTCCGCGCGCTTCGCTATGCCCCCGCTCAGGTTCACAGCCCGCACGGTCCGGAAAATCCGCTGCCGGCTCAAAGGATACTGGGCTACGGCGCCCGGCAAGAATTGTGGAAAATACAGCATCTCAACTCTTGTTTTGCCGAATCGTCAACCGAACCCGAACAGCGTCTTGGCCGTCCCAACCGAACTCGACTTCATCCGACTCCAAGCTGCAATCTGGGTAGACGGTGCCGTCGACGGGATCCACGAAGGAAAAACTGCTCTGGCCGCCGCGTACGGCCTCGACGAATTCCGCCAGTTCATTTGCTTCCCGGTCGTCCAATAGCTCGAGGGAAATCACCCACCTCTTGAGTGGCTGCTCGACGTCCCGATAACGCTGTTCGCTGCCGTCGACGAAGCGCGCCACGTATGTCTTCCAGCCCGACACGCGCACCAACGGATACTGCGCCGGCGCGCCGGTCTTGAGCGTGGGAAAGCTCGCCATACTACAGTTCTCCCAGAACGTCGTTCAAACCGTGGGCATTCAGCATTGCTTCCCGAACCGCCTGGGCAATTTCGTCCCTCCGGTCCAGAAACGACCGGCTATCCAAGGCCTGAATTTGTACCGTGATCTGCGGCGTGCTCGGCGCCACCCGTCTCACGGCCCCCGCCGGGCCGTAGTCGGCGGCCCCCAACGGTGCGCCAGCCTCTGGCACCGTTCCCTCGAATCGCGCCGGTGCCGGAGGCGCATAGCGCGGCAGGACCGGGGCAGCCTCTGCGCCCCTTCGGCCGAACAGACCGATCAAGCTGGAAATGAGTGGTGCCAACCCGAGCCCTCCGCCCACGAATCGCCCCGCTAGGCGGAGAGCATCCGACGCAAGCCCGAGCCCGCCTCCTGACCGCGCCGTGGTATTCTCTCGGAGGGCCGCGGTGTTTTCTTCCGCGGCTTCCGCCTGTCGCAGCGCTGTGACCCGAAGCCGGTCGAGCGCGACCGTCACGTTCTCCCACGCCGCCCCCTGCTCCAGGATCGCTCGTGCCGTGCGCTCGAGCAGACCGTTTGCGCCGCCTTCCCCGGCTCTGGTGAAAGGTCCCAGCAGCCGTTCAAGCTCGCTCATCGCCTTGGTCCGCCTCCCTTCGCCACTCGTCTTCTAAAAGCAAAAAGGCCTCTGCCTGTCGCGCGCTCAGTCGGCGATAGTCTTGCCCGCCAGATAACTTCCACAAGTAATATCTCTCCAGTAACTCGATGCTCTCCGGGGTGATCAGCGACTTGGGGCATTCCGTCACGGCGACCGGTCCGCGAGCCCAAACCACCCGCCTCGAACCTTCGACGGCGCCCGTTCGAAACCCGCAGCCCCGCCGATCCTCCAGGCCTTGTTCGCGGCATGTGTCGCACCTCCACTTGGCCTGGTCGGAAAACTGAAAGTGGAAGGCGACGATTAGTTTTTTCGCTCTTCCTCCGTCAGCCCGCACTCGGCCTTGACGAGCGCGATGGCCTCCCGCACCAACTCCTCCGGGCCGGCCGCCAGCAAGGAGCTTGGCGTGGCAGGCTTGCCATCCACCAGCAAGCCGTCCACTTGGATCACCCCCCACTGGAAATAAACTCGCTCGGCCTCCGCTGCAAGGAGGGCCGCACCGATCTTTTCCTCGGGCGCCTTGCCGGCCTCCAGATACTCAGCCTGCCGAGTCAGCTCCCGAATTCTTCGCGCCAGTTCGATCCGTCGTTCGAATGACATCCGGCGGATCGTAAGCCAGACGCCCGGCATCGTCTGCGACTCCACCCGCCGGAAGCTCTGATAATTCCGTCTTCTACGCAAACGCCACCACAATCTCATCATCGGCCACCCCCTGCGCGCGGCAGCGGAGGAACCGCCACTGCAACCGCGTCTCGCTGTCGTCGAACTCCGGAACCTCCGGCACGACCGATTTCAGATACACCCCAAAAAGCTGCCCCGGACTCGTGCCCAGTTGGAACATTACCTCGATCGGAGAGCGTTGCCGCGCCGCCTGGTACAACGCCCGGGTGGCGTCGTCATCTTCTTCAAACAGATCGAAATCAACCTCCACGCGCCGAGGACCCGCGACTAGGCACCGCGGTAGAGCGCTCCCGAACTCGCGGCTGCGCACCTCGAGGTTGTTGTCCACCGTCACCTCAGCCCCCGTCAGACTGAAAAAACGGTCGGGCGCCGTCCCCAGCCACGCCTGCCCCAGATGTCCCGGAATGATCGGCGGGGGAGCCGCGGCTCCGCCCGGCTCTGGCGGAAACTCCGCCAGCCCCCCTTGCCCGGCTGCGAAGCTCACGCTGTCGATGACGTCCGCAGCCTCACCGCTGAAAAGCAGCTCGTGATAGTCCCCGTTGATCCGGATTCGCATCCGGTCAATTCCCGCCCCGGATAGGATCCGCTGCACCGCCGTGACAGGATCCCAGTAATCGAAAATACTTATGCTCTTGAGCTTGCTTGCGGGGAAGTAAGTCACCGTCTGCTGCAGCGGCGAGCCGGGACTCGGATTGAGGCTAAACGGCGCATTGAGAATCACCGTCGTCGCATCGGCCACCGCTGCCACAAAGCGCAGCTCTCCCCCGAACGCCACCGCTTGCCCCGGATTCAAACCATGCGGCGCCGCCAGCGTGACGGCTCGGCCCCCGTTTACCGTCGAAACCACGCCTCCACTCCACACCGCCGGGTCCCCACCGAGTGCGCCTTCGATCAGCGCCCCCTGCGCCGGCGGCGCGCCGGAAACCGTATGGCCCGCCACATACGTCCGCAGCTCGAAAAAGGTCCGCCGTCGCAGACTCGTTGGGAGCCCACTGAAGGTTCGCGTCCCGGTCTTGTCCCGCCGCTCGGCGCGGTCCGTTTCCTGCCGGATCAGAAGCTTCAACGCCGAAAATCGGTTCGCCGCGCTCACGGGAGCCACCACCCCGTAGTGACTTTCGATCGCTGCATAAAAACGATTGTTATTTGATGCAATGTAACATCCCATATGTGCTCCCGGATCAGTCCTGTCGAGCGTCTACTTCGAATGCAATCTTTGCGGATTGTAGGAAGTTCTTACCGCCATGTCGAATCGGGCTGTAAGTAACTTCATATCCACCCGGATAACACAGACCCTCACCCCAGTTACCACGTGCCGTGTCCAGGGTGTGCGCAATCGCCTCCGATAGCCGCTGCAACTCCGCGTCCAGATCCTCCAGCCGGTCTTTTGACACCCGGGCCTCGATGACCATTCGGATCCTGCCGGCAAAGGTCCGGAACTTTTCTTTGAGGTCGTTCGAAAGCCGCTCGCAGTAGACGTAAATCGCCGGGTAGTGCACGCCTGCGGTCTTTTCCGCGAGCTCCGACGAGATGTTCTGCCCGCGGATCTGTTCCGGGAGGACTTCGGCGGGAACTTTGCCCTCCCGCGACGCAATCCACGCAAGGCTCGCCGCCAGCCCCCCCGGTGCGCGCAACAGGTTCACCACGTATTCCGTCGCCCGTCGGCCCGGTGCGCTCATCGCTCACCCCCGCAGCAACAGCCGCCGCAGCCGGACGAAGTCGGTCGCAGCTTGACCTGTCCCGGGCCTCCGCCCCGCCCGCAGTCCGGATGCTGGCAAAGTCCACATCGCGCCAGGCCTCAGTGGCGCGTCGTTCTGAAGCGTTACCTCCTCCGGCAAGATCCCCGCATAGACGTTCCACCCATCGACGAAAGCCGGCGCCGCACCAGGTGCCACTGCAAGCACCGTGTTGGGCGGTGTGCTGAACGCCACCGGCTCGCTGGGCGCACCTTCTTCATTTCCACCCGTCCAGCTCACTCGCACCCAAAATGTCCCGCCCGGATGCGCCCCGGGCGCCGCGCTCAGCCGGGGCGGAGCAGCCTTCGGAATCGGCTGCCGCGTGACTCCCACCCCTTCCCGATATAGGCGCCCTCGCGCTTGTTTCGCCAGCCGGCCGTATTCCTTCCACTTTCCTAAGTAGCGGTCGTTGAGGTGGCTGTTGTAGGCGTCCCGGTAGATCAGTTCCAGGGCGTGCAGCACCTCCCACTGCCGCAAACTCGGCGTCACCACGACCTGTGTAAGCGGCCAAGGCGTGCCCCCGCGCTCCTCGGCTTCCTGCGCCAAAAACGTCGTCAGCTCGGCCCCGACGTCCTCGTGGGCCAGCCGCAGCTTCCCGGCGAGCTCGATGCGTTCCCCGGTGAGAAGCTCGGCGATGCCGCTTTCGTACTCCCGCAGTGCGTCCAGGCTGGCAAGTTGCTCGTCCGTGAACAGTCCCATGGCTCCGCCTTCCCCGCGGGAGCCCCGCTATTTTTTCCGCACGAGGTCACCGCGTTTCGCAGTTGGCTCCTCGAACGCCGTCGGTTCGGGCCGGGCAGTTTCGTGGGACCCACCCGCCTCGGCCACCATCCGGGCGCTCCGCCACTGCCTCGTCTGCTCCTCGGTGGCCAGCTCCGCCGCACCGTCCAAGATCAATTGCGCTGCCAGACGCCGTGAGACTTCGGTCAATGTCCCGGCACATCCGCCGTCGGGAGTTTCTTTGCTCACGACCACCACATAGTCAGACGGCAGCGTCGCTTCCAGTTCTCGCAATTTCTGGTAATAAACCCTCAAGTCCATCCCTGTCTCCGTTGCACTTTCCACAATTACTTCTCTGGCGGGGCGCTGCAGCGCAGGCGTCAGAGCCTCCCGCGGGGGTCCGAACCCTGCGCCGCAGTGCCCCTCGCCCCAGCCAAAGCTAGCTGTTGACTTGCACGCCGAAGTTATTGCGCAGTACGCCAACCCCGTACAGCACGTCCACGGTGAACTGCTGGGCCAGCGTGTTCGGCTGGTAGCTCATTACCACCCGCATGCCGAAGTTGCCCAGTTCGGCGTACTCGGCGATGGCTCCGGTACCTGGCAGGGGTTGCGGCAACCGCCGGATCACGAGCCCGATCGCGCTCCGGGCAAACGCAAGATTATGGGTCGTCACCGGCGCGCTGCCCGTCTTGTGCACGAACTGGGACCGGAAGACGTAGAAGTCTTTGATCTTCCCGACAGTGCCGTCAACCAGCGCCCGCAGGCCGGCCTCCCCCGCAGTCTGGAACTCGCTGAAGCGCGGAATCTGCCGCAGCTGCGAGTACGTCGCCGCATCCACCACCAGGTACTTGGGCTCACTGGCCGGCACCTTGGCCTGAAACAGCGCCGTTTCGGCGGCGTCGATCACCGCCTCCGTCACCGGAGTTCCGGGGGTGCCCACAGGCGGATTCGCCGTGAATCGCGCATACAGGCCGAGCAAGTCGCTCTCGATCTTTTCCGCCAGAGCCACGACCGCCGGCTGCATGTAGAGCTTCAGCAAATCCGGCACCGCGAGCACCTTCGTCACGTCCGGAATCTGAAACGTCGCCTCGGCATGGGTGTTCAGCACAATCTGCGCATTCCCCAAACTCGGGTTCTGCGGTTGCACCGTCCCCCCTTCGGCGATGTTGTTCGCCACCAGGCTCGGGGGAATCGGCACGTTCACCGTGTCCCCCGCCTGGGCGAGTGTCGGCTCAAAGTCGCGATTGACGAGGTTCCCCATGACAAGGTTCCCCATAAGCGCAGGCAAAGCGTCCACCGCTACCAGCTTGACAATCGCGTGCGCCACGTTGGCTGATGTGATGGCTGGCATCCCTTGTTATCTCCTTTGTCTGATGTTGCAATCCGCCCTCTCGAGCGTCATCTTCCCCGGCCCCGCGCTCCTTCTCGAGTCCGCGAGCCGCAGGATCCTAAGAAACCGTCCCGGCTAAGCGCCCCCCAAAGATTGCGACGCCAGGCGCGCAATCTCCCGCCGGACTTGCTCCAGCTCTTCCGGGCTCATCCCCGGCCGGATCCGGTCCAAGTCCACCACGCCCGGGCCGGACGGTCGCGCGGGGGGCGTCGCCCCAGAGCCACCGAGGTTCCGCGCAGGTAAAAACTCCGGGTTCTCGTTTACAAACTTCGCCAGATATTCCCGTAAACCGACGACGCCCTGCTCGGTCGTCGCTACCAGTTGCCCGTCCTCGGCGCGGCGTACGTCGTCCTTGACGATCCGGAAAGCCAGGTCCACTTTCGTCACCCCCAGCCTTTGCAGCTCCGCCCGGATCGCAGCATGGCGCTCCGCCTCCTCGGCCCGCTGTCGGTTCCGCGCGTTCTCTTCGATCAGCTCGTTCACCCGTCGCTCCAACTGTTCCCGCCGCTTGCGTTCCTCCGCCAGCTCGTTCTTGTACGCGGGCTCCGCCTTCAGAGCTTCTTTCTGGAAGTACTCCTCGAGCGCCTCCCGAATCAGATTCCTTACCTGTTCTGCTCCCGTCAGAAACTCGGGTTGTTCCCGTCGCGCCTCACTCATTGCTCCCTCCCATCCGTCAGATATCCTTTGCCGCATCGCACCACTCATCGATCTCTTGGGCGATGCGATCTTTGATGTCCTGCCGCACGTCGCACAGATACTTCAGACTTAGTTTTTTGAGTACCTGCTTCCGTAGCGTCTTGGATCCCTGTGCGAGTTGCAGAAGTTTCATACCGTCCTCCAGCTCGCCGCTGAAGTCCCCGATGTCGAACTCGTCCAATCCCGACACGTTGATCCGGAGTCCGTCACCCCGCGCCGCCGCGATGCTGCCCAGCACTCGCTTGAGCGTGTCCTTCACCGTATCGCCGTACGCCCGCAAAACCTCCTGTGTGACCGTGTAATCCCGCTGCTTGCTCAAACCAGACTGCGGCGCGTTTCCCGAAAAAGCGCCGCCCGCCTGCGTCATCAGGTAACAGACGCGGTAGATCTCGTTCTTCAAGCGGTCCAGATTGTCCGCCGCAATCTGGAACACGTGCCCCTCCGGCTCGGTCCACCCGAATCGGTCCTCGGGCCCGAGTTGGATGTAGTACGACTCCCCGACGATTTGGTGCCACTCGCGGTCCGAGTAAATCACCGGCGACGCGAACAAGCCCATCGTCAGTGCCCACGACAGTGCGTTCGACTTGTTGAAGTGTTCCAGTTGCAGCGAGGCCGCCTTGTTAGCAAGCCACAACCCGTCGCTCACTTCCATCCGGAATAGTGGCACCCGTCCGAGCCCGGCCAGTCCGTGCCGTCCCTGACTCACAAGCCGCGGATGCGCTCGATCCTCCTCCGTCGCCTCGTAGATCCGAAACTCTTCCTTGTCGTAGTAAGACCACCGCCACCGCACAGCGGGCCGGCCGTCTCCGAGCTTTCGCTGCTCGAGGTGCGCCGTGCGGACCACGACCCAGTCCAGATTTCCCCGGTCGTCGTAGCTCCAGTTGATGACTTCCTCGGACCGATAGCCCAACAGATAGGCGCGCGCCCACCCCTGCGCTTCCTCCTCGGCGCGGTTGGTCGGAGCCCGGTCCTTCCGCGGAAAATCCACGAGAACGTGCGCACATCCGGTCACCATCGCCTCGATGAGCTGCTTGCGGAAGAAGTCGGTCAGCGACGTCCCCTTCAGGTCGCAGTCCTCGATAAACGTCGCGAAAAACTCTTTTGCGGCCTCGTTCTCCCCCTCCAGCGTAACCACCGGCTCCCGACGGAACAGCGTCGCCGCGTACCAGTCAATGATCGAACCGAGATAATTCTCATAGAAGACGCGACGGAGCCGCTCGGCATACACCTCCGCCGGCTCCTTGTGCCGTCGCACCAGGTATGCGGCGGCGTTCGCCGTAAACTGTTGGCCCCCTGCATAGAGATCCCGGTACGTGCGCCACACTTCTTTTTTCACCGTGTACTCAGGATGTTCCAAGTCGAGGCTCACCATAACTCCCCCTGCTGTTTCTCGGATGTGTCTTCCCGACCTCGCTTCCGCCGCCTCTCAAAACAACGTCAGGCGCTCCATCCGCTCCCCCGCCTTCGGGCGCGGGCGGCACTCCCCCCACACCAAGTAGCCCAGCGCGTCGGAAAGGTGCGTCCGCCGCGGATCCTTGTCCTTGTCAATGATGGTCGTGCCGGGTTTGTAACTCACTTGTTCCAGATCCGCGATCAATTCGGTGCATTTGCTGTCTATGTAGAGGCGCGGCGCCCCTTCCGTAGGTCGAAGCATTGCGTTGACCAGTTGCACGCGGCTGCGCACCTCCGGGTTACAGTCCGCGAAGCGGTAGCTTATCCTCCGGTATCCCCTCGCCTGAAAGTACTCCCGGATCAGGTCGAGGTCCGTCGGCCCGTTCGTCCGTCGATGGGAGGCGCTTGCGTCGCCGTACACCACGAGCCCCCCGGGATGGTGACCCCACCGGTAGTAAAGCTCCTGGCACGCCTCCCCCGTCGTGGCGCGCCGCAGCACCAGCTCGTCTACCACGTACAACGTATCCCCTTCGCGCTGGGCCACCACGGAGCACAACGGATCCACGTTGAAGTCCAGTGACCACAGCAACGGCATGTCGCCGCGCACCTTCGTGTCGCACACATTTCGCTTCCGATCGAACCCGTAGTAAACCTGCCCTTCATAAATGTTCAGGTACTTGCCGAGCACCTCCTGCTCATAAAACCTTTCGTCATAACTGCGCTTGAGCCGTTCGTAATAGTCCGGGACCCGGCTCAGTAAGTGATGGTTTTCGAAGGGCGCGGCGAGAATGACGTCGTATCCCTCCACTCGCTGCGCGATGAAGCGCCGATACACCCAGTCGAATCCCTTGGGTGTCCAGACTGCAAAGCCGCACAGATGCTTGGCGTGCGGGTCGCGCAGGCGCGCCTCCAGTCGCAACCAGGCCTCCTCCGCGGTATAGGTCAGCTCGTCCAGGCCGAACCAAGCCAGGTTCGTGCCGCGCAGCCGCTCGAAGTCATCCAACGGGCGGAACAAGACCCGCGAGCCCGTGTCCGTGAGCACCAGAACGTTTTCGGCCCGGTGGTGCTCGTACGGGATCCGGTTGCTTTCCAGAATCTCGAACAGCGTCGCTTGGGTGGCCTCCCGCAGCATCGGGTAAGTGGGCGCGCCCAGCAGGCCGGTGCAGCCGGCGTTGAGATAGGCCAGTCGGATTGCCTCCTGGCACAATGCCTGGCTCTTGCCCGAGCCGACCGGCCCGGAAAATCCTTTGAAGCGCGCCGGAGACCGGTGGAATCGTTCCTGCGAAGGCAGCGGGGTGTAGACTATCGTTCGTTGCCGAACTCGGCCTCCGATGGCCCGACCCATCGAACCTCGATCCCCCTCGGTGAGCTCCTCTCCATCTGCTTCTCCAGCTCGACCAGTCGCACGAAGTCGCTCACCGTGGCCTTGATCTCATTGGCCTCCACTTTGGCCACGATCGCGTCTTTCAACCTGCGTACCAGCGCTCGGTTGGAGCTGCTTCGGCGCCGGGCCGGCGTACGCGTCCGTCCGAGCCTCCGCTCCCCGAACGGGGGCAAACTCTTCTCCCCGCGGTTTGCCATCGCATCCCTCCGATTCCAACACGTGCAGGTGCTTACGTTCCGGGCCTTGTCGGACCAAGGCGCGTCCGCAGGCCTCTCTTCTGCCTCCACCGTATCACCCAACAGTGAGCAGCGCCCGACGACGGCCCTCTAACTCCAACAAAACGTGAAGGTTAAAGCTCTGGCCTTTTTGTGATTGCGGAACCGGACCTCGAGGGCTTTCGCGCTTCCGCACCGGCGCAACCCCATGGCCTCGGCACCGCCTCGCCCCGCCGGCGCAGCCGCATGGGAACCATGAGCCGCCTCGTACCAGCCCGAACGTTCGCCCGATCGCTAGAATCGAACCTGCGCGCCGCTCATCCGCCGAACGCTTCTTTCCAGCCCCTCGGAGAGAAACCGGCTCTCCCTCCGCCTCGTCTCACTCGATGATGGCGAACATCATCAGGGATTGGTTTCTCACCACCCACGGCAAAATCTTGCCTCTGAGTAGCTTCCTCGCCTAACCTTGCGCCCCGGGGAGAGTGTCCTGTCGTCTGCGGCTTCTGGCCGATTTCCTGGCTAGCGTCCCTCCCCCGTAACTTGCAGGTGCCGTACGAGCCCATGGCTCGGGGCCCCGGCGCCACTTGGTTCTTTCTCAACTGGCTTCGAGGAACTCGAGTATGACTGCCAGAGAGGTGATGATCCCACATCCCGTCAGTGTCAAGCCCGAAACGCCATTGCACGAAGTCGCGCGGCTGCTGGTGGGGCGAGGCGGCGGCGTCGTGTTGGTGCTCTCCGACGAGGGTGACCTGCTCGGAATCGTGACGGAATCGGACTTGTTCCTCAAAGAGAAAGGCGTGCCGTTTTCTTTGGTCAAGTTGCCGTCGCTGTTCAATGAGTGGGTCAAACTGGACCGGCTGCACGAGCTGTATGCGAGAACCCACAGGCATACCGCCGCCGATGTCATGACCCGAAACCTGGTTACCGTAACTCCGGATACGGACATAGGTGAAATCGCCGCATTGATGCTGCGTCACCGGATCAAGCGCGTACCGGTTGTTGAAGGCAACAAGCTCTTGGGTATCGTCACACGTCACGAACTGATCCGAAAGCTGGCGTGCAAGCCATGAATCTCTTGATCGTCCTCCTGATCCCGTTCGGTCTCGCGGCGGCCGCTCCCGGCGTTTGCCACCTCACAAACCGGCTGACAGGCTGGTTGTTGGCGGCTCCCGTCGCGGCTCTCACTGTGCTCGTCGCCGCCTGGGGACCCGACGTCTGGCGCGAGGGCCCGCGCCTGTCCCACCTCCCCTGGGCGCCCTCCATCGGGCTGTCGCTCTCGTTCCGGCTGGATGGCTTGAGCTGGCTGTTCGCACTCCTCATCACGGGCATCGGTGCCTTGGTGACGGTCTACGCCGGAGCTTATCTTGGCGCCCATCCGCGACTGGGGCGGTTCTACGCCAGCTTGCTGTTCTTCCTGGCTTCGATGCTGGGACTCGTCTTAGCCGACAACCTCCTGCTGCTCTTCGTGTTCTGGGAACTGACCAGTATCAGTTCTTACTTGCTCATCGGCTTTGATCAGGAGCGCGAGGCCGCGCGGCGCGCCGCGTTGCAGGCCTTGTTGGTCACCGCGGGGGGCGGTCTGGCCTTGCTGGCCGGCTTCGTGCTGCTCGGACAAATCGGCGGGAGCTTCGAGTTGTCTGCGCTCTTTCCTCAGGCCGCCACGGTGCGAGGCCACTCGTTCTACGGCCCGATCCTGGGACTGATTCTGCTGGGGGCTTTCACCAAGTCCGCACAATTCCCCTTTCATTTCTGGCTGCCCGCCGCCATGGAGGCGCCGACGCCCGTCAGCGCGTATCTGCACGCCGCCACGATGGTCAAAGCGGGCGTGTATCTGCTGGCGCGTCTGTCGCCGCTGTTGGCCGACACGCAGGCATGGTTCTGGTCTCTCACCCCCGCGGGAGCGATCACGATGCTCGTGGGCGCCATAACGGCGCTCTGTAAGACCGACCTCAAGCAGATCCTGGCGTACTCCACCGTGAGTGTTCTCGGGATCCTCACGTTTCTTGCGGGCCTGGGGACTGTCACCGCCTTGGAAGCTTTGGCCGTGTACTTGCTCGCGCACAGCCTGTACAAGGGCGCTTTGTTCCTGGTTGCGGGCGCCATTGACCACGAAACCGGAACGCGCGACACTTCGCAGCTTGGCGGGCTGCGCCACAGCATGCCTCTGACCGCCGCCGCCGGATTGATCGCGGCCCTCTCCATGGCGGGGCTGCCTCCTGTACTCGGATTCATCAGCAAAGAGACGCTTTACGAGGCGGGACTGCGCGCACCGCAGCACGCCGTCGTGCTGACCAAACTGCTCGTGGTCACCGCCGTGGCGCTGTTTGCCGTGGCGGGAGCGGCAGGCGTACGGCCGTTTTTCGGTCCTCCGCAGGCGCCCGGCCGCCAGCCCCATGAAGCACCCGTGGGCTTATGGCTCGGGCCCGTGATCCTGGCCTTCGGGGGGCTGCTGTTTGGCCTGATTCCCGGCCGCCTGGAGCAAGCTGTTGAGACCGCCGTCCGCGCCGTGGCGCCCGACCGATCGGTGCAGGTGCGCCTGAGCCTCTACCACGGTCTCAACCCGGCCTTGATGCTCAGCGCGCTTTCTGTGGCCGCGGGTTTTTTCCTCTACCGACTGCATGCGCGTTACCCCGGCCCAATCGAACCTTGGCCGGCCTTAGCTCGTCTCGCTCCGGCACGGGCCTACGAGTCCGCGCTGTTGGCGTTGAACCGGCTGGCGTCCTGGCAGACACAACGACTCCAGAGCGGCTACCTCCGCAGCTACTTGCTCATCATCGTAACCGCGGCTCTGGGGCTTTCGGCGGTCCCCATGGTGATGCACCGCGTCGTTTTACCACTGTCCCTGGATCTGAACCCGCGCTGGCACGAGCTGTTGCTCGGAACGGTGATCCTGGCAGGGATCGTCACCGCCGTGCGGACAACCTCCCGCCTCACTGCCGTTGCGTCCCTGGGGGTTGTGGGACTGGGCATCGCCCTGCTGTTTGCGTGGCTGGGTGCTCCGGATCTGGCCATGACGCAGCTTGCTGTGGAAACCCTCACGGTCATCCTGTTGGTTCTCGTGCTCTACCATCTGCCGGATTTTTCGAGACTCACGCCGGCGCGCGGCAGGCGGCGCGACGCCACCGTCGCACTCGCCGCCGGAGGCTTCATGGCGCTGCTCGTCCTGATCGTGAACTCCACGGAATCGGACTCCCGCCTCGCCGCATACTTCCTCGAACAGGCGCGTCCGCTGGGGCGCGGCTGCAACGTCGTCAACGTGATCCTGACGGATTTCCGGGCCCTGGATACACTGGGCGAGATCACCGTGTTGGCCGTGGCCGCCGTCGGGGTCTACGGTTTGATCCGGCTGCGGCTACACGGAGGGCGGCGCGCATGAGGTCACTGATCCTTGTGACCGCCTCCCGCTACCTGGCGCCCTTGCTTCTGGCCGCTTCGGTGTGGATTTTGCTTCGCGGCCATAACGAGCCGGGCGGCGGATTCGCCGGTGGTCTGTTGGCGTCCGCAGCGTTCGCCCTGAAAGTGGTCAGCAACGGGGTCGCCGCCGCCCGGCGGGCCTTGCGCGTGGATCCGCACTGGTTGCTTGGCGCGGGACTTCTTACCGCACTTACCAGCGGCCTGCCGGCCCTCCTGGCCGGCCGTCCGTTCCTCACCGCAGGCTGGATCGCCGTGCCACTTCCCGCCGCCGGCTCCTGGGACGCAGGCACCGTGCTGTGGTTCGACGCCGGCGTCTATCTGGTCGTGCTCGGCGCAGTCCTGCTCATCGTGTTTACTCTCGCGGAGGAGTGAAATGACATTCTTGCTGGCCCTTCTCGTCGGCGCGCTGTACGCCGGAGCAATCTATATGATCACCCGGCGGAGCCTGGTGAAGCTGATCGTGGGCCTGGCTCTCCTCAGTCACGCGGCCCACCTCCTCATCTTCAGCGCGGGTGGCACCAAACGCGCGGCAGCGCCGCTCGTGTGCGAAGGCGCAACGCCAAGGTTAGATGCCGTAGCGGATCCTCTGCCACAGGCTCTGATCCTCACGGCCATTGTGATCAGCTTCGGCGTTCTGTCGTTCAGTCTCGCCTTACTGAGCCGAGCGTTCCAAATTACCGGAGAAGAAGACGTTGACCAGCTCCGGACCACGGAGGAATGACGGTGCGGGTCGTGTTGCCCATCCTGATCCCGCTCGCCGTCGCAACCGCTTGTCTTCTGGCTTGGCGCTGGCGTCGCTTGCAGCGCGTGCTGGCTTTAACCGGCGCCGGCGGCCATCTGGCTGCTTCGCTGTGGCTGCTGGAGGAGGTTTCTGCCCGAGGGATTCAGGTCGTTCAGGTCGGCAACTGGCCTGCTCCCTTCGGCATCACGCTCGTCGCCGATCTGCTGGCCGCGATGATGGTGGCGGTGACGGGCCTCATCGGTGCGGCTGTGGCGGTCTACTCGGCCGCCACGGTGGACCCTCGGCGCGAGGCCTTCGGCTACTATCTGCTCCTCCACATCCTGCTCGCCGGCGTCAGCGGCAGCTTCCTCACGGGCGACTTGTTCAACCTGTACGTCTGGTTCGAGGTGATGCTGATCGCGTCCTTCGTGTTGATGGCGCTCGGGGGCGAGCGCGGACAGATCGAAGGCGCCTTCAAGTACGTGACGATCAACCTCCTCTCGTCGGCCCTGTTCTTGGCCGCCGTGGGCCTGCTCTACGGAAGCACCGGCGCTCTCAACATGGCCCATCTGGCCGTACATCTCCGCGACACGCCGTCCGGGCTCTCCACGGTCCTGGCGATGTTGCTGCTGGCGGCCTTCGGCATCAAAGCGGCCGTGTTCCCGCTCTTCTTCTGGTTGCCGGCCTCTTACCACACTCCTCCCACCGCCGTCGCCGCCCTCTTCGCAGGCTTGCTGACGAAGGTGGGCGTCTACGCCCTCATTCGGGTCTTTACGCTCATCTTTGTGCAGCAACCCGCGTTGACTCACCAGCTCATCCTGGTTCTGGCCGGCCTCACGATGGTTACGGGGGTGCTCGGCGCGGTAGCCCAGGACGACTTTCGGCGGATCCTTTCGTTCCACATCATCAGCCAGATCGGCTACATGATCATGGGGCTCGGCCTGTTCACGCCGCTGGCTGTGGCCGCGTCGGTGTTCTACGTCGTCCACCACATGATTGTGAAGACGAACCTATTTCTGATCAGCGGCCTGGTCCACCGCTTGAGCGGATCGTACGACCTCAAGAGCCTCGGGGGCCTCTACAGCGCTCGCCCGCTGCTCGGTGTGTTGTTCCTGGTGCCCGCACTTTCCCTGGCGGGCCTGCCGCCGCTTTCCGGTTTCTTCGCCAAGCTGTTTCTGGTGAAAGCGGGTTTGGCCGGTGGCTCGGGTTGGATCGTGGCCGTGGCGCTGGTCGTCAGCCTGTTGACGCTGCTCTCGATGATGAAGATCTGGGGCGAAGTCTTTTGGAAATCCGGACCGGCCAACGCGCCAGAGTCGACAGCGCCTGCGCCGCTAGGAATGTGGCTGCCGGCTGTGCTTCTGGCGCTGATCACGTTGGCCATCGGCGCAGCGGTCGGACCTGTGTTCGAGCTTGCGGCGCGTGCCGCAGAGCAACTCATGTTTCCGGACACTTATATCCAGGCTGTGCTCGGGGGAAAAACGTGATCCGAATCCTGAACCGGTTGTTTTATGCCTCTGGACTGCTTGTGTATTTCCTTTGGGAGCTCGTCGTGGCGAATTTCCGTCTGGCGCGCGACGTTCTGCGCCCCCTGCCCCGGCTCCGACCGGCGATTGTCGCCGTGCCGCTCTCGCTCGAACGGGACACGCAGATCGTTCTGCTGGCGAACCTCATTACGTTGACGCCGGGCACGCTGAGCCTGGATGTCTCCTCCGACCGGAGGTTCCTCTACGTTCACGTGATGCATGTGGAAGACGTGGCAGCCTTCCGCGAGGAAGTCAAATCCGGCTTCGAGCGCCGCATCCGGAGGCTGCTAGGATGACCGAGACGGTTGCTGGCGTCGTGCTCGTCGTACTGGCCGCAGCCCTGCTGCTCGCCGTCGGCCGGCTGATTCGCGGTCCCAGCCTCCCCGACCGTGTCGTGGCTCTGGACCTCATGGCCACAATCGGGGTGGCTATGATGGCCGTGGAAAGCTTGCTCGCCCGCCAGATCGCCATGCTGGACGCGGGCATCGTCGTAGCGCTGGTCGCGTTTCTCGGAACGGTCGCTTTCGCCCATTATCTGGAACGCGGAGGAGGACGATGACCGAGTACCTGACGGCCGCTTTGCTTGTTGCCGGAGCCGTGTTTACGTTTCTGTCCGCGGTCGGCGTGGCGCGGATGCCCGACCTGTACACACGCATGCAAGCCACGACCAAGGCCACCACCTTGGGGCTAGGGCTGATCGTGTTTGCGGTGGCCGTGAATCTGGGGACGCCGGGCGTCTGGCTCCGGGCCGTGGCCATCGTCGTCTTCCTGTATGTCACGGCGCCGGTCGCGGCCCATGTCATCGCCCGCGCCGCCTACTTTGTGGGCAACCAGCCGTGGAAAGGCACCCAACGCGACGAGCTGCGGGGCCGCTATGACCCGGAAACGCACCGTCTGGCCGGAGCGCCTTCGGGGGAGTCTCAAACTCCCACCAGCAGCGAATAACGGCGGCCGGAACTAAGCCGCGCCCGCCACTTCCTCCCACGTCACAATGCGCTTTTCGTAAATCGCCCGCGTCCCGAGGATGGCCTGCACGGTGGCGACGAAGGCCGAATGGACATCGTTGAGCGGCTGCCGGCGGTTCTTGACGGCCTCCACGAACGCCGCAAGCGACAGGTAAGTCGCGTCCCGGCCCGCATCGGGAACTTCGAGCGGGACCGGGGTCTGGCGCTTTCCCCTCGGTTGCCAGCTCGCCCGGATCAAGTCCATCGCTCCCTCCGAGCCGAACACGCGCTCCTGGATGCCCGTAAAACCCGGCGGGTCGAAATAGTGGTGACTGAAGTTCACACGCTGCCCGCCGGGGTACTCGAAGATGAGGCTGTAATTATCCATCACCGTGCGTCCCGGCGGCTCGTTGACGAACAGGTTCGTGCCGCCGGAACCCATGGCCCGCACCGGATGGGCGCCGATGGCCCAGGTGAACAAGTCCAGGATGTGAATGCCCTGATCGATCAAAATGTCGCCGCTTTTGGTCTTGTCGAAATACCAAGGGATTTCCCGCGGCAAGTCTCCGCCGTGACGCATGCCGTGGCACAGCAGGACGCGCCCGAGACCGCCCCCGTGGATGAAGCGCATGGCCGCGTTGCGGTGCGGATCGTGCCGCAGTTGAAATCCCACCTGCATGATTCCTTTTGCTTGCCGTGCTACGCTCACGGTTAGCTTGCAATCTTCGACGGTGAGGGCCAGCGGCTTTTCCGCATACAGGTGCTTGCCGACCTCGAGGATCGCCAGGTTGACGTCCTTGTGGGCCCAGTCCGGCACCGCCTGCACGACGGCGTCGATGTCTTTTTGCTCGTCCAGCATCTTGCGGAAATCGGTCCATGTCCTGGCCGAACCACCCGCGTCCGCCACCATCTTGGCGGCCCGCCGGGCTCGTTCCTCGTCCAGGTCGCACACGGCGACCACCCGCACGCCTGCGATCTTGAGCATGTGCTCCAGCAAGTAGGCGCCTCGGTTCCCCACGCCGACGAAAGCCACGCGCAGTTCGTCCGAGGGCGCCTGGCTGCGCAACAAGCCCGGCGCTGCGGCCAAGGCCGCCGTTCTCAGCCAAGTTCTCCGACTGTAGGGCATGATTCCTCCTTCTCGAACTGCCGTCCGTCCACCGACCAGTCTATCCGTGGTGGGGTGGCAGCAGAGGCCGTGAAGCCAAATGCCTCTGAAAAATCCCCAGCCCGCGGCCGGTTGCGCAAACGTGCCCAGGACGGCGGAGACTTGCTCGGCGGGCTCAGGAGGGCTATTTTGCTAGCGAGGAACGCCAGTACGAGTTGAGGCAAATCGGCAAATGACGCTTCGATGTCTTGCAGCACTCGTTTTGGGAGCCGCCGCGATGTTCGCTCCGCTTTTCCGCAGCGGCCCCGCCGCCTCCCAGCCGGCAGAGCTTACGCCAGCTGAGGAACGGGCGGCGCTGCGCCGCCCCAAGGCGCTGCCGCCGCGCCCAGTCGTTTCTTACGAGCAGGCTCGGGCGCACTTCAAAAACCCGCCCGCCGAATACCGCTCCATGCCCCTGTGGGTGTGGAACGACGAACTGGACTGGAATCGCCTGCGAGAGCAGCTTGCCTCCTTCCGCGAGCAAGGCATGGGCGGTGTGTTCGTTCACCCCCGCCCCGGCTTGATGACGGAGTACCTCGGACAGGAGTGGTTCCGCTTGTGGCGTCTATCCCTCGAGGAGGGAAAGCGGCTCGGATTGCTAGTGAATATCTACGATGAAAACAGCTATCCCTCGGGCTTTGCGGGCGGCCACGTGCCGGCCCGCGCTCCCGACACGGCCGCCCAATACGTCCAGGCCGAGTTGCAGGCCCCCCTCGACCCCGGCGTCTTTCGGCGTGGGGCCGCCTTGGCAGTTTTCGCCGTCCAAAAAAACGATCAGGGACAGCCGGCCTCCGCCCGACAGATCCGCAGTCCGTCCGAATTACGACCCAACGAGTCCGGCCTCGTCTTCCGCCTCCGCCGGGCGAGTGGCAACCCGTGGACCGGCGAGTTCCCTTACGTTGACCTCACCCATCCCCAAACAGTCTTGCACTTCCTCGAGACCACCTATGAGGCCTACCGTAAACAGTTCGGAGCGGAATTCGGCCGCACGATCCGCTGGGCCTTCTGCGATGAGCCGTTGCTGGCTACGGCCGGGGCTTACGAAAGCGCCCCCTTGGCCTTGCCCCTCAGCCGCTATATCCTCGCCGAGTTTCAGCGCCGCAACGGCTACGACCTCACCTCCGAACTGCCCTCGCTGTTCTGGGACGTCGGCGATTGGCGCCGAGTTCGCTTCGATTATTGGCAAACCCTTCACGACCTCTGGGTCGAAAACTTCATTCGACCCTTGTTTCTTTGGTGTGATCGCAACAACCTGCAGTGGACCGGTCACTGGATGGAACACCTCTGGCCCTACCCTTGGATCAGTCCCGCTGACGGTTCCCTCTACGCTTACCAACACCTCCCCGGAATCGACATGCTGGTCGGCGCACGTCTGCGAACCGAAGGCAAGGATCCCCACCTGCTGTTCACCATCAAGCAAGTCGCCAGCGCCGCCCACCAGCTCGGCCGCCGCGCTCTGTGTGAAGCCTACGGCGTGGCGGGCTGGGATAGCACCTTGGAGCACTTCAAACGTCTGGGCGACTGGCTCCTCGTCCACGGCATCAATTTCCTCAATCAACATCTGTCCTTCGCGACGGTGCGCGGTGCCCGCAAACGCGATCACCCGCCGAGCTTCAGTGACATCTCCGCCTGGTGGCCCTATTACCGGCTTCACGCCGACCACGTGGCGCGCCTTTCCTACTTGTCCAGCATCACCCAAGCCCGCAATCGCCTCCTCGTTTTAGTTCCGACCACCTCTGGCTTCCTTTGGGCGCGTCGCAGCGGAGCGACGCCCGAACTCGAGCAGATGCGCGCCGACTATGCCCGACTGAATCAGGTCCTGGCCGATCACCAGGTGGACTTCGACTTAGGCGACGAGTACCTGATGGAGTGGTTCGGCGAGGCCAAAGGCTCGCGCTTGATCATCGGCGAGGCAGACTACCACCTGCTTGTCTGGCCCGAACACATGATCAACGTCCGCGGTCAGCTGCTGCCGCTCCTCGAGCGATACCTGGCCGGGGGAGGACGCATCCTTGCCCTGGGCCCTCCCGCTCGCTACGTGGATGGCCGCCCCAATGACGCCCCCCAGCAGCTGCGCCGCCGCTACGCCTCTCAGTGGCAACAGGTGTCTGCGCTTCCGGATTTGCTCGCCGCCATCCGCAATTACCTTCCGCCCCGAGTTATCTTGGATCGCCCGTTGCCCTCCGTAGGGCTCCTTGAGCGGTTCCTCCCCTCGGGTGAAGCGGTCCTGTTTTTCGCCAATTCGGGACTGACGACCGCGCGCGCCCAGGTGGAAGTGCCGGGCGCGTCAGTCGAGCTCTGGGACACGGTCACCGGTGAAATTCGGCCGTACCCGGCCCAGTCCCTCGCGGCACGCCGCCTCCAATTTGCACTCGAACTGGCGCCCGCCGCCTCTGCCCTCTTCGTCGTCCGCAACCGCGGAGCGCCCGCGCCTGCCGCACCCCAGCCGTCCTTTCGTCCCCTCGCTCCTAGCTCCTGGCGCATCGCGCCCGACTCGCCGAACGTGCTCGTTCTGGATTATTGCGATCTGCGCGTCGCTGGCCGCCAGTTCGAACGAATCCACACCTGGGAGGCAAACTGGATCGTATGGCAGACCCATGGCTTCGAACGTCCCGCATGGGACAATGCCGTGCAATTCCGCCAGCGCATCTTCGATCGGAATCGCTTCGACGCCCAATCCGGCTTCGAAGCCACATTCCGTTTCCGCGCGACAGACTCCTCCGCTCTCCGGCGACTGCGCTTGGCGCTGGAAACTCCGGAGTTGTATCGCGTCCGTGTCAACGGAACCGCGATCGACTTCAAGTCGGGCGAGCGCTGGCTCGATCCCCGGTTCCGTGCCACGTCGATTGAGCATGCCGTCCGGACCGGCGAAAACGTCGTGCAAATTCTGGCGCAGCCCTTCGACGTGCGCATGGAGTTGGAGAACGTGTATCTGCTCGGCAACTTCTCGCTGCACGCCGCCGACCAAGGATTTCATCTCGCTCCGCCGCGCCCCCTCGACTTCGGTTCCTGGGCCCGGCAAGGGTACGCCTTCTATGCCAACTCTGTACTTTACGAGGCGGAATTGGACGTGCCCGCCGGCGGGGGCATCTTGCGCGTGGAGCTCGACGACTGGCACGGCAGCTTGGCGGAGGTGCGCTTCAATGCCCAGCGCCGCGCCGTGCTCGGATGGCCGCCCTATGTGGCCGAATTCGCGGTCCCAGCGGGCCGCCATCGCCTGGGTATCCTCGTGGTCTCGACTCCCCGCAACCTCTTCGGCCCGTTCCATCACCCCGATCGGCCGCGCATGCGAGCCTCGCCCGCTTCTTGGGCCGAGTTTCCGCCCCACCAGCCCCCGGGCGCCCGCTATGACTTGGTCGATTACGGACTGATGCGGCCGCCGCGCCTCAGTCTCGCCCCCTCACAATAACGTTATGGACCACTCGAAACCACGAGCACGGGTCGGCGTCTTCGCCGTGGGCCTGGCGGCCTACTGGCCGCAGTTTCCCGGGCTAAAAGAACGGCTCGAGACTTACCTGGCTGAAGTCGAACGGCGCATCGCAGGCTTCCAAGCCGAGCTGGTGCGCGGCGGTCTCGTGGACACCGCCCCCGCCGCCCGCCAAATCGGGGAACTGTTCGCCCGCCAGGGAGTGGATTTGCTGATCTGCCACACCGCCACCTATGCCACCTCCGCGCAAGTTCTCCCCATCGTCCAACAGACGCGCGCGCCCGTGCTGGTGCTGAACTTGCAGCCCGCAGCCGCCCTCGACTACGAACGCACGGACACCGCCGAGTGGCTGGCGAATTGCTCGGCGTGTTGCGTGCCGGAGATTTCCAACGCGTTTGCCCGGTCCGGCATCTCCTTCCACGTCGTTTCCGGCATGCTGTACGAAGATCCCAAAGCCTGGACCCAGATCGAGCAGTGGTGTCGCGCCGCCTCCGCCGCCCGAGCGCTCCGCACCAGCCGCCTCGGCTTCCTCGGACACACCTATCCCGGCATGCTGGACATGTACTCGGACTTCACCATGGTCCACGGGCAGCTGGGTGCGCACGTCGAGGTGTTGGAGATGTGTGATCTGGCGCGGCGCGTCGCCCGCGTCACCGAGGCCGAAATCGAACGCAAGCTCGAGGAGACGACCGCCTTGTTCGAGCTCGATCCGGGCGTCGCCCCCGAAGACCTCCGCTGGGCCGCACGAGTGGCGGTGGGTCTAGACCGGCTCGTGGCCGATTTCGATCTGGACGGCCTCGCCTATTATTACCGTGGCCTCGACGGCAACGAGTACGAACGGCTGGCGGCGGGAATGATCCTCGGCAACTCGCTGCTCACCGCGCGCGGAATTCCCGCCAGCGGCGAAGGCGACCTGAAGAACTGTATCGCCATGCTATTGATGGATCGCCTGGGTGCCGGCGGCTCGTACACGGAATTCTACGCCATGGACTTCCGCGACCACTTCGTGCTGATGGGGCACGACGGGCCGGGCCACATCGCCATCAGCGACCGGCGCCCTGTGCTCCGCAGTCTGCAGCTTTACCATGGCAAACGCGGGTATGGCATCTCGGTGGAGTTCAACGTGAAAACAGGGCCGGTGACAATCCTCGGGATGACACAAACCGCCCAGGGCCGCTTCAAGTTCGTCGCCGCCGAAGGCGAGTCTCTCCCGGGCCCCATCCTGCGCATCGGCAATACCAACTCCCGCATTCGCTTCTCGCTGCCTCCGGCCGAGTTCGTCAATCGCTGGTGCGCCGAGGGCCCCACGCATCACTGTGCGCTCGGCGTCGGCCACCGCCGGGGCGAAATCGAGAAGCTGGCCGCTCTGCTGCAGGTGCCTCTTGCCTGGGTGGGCTGAGCCGCTCGCCGTGCCACTCGGCCCACAACCGGGCTCCCTACCTCTCGTCTAAAGCACCCGCAGCAGGATCAGCGACGGCCGGGAGCGCGAGCGGCACACCCGTTGCGTCGCTTTCTGAAAATCGGACTCCCGAGCTTCGTGAATCCGCATAAATTTTTGTGGATTGCGGTCCACCAGGGGGAACCACGAGCTCTGGATGTGAACCATGATCCGATGCCCCCGGCGAAACACGTGGTAGACGTCCGGCAGCGTGAACTCCACCCGCGTCACCTTGCCCGGCTCGAACGGCTCCGGCTTTTCGAAGCTGTCGCGAAACTTACCCCGGAACGGCTCGCCGCGCACTAACTGCTGGTAGCCGCCCATGCGCACGTTGCGCGGATTGGGATTCGGATCCGGATAGTTGTCCGGATAAACGTCAATCAGTTTGACCACCCAGTCGGAATCCGTACCGCTCGTCGAGACCTGTAGCCGCGCCGTCAGCGGCCCGGCGACCACGAAATCTCGCTCGAGGGGCTCGCTTTCATAGACCAAAACATCCGGACGGGACGAGGCGAAACGCTGGTCGGCGACCATGTACTCGTAGGCCATGCCGATTTCGATCGAACCGATGAAGGGTACCGGTTTGGCGGGATCGCTGAGGTATTCGTCGCAGGCTTCGACTTCGTCGGCGGGCGGCTCGAACGCCAGCCGGCCGCCTTCCCGCAGGTACAGGGCTTGCTCCCGGCTCGTCTTCGGAGGCCAGGCGTCGTACTTGCGCCACTGATTGGTCCCCGTCTCGAACATGTAGGCTTCCGGCAGCTTGAGCTCGCCCTTGCCTTTGAGGAAGTAGTTGAAAAACGGCAGCAAGATCTGATCGCGGAAAAACTCGCTCGTCTTGGCGCCAAAGGAGATCGGTCCGAGCCGGTCGCCCTCCCGGTTCCAACCGCCGTGATCCCACGGACCCATTACCAGCGCGTTCCAGGCGCCCGGACTCTGTTTTTCGATGGACTGATACACGTTGAGCGCCCCGTAGAGGTTCTCGGCGTCGAACCACCCGCCGACCGTGAGCACGGCAGGGCGAATGTTCTTCAAGTGCGGCAAGGGGTTGCGCGCTTTCCAAAACTCGTCGTAGGTGTCGTGCTCGATCAGCTCGCGCCAGAAGGCGATCTTGCCTTTGAAATGCTTCTCCTCGGCGCCCGAAAGCGGGCCCATGCGGAGGAAGAACTGGTAGCCGTCCGGGGTGCCGTGCTCGAAAGGAGGTTCGGGCACGGTGGCGGGCTCGGGACGCGGCCGGCCGAACCGGGCCAGAAAATTGAACGCGTGGGCCAAAAATAGCGCCCCGTTGTGCCGGAAGTCGTCGCCGATGAACCAGTCCGTGACGGGGGCGTGGGGCGCCACCGCCTTCAGGGCCGGATGCGCGTCGATGGCCGCCATGGCCGCATAAAAGCCCGGATACGACGTGCCGTAGACGCCCACGCGGCCGTTGTTGTTCGGCACATGTTGGAGGAGCCACTCGATCGTGTCATAGGCGTCGGTGCTCTCGTCCACATCCTTCGGCGAGCGTTTCTGCGGGATGTAGGGGCGTACGTGGACAAATTCGCCTTCCGATTCGTACCGCCCGCGCACGTCCTGCAAGGCGAAGATGAAACCCTCGCGGACAAACTTCTCCGACGGACCCAGTCGCTCCGGATAACTGTCGGCCCCGTAAGGTCGCACGCTGTAAGGGGTGCGCAGCAGCAGGATGGGATAGCTCTGAGAGTCGTCCTTAGGGACGTAGACAGCCGTGAAGAGCCGCTTGCCGTCCCGCATAGGAATCCGAAATTCGTACTTGGTGTAATGCGCGCGAATGTACTCCAAGCCTTGACACCAGGCCAGAGGCGCCGCGCACGTCAGCACGAACAAACCGGAGCGCAGCCGTTGCATCACCATAACAGGATACTGCCGCACGGAGAAAAGGCCGCTCAGGAACGGTCCGTATGGCCCAGGACTCTGCCTGGCGCGATGCGATCCCGGACGAGCTGCTTCAGCTCTTTGATGTCCGGGAAGCC
>JANWXD010000035.1 GCA_025055455.1 Bryobacteraceae bacterium
CCCACGGTGCGGGAGCTGGCTTGGAATTCCATCGAGACCAATCAATTCGGCACCAATGAATTCATCGAGTGGTGCCGGATCATCGGGACCGAGCCGCTCTTGGCGGTGAATTTAGGCTGGGGAACGCCGGAGCAAGCGGTGGCTTTGCTGGAATACTGCAACGTAGACAAGGGCACGCGCTGGGCTGATTTGCGGCGCGCGCACGGCTACGCCGAGCCCCACAACGTGCGCTACTGGTGCCTGGGCAACGAGATGGACGGGCCCTGGCAGATCGGCCACATGCCCGCCCGCGAATACGGCCGCAAGGCTGCGGACACCGCGCGGCAGATGCGGCGCATTGACCGCAACCTGCAACTGATCGCCTGTGGTTCGAGCAATCCCTTCATGGCGACCTATCTCACCTGGGATCGCGAGGTGCTCGAGGAGTGCTACGACCTTGTGGATGCGATCTCCTTGCACCGCTACTTCAATAACACCAGCGAAACTAACGGAGACACCAGCCGCTTCGTTGCCCTCAACCTCCACATGGAGCGCCAGATCCTCGAGATCATGGCGGTGTGCGATTACGTGCGCGGTTTGCGCAAGGCGCAGAAGCGGCTGTGGCTGTCCTTCGACGAATGGAACGTCTGGTATCGCGCCCGCAGCGGGGATGGGAAGTGGCAGTTTGCGCCGCGGCTGCTCGAAGAGATCTACAACCTCGAAGACGCTCTGCTGGTGGGCGGCTGCGTCAATACGCTGCTGCGGCAGGCCGAACGGGTGCGGGTCGGGTGTCTGGCGCAGATCATCAACGTCATCGCTCCGCTGATGACCAACGAAACCAGCGTGTTGCGCCAGACGATTTACTATCCGTATGCCTGGTCGCTCAAGTACGCCCGCGGCAGCGTGCTGGATCTGCTGTTCGAGTGCGACACGTATCAGGTGCCCAACGTGGGCACGACGCCGTATCTTGACGTCGCCGCGACCTGGGACGCCGGTTCCCGCGAAGCGGCTGTGTTCGTGTTGAACCGGGATCTGAACGCCGAGCGCGAAGTCGTGCTGGAATGGCGGACGGCGCCGGCGCGCGTTCTGGGCTGCGACACGCTCACGGGGCCGGATCTGAAGGCCGCCAACACGTTCGAGCAGCCCAAGCGCGTGGTGCCGCAGGCGCTCGAAGCGCCCAAACCGGGCGCTACGATGACCTTGAAAGTCCCGGCCCGATCCTATACGGTGCTGCGTCTGGGTTTCGCCTGAGAAGGGTGCCGGCCCGGCGGGTATCATAGGTTAAGAACGAGGCTTGCCGCCCTCCCATGAGCCGGGCACAGAAACTCCCGCTGGTCTGGGCGCGCCTTCTCCTTTGGGGCCTCGCCGCGGCGGTCGGCGTCGGGGCGCAACCGGTGCGCGGCCCTGCGGAAGCGCAACGGTATCAGCGCGCGCTCGAGCTTCTCAAAGCCCGACAGTGGGCTGCGGCCGCAGCCGAACTGCGCGAGGTGCTCAAGCGCACGCCCAACTTCCCCGAAGCGCACCTTTCGTTGGGCATCGCGCTGTGGGCGCTGGGGGAACGGGGCGCTGCCGTGCACGCGTTCGAGGAGTCGGTCCGGCTGAAACCGTCCTCGGCCGAGGCTCAGTACAACCTCGGATTGGCGCTGGCCGAGACCGGGCAGCCGGCACGGGCGCTTCCAGCACTTGCCGCGGCAGTGAAGCTCAATCCGAACCACGAGGCGGCGCGGATCCTGCTGGGATTGTTGTACCAGAAGTCGGGCGAGGGGGACAAAGCCGTCGCAGAGCTGCGCGAGGCGGTGCGCCGGCACCCGCGCTCGGCGGAAGCGCACAACTGGCTGGGGGTGGCCTTGCTCGGGCAGGACGACTTTGCCGGAGCCATCGCCCAGTTTCGCCGGGCCGTCCAGCTCAAACCGGATTACGTGCGAGCCTACAACAATCTCGGCTCGGCGCTGGCGCAAAGCGGCAATCTGGAGGACGCCATTCCCGCTTTCCGCGCGGCCCTGAAGTACTCCCCCGACGATCCCCAAGTGCGGCTCAACCTCGCCCAAGCGTTGCGCGCCAAAGGCGAGGCAGCCGAGGCGGCCGATATTTTCCGGGATCTGTTGAAGCGTGAGCCGGGCGATGCGGCGCTGCACTACCAACTCGGACAGACCCTGCGGCAACAGGGGGATCTGGATGGCGCCGTGCGGGCGTTCGAACAGACGCTCGTCCTGGCCCCGGAGATGCGCGAGGCCTACTACGCGCTGGGCTCCGTGCTGCGCCAGGCGGCGGCACGGCGCAAGCGGGCCCTCTCGCGCGTCAAAGCCGAGGCGGAGCGGACCTACAAGCGCGCCCTCGAAAGCCTGAGCGCCGGCGAGCGGGAACGGGCAAAAACGTTGCTCGCCCAAGCCGTCTCGGACGATCCCAACTACGCCGAGGCCTATATGTGGCTCGGCTACTTGCTCGGTCAAGAAGGCCGGCTCGCCGCGGCGTTGGAACCGTTGCGAAAGGCCGTGGAACTGGCGCCCGATCTGGCGCAGGCACGCTACAACCTCGGCGTCGCGCTCTGGTACGCCGGCGAACGAACCGCGGCGCTGGCCGAGCTGGAGGCGGCTGCCGAACGGGATCCGGCGCTGAGCGAGAACTACGCCTTCTGGGGCATGGCGCTCAAAGAGACGGGAGACCTCGATGGCGCCATGAAAAAACTTCAGCGGGCCATCGCCCTCAATCCGAAGCTCCCCGGGCCGTACCTGGACCTGGGTATGGTGTTCCTGCGGTTGGGGCGGATGGACGAGGCTCTTGGACAACTCGAGGCGGCGCTGAACCTCCCGGCGCCGGAGGCGCCCATTCCAGATCTGTCGCCCGCCATCGCCGAGCTACGCCGGGCCCTGGAGCGAAAGCCGGATCACGCGGAGGGGCACAACGTCTTGGGACGCCTACTGGGCCGCCAGGGAGGCGATCCGTCGGCGGCCATCGCCGCCTTCGAACGCGCCGTGCGCCTGAAGCCGGACTACGCCGAGGCCTACAACAACCTCGGGCTTGCCTTGATCCAGACGGGACAGACCGAGCGTGCGATTGCCGCCTTCCGCCAAGCGGTTAAACATGCTCCCGAGTCGGCCGAAGCCCATGCCAACCTGGGCGCGGCCCTGGTTCCGGTCAACGCCGAGGAAGCCATTGCGGAACTCGAACAGGCCATTCGCCTGAATCCCAATCACGTCAAAGCCCATTACAATTTGGCGACGGCGTACGCGGCCCATTTCGGCCGCAAACGTGAGATCGAACAATTGCGCAAGGTTCTGTCGCTCGAACCAGGGCATGCCCCGGCTCGATTCGCGCTGGGCAAGGCGCTGCTGCAAGAAGGCGACGTCGCAGGGGCGATCGAGAACCTTCGCGAAGCCGTGCGCCTAGATCCGAATCTGGGGGCGGCGCGGTACCAGCTCGGGTTGGCGTTGGCCCGAGCCGGCCGGAAGGAGGAAGCGCAGAAGGAGCTCGAAAAAGGGCGTGCCCAGGTGGCGGAGCAGGAGCGGCAGGAGACGGCAGCGGCGTTGCTGGCGGAAGCGCGAGCCCAGCTCGAGCAGGGCGATCGGCCAGCGGCGGTGGGCACGCTGCGCAAGCTCGTGCGTCTGGCGCCCGAATCGGTGGAGGCCCGCACACGGCTCGGGGCGGCGTTGCTCGACACGGGCGATGCCGCGGGCGCCGCCGCCGAGTTTCGCCAAGTGCTGGAGCGGAAGCCGGATAGCTACGAAGCCCTGCTGGGCTTGGGCGAAGCGCTGGCCGCCGCAGGGGAGACGGCCCAAGCCATCTCCTGGCTTACGCAGGCCGCCAGGCTTCGGCCGGGCGCCGCCGAGCCGCACTATCTGCTGGGCGTGGCATACGCCCAAGCAGGGGATTACGTGCGCGCGATCGGCAGCCTCGAAGAGGCGCTGCGGCTCGAACCGGATCACCGCCGGGCGCGCGAGCAACTGACTCACGTGCGCAGTCTGCAGACGGCGGCATTGCTCGAACGGGCGCGGCCCGCGCCGCCGTCCTACGCGCCGGAGCGCGCTGTCCCTCCCGGTGATGACCCTGCCACCGTCGCCACCGTCGAAAGCTTCATCCGCGACAACCGGTTTTCCGAGGCCGAACCGCTGCTGAGGAACTATTTGAACGAACGGCCCCAGTCCTGGTGGGGCCACTACGCGCTGGGCTACGTGCTGTTCGCGCAACAACGGATCGGGGACTCCATCCGGGCCCTGGCCCGCAGCCTGGAGTTGAACATCAACAACGCCGAGGCACACAAGATCCTGGCGCGCAACTTCATGCTCATCGGCCGCTACGACGCGGCCCTGACCGAGCTTCAGTTTGCCGCCCGGCTGAAGCCCGACTCGGCCGAGATCCGCTACAACCTCGGCAAAGTTTACTCGGCGCATGACAACTATCCAGCGGCGCGCAGGGAATTGGAAGAAGCCCTACGGTTGGATCCTAATTACATGGAGGCCGCGCATGAGCTGGGTTTCGTGTTGGAGGCGTTGGGAGACGACCAAGCGGCCCTCGCCCACTACCGCAAGGCGGTGGCCCTCAACGAGCAGCGCGGGAACCGGTTCGCGGCGCCCTACGTGAACCTGAGCGCCTATTACAACCGCTTAGGCGATGCCGAAACGGCCCTCGAGTACGCTTCGAAAGCCATCGCGGTCAATCCCAAGGCGGATGCCGGCTGGTTTCAGATGGGCAAGGCCTACGACCGCATGCAACGCTGGAAGGAAGCGGCCGAGGCGTTGGAGAAGGCGATCGCAGTCAACCCCCGCTCCTCTTCCTACTACTACGTGCTGGCGGGCGTATACCGGCGTCTGGGCAAGAGCAAGGAAGCGCGCGAGGCGCTCGAATCGTTCCAGAAACTCGAACGGGAAGCGGCCGAGTTCGAACGCAAACGCCGGGAGATGCGATCGCAAGCCGAGGGCGCGGCGTACGCGGCCACGCCCCCGGGGATCCCGAAATGACCCACGCCGCCCCGCGGTTTTCGCGCCGCGCTTGGCTGCGGCGTCTGGCGGCGCTAACCGGCTTGGCGCCCAGCGTTTCCCGCGCCGCGCTGCGGGAAGGGCGGCTGCTCGAGGTCAAATTCACGGACGTGGCGGAGGCGGCCGGCTTGGGCCACGCCCGCAATTATTCCGGCGACCCGCGCCGCAAACGGTACCTGCTCGAAGAGATGGGCTGCGGCGTCGCCTTCTTCGACTACGACAACGACGGCTGGCTCGACCTGTTTCTGGTGAACGGCACGCGGTTCGACTGGCCCCAAGGGGAGAAACATCCTACGAGTTATCTGTTTCACAACAACCGGGACGGCACGTTTACGGACGTCACGGTCCGCGCCGGCCTGACGCGGACCGGCTGGGGACAGGGCTGTTGCGTGGGCGACTACGACAACGACGGCTTCGACGACCTCTTCGTCAGTTACTGGGGCCCGAACGCGCTGTACCACAACAACGGTGACGGCACTTTCACCGAAGTCGCTGCCAAGGCGGGAGTGGCCGGCGACGGCCGTTGGGGCGCCGGCTGTTGCTTCCTCGACTATGACCGGGACGGCTGGCTCGATCTGTTCGTGGCCACCTATGTGGTGTTCGACCCCGCCAAGGCCCCGGAGCCGGGCGAGGTGGCTTACTGCCGATACAACCGGATCCCGGTCGCCTGCGGGCCCCAAGGCTATGGCGGCGGGACCAACGTGCTGTACCGGAACCGGGGCGACGGCACCTTCGAGGACGTTTCCGAGCGCGCGGGCATCACCAATCCCCGGGGCGTCGCCGAACCCGTGTTCGTGCGCCAGAACTGGAGGCCGGTGGGTTCCTACGGCATGGGAGCCGTGGCCGCGGACTTCGACAACGACGGCTGGCCGGATATCTATGTCGCCTGCGACACGGCACCGAGCTTGCTGTACCGCAACAACCGGGACGGCACCTTCTCGGAGATCGGCGTCCAGGCCGGCTGTGCCTTCGATGAGAACGGAACGGCCCTCGGAGGAATGGGCGCCAGCGTCGCCGACTACGATGGTGACGGCTGGTTCGATATCGTCCGCACGAATTTCTCCGACCAGCTCACCACCCTGTACCGGAACAACGGCGACGGCACGTTTCACGACGCCAGTCTCCAGGCGGGCCTGATCCACACCAAGTACCTTGGCTTTGGCGCCTGCTTCTTCGACTTCGACAACGACGGCTGGAAAGACATCATCCTCGCCAACGGGCATGTCTATCCCGAAATCGAAGGACGCAACCTCTACGTGACGTACCGCCAGCAGAAGCTGCTGTACCGGAATTTGGGCAACGGGCGGTTCGAAGACGTCTCGGCCCGTTCCGGTCCCGGCATCACGACACCCCACGTCAGCCGCGGGTGCGCCGTAGGCGATTTCGACAACGACGGCGACGTGGACGTGGTGGTGAACAACCTCGACGGCCCGCCGTCGCTGCTGCGCAACGACGGAGGCAATCGCAACCGGTGGATCCTGATCAAGCTGGTCGGGACCAAGTCGAACCGCAGCGCCATCGGCGCCCGGGTGAAGCTGACGGCCGGCGGGCGCACGCAGATGGACGAGGTCATGAGCGGGTCGAGCTATTATTCCCAGAACGACCTGCGCCTGCATTTCGGCCTCGGCGAGGCGGCACGCGTGGAACGGATCGAAATTCTCTGGCCCTCCGGTTTGCGCGAGACCTTTTCCGGCCTGGAAACCAACCAGTTGCTGGTGATCGAGGAAGGGAAGGGAATCGTGCGCACCGAGAAGTTCCCGCCGCGCTAACCGGACGATCCGCTTACCGCCGGTGTACAATCGGCGCCGATGACAGGCCCCCGCTCCCTGCTGTTCGTACTCTCCGTATCCAGCCTGCCGGCCGCCGTGGCGCCCCGCGCCGAGACGCGCACGTTCTACACGAAAGACCACGGTCTGCCGCACGAGGAAGTCTTGGCCCTGGTCACGTCCGGAGAAACGGCGTATGCCGGCACGGGCCGCGGGCTGGCGGGTATGCGGCGGAAAACGGCGCTGGAGCCGCCCGGGGCGGCTTGCGCGACGGGCGCGTCTTGCCCATGGACGAGCGCTTCTTCGAGCATTGGAACCACGACCCGTGGGGGCTCGATTCCTCCGGCGACGGTCGCATCCTGGCCGACGGCGCGGCGTTTCTGTTGCCGTACTACCTGGGCCTGTATCACGGCTTTGTGAGCCGGCAGGAGTAGGTGCCGAAGCGCCTCGTGGCCCGCCCGGGCAGGCGCTCCCGCACCCGATGCATAATGCATCCCATGGACTGGGTGGACCACACGTTCGTACGAAGGCGTTTCCTGGCGGCTGTCCCCGTGATGGGCGCGGCCGCCCGTCGGGTGCTCGGGGCCAACGAGCGCGTCGTGATGGGCCTGATCGGCTGCGGCGCCCGGGGCCGTTACCTGGCGCGGCGGATGCAAGAAGTCCCCGGAGTCGAGTTTGCGGCCGTTTGCGACGTCTATGCGCCGAACGCCGATGCTGCCCACCAGTTGGCTGGCGGGCAGGCGCAAGTCTATAAGGACTTTCGGGGCCTGCTCGAACAGAAAGACATCGACGCGGTCGTCGTCGCCACGCCGGACCACTGGCACGCCATCCCGACGGTGCTGGCGTGCCAAGCGGGTAAAGACGTCTACGTGGAGAAACCGTTGGGTCATAACATCCGGGAAGGCCGCGCGATGGTGGAAGCGGCGCGGCGTTACAACCGGATCGTGCAGACCGGCACGCAACACCGCTCGGCCCCCCATTTTGCGGAAGTGGCCGAGATCGTCCAAAGCGGCAAGCTCGGGCGCGTCCACTACGTGCGCGTGTGGAACTACAGCAATATGTTTCCGGATGGGATTGGCCGCGAGCCCGACAGCGAGCCGCCCGAGGGTCTGGACTGGGATTTCTACCTCGGGCCAGCCCCCAAGGTGCCTTTCAACCGGAAACGCTTCCTCGGTACCTACCGCTGGTTCTGGGATTACGCGGGTGGCACGATCACCGATTTCGGCACCCACCGCTTCGACACCGTGCACCAGATCATGGGGGCCGACGCCCCCAGGGCGGTCTCGGCCTCCGGCGGTCGCTTCGCCCTGGACGACGGCGGCCAGATGCCCGACATCCTCCAAGTCACCTACGAATACCCAGGCTTTGTGCTGAGTTATGAAGCCTGCAACCTGAACGCCCACGGCTTGGGCGGCCGCACGCCCGGCATGAAGTACTACCAGGCGCGCGGCGAGCACGACCGCCCCAACGGCATGGCGTTCTACGGGACCAACGGGGCCTTGTTTGCGGACCGTATCGGTTACGAGATCTATCCGGAGCAGGACAGGATCGCCCGCAAATGGGTCAACTCCGCCGACGCAACCGCGCTGCACGTTCGGAACTTCATCGAGTGCGTGCGCGGCCGGGCGCGGCCTGTGGCGGACGTGGAAACGGGCCATCGCGCCACGGTGGTTGCCCATTTGGGCAACATCGCCTACAAGACCGGGCGCAAACTGCGTTGGGATCCTGACACGGAAACCTTTCCCGATGATCCTGACGCTTGCGCACTGCTTGGCCGCGCCGCCCGCAAGCCCTGGGACCTGCTGCAGCCGGCGCCGGGAATGCCACAATAATGTAACGAATGGTCGAACAGCTCCGTCCGGGCGCGAACGCCGCGCGCGCCCGGTTTGTTTTGTTCGATTTCGACGGCACGCTCTCCCTGATCCGCTCCGGTTGGGTGGACGTCATGGTCCCCATGATGGTCGAGATCCTGGCGGAGCTGAAAACCGGCGAAAGCGAGGAGGAGCTCCGCGCCGTCGTGGAAGACTTCGTCGCCCGGCTCACCGGCAAGCAAACGATCTATCAAATGATCGAGCTGGCGCGGCAGGTGGAGCTGCGGGGCGGCACGCCGTTGGATCCCCTCCAGTACAAGCGCGCTTATCTGGCGCGGCTGCACGACAAGATCCGACACCGCATCGAGGAGCTACGGAAAGGCCACGCTCCACCGGAAAAGTATCTCGTGCCCGGAGCCCGACAGTTCCTGGAGGCCCTCCGTGAACGCGGGCTCACGATGTATCTGGCCAGCGGCACCGACCAAGAGTACATGCGGGAGGAGGCACGCCTTCTCGACATTGACCGCTACTTCGACGGCGGCGTCTACGGGGCGCTGGATGATTACAAGAGCTTCTCCAAAAAAATTCTCATCCAGCGGGTCATCGCTTCGACTCAGTGCAGCGGCGAGGAGTTTCTCGGCTTCGGGGACGGTTATGTAGAGATAGAGAACATCAAGGAGGTGGGCGGCGTTGCCGTCGGAGTGGCCACCGACGAGCCCGAGTGCCGCCAGGTCAACGACTGGAAGCGGCGGCGCCTGGTTGGCGTGGGGGCCGACTACATCGTCCCGAACTTTCTCTGCCGCCAGGAACTGCTCGATCTGCTGTTTCCGCGATGAGCTCCCGCTACGAAACGTTCGACCGCGCGCGGCTCCGGATCAAGCCTCTGGCCGAACGGGTTCACGACCTCGACCTCCGCCATTGGATGCGGCTGGACGAAGAGCCGCCGCCCTGGAGCCACCCCCAACTCCGTCAAGTGGCCCTCCGCCTGCGGACGGCGCGCGAGCGCGGTGCCGCCCGCATCCTCATGATGGGCGCTCACCTGCTGCGCGCCGGCGTGAGCCGTCACCTGATTGACCTGCTCGAGCGCGGCGTCCTCGATCACGTCGCTATGAACGGCGCCGGGCTGATCCACGATTACGAACTGGCGCGTATCGGCGCTACGACCGAGAGCGTGGCGCGCTACATCCGCACCGGCGAGTTCGGCCTGTGGCGGGAAACCGGAGAGCTCAACGAGTGGATTCGCGAGGCCGCCGCCCTCGCGTGCGGGCTCGGCGAACACTGCGGACGCCGCCTCGCCGAAAGCGGTTTCCCTTACGCCGATCTGAGCCTTCTGGCCGCCGCCTGGCGGCTGGGCGTGCCCGCCACCGTGCACGTGGGCATCGGCTACGACATCCTGCACGAGCATCCCAATTGCGACGGCGCGGCGCTGGGCGCCGCCAGCTACCGCGACTTCCTGATTTTCGCTCGCTCCGTGGAGCGGCTCGAAGGTGGCGTGCTGCTCAGCTTCGGCTCGGCCGTCATGGCGCCGGAGGTGTTCCTCAAAGCTTTGGCCATGGCGCGCAACGTGGCGCACCAGCAAGGGCGCGCCATCCAGAACTTCGCCACAGCCGTCTTCGACATCGTGCCGATCCGGGGCGATATCCGTCGCGAACTGCCGAAAAGCGACCCCGGCTACTACTTCCGGCCGCACAAGACCCTGCTGGTGCGCACCGTGGCCGACGGCGGTGAAAGTTTCTATTTTTGCGGCGAGCATCGCGCGACGCTTCCGGCGCTCCGCCGCGCCGTGCTGGAGCTCGAATGACGGCGGCGGAAATCCTCCGCGTGATTCCCCGGCTGTCCGCGCTGGTGGTGGGCGACATTTGCCTGGACCGTTGGTGCCTTTATGACCCCGCGGTGGAGGAACCTTCGCGCGAGACGGGAATCCCCCGCATCGGCGTGGTCGCCACGGAAGTGACGCCCGGCGCCGGCGGCACTGTGGCGAACAACTTGGCGGCTCTCGGAGCGAGGCGCGTGGCGGTGCTGGGCATTACGGGGGACGATGGATTCGCCTTCGAATTGCGGCGCGCCTTGCAGCAGCGTGGGATCCAGTCTGATCTGCTGGTCAAACAAGTGGGTTTGCAGACCTTCACCTACACCAAGCTGATCAACCGCAACACGGGGGTGGAGGACCGGCCCCGCGTGGATTTCATCAACGTACGGCCGCCGTCGCCGGCGGCGGAACGACGCGTCCTCCGCACGCTCCAGCGGACGGCGGAATCCTTCGACGTGATCCTGATCTCCGACCAGGCCGAAACCGCCGAGGGCGGGGTCGTCACGCCCCGAGTCCGGCAGCAGCTCAGCGAACTGGCGGCTCGTTACCCAAGTAAGGTTTTTTTCGCCGATTCTCGCATGCGGCCGGAACATTTCCGCCGCGTCATTGTCAAACCGAACCAACAGGAGGCTGAGGCGGCCTGCCTTCGGCTGTTCGGGGAGGTGGACTACGGGCGGCTCCGGGCCCATGTCGAGGCGCCGTTCCTGGTGGTGACGCACGGGCCACGGGGCGCACTCGTGGTGACCGGGGAGAACCAGATTTGGGTCGAAACGCGTCCCGTCGCCAACCCGGTGGACATTTGCGGCGCGGGCGACAGCTTTTCGGCCGGAGCGGCCCTGGCCCTGGCGGCGGGCGCTTCCCCGGTCGAAGCGGCCCGCTTCGGCAACCTGGTGGCTTCGGTCACGATCATGAAGAAAGGCACCGGAACCGCGGCGCCCCACGAGGTGCTGGAAGCCGAGGAGCATCTAGGCCGTGAGCACGTTGGCGATTGACATCGGCGGCACCAAGTTCTCGATGGCGGTCTTCGACAGCGACCGCATGGTGGCGCGGGAAACCCGGGCCACCGACCGCACCGGCGGCCGAGAGTGGATGCTCGAGCAGATCCTCGCGGTGGCGCGGGGCTGGGAGGACCGCTTTCGGTTCGAGCGCTGCGGCATCGGCTTCGGCGGGCCCGTGGAGTTTTCCAGGCAGCGCGTCGCCCTCTCCACCCACGTGGGCGGCTGGCTGGATTTCCCTTTGCCCGCCTGGGTGGAGCGCGAGTTGCGCATCCCCGCGGTGATGGACAATGATGCCAATGTGGGGGCACTCGGCGAGGCGGTCTTCGGCGCAGGCGCCGGGTGCGATCCGCTGTTTTACATGACGCTGTCCACGGGCATCGGCGGGGGCATCGTCATCGGTGGCCGGATCTACCGGGGCGCTGACTCTTGGGCGGGAGAGATCGGCCATTTGACCATCCGCCCCGAGGGACGGCAATGCCTGTGCGGCGCTTACGGCTGCCTGGAGCGGTGTTGCAGCGGCTTGTGGCTCGAACGCGATTTCGGTCGGCCCGCACGCGAGCTGCTCGCCGACCCGGAGTTCGTCCGACGCTATGTCGTGGATCTGGCGTTGGGATTGAAAGCCTGCATCATGCTGCTCAATCCCGCGCGCATCGTCATCGGTGGAGGCATCGCCAAAGCGGGCGAGGCGTTGTTCGCCCCGCTGCGCCAGGAGCTCCGCCGGCAAATCACGGACTGGTCGCGAGCTCGTATCGAGGTTGTGCCTGCGGCGTTGGGCGACGACAGCGTGCTGTACGGAGCGCTCGCCTTGGCCAGGGAGATCCCGCTCCAATGAGCTTTCCGCAAGATTACAAGCAAGCGTTGCAGAAGGCGATCGAGGCCATTCCCCTCGAAAAGGTCGAGCAGGCCATCGCTTGGTTCGAGGAAGCGCTGGCGGCGGACCGCCAGATCTTCGTGTGCGGCAACGGGGGCAGCGCGGCCACGGCCTCGCATTTCGTCACGGACATGGTCAAAGGTGCCAGCTACGGTCATCCCTCCCGCTTCCGCATCCTGGCCCTCACGGATTCCATCTCCACCATCACCGCGTATGCCAACGACGTCAGCTACGAGGCCGTGTTCGCCGAGCAACTGAAAAATTTCGCCCGGCCGGGCGATCTGGTGATGTGTCTGAGCGGGTCGGGAAATTCGCCGAACGTGCTGCGCGCCATCGAATACGCAAATTCGATCGGCTGCCGGACGATCGCTCTCACCGGCCGCGACGGAGGCAAGCTCGGCCCGCTGGCTCAGCTGCATATTCACGTGCCGGAGCCGCACATGGGCCGCATCGAAGACACCCACCTGATCATCTGCCACATGATTGCCTACCGCTTCATGGACCGGCCCGAATGCGCGGCTACGGCTCGATGACCACCTTCCCGGGGCCGCCCTGGTAGCGCTCGAGCATGTCGAAGGCCGCCTGAATTTCGCCCAGCGGCCGGACGTGAGTGATTATCGGCGCGAAACGTCCCGGCTGTTGCGACAGCAGGCGCAGCGCGGTGGCCGAATCGTGATTGGAGCGGTGGACGGTGTACAGCACCAGCTCCTTGCGCCGCACGGCGTGCAGCTCGATGGGCACGGCGAGCTCGGAGGGGATGCCGAGGATCACGACGCGGCCGGCCCGGCGCGCGACGTGGATGGCATGGTTGATGGATCCCCCTTGAGCTGCGCAGTCCACCGCTACATCCACTCCCCGCCCGGCGGTCTCCTTCCGAATTTCCCCGACGGGCTCGGCTTGCCCGGGATCCAATACGGCATCCGCCCCCATTTGGCGGGCCAATTCGCGCCGCGCTGGCACCGGTTCGATGGCGAAAATCCGACTGGCGCCCGCCAGCCGCAACACGGCGATGGTTAACAGACCGATCGGTCCGGCGCCGAAGACGGCTGCGGTCTCGCCCGGCCGCAGCGCGATGAACAGCATCGAGTGCAGGATGATGGCCAGCGGTTCGAACAGCGTGGCCTCCGCCCAGCCGAGGTTCGCAGGCAGCGGGAGCACGTTGCGGGCCGGCAGGTTCACCAATTCGCGGAAGAACCCCGGCTCGCCGGGCGTGCTCAGGAACCGGATGTGGGCGCACACGTTGTGACGGCCCGCCAGGCAAAACTCGCAGTGATAGCAGTAGATCGCCGGTTCCAACGCCGCGCGGTCTCCCGGCGCCCAACTCGTGACGCCCGGCCCGGTCGTGACGACCTCGCCTGCCGGTTCGTGGCCGAGCACCATGGGATAGACGCACGGGGTGTCCCCGATCCGGCCTTCGAGGAAGTAATGGCGGTCCGAGCCGCAAATGCCCACGGCTCGAACGCGAATTTGGACCTCGCCTGGCCCCGGGTCCGCTAGCCCACGCTCGCAGATGTCGAAGCGACGCGGCGCGACCAGCTCGGCGACGCGCATGCCCGCCGCCGCACTCACTTTTTGAACAGATTGTCGAAGGCCACGCGGGCGTCTTCCGGGCGTTTCGGAGACGAGCCCGTCAGAATCGAAGATCCTGCCGGCGTGGTGTCGCGGGCCACCGTCACCCTCGGCTCGAAGAATTCGCAGTCGTTGGCGGCGTCTTTCAGCGCGACGCGCACCGGGATCGGCTTTTCGCACTGGAAGCGCACCGAGGGGTTGAAGTGAGCGCACTGCTTGCAGCAGTGCAGCGGCACCTTGCACTTGGGACAGTTGCCCGAAAAGTCGGTGCCCGTCGGCAGTGGCGTCGCGCAGTTGTAACAGCGCGAGGCGACCACCGCTTGCACCATGCGCGGCAGGCGCGGGCCGGTCACATCGATCGGCGGACGAGGCCCCGGCGGGCGCGGGCGTTCCTCACGTTTGCGGCCTTCCCAGTCGGACTCCATGTAGCCGCGGTGGCGGTATTTGCGATCTCCGTCCATAGTTTACGGAGCTCCTTAGGACAATTCCCGAGTTCGGGCGGTATCTCGTGCGAGGGTTCGTCAGCCCGGCGCTCGTACGAGGATGATCGGCGCCCTGCGCTCGGATGCTTAGACCCCGCCCCAGTCCTTCAGGGCTGGCTGTGGAGAATGTGGAACGGCGAGAGGCTCCGGGAAGTGACCCGCCACAACCTCCACATTCCTTTCTACCACACCGGGAAGCCGAAGTCCACCAAAATCGCGGTGCGTTGTGGGGGGAGTGCTGCTAGTTCCCGGAATCGGAGGCCCACTTCAGCAACGGGTTGCAAGGCCGCGTCAAAGGATCGTCAAAATGATTGGGCGCCACGCGAACGGTGTAGCCCAGCCGTCCGGTCTGTTGCGGTTGCACGTCGCGGGCGAAGATGAAGACCGAGTCGCGTTGCTCGACCGGGGGCAGCAGCACCACCTCGGCGCTTTCCAGTTTGCCGCTCGGCCCGATGCGGCCGAGAACCGCTTCCACCCGCACATCGTCCGGGCGCAAGCCCGCCAAGTCCACGGCCACGCGCAGGCGGATCGGCATGCCGCTGGTCACCGCTCCTTCCGGCGCCGGGCCCGGATCCACGATGCGGATCTTGTCCCACGCCTTCAACACTTTAGCGTTCCACTGTGCGCGGCGCCGGACCAGCGCGAAGTTGTCGCGGCGGATCTCCGAGTAGGCGGCATGAGCCGGGCCGTAGAGCTGGCTCATGTACTCGGCCACCATGCGCCGGCAGTCGAACTGGCGGCTGATGTACTTGAGCGACTGCTTGACGCGCCGCATCCACTCTACCGGCACGCCATCTTTGCCGCGGTCGTAATACATGGGCACGATCTCGTTTTCGAGCAGCGAGTAAATGGCGCGGGCATGGACTTCGTCCTGGTCTTCGGAATACGGTTCCCGGTCGCCGATGGCCCAGCCGCCGGACTCTTCGTAGGCTTCGTCGTACCAGCCGTCGAGAATGCTCAGGTTCAGCACGCCGTTGACGCCGGCTTTCATGCCGCTGGTGCCGCAGGCCTCCTCGCCCCGGCGCGGGTTGTTCAACCACAGGTCCACGCCCTGCACCAGCTCCCGCGCCACCTGGATGCCGTAATCCTCGACGAAGACCAGGCGCTTGGCCAGCTCCGGATCCCTGGACAGTTGCACGATTTCCCGGATCATCATCTTGCCAGGATGATCCTTGGGGTGCGCCTTGCCAGCAATGATGATCTGCACCGGCATTTGCGGGTTCGAGAGGATCCGCTTGAGCCGCGCTATGTCCCGGAACAGCAGCGTGGCGCGCTTGTAGGCCGCAAAACGGCGCGCGAAGCCGATGGTGAAGGCATCCGGATCGAGCGCTTCCCGGGCGCGCTCGATCTCCGCCGCCGGAGCTTTGCGCGCCACGGCCGAGGCCACCAAGCGCTCATGGACGAAATCGATCAAGCGCCGCTTGCGTCGGAGGTGGACTTCGAACAGCTCGCGGTCGGGGATCTCGTCGACCATCTCCCAGGTCTTCGGGTCGTCGTAATGATCCCGCCAGTCGGGCTGAAGATACTGGTCGTAGAGGCTGGCAAGGTCCGTATTGAGCCAGCTGCGCAGATGTACGCCGTTGGTGATGGAGGTGAAGGGAACCTCCCACACCGGCAACTGCGGCCACAGCCCAGCCCACATCTGCTGCGAGACGCGCCGGTGCAGCCGGCTCACCGCGTTGCGATACGAAGAGGCGCGGATGGCGAGCACGGCCATCGAAAACGGCTCGCTGGCGTCTTTGGGATTCCACCGGCCCAGCGCCATCAACTGTTCGAAGCTGATGCCGGTATCTCGGCAGTATTCCTGAAAGTACTCGTGCATGAGCCGGGGTTCGAACAAGTCAATGCCGGCCGCCACGGAAGTGTGGGTCGTGAAAACATTGCTGGCGCGCGAGGCCTCCAGCGCTTCTTCGAAGCTGAGTCCGTGCTCCCGCATGAGGATACGGATCCGTTCCAGAGCCAGGAACGCGGAATGGCCTTCGTTCATGTGGAAGACTGTGGGTTCCAGACCCAGGGCGCGCAGCGCCCGCACCCCCCCGATCCCCAGGACGATCTCCTGCCGGATCCGCGTCACGTTGTCGCCGCCGTAGAGCTGGTCCGTGATCGCCCGATATTCAGGAAGGCGGTTCTCCTCCACGTTGGTGTCGAGCAAATACAGATTGACGCGGCCCACCTGCGCCCGCCAGACGCGGATGGCCAAGGGGGCGGCGGGCAGCTGAACCCAGACGCGGATCTCCCGGCCCTGCTCGTCCGTGACTGGACGAATCGGCAGGGAATAGAAGTCGTTGACGGGATAGCGTTCCTGCTGCCAACCGTCCGGGTTAAGCGCTTGCTCGAGGTAACCCTTCTGATACAGCAACCCTACGCCCACCACTGGCTCGCCGGAGTCGCTGGCCGCTTTCAAAAAGTCGCCAGCCAAGATCCCTAAGCCGCCGGAATAGATCGGCAAACATTCGACGATGCCGTACTCCATGCAAAAGTAAGCGACCAGCCTGTCCGTGGCCGCCGGCGGTTGCTGCATGTAGGCGTCAAAGCGGTCACAGACCTGGCGGTAGAGGAGAAGATAACGGGGATCGGTCGCCGCCCGGTCGAGGGCCGCTTGAGAGACGCGACCTAGCATCAGGACGGTGTTGCGGTTGCACGCGCGCCACAGAGCCGGATCCAAACGGCGGAACAACGCCCTGACGGCTGGTTCCCAGCTGTAGAACAGGTTGTAGGCCAGCTCCTCGAGCCGCGACAGGGGCGAAGGTATCGCGGGCCGTACCACAAACTCCCGGATCGGCTGTACTTCGAACGCCATTCCAACACCCGGAGTACTTCAAAGATAGCAGACCCGGATCGGTCCCTGTCGGGGCCGGGTGTTGCCGCCGGCATCGTGTCTGTCCGCTCGTCCGCACCGCGGGCCGTAGCGCGCCGGCCATTCCGTGCAGTCACGCCCGGGCCCTTTCTGTTTTGGCTTTGTTTCTCCAAAGTTACCGCGCCTCAGCGTCCCCCGGAGTGCCCGCCGATACATACCCTCGAAGCGGGAGGCCCTCTTGCCCGAGCGGATTTACAAGCTCCAGCCCGACCGGACCATCTACTTGCGCGGCTTCGACGGGCTGGGCGCCGCGGCCGCAATCCATTCCGCCACCCCCACGAGTTTCAAGGTCAGCGGGGTGTTCCGGGATCCAGCCGATTTCGCCGTGCTGGTGCTGTACGATGCCGACAATTTCTTCGAGCACCCGCGCCTGAAATACCTGCCGGACACGAACTTCTCCGGCCTGACGCTATCGTTCGACGTGCATTACGCCGGGTTGATGCCCCTGGACTCGCCCAAGTTCCCCACCATTGACTGGCCTTTTCTTGACGTCATCCGACCGGACGGCTCGACGGCGCGCATCCCGTTGTTTGCCCATGCCCAACTCGTGGGCGGGAATTACACGGCGGCCACCGGATCCTTCGTGATCGAGGATAACGGACTGCAGCCGTACGACCGCATCACACTTTGGTACTTGAATTTCGCCTTCGACTACATCGTTCCGGTCAGCCAGCCTCTGCCCACCGCAGCGGACGTGGCCGCCACGCTGGCGGCGCAGATCAACGGCGTCAACTGGGACGCCTTCGGCGTAGCGATCGGACTGCAAGCCCATGCCTCAGGCAACGTGCTCCAGATTACGGCTGCGCGCCCAGGAGTGGACGGGAACATGATCACCGTCTACGCCGTAGCCAAGAACGACCGGTTGAGAACGCGTCAGCCTCACGTCAAGCTCTCCGGGGGGAGCTCGGACGCCACGTGGCGCATAACGCTGAATTTCGACGCTCTGGGCATTCCCCAAATCCGGCAGATGTGGCTGACCTTTGCGCCCGCGCTAGCCGACGGGGCTGCCTTCACGGATACCGAGTGGGAGGCCACGTTCACCAATTGGAGCGTGACCGGTCCGGAGTCGGTTCGGGCGCTCCAGGTGGCGGGACCCGGCAGCGTCCGCATCGAGGAGAACGATTCTTGGTGCACATATACTGGCGCGTGGGCCGAAGAAGTGGGGTTTTATTCCGGGGGGTTTGCGCGGCGGGCGGCCGCGGTGGGTGATGCCGTTACCGTTTACTACCATTGCTCCGCCGTCCACGACCTCTACATCGGCACTTCGCTTTACCGCGACAGAGGCGTGGTAGGCATCCGCCTGGACGGCGACGCGGAAACCGATCTGGACTGCTATTTGGACAACGAGCCGGCCGTCAATACGCGCCGGCTGGTGCGTTCCGCCGTGCCTGCCGGCGAGCACCGGCTCACGATCCGGCTCAAGCGCGGGCCGTACTTCTACTTCGATTTCTTGGAAGCCGTGGTTCCAACCGACGTGCCCGACCCACTGCCGCCGGTTCCCAACTTGTCGCCCGCCCTGGACTATAGTACGGATCACACCTACAAGCTGCCCCCGGCGCGGCTGCTGTGGAATTTCGATCGCCTGGGTTTTCACGGCCCGATCAACCAGTACCTCGGGGTGTTCTGGTGGAATCAGCGCAAGCGGAGGGATCACGTGATTCCCAGCGTGCGAGTGGCTTTTGGTGGCCAGTTCCTGCCCGGCGATCAGATTTTCCTCGAAATTGGCGGCCAGTACGTGGGCAAGACGGTGTTTCCCAACGAAAGCCGTGCGCTGTTTGCGGCGCACTTTGCCTACTTCATCAACGCGACGTTCGTGGGCGTCTGGGCCGCGGCCTCCGGAGACGTCCTTACGATCACCTGCCGATCGGCGCAACCCGCTTACTCCTTTAGCTTCAGGGCCTGGACGGAGAACACTTCAGGTTCTACCGGAACTGTTGGCGTAATCGGGTCCCTGCAGGGGGGCCAACCGGGACGCTGGGAGGTGGATCCCTCACAAACCCCGCCGCTGAACCGTGCGGCCCGCGACTGGCACGCCGACTTTTACCGCGAATGCCAGGCCCGGGGCAGGGAAGTCGTCACCGCGGTCTCCATGGAGCTGGTCAATCCCCCGGCCGAGTTCGCAGCCCGATTCCCCGATGGAACGCCGGTAGAAACGTCGGTCGGTTTCGGGACGCTGGTGTCCACGCACTGTGCTTTCAACGCCGCCACGCTCGATTTTCAGCGGGCGGTCTTCAAGACTCTGGCGGACTTGATGGCAGATGCGGGGCTGACGCCCGAGCTACAGCTCGGCGAGTTTTGTTGGTGGTACTTCTCCAACTACTCCCCGCAACATCCCTCGGGGGGAATGGCGTACTACGACGCCGACACGCAGGCGGCCGCCGTGGCGGCCCTCGGACGCCCGCTGCATGTGTTCCGCTCGCCCGACGACGACCCCAACATCAACGGCGGGGCCGACGCCGCGTTCCTTCGCAACCGCTTGCGCGACTATGCCGCCGCCATCATTGCTTACGTCCGCGCCGCGCACGCGAACGCGAAGTTCGAAGTGCTTTTCCCGTACGACGTCAATCACCCCCGGCCCGCGGGAGTCCACCAGCTCGGCGGCAGGCTCAATCGCTTCGTCAATCTGCCCCTCGAATGGGAGCACAAGGCTTCGAGCGGCTTGGACCGCTTCAAACTCGAGGCCCTCGATTTCGGCGCCTGGTCGCGGGATTTGAACCTCGTCCGCACGGCGCTCGATTTCGCACTCCAGCTTGGCTGGCCGCGAGACTCCCTGCGGCATCTGTTGCCGGTCTTCCGTCCAGCTTCCGCCTGGCAGAAAGAAGCGGTGATGGCGCTCGGCGAGGGATTTTCTGCCGTCAACCTGTGGGCGTTCGATCATCTCTGCATCTACGGCCTTCCGCTGCGCCCGGCGGTGGGAGTCGGCTCGGCCAAGCGTTTCGGCTAGCGCCTGCGGCAGAAGTTACGACTTCGTTACAATCGGAGTTTGTCTCCCATCAAGCTTCGAAGCATCCTCTGGTTCGCGATTGGTGCGCTCCTGGTCTCGGCGCCGGCGCGGGGCGGCGGCTTGGAAGTGTGGAACACGACCGAACTGACGCTTCGCAACGCAGGCCGCCTGCGCTGGAGCGTCTTCGGCGTGGTGCGGACTCGGAATCACCTCACGCACGCTTACGATTTTCGGCTGGGTTCACAGTTGGCAATCGTAGTCAGTCCACGGTTTTCCGTGACGACAGGCTACCTACGGCGCCGCCTGGATCCCACGCGGTTGCAACCGCATTGGGAAAACCGCGTGTATGCCACCCCCTCGGTGATCCTTGCGGCGCGTCCCCTGGAGTTCAAGGCTCTCAGCATTGTGGAGCGCAATTTTGGGATTCCCGGAGGGCCGGGCTACAACCGCTACCGTCCTCGGGTCGAGCTGGAGCGCCGGCGCAAGCGAATTTCTCCTTTCCTCGCCGAAGAGTTCACTTTCCGCCGCGAAGGGTTCGTGCGGTCGCGCAGCGCGGCGGGGGTGCGCTGGCGCGCCGAGTCCAATGTGACCTTCGAGGTGGCCTACCAATTCGACACGATCCGGACGGGCCAGGCGTGGCGGCCGCGGCACGCCTTGCGGACCGTCCTGACTTTCGGTTTGCCCCAGGAGCAGCATTGAAGGGCATCACCCGATGTACTCTTTGGCGATTCGGCGCCGGGCGTGGCTGTCGAGCACGTGCACCACGCGGATCTTCTTGAGTTTATCCGGGGAGAGCTGACCGATCGGGATGTAAAGGATGTTGCGTCCCAAGCGGCTGGCAATCGACCGGAAGATGGAGCGCGGCGGACGCGCGGCCACGTACACCACGTGCCGGTGGATCGAGTAATCGAGCGCCGCCAGTAGCAGGCGCTCCGGCTTGGTCTCGGCAAAGTCGTAGTCGGGATCGGTCCACACGTCGATCATCCGCCGGGGCGGCAGACTCATGAGGAACCCGCCGTACTCGGCGCGGCCGATCCCCGGACCCACGAGGCGCTCGAACGGATCTGTCGAATAGAAGGCCATGTCGGATTCGTTCTGGTGTTCGCCGAGCCACGTGGTCAGCCACGAGTACCGATTTTGGCGGTCTTCATCGAAGATGACAACGACGGAGCCCACGTCCCCGGGAATTTTTTCGCATTGCCGCACGTAGATCTTCCGCTCGTGCCAATTGCGGATGGTCTCGCGCAGATCGATGCCGTCGAGCAGGGAAGCGGTGAACGGCTCGGTGCGCAGGCGCTCTTCGGAGAGAATGCTCTTGGCCTTCTTTTTGAGAAACCGGCCGAAGTCCTCGACCACGATGTCCTCGGGCGGGTAGGAGCAGATGGCCTTGCCGTCCAGGGCGACGGCCCACTCGCCCGGGAAGCGTTCTTTCTTGCGCGGCTTCAGACCCACCGGACGCAGGCGTTGTTTCGGGCGGGGAAGGCGGCGGCGCAGGCGGATCTTGCGCGTGTCGAGCCAGACTTCCTCGCCGCTGAGCTCGACCGTTAGTAGGTCACTCGCCGCTTTTTGGGGAGGATAGCGATTGGCCGTCTCCCACACCTCCCAGGCGTAGTTGTCGTCCACCACCGAGCGGGCGGCCACGGTAATGTCGAACAGGCTCGCCGTCAGATCCCCGACCGTGAGGGCGAGGTTGCGGGTGTAGCGGGCCATTAGCTTGCGCTGCCAGTGCACCACGCGCTCGCCCGTGTTCTTCTCGTAAGCCTTCTCGGCTTCGCGCAGCAGCTCGAGTTGGACGCGAGGGCGATCCAGGGAAGCTTCGTCGGCAAGACCGCCGCGGAACAGTTCGTAGCGATATTGCAGGTACGGGTACTCGGTGGTGATCTCCGCGAGGCAGTCCGGGTGAGGGTTCACGAGTTGCACCCCCTCGCGGCGTGTGCGAGCCATGGGCTGCGCCTGCGGTTCCTCCATGGCGTCCAGCAGGGGGTCCAGCAGGTTGAGCGAGACGACGACGAACACGCGGGCGAGCGGGTCCGCCCCTTGAAGCTTCCAGGCCATGCCCGCGGCGTGAGCGGCGATCGAGTCCGAGCGTGGCTGCGGGAAGACCCGATACGCTTCGACATATTTCTCGAGGCCGATGTGCCGGACGGCGTACGGGTCGGGGTAGCGGTCGGGAAGATGGGGCCGCTCGCCGAAATCCGGCTCGAGAAAGAGCACGTCGGCGCCGATTTCCAGGCCCGTGCGGACCGCTTCGACGAAGGGATCGGCGGGCTCGACCGGCACGTAAATCATCCGGTCTTCCTCGCCTCGCTCCTCGGGATAAAGGATCACCGAGATTTGCGGGAGACGTTCCACGGCACGCCGGTACGCCGCTTCGAGCGTCACCGGCAGCTCGACCGCTACCAGCTGAGGACGTTCCTCCTGCAGGCGCTTGCGCACTTCTGCGGCAAACTCCAGGCGGCCCGGGACGACGGGAAGGTAAGTGAGGCGCCCGCGCCTTAAGCTGGTAGCTTCCCGCGCGATCCGCTCCGCTTCAGGCTCGAACGCGGGGGACATACCGCATCGCTTCTTCGCCCAAGGTCTCCAGGATGGCCAGCTCGAGCGCGCGGCCCTCGGGCACGGCCGCCGATCCGATGAGCTTCATCGCGAAGCGGGCGATGTTGATGCCGTCGCGCACCGTGTAACGCTCGTCGGCGGCGTGGGCTTGTTGGAGAAACTCCGTGACGTATTGAAGAATCCGCTCTTCGCCGAACGGCAGGTTTTCCTTGAGTATTTGGTACTCCTCCTCGCGCTCCGGAAAATCGATGAGAATCTGGGGCTGGAGACGGGAGTGAATATATTCGGGCAAGTCGAAGGTCGACGCGTCGTCGTTGAGGGTGGCGACGAAGCGGAAATTGGGATGGGCCTTGATTTTGATGCCGGCGACGATGGACTCGACGTAGCGGCGGCTGTCCAGCAGCGGCGCCAGGCTGGCCCAGCTTTTCTCGCTCATGCGGTTGCCTTCGTCCAGGATCACCACGCCGCCGCGAATCATGGCGGTCACCAGCGGCGAGGCCACGTAGCGCAACCGCCCTTCGCCTTCGATGACCGGCGTCACCAGCAAATCTTCGGGGCGCGTGTCCACGGTGGCCTGCATGATATAGACTTCACGGCCCAGCCGTTTGGCGGCGGCATAGGCGAGCGTGGTTTTGCCCACCCCGGGCTTGCCCACCAGGCGCGGGTTCATCGGCTGGTCCTGCGGGTCCAGGACGAGCCACGCCGCCAGAAGCTGGCGCATCGCTTCCTCCTGGCCCACCCAGCGGACCGGGATCTCGTCCGGGTGCGCCAGATGCAGCGTGACGCCCTCGATTTCCACCGTCATACCGACTATTGTCCTATAGTGGTCGAGGGCCGGACCCCGAGGCCGTGTAAGCTTAAGCTAGAGGAAGGTCTCCCCCCATGCGCAGCACGGTGACAACAGCGAGCCTCGTCGTATTCCTGTCCGCAAGGATTCTGCTGGCGCAATCGCCGCTGGGCACGGTGACCGGGATGGCGGTGGATCCGGCCGGGGCGGCGATCGCCGAAGCGGACGTGGAGCTGGAGAGCGTGGACACCGGCGTCAAGCGTGCCGTACGCACCAACGCCGCGGGCACGTACGCTTTCCCCAACTTGCCTCCCGGCAATTACAAATTGTCGGCCTCCGCGCCGGGCTTCCGGCGATTCGAGGCCGGTCCGTTCCCGCTCGAGGCCTATCGCACGGTGCGGCTGGATCTGACGTTCCAGCTCGCCGGGCCCGTGACCGAAGTCACCGTCGTGGAAACTGTGGCGACGGCAGTGACGGTTGAGTCGCCGTCGCTCGGCGCGCGGCTTTCGTCGCGGCAGGTTCAGGAGCTGCCGACGAACCTCCGCAGCGTGTTCAACAACGCCGGCGATTCGGGCCTGATCTTCCAGATGATGCCGCTGACCGTGCCGGGCGTCTTTCAGGTGGGCGCGGGCGCGGCCTGGGTGACGCCCGGCAGTCCGGCCGGGGGAGTGCGAGTGAAAGTCGACGGCATCGAGACGAATTTCGGCAACTTCGGCACACCCGACCCGGTGGCCCAGCCGTCGCTCGAATCCGTGGCGGAATTCACGGCCAACGTGCTCACCAACCGGGCCGAGTTCGGCGGCATGAGCATGATCACTTCGGTCACACGTGCGGGAACCAACGACCTGCATGGCTCGCTGTTCTGGTACCTGCGCAACAGCGCCCTGGACGCGCGCAATCCGTTCCTGACGGAGCGGCCCTTCCAGAACCTTCACAACTTCGGAGGCTCCGCCGCGGGTCCGCTGCGCAAAGACCGCACCTTCTTCTGGCTCTCGTGGGATGAAACGCGAGGATCACGGGCGTATTCTTTCGTCGCCAACGTGCCGACGCTGGCCCAGCGCCGCGGCGATTTCAGCGGCGCGGCGGCGCTGCGCAACCCCTTCGGCAGCGTCAATCCCTACGGGCCGAACAACCAGATTCTGCCGCAATTTCTGTCCCCGCAGGCGCTCAAAGCGCAAGAGCGGTTCTTCCCGCTGCCCAATTACGGCCCGCCGGATCTGACGGCGGGCAATTACCGGGCGTCTTTCAACGGGCCGGAGACGCACCGCATCTGGGAAGCGCGCGTGGACCACAACTGGACCTCGGGCCACTCGAGCTTCCTGCGCTACCAGTTCAAGAACAGCGATTACCAGATTCCCGGGGCGCGTTCGCCCTTACCGCCAACCTCGGTCGGCACTTCGCAAAACAATCGCAACGTGCATTTCGTCACGCTCGGCGACATCGCGACGCTGCGGCCGACGCTCGTTAACGAAGCCCGAGCCGGCCTGGTGACGCTGACCTCTTCGTCAAGCATCGCGGTGACGGGCGACCGCACGTTGGCCGAACTGGGCATCGGCGGCCTGCCGCCGCGCGGCAATGTCGGCGGAATCCCCAACATCAGCATCACCGGCTACAGCACGGTGACGCAGCGTCTGCTCAATCCGGTCATTGACGGCCGCTTCCAGCTCTCCGACAACCTCACCTGGATCCGGGGAGCGCACACCTTCAAGTTCGGGGCGGAGTGGGTGCAGTGGTTCGTGAACCGGTGGTTTCCGGTCAACCCCGCCACGTACGGCAATTTCACCTTCACGAACCGCTTCACTGGCCATCCGTATGCGGATTTCCTGCTCGGCCTTCCCACACAGGTCGTGCGAGTCGACCCCTCGCCGACGCAGTACACGCGCTGGAAAGATGTGGCCTGGTTTGCGCAGGACGATTGGAAGGTGACGCGAAGATTCACGCTGAGCTACGGCGTGCGGTACGAGCTCAACAGTGCCGCCTCGCTGCGGGAAGACAACATCTATACCTTCGACCCAGCGGGCGGCCAAGTGGTCGTGCCGAGCGAGCGCTCGCTGCGTGTCCTGAGCCCGTATCTTCCCTCGGCCGTGCGTGTGGTCACGGCGGCGCAGGCCGGCTTTCCGCGCAACCTCCGGCGCACGGACCGAAACAACCTGGCGCCCCGGCTGGGCTTTTCCTGGCAGCCTTCCCCGGGCGGGCGCACCGTGATCCGTGGCGGCGCAGGGCTGTACTACACGCCGTTCTCCGGAGCGGTGACGGGCGCGCTGGCCTCCGGACCCTATGCGATTTCGACGACGGCGATCAACCAGATCGTCGGCGGGGTGCCGCTGTTCAGCTTCGCCCAGCCGTTCGCCGTCCCGGGGCAAGCGGGTGCGCTGAACCTGACGGCCATTTCGCCGCATCTGTCGAACCCGCGCGTTTTGCAATACACTCTCACGCTCGAACGGGAATTGGCGCGCGATCTCGGCGTGCGGCTCAGCTACCTGGGGGTGAAGGGCACGCAGTTGGTTTACCGCCGTAACGTCAACCAACCTTGGCCCTCCGAGCAGCCGTTCAGTCCTGCGCGCCGGCCGTATCCGCTCTACGCGACCCTGGACTACGCCGACAACGGGGCGAATTCGCTGTACAGCGGCTTGCAGGTGCAGATTCAGAGGCGCTTCCACGCCGGGCTGTTGCTTGTGTCCGCTTGGACCTGGTCCAAAGCTCTGAGCGAAGTCGACGACACTGGCAACGCGGAACTGCAAACCATGATCGAGAATGCTTATGACCGCCGGAGGGACCGGGCCGACCTCTATGCCGTGGCGCGTCACCAGTGGATGAACCAGTTACTCTACGAGCTTCCGTGGGCGCGACGACATCGTTTGTTCGGGGGCTGGCAGGTGAACGCGCTGGTCAATCTCGCTTCCGGCAATTTCCTCAACCCGATCTGGTCCGGCGCCGACACGACGGGGACGGGCATCACCTCGGCTCGTCCCGACCGGGTCAGCGCCGTTTCCTATCCAAAGCGCCTGGATCGCTGGTATGACCCGGCCGCCTTCGCGCGGCCTCCCCAAGGGCGCTTCGGCAACGCGGCGCGAAACAGCATCGTGGGTCCGGGCTACGTCATTGCCAATCTGGGTCTGATGAAAACCTTCCGCACGGAAGGCCACGGCTCGCTGCAGTTGGGAGTATCGTTCCAGAACGTGCTCAACCACCCCAACCTGGGTGAGCCGAACCTGACGGTGAACTCTTCCGTGGCGGGGTTCATCACAGCGACGCACATCTTTCCGGCCGCCGGCGCAGCCCGTACCGGACAGCTCAGCCTGCGGTGGAATTATTGAAGCGCCGGGGAACGCGCGCGTCGGTCGCGCCAGGCTAGCACCACCGCCCCGAGCACTCCGGCCACTGACATGAGAGCTCCGATCCGCACGGACCGAGGTCGGTATTCCAAAACGATTTCGTGCCGGCCGCGATCCACCACTACGCCGCGCAAGGCCGCGTAGGCTTCGTACACCCTTGCTGGCCGGCCGTCCACGCGGGCCACCCAGCCGGGGAAGTAGGTTTCGCTCAAGACGACCATGCCGCGACAAGCCATCTCGGCGCGCAGTACCACCCGGTTCGGCTCGCGCCGCTCCAGCCGAACCTGGTCCGATCCAGGGCACGTCTCCAATTGCGGCGCCTGGCCCAATACGAACGCGGTCTGCCGCAAGTCGATCGAGGCATCGTCGAGAATGGCCCGAATCTCGGCGGCGTTGGCCACGGAACGCACGCTATGCACTGTCCAGACGCGAGGATACGCGTTCGCGTTCTTAAAAACTCTTAACCCGCTCGGGCTCCGGTAGACTTCCTCCTGCCCGGGCCCGCCTTCGCGCGCAACGGTGTAAGTGACGGCAAACAGGGGCCATGCCCGCGGGTGATCGTAGGGGAGCCGCAGCAAATTGTTCGACAGACTCGCCAAGTAGCCGCCCATTTGGTCCAGGCCATACCAGTCGCCGAAATTATACGGGATCTCCTGATCGGAAACCCGGACACGGAACGGGAAAGGCTGAGACCGAAGAAACGCTGCGATATCAGCGTGTTCTGCGAGTTTCTTCACATACTGGTTGCGGTTTTTCTCCTCGCGGTGCGGCCATTGATAACCGGTGGAATTGCTGAGCTCGAGCAACACCAGGCCGATCACCAGCGCGGGGAACACGGTCGGAGGGAGACCCCGGCACCTCCACAGAAACAGGAGCGCAGCCAAAAGGAGCGCGGCCAGGGCCGTGACCGCCGCGCGGTCGTCGCCCGGCAAGCGCTGCGCCAGCGCGAGCACGAGCAACACACCGAGCAGAAACGCGCCGAACAGCGCCAGAATCCGCGCGGCGCGCCGCACGGGTGCTTCATCGGGCGTAGTCCGTAACTGGTCTATGCCCCAAGCGGTTAGTACCGCAATGCCGAAGTGAAAGATGAAGATTGCCATCGAAGGATTGCGGGCTTTTTCGACCATCGGAACCAGGGCGTAAAGAATACCGTGGTAGATGCTGTTGGCGCCGAGGGAAAACACGAGTCCGCCCGCAGCGATGGCCGCGAACCAGCGCACTGTAGCGTGTCGCCAGGCGAGCGCGACGGCTAGGAGGGCAAGCGTCAAAGCCGTGACGCCGGTGTAAGGGTCGGCATGGCGATGCATGCCGGGTACGACGATGCCGAGCAAGGAAACGGGCTTGAGGGAGTAGGTGGCATGCACGCTGTAGGGCACGGGTTCGTTCCAGGCCTTCGGCTCTTCAGCGCCCACCCAACGTTTGGCGAGCTTGCCGTACTCGTAGGCGGGCAAGGTTTGCAAACCGCTGGTGAGCACGGCGAACACCCCGAAGACGATAGCCCGGCGAGCCGCGGCCCAATCGGGCGGCCAGCGCCGCAGGAAAACGTACAGCCACGCGCCCACCGCGGCGAGCGAGACGAAGGTCGGAATCTGATGGTGCCCGCTGAGCCAGGCTAAGCCGAGGCAGCAGCCGGAAAGGGCGGCGCTCGAAGCCGGACGAACCCCCCGCACGGCGCGCAGCAAGAAGAGAAACACTAGCGGCGCCCAGACCGCGCCGTTGAGCATCTGCGGCCAGTCCGTGGTCCCGATATAGCCGCCGAAGCCGAAGGAAACGCCAGCGGCGATCGAAGCGGCACGCGAGCAGCCCAAGTCGCGGCAGAGCCAGTAACAAAACAGCGCCGCCATGTAGTGGATGAGAACGAAATACCAGTTCAGCCAGATGCCGCGCATCCAGCCGTTGCGGAGCGGCATCAGAAAGAGAATCCAATTCAGCGGGTAGGCAGTGCCGGGCTGAGCTTGGCCGAGCAGCGGCTGGCCCGCCCAGAGGTGAGGGTCCCAAAGGGGGATGCGGCCCTTGTGCCACTCGCCGGCTTGGAACTGAAACCACGGCAGGACTTGGTTGGTCAGATCGGGGCTGTCAAGCCATGTGTACTGGTCCGTGAGAACAAGTTTCCAGAAGAACCCGACGGTGAGTAGGAACAGGATTGCGGGGCCGGCCCACCGGCGCCACCGCAACCTAGCAGATGGCTGTTTTGCAGCAGGCTGGTGGTTTTCGGCCAGGCACATCGCAAGCCATCATAACCGGAATTCTCGAAAGATCAAACAGTTGCGGGTTTGGCGGCCAGAGTGCCAAACAGACGGCGAGGCGGAAGCAGGCTATGAGACGGACGGAACGAGCCAACGGCAGGTGGGGGATGCCTTGGGCGTTTGCATCGTTGCTGCTGATTTGGGTCGCCGCGCCGCGGCTCGAGGCGGACGACGACGCCCCGGGTCGGGGCGTGGCGCGGCTGAGCGTGGTGAGCGGCGACGTCTCGGTGCGCCGCGGGGATTCCGGGGATTGGGTTGCAGCGCGCGTCAATGCGCCGCTGGTCGTGGAAGACCGGGTGTTGACGGGCCCCGGCTCACGGGCGGAGGTCCAGTTCGACTGGGCGAACCTGATCCGCCTGGCCGGAGATAGCGAGATCCGCCTCGCCGAGCTCGAGCATCACCGCTATCTGATTCAGATTGTCCGTGGCACGGTGATGTTCCGGGTTCTGCGGGACTCGGAAGCCGAAGTGGAGCTGAGCACGCCGAGCGTCTCGGTGCGTCCCTTTCGAAAGGGCGCCTACCGCATCAGCGTGCGCGACGAGGAGTCGGAAATCACAGTTCGCTCCGGGGAGGCCGAGATCTTCACACCGCGCGGCGCCGAGCGGCTGCGCTCGGGGCGGACGATGCTCGCCCGGGGCACGCGTGCCGATCCGGAATATCGCATCGTGGACGCCATCGCATACGACAGCTTCGACCGCTGGAACGAGCAGCGTGACCGCTACCTGTCACGGTCCCGCAGCTACCGCTACGTGCACCGCTCGATCTACGGCGTCGAGGATCTGGACGACTACGGCGACTGGCACTATGTGGTGCCCTACGGATGGGTGTGGACGCCGCGCGTGGTGGCGGGCTGGTATCCGTATCACTTCGGCCGCTGGATCTGGGTCGACTGGTACGGGTGGACGTGGCTGAGCTACGATCCCTGGGGCTGGGCGCCGTTTCATTACGGGCGCTGGTTCTACCACCGTCCCTACGGCTGGTGCTGGTGGCCCGGAGGGATTTACGTCCGCCAGTATTGGCGGCCGGCTCTGGTGGCGTTTTTCGGCTGGGGGCATAAAAGCCTCGGCTTCGGTTTCGGTTTTGGCTTCGGGCGCGTCTGCTGGGTGCCGCTGGCGCCCTACGAGCCGTTCTACCCGTGGTACGGGCCGCGATACTACCGCCGGTTCCGGCACGGATTCGTCGACCACAGCGTGACGGTGGTCAACAACATCGACATCGTCAACGTTTATCGGAACGCGCGCATTCGCGGCGCCGTCGTGGGCCTCGATGCCTCGGACTTTTCTCGGGGCGACACGAGAAACCTGGTGCGGTTCAACGCGGACGAGATCCGGCGGGCGAGTCTGGTGCGGGGCATGCTTCCGGTCGCGCCGGAACGCGAGAGCCTGCGCTGGGTGGACCGGGAAGTGACGTTGCCGAACCTTCCGCGCGAGCTTCCCGAGCGACGTTTCTTCAGCCGCAGGCAACCGGTACCGGTCGAGCGGATTCCGTTCGAGGAGCAGCGTCGCAGCCTGGAGCAGATCGCGCGGCGGCCCGAGCCGGGTCGGCGGGCGGAGGGGATCGCGGGCGGTGTGCCGCTGGGCGAGGCGCCATCGGAACCGATCCGGAGGGTTCCGGCGGAGGGTATCGTGCGCACTCCAAGCGAGCGCGGTGAAGCGGGCGGCTGGAGGGTGATTGGAGTGCCGGAGACGGATACGGCGGAGGGTTCCGGCCGCGGGTGGCGGCGCTTGGCAGAGACCCCGAGAGAGGCCGCGCTGCCGCGAACGTTCGACCGCCGCGAGCGCCAGGAGCCAGGCGGCAGGGAAATCGCCCTGCCGCGCCAACCGGAGCGCGATCTCCGCGGCGAAGAAGGCGGCTGGCGCCGGTTCGGAGAGGGTGCGCGGCGGCGCGAGGCGCCCGCGGAGATGGATGCCGGCGGCTGGAGGCGGTTCGGGGAACCGATCGAGCGCCCGAGTCGGATACCTCGCGGAGCCGAACGGGAACGCCGCACAGGAGGCGATCCCGCGGACTCGCCGACATGGCGCGGCCAGGAAGAACCCATTCGTCGCGAGGCGCCCCAAGAGCGCTGGCGGCGGTTCGAAAAC
>JANWXD010000036.1 GCA_025055455.1 Bryobacteraceae bacterium
GGCTCGTACAATTGTCCCTGGCTGGCGTAGATGCCGAACTGCCGGAACAGCGACTCCATGCCGAAAGTGCGAGCCTCGTCCGGAATGATGGGCACGATGTATTTGCCCAGCTCCGGGTGCTTCATCAGCATGGTGAGGATGCGCACGAAGGCCATGGTCGTGGAGACCTCGCGGCCCTGGGAACCCGCCATCTGTTCCGCGAAGAAATCGAGCGGCGGCGCCTGAATGGCAATGGGCTTCGGCCGGCGCTCTGGCAGGTAGCCGCCCAGGGCCTCGCGCCGCTCCCGCAGGTAGCGGCTCTCCGGGCTGTCCTCGGGCGGCCGGTAAAAGGACACGGTGTGCACGGCGTCTTCGGGAATCGGGATGTCGAACCGGCGGCGGAAATACTCCAGTTCCTGTTCGTTGAGCTTCTTTTGCTGGTGCGTGATGTTTCGCCCTTCCCCCGCCTCGCCCAAACCGTAGCCTTTCACGGTCTTGGCCAGAATCACTGTGGGAGCCCCCGTGTGCTCCACGGCTCGCTTGTAAGCGTTATACACCTTGACGGGGTCGTGGCCCCCGCGGGGCAGCCGCGCCAACTCCTCGTCGGTCAGGTCCTTGACCAACTCCAACAACTCCGGGTACTTGCCGAAGAAGTGCTTGCGGACGTAGGCGCCTCCCCGGACTTGAAAGTTTTGGTATTCGCCGTCCACGCACTCGCCGAAACGTCTGACGAGAAGCCCGGTCTTGTCGCGAGCCAGCAGCTCATCCCAGGCGCTGCCCCAAAGCACTTTGATCACGTGCCAGCCCGCACCGCGGAATGCGGATTCCAGCTCGTCGATGATCCGCCCGTTGCCGCGCACTGGACCGTCTAGCCGCTGGAGGTTGCAGTTCACCACGAAGATGAGATTGTCGAGCTTTTCGCGCGAGGCCAGCGTCAGCGCGCCGAGCGTCTCCGGTTCGTCGGCCTCTCCGTCGCCCAGGAACACCCACACCTTGCGCGGCGTGCGCGGCAGCAGGCCCCGATTCTCCAGATAGCGCATGAACCGCGCCTGATAAATGGCGTTGATGGGGCCGAGTCCCATGGAAACCGTCGGAAACTGCCAGAACCCTGGCATGAGCCAAGGGTGCGGGTAGGAAGACAACCCAGGATGGTCGCGCAACTCGTGGCGAAAATTCTCCAGATGCTTCTCCGTCAACCGCCCCTCCAGATACGCCCGGGCGTAGATGCCTGGCGAGGCGTGGCCTTGGAAATAAATCAAGTCCCCGGGCTGGTCGCCGTAGGACGCCCGGAAGAAGTGGTTAAAGCCGACTTCCACCAGGGTGGCCAGAGAGGCAAAGGTCGAAATGTGGCCTCCGATCCCGGGATCGTACTTGTTGGCGCGCACCACCATGGCCATGGCGTTCCAGCGCACCAAGCTTTTGATCCGCCGCTCGAGAGTGCGGTCCCCAGGATAGGGCACTTCCTCGCTGGCCGGAATCGTGTTCACGTACGACGTCACCAGCGTCAACGGAGGCGTCACCCCCGACAGCCGGGCGTGATCCACCAACCGTCGGAGCAAGTAGGCGGCTCGGTCCGGCCCCTCTTCGTCGAGCACCTCGTCGAGGGCCTCCGTCCACTCCGCAGTTTCCTGCGGGTTGGCGTCCTCGTCGAATACCTCTGCCTCTACGACAGGTTTGGGCTTTAGCATGACCGGATGGAAATCTCCTTCCAACATAACACGTCGTCTGACCAACCCCGTCCTGCCGCCTTGCCCCTTGGCCCCACCAAGGCCCGGAGCGGAAACGCGACCGCGAAGAGCGCCTCACGGCGCCACCCGAGGACACTATCATGAAAAGCGGAGGTTGTGATCATGCTCCATCGCTGCTTGCTGTGCCTAACGATCGCTGTTTTGGCCATTCTCCCAGCGGCAACTCCCGCGCAGGAGGCCGGTGAGAAGGCTGCCGCAGGCGCCGAGGCGCTCGGTCCCCGGGAAACCATCTCCGGGACCATCACGCTGGTCGTGCCCGAGAAAAAGCTGATCGTTGTCACCACCGCCAAAGGCGCACCGCTGAATTTCGTCGTCGGTCGAGGCGCCCGGATCCGCTCGGGCCAGCAGAGGCTCAAGCTCGAGGATCTGGCCGGGCGCTTGAATCAAAAAGTCACGGTCAGTTTCGTGCCCACCCGGCGCGGCAATGTGGTGCACACGGTGGAGGTAGGGGGATAAGCCTCGTAGCAACAACAAGTTAACGATGGCGCAGAAATCCTGGCGCCCTGTGTAACCTCAGGAGCGCGATTTGCGTTCCTACATTCAGATCCCCGTTACGACAAGCGGGCGCTCCCTCCAACTTCCCCACAAGCGCCCGCATTTCTTTTTGCCCCCTGTTGCACGTTGCCGCTACGCTAATCTAGAACAAAGTGCGCGAGAAGGGCATCGTTTCGCCGGCCCGCCGGGAGGACGAGCGACACTTCGAAACCACGCTTCGGCCGCGCCGGTTGGCCGAGTTTACGGGCCAAGCCAAGGTCAAGGAAATCCTGGCCATCGCCATCGAAGCGGCGCGTCAGCGCGGCGAGGCCATGGATCACGTCCTCTTGTGCGGGCCGCCCGGATTGGGCAAGACCACGCTGGCGGGCATCATCTCGAACGAACTGGGCGTCGGCTTCGAACAGACCTCCGGACCGATTCTGCAAAAGAAGCTCGACTTGACCGGCATTTTGAGCAACATCCGACCTCGCCAGGTGTTCTTCATTGACGAGATCCACCGGCTGTTGCCCGACGTCGAAGAGATGCTGTACGCCGCCTTGGAGGACTTCCGCGTGGACATTCTGATCGGCACCGGGCCGGGCGCGCGCACGCACGCCTTGCCGATTCCCCGCTTCACCGCGATCGGCGCCACCACGCGCCAAGGGCTGATCAGCGCCCCGCTGCGGGGACGCTTCGGCCTGGTACTGCGGCTCGATCATTACGACGTCAGCGAACTGACGGAGATCGTCCGCCGCTCGGCGCGCCTGCTCGAAGTGGAAGTGGACGAGGAGGGCGCCCGGGAAATCGCTCGCCGCAGCCGCGGCACGCCCCGCATCGCCAACCGCTTACTGCGACGCGTCCGCGATTACGCCCAGGTCCGGGCCGACGGCCGGATCACCTACGAGGTAGCCTCCACGGCGCTCGATTTGCTCGAGGTGGATCGCTTCGGGCTCGACGAAATGGATCAAAAAATCATGCTGACCGTCCTCGACAAGTACGGCGGCGGTCCCGTGGGGTTGAACACCATCGCGGCCTCGATCGACGAGGAGCCGGACACGATCGAAGAGGTCTACGAGCCCTACCTCATCCAACTCGGATTCCTGGATCGCACGCCCCGGGGGCGCGTGGCGACGCTGCGCGCCTTCGAATATTTCGGCGTCACGCCGCGAAGCCGGGGCGGGCTGCAAAGCACGCTGTTCTGAGCGGCGATGAAAATCGTCTACTTATCGCTCGGGTCCAACCTTGGCGACCGGGAGAACACCCTCCGCGAGGCGCTCCGCCAGCTCGAGGCGCCCGACTTGCGCATTCGGCGCGTCTCCTCCCTCTACGAAACCGAGCCGCAAGGCTTCAAGGACCAGCCCTGGTTTTTGAACCTGGTCGTCGAGGCCGAGACCAGCCTATTTCCTTTGCAACTGCTGGGCCGCATCCGCCGGATCGAGCTGGCGCTGGGTCGCCGCCGGCTGGCGCCCAAAGGCCCCCGCACCATCGACATCGACCTGCTGCTGTACGGGAGCTTCGTCATCGAGCGAGCCGAACTGGCCGTGCCCCACTTGCGGATGGCCGAACGGCGCTTCGTGCTGGAGCCCCTTGCGGAACTGGCGCCGGATCTGCGTCACCCCGTCTTGCGCCGCACGGTCCGCGAGCTTCTGGCTGAAACCTTGCACCAAGCCGTGCGGCGGGTGGGACCGCCGCTGGTGTTGCCAGCTACGACTTAACCTATCAGCCGCACCGCCGTCGCGACAGCGAACGTTACCAGAAACGCCAATCCGAGCGGCAGCAGCGCCCCCACGGCGGTCCAGCGCAGGCTGCGTGTTTCTTTCCAGATCGTGAGGATGGTGGTGCCGCAGGGATTGTGCAGCAGCGAGAAGAGCATCAGGTTGACCGCCGTCAGCAGCGTCCAGCCGTTCTGGTCCACGAGCACGCGCCGGATCTCGTCAAAGCCGGAAACCTCGGTCATCATCCCGGCGCCGAGGTACATCATCAGCATGGTGGGCACCACGATCTCGTTGGCGGGAATGGCGATGAGGTAAGCCAGCAGCACGACGCCGTCCAGCCCAATGGCATGGCCCAACGGGTGGAGAAAATTCGCGCCGTGCCGGGCCAAACTTTGTCCGCCCCAGTGGACATTGCCGAGCAACCAGATGAGCGCGCCCGCCGGAGCGGCCGTCGCCATCGCTCGCAGCAGTACGAAGACCGTCCGGTCAATCAGGGACGTGTACAGAATGCGCAGGATACTCGGCCGACGGTACGGAGGCAGCTCCAGGGTGAACGCGGAGGCCTCCCCTCGCAAGACCGTGCGCGACAAGGTCCAGGAAACCGCCAGCGTCACGGCCACCCCGAGCAGTACCACCGCCACCACCGCCCCGGCCGCCGCAAAGGAGGCAAACGCTGGCGGGAATTGCGCCGCTACGAACACCGTCGCCAGCATGATCAGCGTCGGATAGCGCCCGTTGCACGGGACAAAGTTGTTCGTCAGTATGGCGATGAGCCGCTCCCGGGGGCTGTCGATGATGCGCGCGGCGATCACGCCGGCGGCATTGCATCCGAACCCCATGGCCATGGTGAGAGCTTGCTTGCCGTGGGCTCCGGCCTTGCGGAACAGCCAGTCCAGGTTGAACGCCACGCGGGGCAGGTAACCCAAGTCCTCGAGAATCGTGAACATCGGGAAGAAGATTGCCATGGGCGGCAGCATCACGCTCACCACCCAGGCCAGACCGCGGTAGACTCCGTTCCAAAGGAAACCCGTCAGCCACCACGGCGCCCCCAGCCACTGGAATGCCGCCACGGCCCGCTCCTCGAGGCCAAACAGCAGTGCGGCGATCCGTTCGGAGGGATAGTTGGCGCCGACGATCGTGATCCAGAAGGTGGCGGCGATCAGCAGCAGCATGAGCGGCAGACCGAAGATGGGCGATGTCACCAGCCGGTCGATGTGCGCGTCCCAGTCCCGGGCGCGCTGTCCTTGCGCGCGCACAACCCGGCGCGCGATCCGTTCGGCCTCCGCATACAACGCTTCGACCCTCCGGTCGCGGAACTCGGCAGCGAGGCGGCTGCGGAGCTGGTCCGCGCGCTCCAGAACGGCTCGTGCGCTTTCCACAGGGTCGCTCATTGCCGGCCCTCGATGGCCAGCAGCCGGCTGTGTGACTCTGGCGCTTCGCGCTGCGCCCGCACCAGCTCTGCCAGTTCGCCGGAAAGCAGCGCCTGGCGGATGCGGTGGTCCCCGTCCAGGATCCGGTAGGCGATCCAGCGCGCGTTGGGAATTCCCGGGACGGCCTGCTCAACGAGCGGCGCCAGCTCGTCGATCGCTGTCTCCAGTTCCGGAGGATAGGCAGGCCGGAGCGGCTGCGTGCGGATTTGGCCCGTCACGACCCCGGCAATCGTGCGGACCAGTTCGGACACCCCTTGCTTGGTGCGGGCCACGGTGGCCACGGCGGGTACGCCCAAGTCCCTGGCCAGACCCCGCACATCCACTTCGAGGCCTTTGCGCTTTGCTTCGTCTATCAAGTTCACGCACACGACCACTTTGTCGGTAATCTCCAGGATCTGGAGGACTAAATTCAGGTTGCGTTCGATGGCCGTGGCGTCGGCCACCACGACGGTGCAGTCCGGCCGACCAAACAAAAGGAAATTGCGTGCCACCTCCTCTTCGGGCGAAGCCGACAGCAACGAGTAGGTGCCGGGCAAGTCCACGACCTTGAAACGCCGCCCGTTGTACAGAAAGCCGCCTTCGGCTCGCGTTACGGTCTTGCCAGGCCAGTTGCCCACGTGCTGTTTGAGCCCGGTCAGGGCGTTGAACAACGACGACTTGCCCGTGTTGGGATTGCCCGCCAGCGCCACCAGGTAGTCGTATCGGCCCCAGCCGATTCCCATCTGCGCAAGCTCGGGCCGAGCAGGACAGTGGGCGCAGTCTGGCGCCGGTCCGGGCCGATTCATCGCTGGCTCGCCTCCGCCTGGTGGTCCGGTTCGGCGTACGGGCGCACCCACACGAGGGCGGCCTGGTCGTTGCGCAACGCCACGGTCGTGCCGCGCACCCGAAACGCCCGCGGGTCCCCGAACGCGTTGGACAGCACGGCTGTGACCCGCGCTCCCGGGGTCAGGCCCAGATCGAGGAGCCGCCGGCGCGTCAACCCTTGGAGTTGGGGATCGAGCCGCCGCACCTCCGCTTCCTCACCGATCCGCAACTGAGAAAGTCGCACCAGGCCCGCACAGTCCGCAGATTCCGCCGACACTGCAGCCACCTGGATCTGGGCGGCTTCGAGTGGCGTGAGCTCGTACTGCCGCTCTCCGTCAGTGAACGTCACGGCCTCCGGCCGACGCGCGGTGATGCGGACCACTTGGCCGGCGTGGAGCCCTTGATCCGCCAACCCACGGAATACCGTCTCCGGCTCGTCCTCCACGTGCACAATTTCGGCCCTCTCGCCCGCAGGCCATTCCGCCAGCGCGCGAATTTCCTGCGCCACCACGTGTCCAGAGGCGCTGGGAATCGGGTCGCCGTGCGGATCCCGCGCCGGATGCCCCAGTCGGGCCTCCAGTTCCTCCACTTGCGCCGGCGTCAAGCGGTGTTCTTCCTTCTCGGCGGGTTTGTGCAACTGGGCGGTGGGTAAGCGCGCCTGATGCGCCAGATAGGTTTCCCAGAGCCGGTGCGCCCGCACCACGTGGAGCGCACGCTGCTCGCCTTCCGGGGTCAGGCGCAGCGCGTCACCATCGGAACGCACCAAACCCTGCGCTTCCATGCGGGCGAGCATAGCGGAAACCTTGGAGGCCGCCATCGCTAATCGGCCTGCGATTGCCTTCGCATCCGCCTGACGGCCCTCCTCGCGCGCGGTGAAAATGTGCTTGAGAACGTCTTCGGCGAGCGCGCGCTGCCGGTCCTGGCGCCTTTGGCGCCACCCGCGGCAGAGCGCCCACGCGCCTAGGGCCCCCGCTGCCCCCAGCAGCAGGAGCTCGAGTCCGATCGCGGCGGGCGTGGAAGGAGACACGATCTTCTTAACCTAGGTTAATATCATAGCATATATTCAAGTTCAACTGCAGCGCGCCTAGGAGGCTCCCCCTTATGCCACTCGCGGTACACTACAGGCGGCGGAGTCCGCCGCAGGAGGATATGGCGATGGCAGTAACGGTGAAGAAGGCGGTGCTGTGGCGTCGGGAGATTGAAAACCGTCCGGGCGAGCTCGCCCGCTCCCTCGAGCCTTTGGCTCGCGCGGGCACCAATCTGGGGGTGGTCATGGCGTACCGCTACCCGGGCAACGAAACGCGCGGCGCGGTGGAAGTTTACCCCGTGACCAGCAAGAAAGCCGCCGCCGCGGCCCAGGAAGCGGGACTGGCGGCCGCCGAGATTCCCACGCTGTTGGTGGAAGGCGACAACAAGCCCGGGCTGGCTCACGCGGTCAGCCAAGCCATAGCCGACGCGGGCATCAACCTAGGTTTTTTCGTCGCGCAAGCGATCGGGCGCCGCTTTTCGGCGGTCATCGGTTTTGAAAACGAAGACGACGCCCGCAAAGCCACGCCCCTGATCAAAAAAGCCGCCGGCGCAAGGAAAAAGTGAACCGCGAGCGGGGCGGCGTTGGACGGGCTCCGCCCGCAGGCGCCCCGTTCGAGGATCGCGACGCCGGCTGGCGGCTGGGCTCCCTGACTGCTCTCGCACGGGGGATCCTGCGCGCAGGCCCGTCAAAACAAAAGCTCGCTTTTCTGTGTCGGTGAAACACGCACGGGGCTTGCGCACCGATTTTGCGGCCCTCTCCCGCGAGGGAAAACGGTTGGACCTAAAGTCGCTGAACGTTTTCCGCTTGCAGCCCTTTGGGGCCCTGCTTGACTTCGAACTCGACCTCGGCGCCGCTTTCCAGCGTGCGGTAGCCACTCATCTGGATGGCCGTATGGTGGACGAACACATCTTCGCCGCTGGCGCGTTGGATGAATCCGTAGCCTTTGGCGGCGTTGAACCACTTGACGATACCTCGTTCTCGCACTACTTTCTCTCCTGAACCGTCCCGGGGATTTCGATCACTTCTCCGACGGAGCCGAAGCGGACCGCAAGCAGTCAAGGCGGGGCCGTGCGCTTTCGCCTGGAGAAAAGGGAAGGAAATCGCTCCGGAAGATCACAACTGCCAGACCGATTGTCGCAGAAGGGCGGCGACGGGGTCAAGCAGGCGTTTCCCTTCCATTTTCGTGGATAGAGTCGAAGCGAAGTCTCGATCGAGTCATGGTGCGAGCTGGAGCGCGTCAAGCGCGTTCTTTGCTCGCCGCTCAGGCGCTGTGCGTAAGCCCTCCCAGAAGACGGAAAAACTCCGGCAAGGAGACCGCCGCCGCCTCGGCGCCTTCGAGCAACGAATCGCCCTCGGCGGCGAGCGCCGCGATCGAGAAGGCCATCGCGATGCGATGATCGCCGAAGGAAGCGAGCGCGGCGCCCCGGAGCTTCTGCCGTCCGGGCACATAGAACCCATCCACGCTGGTCTCGATGGAAGCTCCCAAGCGTCGCAGGTTCTCCGCCACGGTGGCGATCCGGTCGCTCTCCTTGACCCGCAGTTCGGCGGCGTCGCGCACCGTCAGGCCTTCCTCGCTCAAGGCGCCCAAGACCGCCAGGACCGGGATCTCGTCGATGAGCGCCGCCGTCATCGCCTTCTCGATGACGCCGCCGCGCAGCGGCGAACTCCGCACTTGGATGTCGCCTACGAGCTCCCCGGCTTGCTCCCGCAAGTTCAGGATCCGAATTCGCGCCCCCATCGAGCACAGAAAATCGAGCAGCGCCGACCGGGTCGGATTCAGGCCCACCTCCTCGATCACCAGCTCCGATTCGGGCAAGATCAGAGCGGCGGCGATAAAAAACGCGGCCGACGACAGATCGCCCGGAACTTCCAGATGGCGGCCCTCGAGTCGCGGCCAGCCTGTGACCGAAATGCGCCGCCCGACGATCTCGACGTCGGCGCCGAACTGCCGGAGCGCGACTTCGGTGTGGTCGCGGGTGCGGACCGGTTCGATCACGGCGGTGCGGCCCTCGGCGTACAACCCCGCCAGCAGCACGCAGCTTTTCACCTGGGCGCTGGCCACCGGCAGCTCGTATTCGATAGCGCGGAGCGGCCCGCCGCGAATTTCCAATGGAGGGAAACGCTCTTCCCGCGCTGCGACGTGAGCGCCCATGAGCCGCAGCGGGCGGACGATTCGGTCCATGGGACGGTGCGTCAGCGAGGCATCGCCCGTCAGGCGCGTCAGGAACGGCTGGCCCGCGAGCACTCCCGCAAGCAGGCGCATCGTCGAGCCCGAGTTGCCCGCGTCCAGAGCCTCCGCCGACGGCCGCAATCCGCGGAGTCCTCTCCCTTGGATCACCACTTCGTCGCCCTCGGTCTCGACGGGCGTCCCCAGCGCGCGCAGACACTGGAGCGTCGAACGGCAGTCTGCGCCCGTCGCATAGTTGCGGATGCGCGTCTCTCCCTCGGCGAGGGCGCCGAGAATGGCGTAGCGATGGGAGATGGACTTGTCGCCGGGCAGCCGCAGCGTGCCGCGCAGGCGGGCCGCCGGCGCGATGCGTTCCGTCATCCAGAATCCTTCATTCTACGAGCCCGGCGTCCCTACCGTCTTGCGCCACTGCCACGATCGGCATCCCCCCGCACGGCGCCGTCCGCAAGATCCGACTTCCCGATGTAGGGAGCCTCCGCCTCTTCGGGCGTTGCGGCGACGGCGGCGCGCTGGGCCTCGGGTCGCTACCGGTAGAACGGCTGCTTCAGGCCCGTGCGCGGGCCGTAGTGGGGCTCGGGGCGGCCCACCTCGAGGGCCCCGAGATCCGGCGCCTTGCCCGCAAATTCGTCGTTGATGTTCGCCAAGCGCACGCCCGCATCCACGGCCCGGCTGCCGGGCTTCAAACGGAAGTTCAGGTCTACGGCATGGTAAACGGCATGTCGCTGCCGGCCGTCGGGACCTCGCAAGTCTTCGAAGATGTCGTAGTCCACTTCGATGCCGTGGCGCTCCTGCCCGGTAGCGGCCCGCAGCTCGTCCAAGGTGGCGAAGGCGCGCCAATGGGAAGGCGCCGGTTCGTAAAGGCGCTCGTTCGCAGAGGGCGGCGAAAGCCACACGTAGGGGTGCCGCACGTTCCGGTTCCGCCGGTAGCCGTTGTAGTCATAGCTCGAATACGCTGTGGCGTTGGCGAAGACGGCGGTGGGCCGGTCCGGCGCGTCGCTCCCTAAGAACAGATTGTTGCGGAAATGGACGTTCGAGTGCGGATCGCGGATGACATGTTCGGAGATCACGGTGTTGTGGTACACCAGTAGGCCCGCGGGCTTGGCGGCGAATTTGAGCGAAACGCCGCTGGCCACGTGATAGAGGAGGTTGCGCAGAAAGTAGACCGGCCCGCCGAAGACCGGCTGGGCGCTCAAGCCGCCGTGGGCCGCGTTCACGCCCCGGTTGCGCAGGACGCGAATGTTGTGTACGCCGCCATCGGTTTCGATGAAGTCGTCGCCCACCATGTGAATGTCGTTGTTGTAGATGTCGATCGAAACCGCCCGGCGGTCGTCTTCCGGCTCGGGCGTCCCATAGGTGGAGATGCAGATTCCGTCGTGGAAATAGGCGATGGCATTGTGACAGATGACGTGGCCGGGGCCGTACACCTTGATGGCGTAGTAACTGCGTAACGGATGCGCTCCGTAGATTCCGGGGTCAAACCAACCGATCAGGCGGAAGCGATCGTCACGGCCCAGGAAGACATTGTCCGCGATGTAGAAATCTCTCGAACCGGCGTACTGCGTGGTCACGCCGATGCCGACATCTTCGAAGCGGCAGCGACGGATGGTCAGCCCTTTGGCCCCCAGGACGTCTTTGTGTCCCGCAAAAAAGGCGACGTCGGTGTTCCGGATCGTGAGCCCTTCAAAGATGTGGTATTCGGTGGCCATGACGTCGAACAGCCGGTGGCATCCATCGCCGTCGAAGATCACTTCGCCGTCGCCGGCGGCGCGGATGGTGATGGGCGCCTCGGGAGTGCCCTTCAGGGTCAGCACATAGGTGCCGTCGAACGGAGTCATCAAGGGATCCACGTAGTCGAGGCGATTGGCCTTGTACAGTCCGGCGTGGATCAAGATCGTGTCCCCGGGACGAGCTTTGCGCTCCCGCACGACGTTCCAATCGCCTCGGCCGGCGCCATAGTAGGCCTCGAGCAATCCCGTGAACGCCGGTTGCAGCCGCTCGCCCTTCCAATCCGGCGGGTAGACATGCAGCACCCGGCCGTTGGGCGCCGGGCGGGGTTCGGCCCGGGTCCGCACGCGGACACGCTGCACCGCTTCGCCCACCACGCCATCCGGGTCGCTCATGCGAAACTCGCATTCGTACTCGGTGTCCGGGTCCAGATCGAGGATGCTTCCGGCGAACCGGTCTGGGACGGTGTAGTCCAGATGTTCTCGGGCGCGGAAGACGCGCTCGCCCCCCATGCGCAGCATGGGCTGGGCCTCCTGCCATGCAGCGGCGCCGGCCCTGCGGTAGCGGACTTGGACCGTGGCGTTGCGGTTGGCGTCACCGCGGATCTCCCACTCGAAGCCTAGGTTGATCAGCGTGGGCGGCTCGACGACGAACCGTCCCGGGTAAACCGGATTTTGCGCCAGCGCGGCCGCTGGCAGCAGCAGACCCATCAAACCCAGACGCATACCGCTTTATCATGCAAAAATCGGTCCGTCTGGTGTGTTCTCATGGGTTCGGACACGCCAACACTACCACAACAGCGGAGGGTGAACGCTATGGCCTTCCACGAAGAGTGCCTGGACCGCGCCAAGGCGGTCTGGGAGGCGATGCGGAGCCATCCGTTTCTCAGGGAAACCGCCGAGTGTCGCATTCCCGATGCGGTCTTCGCCAATTGGCTCCAGCAGGACTATCTGTTTGTGCGCGGCGGTGTTCGCTTCATCGCCACCCTGGTGGGACGCGCCCCGGACCACCTTGCGCCGAAACTTGCTTCGGCCATTCCCGCGCTGGAGGCGGAGCTGGAGCTGTTTGCGCGCATGGCGGCAGAAAAGCAGATTCGCCTGGAGAATCTCACCATGGCGCCGACCTGCCACGCCTACGTCCAGTTCCTACTGGCCACCGCACACGCCGCCAGTTTCGAGGAAGCATTCACCTTGCTCTACGGCGCCGAAAAAGCGTATTGGGATAGCTGGCGCTGGGTCCGCGAACACCTCGCGGGTCAATCTCCGTGGCAGCCGTTCATCGAGCGCTGGTCGGGCGAGGAGTTCCGGCAGTGGGTGGACTGGCTGGAAATCACCGTGGACGAACTCGCCGAAGAAGTCTCCCCGTCCCTGCGAAGCCGCATGACGGATATTTTCTGGCTCACCGCCCACTACGAGCTGCGATTCTGGGAGATGGCCTACCGGGGCGAGACATGGGCGATTTGAGGAGCTCGCAGCGCGACTCAGTCGGCCGGGACGGCGCGCTCCTCGGCCGGCACGTACGCCGGAGCCCGGCTCCACCACCGCGCCACGCGGGCGCCCAGGTCGTCCAGATACGTGTAGACCACCGGCACTACCACCAGCGTCAGGAGCGTGGAAGTGATCAGCCCGCCGATCACCGCGCGCGCCATGGGCGCCCGAAATTCGGCTCCCGCGCCCAGCTCGAAGGCGAGCGGCAACATGCCGAAGATCATGGCGAGCGTGGTCATCAGGATGGGCCGCAGCCGCACGCGCGCCGCTTGGATGAGCGCTTCGGTCCGCTCCATACCCCTTCGGCGCAGAACGTTCGTGAAGTCGACCATTAGGATGGCATTCTTCGTGACGAGGCCCATGAGCAGGATGAGCCCGATCAGCGACATGATGTTGAGCGTGTCGCCCACCAGATAGAGCATTCCCGCCACGCCGATGAGCGATAGCGGCAGCGAAAGCATGATGGCCAGCGGCTGGAGAAAGCTGCGGAACTGCGACGCCAGGATGGCGTAGATCAGCACTACCGCCAGGGCGAGCGACTGAAAGACGTAACCGAAGCTTTCCACCATGTCCTCGCTTTCTCCGGTAAAGTCCACGCTGACGCCCGGAGGCATCTGAAGTGTGGCGGCACGGGCCTTGATGTCGTCGATCACCTCGCCGAGGGAGCGGCCTTCGGTGTTGGCACTGATGCGGATCTCGCGGAGCAGGTCGCGGCGGCGGATGTTGGAAGGCGCCGCGGCCGGCGCCACGCGGGCGACCTGCGCCAGCGGCACGAGCACCCGGCCATTGTGGGCCGGCAGATCCAGGTCGAGGAGGTCACGCTCGCGCGTGCGCTGCGACGGATCCACTCGCAGGCGCACGTCGTAGCTGTCGCCGTCGGCGTCCTCGAACTGAGAGACCACCTCGCCGTTGACGAGTCCGCGGACCGTGGAAGCGATTGCACCCAGGTCCAGGCCGAGGTCCGCCGCGGCCTTCCGGTCCACCAAAATACGCACCTCAGGACGCGGATCTTCTTCGCTGGTGTCCACGTCGGCGGCGCCGGGAATGCGCTCGATCTCCCGCAGCAGGCGTTCGCTGAAGGGCTTCAGCGCGGCCAGATCGGTGCCGCGTACGCTGACCTGGATGGGCTTGGCTTGCGCGGCGCTTTCCTCCACCTGGCCGACCGAGATGCGCACGGATCGCAAGCGCTGCAGGCGATCCCGCGTCTCCGCCATGATCTCGGTGAAGTGGGGGCGCAGACTGCGCTCCTTCAGCTTGACGAAGAGGCTGCCCTCGTGGATGGGCCGGCCGCCGGCCCCACCGACGGTGGCGTACGTGTACTCGACGCCGGGGTGCTTACGGATTTCCTGATCCAACTGGCGGGCAAGCTCGCTCGAAGCTTCCAGACTGATCCCCGGCCTGGCGCGGTAACTGACCTGGAACTGGCCGGGATCCGCGTCGGGGATGAACGCGGCGCCGAGCTTGCCGAAGATGGCAAAGCTGGCCACCACGGCCACGAATCCGATTGCCAGCACGGCCCAGCGGTGCCGGAGCGACCAAGCAAGCGCCGCGGCGACCACTTCCCGGAGGCGGTCCACTTGTGCGTTGAATCTCTCCAAGACCCTGCCGAGTCCCCGCCGGGGCACGTTGGGATCCGCCGCAGGGTCGTACCAGCGCGCGGAGAGCATCGGGTCCAGCGTGAAGCTCACGTACAGGGAGACCAGCACGGCGCAGGCCACCGTGATGCCGAACTGGTAGAAGAAGCGCCCGATGATGCCCCCCATGAAGGCCACCGGTACGAACACCGCCACGATCGTGAACGTGGTCGCCATCACCGCCAGACCGATCTCGTCGGTGGCCCTGCGGGCCGCCGTGTAATGATCCGTTCCCTCCTGCATGTGGCGCACGATGTTTTCCCGTACCACGATGGCGTCGTCGATCAGCAGGCCGATCGCCAGCGACAATCCCATCAGCGTCAGGATGTTCAGCGTGAAGCCGAAGGCCTTCATGGCGATGAAGGCGCTGATGACGGACACCGGCAGCGCCAGCCCCGTGATCACCGTGCTGCGCCAACTGTTGAGGAACAGGAACACGATGAAAACCGTCAGCGCGCCACCGATCAGGAGCGTGAGCTGGACGTCATGGATCGACTCGCGAATGAACTGCGAGCGGTCCACCACCATGCGCAGCCGGACGTGAGGCGGCAGCTCGGCGTTGATCTTCTCGATGGCGGCGGCGACCCCGTCGGCCACCTCCACCGTGTTGGCGCCCGATTGCTTGACGATGTCGAAGGCCAGCGCCTCCCGACCGTTGATCAGCGCCGCGCTACGCCGTTCCTCGATGCCGTCCACCACGCGCGCCACTTCGGGAAGCAAGACCGGACGCCCATTGCGCACGGCCACGATCAGATCTCGGAACTCTTCCACCGAACGGAACTTGCCCGCCACGCGCACCAGCGGCTCGCGCGCCCCTTGCTCGAGTTTGCCCGCCGGCACATCCAGGTTTTCCCGTTGCAGTGCCGCGGCCACCTCGGCGTAGGTCAGGCCCAGGGCCTTGAGCTTGTCGCGGTCCACAAAGATCTGGATCTCCCGGCGCGCCTGCCCGATCAGGTTCACCTGTCCCACGCCCGGGATGTTCTCCAGCCGCCGCTTGATGACTTTTTCCGCCAGGGAAGTGAGAGTCTTGAGGTCGAGCGAGGAACTTTCCACCGCCACGGACACCACCGGCATCGCATTGAAGTCGATGCGCTGGATGACAGGTTCTTCCACATCCCGCGGGAATTCGGCGCGGAGGGCGTTGATCTTGGCCTGTGCGTCTTGCTGCGCGGTGTGGATGCTCGTGCCAAGGTGGAATTCGACCACGATGGCCGACAGGCCCTCGGTGGACGTGGAGCTGATGTGCCGCACGCCGGGGATCGTGTTGACCGCTTCTTCGATGCGCTTGGTGACTTCCCGCTCCACCGTCTCCGGCACCGCACCGGGGTAGAGCGTCTGAATGGTGAGGACCGGGATCTCGACGTCAGGGAACTGGTCAATGCTGAGCTCCCGGTAAGAGTACAGCCCGAGTGTCACCAAGGAGACGGCGATCATGGTGGCGAAGACGGGCTGCTTGATCGAAAGATCGCTCAGAAACATGTGCGGGCTACCTTTCGCTTGCGGCGCGGGCGGCAGCGAGCCGTGGCGTCACGGGCACCCCGTCACGGATTTCGACTCCCGGCTCGGCCACCAACAGCTCATCCTCCCGGAGGCCCTCGAGGATCTCCACTTCGCGGTTGCGCTCGCGGCCCACACGCACCGCACGGCGTACCGCTTGGTTTTCGGAAATGACGTAGACGAAGGCCTCGCCCTCCGCGGCGTCGCTGCGCTGCACGGCCGAGGAGGGCACGACGATCCTGCGACGTTCGACCTCGGTCCAAACCTCTCCTTGGGCGAACATGCCGTCCTTGAGGGCGCCGCCCGGGCTGAGCACCTGGATGCGCACCTTGGCGGAGCGCGACTGCGGATCCACGGCTGGACTGATTTCGAGCACGCGGCCTTCGAAGACGCGCTCCGCGTAGGCCGCCACCGTGAAGGTGACCCTCTGCCCGGGCCGGATGAGGGCCAGCTCGTGAGACGGAACCCGGCTGTGCAACTCGAGCCGACCGTTATCCACGAGGGTGAAGACCGGCGTATGCGGCTCGACGTACGCTCCGACATTGACCAACTTGCTTTGGATTTCGCCCGCCACCGGCGCGCGTACCACCGTGTCGTCGAGTCGCTTCCGCGCCACCGCCAGCGCTGCCCGCGCCTGCTCGAGTTGGGCGACCGCCAGCGCCACTTGAGCCCCGGCGTCCCGCTCGGCCAGCTCAGCCGCCTTGAGGTCTCGGTCCGTGATGCCGCCCGAGCGGACCAGATTGCGGGCCCGCTCCAGCTCCGACCGCGCGTGCGCCTCGACGATGCGGGCACGCTCGAGGGCCGCTGCCGCCACATGGACCGAAGTTTCGGCCTGCTGGACCGCCAGCCGGTACGGTTCCTCGTTTACCCATAGAACCGGCTCGCCCGCGACGACCCGGTCGCCCTCTTCTTTGGGAAACCGGACCACGCGCCCGGTGGTTTCCGCTTTGACCTCCACGCGGCTGCGGGAAACGAGCGTGCCCGTAATCGCCACCGTGGCCGCGAACGGCCGCGCGGTGACGCGGAGCACACGGACCTCGACCGGCGCTGGTTCCGCCGCGCGCACAGGGGGCTGCGAGTGTCTCTGGCAGCCCGGCGCCGTGAGCAGCATCGTCAGAGCCGCCGCCCCAAGAACTGGCTTTCCCGAAGGGAGCTTGTCGAGAGCCATCACTTCTCCTCGGGCCTCCGTCCCATAGCCCAAAGCAGGTTGGCGCGGGCGATGCCGTAGTCATGAAGCCCTTTCAGCAGGTTGGTGCGCGCGAGCGTGAGGGCGGTTTGGGCGTCCACGACGTCGAGCGTGGTGGCGGCGCCGTACTGGTAGTTGTTTTGCGTCATCTCCAGCACCCGTTCCGCCTGCCGCACGTTGGCGCGGGCCGCCTCCACGGTCTGCTGCGCCGCGCGCAGATCGTCTAGGGCTTGCTGCAGTGCCAGCCGCACTTGCTGCTCGACTTTTTCCCGCTCCAGCCGCGCCGCCCGGCGCGCCGCCGTGGCCTGCCAAACCAAACCGCTGCGGCGAAAGCCGTCGAAAACCGGCAACGTGAAGTTGACCCCTACGATCCAGCGGACAAACTGCGAGTTCACGAGGTTTTCCGGCAATCGGGCCATGACGCCGTAGGAGCCGGTGAAATCGGCGCGCATGCGGCTTTCGGCGCGCGCCAGCTCGAGCTGCGTCTCGGCGCTGCGCTCGGCGATTCGCAACCGAAGCAGTTCGGGACGGCGCCGGGAAGCCTCCGCCGCCAGCGCCTCCAGATCCCACTGCTCCCACGGGGCCACCTCTTCGAGCGAGGCCGCCAGCCGGGTCGGGAAATCCAAGGGACGGACCAGGTAGAAGTTGAGCAGAGCCCGCGCCTGGCGGATGGCGTTGCGGGCCCGGACGAGCTCCGGTTCCCCGTTCGCCAGGGCCACCTCGGAGCGGAGCACGTCCACCTCCGTCGCCACGCCGTTCCGGTAGCGCGCCCGCGCCGTCTCCAGGTGGGCCTGGCGCTGGCGCTGCGTCTCCTCGACGAGAGCGAGGTAACGCTCGGCCCACAGCAGGCCGTAGCAGGCGCGCACGACGTTGAGCGCCAGATCCTGCGCCGCTCGGTCCATCTCCGCGGCCGAACCCTCGGCCTCCACCGCCGCCAGCCGCAGGGCCGTGCCCACTTTGCCGGCTGTGTAAAGCGGCTGTCGGACGGTGATGTTGTAGTCAAAGAGGTTCACCCCCTGAGGAATCAACGCCTTGCGCAGCTCCTCGGGGAACTTCTCGATGCCGGAGGCGTTGAGCAGGCTGGGATCGCGCCACCGCGTGGCGTTCACATGGATCGCCACGTCGGGGAGGGCTTGAGCGCGAACCTCGCGGATCTTGCCTTTCAGCGCCTCGGCGGCGGCCCGCGCCTTTTCGACGTCGGGGTGGCGTTCCAGGGCGATGCGCACCGCCTCTTCGATGGTGAGCGGGCGATCCTCGGGCGGCGACTGGGCCCCAAGGAGTGCGCCCGACAGCAATACGAGGAGCAAATGCGGTCTCATTTTGCTTTCCTACCGGTCGGGTTAACTGAACACCCGTCGAACAGGAGGTCCACGATCCGCCGCGCCAGATTCCGATCCAAAGGAGGCTCGCCGGCGAGCAAGTAGCCTAAGGTGTAGATCATTTGGATGCCCGTGAGGGCCTCGGCGATCGCCAGGGCGCTGCCGCGGATCTCGCCCCGCTCGATGCCCTCGGTTACGATGCCCGCCAACACGCTCAGCCATTCCTTGCCAAGCTGCACGTAGTCCAGATTCGGCGCTTCCCGGCGCGGGGCAAACAGCACCCGGAAAAAGAGGACGGAAAGGCTGGGATTTTTTCGCGTCAGCTCGAATTCCGCCGCCAGCACTTCGGTCAGCTTTTCGCGGACGGTCTTGCCCCGCTGCGCGGCCAGCAGGATCTGTTTGCGGCTCTCGTTGCAGGCGTCCAGCAGCAGCTCACGGTACAGCTGATCCTTACTTTCGAAGTGATAGTAAAGAACCGGCTTGGTGACCCGGGCCCGTTCGCAGATCTCGCGCGTGGAGGTGGCGGCAAAGCCCTTTTCGGCAAACAACTCGATGGCCGCCTGGCGGATCGCCTCGCGAGCGGAACGATCGTGCATACCGATCAGTATAGAAACTGAGCGCTCGATCCGTCAAGCAAACCCGAAAGCCTACCGGAAATACAGAACGTCCGGCCGGATGATGCCGCTCTCGGAAACGTACGAGCAAGGGCCGCACTGCTGGAGGTAGTCCGGACGGGCCCGGCGCACCAGCTCCGGAATCTTCTCCGGATCGTCCGGACGGTGGTAAGAGGAGATCGCCAGACGGGGCTTGAAGCGCGCCAGAGTCTGCTGCGCCCCGAGCAAGGCTCGTTGCTCGGCGCCCTCGATGTCCATCTTGATGTAGTCCACCCGCGCCAGGCCGAGCTCGGCGACCAATTTGTCGATTGTCGTCAGGGCGACTTGGCCGCCTGGGCGCGCGCCCGGAGGTTGCAACACGAGCGTGTCCGCAGCGGGATTGTGGGGCACCAGGCGAATGGTCATCGTCCCTTCCGAATCCCAGACGCCCTTGCCGACAAGGACCACGCGCCCTGCGGCCGCCTCGGCCTGAAGGTTCCGGCGGAGGCACTCGAAGTTTTCGGGCGCTGGTTCGACGGCGACCACCAGCCGCGCGCCGGCCTTGAGCGCCTCGCGGGTATACACCCCCACATGGGCCCCACAATCGAGCACGATGTCGCCACGGCGCACCGCCCAGTCTCCCGTTCCGTAAATTTTCAGTTCTTGCTCGGCCAGGTTGAACGGGAGTCCCCAGTCGGCGCCTTCCGGGATCCAATAGCGCCCGTGAGGAGTTTGCCACAGGTGGAATCCCTCGGGATCTTTTTCAAGCAGGCGGCTGGCGGCCAGGATCCGATCCTTGGTTTCGATGAGACGACGGGCATGCGATTCGGCCCGGACGGCCTGGCGCAGCGGACAATGGGGGCTCCGGCCCAGCAGGACGAGTGCCGCCAACCGGACGGGCGTGATGGCGAGGGCCGTAGCGATCACAAAGGCGGTCGACAGACCCGCAGCTAGGTATTGCGGCGCCCTCCGATTCCTCACAGCCTCAATTCTAAGACGGCAGCGGGTGGGCCCTTGATTGCGAAGCACACTGAGCGGATTCCGCACCGTGCCGGACGTTGCCAGCGGAGTGCGCCTGGCCAACGCCGAAAGATCCGCTGAGGCAGGTAGGAGGCAATCAGCCTCCGCCGCGGCGCGGTCTGGTTACACCGACAGCGAGGCCAGCGCGTCACCCAGTCGTGGCGTACCAAGCCGCGTTCTTTTCAGCGAAGTGGGCCAGCTCCGGCGGCAGCTCATCCAGGACGTAGATGGAGTTGGTCGGACAAACTGGCACGCAGGCTCCGCAATCAATGCAATCTGTAGGATTTATATACAGCTGGGGCACTTCATCGAAACCCGGCTCGTCCTTTTTCGGATGAATGCAGTCCACCGGACAGGCTTCGACGCACAACTCGTCCTTAGTGCAAGTGTCGACGATAACGTAGGCCATAATCGATCCCGCCCAACGAATTGCGATTCGAGTGCCATTTTGTCCCCTATGGCAACCCACTGAAACCTCACAGGATCGCGGCATCCCGAGCGGGAAGGTGGGGGATTTGACCCAGCCCCGAGCCTACTTGCCGATGCAAAAGGTCGAAAAGATGCGGTTGAGGATGTCGTCGGCGGTGGTCGCCCCCGTGAGGGCGTCGAGCGGCTGCAAAGCGGCGTACAGGTCGAGCAAGAGCATTTCGTGCGGGAGACCTTCGAGGGTGGCGCGGCGAGCCTGCTCAAGGGCCTGTAGCGATTCGCGCAAGAGCTGCTCGTGGCGGAGGCTGGTCAGGAAACCGGGCTCCTGCGCCACGGCCGGATCCGGCGCCAGCGCCGCCAGGATGCGCTCCCGAAGCGAATCGATACCTTCGCCAGTCAGGGCGGAAACGGCGACATAATCGCTCCCCAGCTGCGCGCGGCGCGGCAAGTCGCACTTGTTGGCGGCGATCAGGAAGCGGCCGCACTGGCGCGCCCGCTCGATGAGCGTCTCGTCGTCCTCGTGCAGGGGCTCGGAGAGATCGATCACGACCAGCGTAAGGTCGGCATCGGCCATGGCTTGAAAACTCCGTTCGATGCCCAGCGTTTCCACCAGTTCGCCCGTTTTGCGGATTCCGGCGGTGTCCATGAGTTTGACGGGAATGCCCCCGAGGGAGGCGGTTTCGGAGATCAGGTCGCGCGTGGTGCCCGGGATGTCCGTGACGATGGCGCGGTCTTGCTCGAGCAGCCGGTTGAACAGGCTGCTTTTGCCCACATTCGGCCGGCCGACGATCGCCAGGGTGAAGCCGTCATGGACCAGCTTGCCGTACGCGAAACTGGCGGCGAGGCGTCCGGCATCGCGGAGGAGGGGCTCGAGACGCGCCAGAATTTCCTCGCAAGAGGCCACGGGCACGTCGTCCTCGGCGAAGTCGATGCCCGCCTCGAGCAGAGTGATGAGATCGAGCAAGCGCTCTTTGAGCGGACGAATCCGGCGCGAGACGGATCCATGAGCCTGCTGGGCCGCCACGCGGGCCTGATACAGCGTGGTGGCTTCGATGAGATCCCGAATCGCCTCGGCCTGCGGCAAGTCTATGCGGCCGTTCAGGAAGGCGCGGAGCGTAAACTCGCCGGGTTCGGCCGGGCGCGCCCCGTGTTGGCAGGCGCGCTCCACGCAGTAACGCAGCACCACCGGGGCGCCGTGGCAGGAGATCTCGATCACGTCCTCGCCGGTGTAGGAGCGAGGCTTGGCAAAGAACGTCACCACCACCTGGTCCACGGCATGGCCTTCCGGGTCCGGCAATTCGGCTAGCACCGCGCGCCACGGCTGCCATTGCGGCGGTCGGCGAAAGCGCAGGATGGCCTCGGCCACCCGGCGAGCCTCCGGTCCAGAGAGGCGCACCACGCCGATGCCCCCTCGGCCGGGCGGCGTGGAGATGGCGACGATCGTGTCTCCCTGCCTCAACGGCGGCGGCGTTGGGGAAGGCTCGGCGGAGCGGCAACGACGGGCGCGGCGGGGCGGTCCGCCGGATACACGATCACGCGCCGCTGGCTGCCGACTCCGGAGCTCTCGCTGCGCACCTGCCGGTCATCGCGCAACGCCAGGTGAATGATGCGCCGCTCCCGGCTGGTCATCGGGTTGAACTCGAACGGCTTGCCGGTGCGCTTGACTTTCTCGGCGGCCGCCAGTGCGCTCAGCCGCAGCTCTTCGATGCGCAGCGCCCGGTAGTCGTTGGCGTCAAAGCATAGGCGGCTGTGATCCTCTGGCGGCATCCGCAACATTTCCATGGTCAAGTGTTCGAGGGCGAGCAGCAGCTCGGCGCGGTTGGCCAGCAGGAGCTCCACGTCCGGACCCGTGAAGCGGACCACCACCTCCGGATTTTCGAAGTCGGGATGGGGATTTTCAGGGGCGGCGACTCGATAGCGCAGCCGCAATCCGGCACGGGCCAGCAGCGGAGACAGAAACCTGCGAATGCGGGGTTCCACGGACTCGACGGTGTACTTCGGCGCCATCAGGGCTCATCTCCGGGAGGCTTTCTTGCGCCTGGGCGCCGGCGGCGGCGCGACCACGGGCGCGGGTATGGTCTTGTTGAAGAACCACTGCTGCGCAATGGCGACTAGGTTGCTGGTGAGCCAGTACAAGACCAGGCCGCTCGAGACCCCGTAGAACATGAATCCCAGCACGAGGGGCATCAGCAGCAGCATGCGCTGCTGCACCGGGTCCGCAGTCGTCGTGGGCGTCATCTTTTGCATGACAAACTGGCTCACGATCATCGCGATCGGCAGGATCCGGATGGGAAGATGCTCGGGCTGGGACAAGTCCGTGACCCAGAGCCAGGAAGCGCCGCGGAGCTCGATGGCCACCGTCAGCACCTTGTAGAAGGCGATGAAAAACGGGATCTGGAGCAGCAAGGGGAAGCAACCCCCCATGGGGTTGACGCCGTGCTTGCGGTAGAGCTCCATGATCTCCTGGTTCTGTTCCGCCCTGCGCGGATCCCTCAGACTGATGCCTTTGTATTTCTCGTTAATGGCGGCGATCTGGGGCGCCAGCGCCTGCATCTTTTTCATGGATTTGAGGCTGGAGAACTTCAGGGGCAGCAGCAGGAAGTTGATGATCACGGTGACCACGACGATGGACCAGCCGTAGTTGTGGATCCAGCGGTCGTTGATCCAATTGAGCGAAAGGAACAGCGGTTTGGCCAAGAAGGCGAACCAGCCGAAGTCCACGAGCTGCTCGAGCTTGGGGTTGATGCGCCGGAGGATATCCATGTCCTTGGGACCCACGAACAGGGCGAAGGTTGGCGGGCCGCCGAAACCGGCGCCGAGACATGGCGATTCCTTGCCGTCCGGCTGGGGCACCATGTCGTGATAGGTTCGCAGCTCGAGCGGCGTCCCGGCGGGCGCCAAGGCGACCGCCGCAAAGTAGGCATCCTCCAGTCCGGCAAAGGAGAACCGACCCGAAACCGACAGCGGAGCGTCTTTGGCTTCCTTGACTTCGTGGGCGACCAGTTTGGCGGCCAATTCGTCGTAGTAAATGCTGCGCAGGCGCGCCACGTAGTTCGGCACCGTGCGATCCCCGAATCCGCCGCGCCACACCAATACGTGGGCCTGGGGGCGGCCGTGGGAGACCACCTCGCTGGCCACGTCCACCAGGTAGCTGTCTCTGCGAAACCGAAAGGACTTGCGTGCATAAATGCCCTGGGCCGCGAATTCGAAGTCGATGCCTAAGCCGTCCCGCGCCGGACGCCCGACGAACAGCGCGTCGTTGATCGAGCCTGGGCCTTTGGGATCCTTGAAGACCACCGCAAATGGATAACCGGTCTTGGCCGCGCCAGGGTGCACCAGTTCGAGCAACTTGCCGTCGTTGTCCTTGTAACGTTTCAAGACCCAACTTCGGACGACCGCGCCGCGATTGGAGAACACGACACGACTCAGAGGCGTCTCGATGGCGAAGGCCTCTTCGCGGTCGGCGACGACTTGTCCGGGGGCGGGACGAGCCTCCGGCGCCGCGGCGGGCCGGGCAGCCGCAGCGGGCTTCGCCGGAGCCACCGGAGGCCGGGCGGGAGGACTCGCGGGCGGATAGAAATACGGCGTCAGGAACAGAACCAAGCCCATGAGCAAGAACGCCAACAGCAGCCGGCGCTCCATCGAGATCTCGCCCGGCGCTGCGGGGACAGGACTGCGGGAAGGCTTCTCGGAGGCAGGATCAGCCATGGCCGTCCTCAACGAACGGGGTCATAACCGCCCGCATGAAACGGGTGGCAACGGAGGAGGCGCCGCATCCCCAACCAGACTCCGCGAGCGGCGCCGTAACGCTCTACCGCCGCCATCATGTACTCCGAGCAAGTGGGATAGAAGCGGCAGGCGGAGGGCAACAGCGGGGACAGGAAACGCTTGTAGGCGCGCAGCACGGCCAGCACCGCTAGGCGCATCGCGAAAAAACCCTTCGCACTTCGTGCTGCAACTCCTCGAACGAGGCCTCGAGAACCGAAAGTCGCGGATGAAAAACAACCGCCCACTCCGGGCCCAAGCGCCATAGGTTCAACCGCACCGCTTCGCGGAGGCGTCGTTTGATGCGGTTGCGCACCGTGCTTTTGCCGAGCGAGCGGGGCGCTGTGAGGCCCACTTTCGGGCCGCCCTGACCCGGGCGGCGCAAGCAGAACGCAGCAAAATACGGCCCCGCGATCCGGAAGCCCTCCTTGTAAACGCGCTCAAAGTCAGCCCGTCGGAGGAGGCGGACCTCCTTGGGGAAGGCCAAACGCCGCTTGCCCGTTTCGACTGCTCTATTTTGCGTAACGAACCGCCCGCTCCGAGCTCACCGTGAGCTTCTTGCGCCCCTTGGCGCGGCGCCGCGCCAGGACAGCTCGCCCGTCCTTGGTCCGCATGCGGGCGCGGAACCCGTGGGTCTTGGCCCTGCGGCGGTTATTCGGCTGATACGTACGTTTCGGCATGTCCGTGTCGTCGCCCCGTGTGGGATGCCTGCGCCCGGGCGCCGGCCAGATGGCGTTGCGCTACGAACTTTCAGTATAGGGAGTGCGGCTGAGAGGTGTCAAACGCGATGTGGCAAACTCGGCCGCCTAAACGCCAGACCTCGCCACGGTCCCTGCCCCTCCCGGGCCGTATACTCGACGGATAGATGCCGCCCCCGGCCCGAACCCTGACGGTGCGCCAGTTCTTCTCCCGCGGCGGGCCGCTTTCCCGCACGCATCCGCAATACGAATTCCGGCCCGGGCAGCTCGAAATGGCTGAGGCCGTCGAAGCGGCCCTGGCCGAGGGCCGACACCTCATCGTGGAAGCCGGCACCGGGACGGGAAAGACTCTGGCCTATCTGGCGCCCGCCATTCTTTCCGGCCAGCGCGTCGTCGTGTCCACGGCGACGAAAAACCTTCAGGAACAGTTGTTCTTCAAAGACGTCCCCCTGCTCGAGAAGGCTCTGGGGCGGCGCCTGCGAGTTTGTTACATGAAGGGCCGTTCCAATTACGCCTGCCGACAGAAAATTTACGACGCTGAGAAGGAACCCTTTCTGGAGGGGTTGGAAGAGCTGGCCGATTTCGAAATCATCCGCGACTGGGAGAAGACCACCCAGACTGGCGACCGGGCCGAGATCCGCTCCCTGCCCGAGTCAAGCTCCGTGTGGAGCAAATTGGACGCTCGCCGCGAATTGTGCTCCGGCCAGAAGTGCCCTCAGTTCGAGCGGTGCTTCATCACCCTGATGCGCCAGCGCGCCGCCGAAAGCGACGTGATCATCGTCAACCACCACCTCTTTTTCGCCGATCTCGCGGTCCGGGATGAGGACTACGGCGGCATCATTCCCGACTATGCTGCAGTGGTATTCGATGAAGCCCACGAGATCGAGGACGTGGCCAGCCAGTACTTCGGACTCTCCGTCAGCAACTACCAGTTCGAGGAACTGATACGGGATGTGGCCGCCACCGCGCGCCAGAAGCACTTCGGCTCGCCGGAGCTCGACCGCGCTCTGAGCGCTCTCGGCCAGTACACCGCTCAGTTCTTCGCCCTGTTCGAGGCGGCCGAAGGGCGCACCGGGTTCCACGAGCAGGATAAGCTGCTCGAACGGCACGAGGAGCAATACCGAGACCTGCTCGGCGCCCTCGAGCTGCTCCAGGTTCACTTGGAGGGCCTCCCAAGCGCTCCCGAGGAGGTGATCCCGCTGGTGCGGCGCTGCCGGGAAATCGCGCTGGCGCTTCAGTTTTGGATGGAAAGCCGCGACCGGCGCTACGTTTACTGGCTGGAGCGACGCGGCCGCGGCTGCTTCCTGCAAGCCACCCCGATCGACGTCTCCGCGATCTTAGCCGAGCGCCTCTTCAGCGGACCACGCGTCGCAATCCTTACCTCGGCGACGTTGGCCATCGCCGGCAGTTTTGAATTCGTGGAACGGCGTCTGGGCCTCCTGGGCGCCCGGACGCTGATCGTTCCGGGCCAGTTCGACTGGCAAAATCAGGCGCTCTTGTACGTCGCCCCGCACCTTCCGGACCCGCGCAGTCCGCTGTTTCCGTCCCAGGCAGCGGAGGAGATCAAACGGTTACTGGCCTTCAGCCAGGGCCGGGCCTTCGTGCTGTTCACCTCCTACCAGCAGATGCAGCAAGTGTATGACCGCCTGGCCTCCGAGCTGGAATTCCCTACCCTGCTGCAAGGCACGGCGCCGCGCAACGCGCTCCTCGAAGAATTTCGCACCACGCCCCATGCGGTGCTGTTCGCCACCTCCTCCTTCTGGCAGGGCGTGGACGTTCCCGGCGAGCAGTTGAGTTGCGTCATCATTGACAAGCTCCCATTCGCCGTGCCGACCGACCCGGTCGTGGAAGCGCGGGTGCGCAACATCCGCCAGGAGGGCGGCAATCCCTTCTACGAGTACCAAATCCCCCAGGCAGCGCTGATGCTCAAGCAGGGCTTCGGCCGCCTGATCCGGAACCGCACGGACCGCGGCGTACTGGCGCTGCTCGACCACCGAATTGTCAAGCAGCGCTACGGACGGGTCTTCCTCGACAGCCTGCCGCCGTACCGGTTTACGATGGATATCAGCGACGTCGAGCGCTTTTTCGCTCGACGCTGAAAGGCCCAGGAACCATGTTCGAAATTTCCGTGGAAGAAAGCTTCGCGGCCGCGCACGCCTTGCGGGGCTACCGGGGCAAGTGCGAAAACCTACATGGGCACAACTACAAAGTCCAGGTGACACTCCAGGGGGAAGCTTTGGATCGGACGGGGCTGCTCGTGGACTTCGCCGAGGTCAAGAAGATCCTCCACGACATCATCGAACGCCTGGACCACCGCAACCTGAACGAAATTGCTCCCTTCGACCGAGTGAACCCCTCGGCCGAGAACATCGCGCGGTACTTCTACGAGGAGCTGAGCCGGCGACTGGCCGAAACCGCACGCGAGGTTCCGGTGCGGGTGGCGTGCGTGCGGATCTGGGAGACAGAGACGGCCACGGCGTCCTACCGCCCCTGACTCCCCCCGCAGGCTACACTGAAAAGAAACCGCAATGAGCGCACAGGCCAGCGCGATGCCCTTCCACGAGGTTGTGGAAGCGGAAGGACACCTGATCGACTCCCACATCATGGAGCAGATCTTCGACAAGGTCGTCGAGTTTCGCGGCCGGTTCGAAGTCGAGCAGTTCCGGATCGGGCGCACCAACGAAGAACCGTCCTATCTGCGGTTGAAGGTGGAGGCGCCCACGCGGGAGGAGATGGAACGTCTCCTTCAGCAGCTGATGGATCTGGGCTGCGCGCCGGTGGATGCCGCCGATGCCGCGTTGGCCGTGGTGGAACGCGATCGTTGCGCCCCGGAGGACTTCTATTCGACGACGAACCACCGCACGCTCGTGCGGCTGAACCGGCGCTGGGTCACAGTGGAGGAACAGCGCATGGACGCGTTGATCGTGGTCGAGGGGGAACGGGCCTTTTGCCGCCGCCTGCGGGATCTACGGGCGGGGGATCGCGTGGTGGTGGGGTTGCGAGGTATCCGCGTGATTCCCGAACCCAAGGAGCGAGACCGCCTGGCGTTCGCCTTCATGACCAACGGCATTTCCTCGGAACGCCAGGTGGAGACAGCCGTGCGGCAGACCGCTGCCCTCATGCGCCACACCCGCGAGACGGGCCAGAAGATTGTGGTCGTGGCGGGTCCCGTCGTGGTGCACACGGGCGGCGGCCCGCCTCTGGCGGCGCTCATCCGCGCCGGGTACGTGGACGTGCTGCTCAGCGGCAACGCCTTGGGTGTCCACGACGTGGAGGCAGCCCTGTTCGGAACTTCCCTCGGCATCCGCCTCAGCGACGGCCGGCAGGAGGAGCACGGCCACCGCAACCACATGCGCGCCATCAACACCATCTACCGTGCCGGCGGCATCCGCCCGGCGGTGGAAAGCGGGCGGCTCGACCGGGGCATCCTGTACGAATGCGTGCGCGCCGGCGTGCCATTCGTCTTGGCGGGAAGTTTGCGCGACGACGGCCCGCTTCCGGAAACTATCACCGACATGAACGAAGCTCAGGACGCTTACGCCGCCCACCTGAAAGGCGCCGGGCTCGTGCTGTGCCTTGGCTCGATGCTGCACTCCATCGCCGTAGGCAACATGCTCCCGAGCTGGGTGAGAATCATTTGCGTCGACATCAACCCGGCCGTGGTAACCAAAGTGAGCGATCGCGGCACGGGCCAGGCTGTCGGCGTCGTCACCGACGTCGGCTTGTTCCTCGAGCTGTTGGCTCGCACGCTGCTGACGCCATGAAGAAAGTCCGCGCAACCAAGACAGCAGGGGGTTATACGGAAGAACATGCCCGCGCCGGCCTGGAAGCCCGCCTGCCGGAAATCGAAACCTTCCCCAATCAGTTCCCCGGCTACGAAATCGAGGTCGTCATTCCCGAATTCACTTCCGTGTGCCCGAAGACCGGCCTACCGGACTTCGGCACGATCACCATCCGCTACGTGCCGGACAAGAAAGTGATGGAGCTGAAGTCGCTCAAGATGTACGAGCTGGCCTACCGGAACCTGGGGATCTTTCAAGAAAACGCCGTGAACCGGATCTTGCGCGACGTGGTGCGGGCCTGCGACCCGGTTTCGGTGACGGTCATCGGCGAGTTCCGCCCCCGTGGGGGCATCCACACCAAGGTCACCGCCACCTGGAGCAAGAAACGTGCCCGGCGCTGACTCGTCGGCCGACCTCACGCGCGAAGAAATCGTCGCCATAGTGCGCGAGATTCGGGAGCGCGTGCGGGCGCGCTACCCGGAATCGGCGCCGAACGGCGTCGTGCTGCCGGATCTGATGCCGCTCCTTCATGCCCGCGACTTGGCGGAGGGCAAAGTCGCGGCGATCGGCACGGTGAATCCGCGGCCCCCGGGCCTGGTGAACGATCTGATCCAGGCCGTCAAACGACTCATCGCCCGGGTCATGGACTGGCATGTGCGGGAGCAGGTCGCATTCAACCGCGCCGTGGTGCGGTCACTGGATGCGATTCTCGAAGCGCTGAACGAGAACAACCGGGCGCTGGCCGCCCTGGCAGCAGCGCGGGAGCAAGCCGCCTCGGATCTTGCGGCGAGCTGGGCAGCCTGGCGCCAGGAGTGGGAGCGCAAGCTCGCCACCAACGAATTGCAGTTCCTCCGCAGCGTGGCCGAACTTCAGGGCGCCTTCCAGCACCGCACCTCGCTCCTGGAAGCGAACTTCCGCGAGACGGTCAAGGCCCAGCACGCGGATTTCGAGGCCGCCTTGAAACGCGCCGTCCTCGAGATGCAGCAGCAACTCGCCAGGGATTTTGCACACCAGCGGATCGAATTCGAGCGGCTGATCCACCGGGAGCTGCGGTTGATCCGGCAGCGCGCAAGCGTCCCGCTCGCCACGCCCGCAACGTCAGCGACGCCCGCAGAGGAAGCCGCGCCGGATCTGGACTGGATGCGGCTGGCTGAGGAGTTCCGGGGAAGTCCAGAAGACATTCGGGAGCGGCAACGCTTTTATCTGCCCTTTCTGGAGGGATGCCGCAAGGTTGTCGACCTGGGCTGCGGCCGGGGAGAGTTCCTCGAGCTGATGCGCGAGGCGGGCATCGAAGGGGTCGGAGTGGACTCGAGCGACGAATGCGTGGCGTTGTGCCGCAGCAAAGGGCTTTGCGCCGAGACTGCCGATCTGTTCGAGTGGCTGCGCGCCACAACGGACAGCTTCGACGCCGTCTTCTGCGCGCAGGTGGTGGAACACCTCCCTCCCTTGCGGTTGCCCGAGTTCGTCCGCCGGTGCGCCGACGTGTTGCGGCCGGGCGGGCAGCTCATCGTCGAGACGCCCAATCCGCAGTGCCTGGCGATCTTCGCCACGCACTTTTACCTGGATCCGAGCCACGTGCGCCCGGTGCCGGCGCCGCTGCTGCGCTTTCTCATGCAAGAAGCGGGTTTTACGGGAATCCAGGTGCACTGGCTTTCGCCAGCTCGAGATTCGCTGGCCGGCCTCGAGGCGCTTCCAGAGGACTTTCGCGAGACGTTCTTCGGCGCCCTCGACTACGCTATCATTGGCCGTAAGTTGTAATGCAGTCGGAGATGGAACGAGCGGAGCGGACCATGAAACGCAGAACCTTCTTGCAACTGACGGCAGCGGCGGGACTGCCGGCGCGCGCCGATGAGGCCATGCCCATGGCCACGCTCGGCAAGAGCGGCCTGCGGGTGTCGCGGTTTTGTCTGGGCGGCTACCACATGGCGGTGCGCGGGGAAGAAAACGCCATCCGGCTCATCCA
>JANWXD010000037.1 GCA_025055455.1 Bryobacteraceae bacterium
TCCGCTTCGAAGCGCTGAACGCCTTCAACCAGACGCAGTTCCCCGGGCCGAACACGGCCGTAACGCAGGCCACTTTCGGCCAGATCGTGACTTCGACGCAGGAAAACTATCCGCGTCGGATCCAGCTCACGTTGCGGTTCGTGTTCTGATCTGCCCCCGATTTGCAGTTTGGGCGGGCGGCTCGAGGGGCCGCCCGCGCTGTTTTTCCCGCGTTGCCGTCTACCGTATGAGTTCGTGGCTGTTGGGTGCGGCTTTCGCCGCGGCGGTCGCGTCGCCGGCGGCGGCCAGCCTCGATCTTTTGCGCCAAGGTTTCCAGAATCCTCCTGCCGACAGCCGGGTGCTGATGCGCTGGTGGTGGTTCGGTCCGGCTGTGACCAAAGCCCAGCTCGAACGCGAAATGCGCCGGATGAAAGTGGCAGGCTTCGGAGGCTTCGAAATCCAGCCGGTCTACGCGCTAGCGCTCGACGATCCCGGCGCCAATTTTTAAAATTTCGCATTCCTTTCTACCGAATTTCTCGAGGCGGTGCGGCGCTATGCGGCCGGAATCGACACCGACGGCCCCGGCTTCCGAAAGATCCTTATCCGGCCCCGGCTCGATGACCGCATCACGCACATGCGTGGGGAATACGATTCCGTGCTGGGGAAGATCGTCAGCGAGTGGGAAGGCACGCGAAAGGGCCCGTTCCGCCTCCGGGTGACGATTCCCGCCAATACCACGGCCCGAGTGTACCTGCCCGTGATTCCGGGCGCGACGTTGACGGAGAGCGGGCGTGTGGTCAAGGGGGTTCGGGAGGGTGAATCGTACGTGGTGGAAGTGGGCTCGGGCCAGTACGAGTTCCTGTTGAGATAGCGCCTTCTGGTTTTCCTTTGCAAAACGACCGCCCCCGCACCAGGAAACGTGGCGGGCCTCGATTTTGACGGCAAAATCCGATGCAAGCGATTGCATCGACTCCGCTTTTTCGACACTACGAAGAGGGGGTGCGCGTTATGTATTGCAGAACGGTTCGGTTCGTTCGGATTTCGCTTGACGCCGGCGCAAAGCCGCTGCTATTCGTTGCTGTAGAAAGAAGGGGCTTCCGTATGCGGAATTTGCCTGGATGGATTCTAACCACGCTTGTGTTAGCCAGCCCTTGCTTCGGCCAGCTGGGCGGAACCGGGACGATCAAGGGAACCATCACGGATCCTTCGGGCGCGGTCATTCCCGCCGCCACCGTGGTGGCCCGCAACGTCGCCACCGGCGTAGAGACAACCCGGCAGACGACCGAGGCGGGCCTCTTCCTGATCGCCCCGCTGCCCGTGGGCCGCTACGACGTCTCCGTGTCGGCGGCGGGTTTCCGGCCGATCAAGCAAGAGGGAATTGTGGTGGACGCTCTCAGCACCGTGGAGCTCAATTTCCGGCTGGAACTGGGGCCGACCACGGAGAGCATCACGGTCTCGGGCGCGCCTCCGGAGCTCAGTCTGGCCGATGCGCGTCTGGGCCAGACAATGCGCAATGAGATGTACACCGCGCTGCCCTTGGCGATGGGAGGCGCTCCGCGCAACCCGCAAGCCTTCGCCTTCCTGCTGCCCGGCGTGCAGGAGGGAGGGCGCTGGGGCTACATCAACGGCGGCCAGAGTTTCTCCAAGGACGTGTACCTCGAAGGAATCCCGCTCACCGACGCCGTGCAGCAGGGCGAGGGGCGGGCCATCACCCTGGGCGTGTCCGTCGAGGCGGTGGAGCAGTTTCAAGTGGAAACCAGCGGCCAGTCGGTGGAGTACAACGGGCAGGGATCGGAGAATTACGTCCTGAAGTCCGGGACCAACGAGCTCCACGGGTCGCTCTATCACTACTTCCGAAACACGCTGCTCGATGCGCGGGGCTTCTTCGCCCCCCGGCGCTCGGCCCAGCACCAGAACGAATTCGGCTTCACCCTCGGAGGCCCGATCCGGAGGAACAAGATCTTCTTCTTCGGCGCGTACGACGGATACCGCTTTCGCAGGGAGACCGATTACCAGTTCGTCTCCGTGCCGACGCTCAAGCAGCGCGCGGGAGATTTCAGCGAACTGCCCGTGGCGATTTACGACCCGCTGACGACGGACTGTCCGGGCGGTCGCAACTGCACGCGGCAGCCGTTCCCCGGTAATGTGATTCCCGCCAGTCGTCTGTCTCCCATTTCCAAGTTCTTTCAGGACCCGTTGCCGAATCCCACTCATCCGGGCATCGTCAGCAATTACCTCTCGAACCTTCCGATCGGGGTCAACAACGACAACACGAACATCAAGGTGGATGCCAATGCCACCGACGCGCATCGTTTGTCGGTGCTGTTTGCGCGGGGACGCCGCGGCCAGAGTGGGCCCTACCGCGGGAATCCCCCGCCGCTGCCCTTGCCGTATACCATTACACGCGTGGTGGACGAAGTCCCCACCGTGGGTCAGCTGCGGCACACCTGGGTTTTGAGCGGCTCGATCTTGAACCAGCTCAGTTTCGGCGTCTCGCGACTGTATGTGCCGATCACGAATCCGACGGTGGGCGGTCGTTGGGTGGAGCGCTCGGGCTTGAAGGGATTGCCCCCGGGCGACGCGACCCTGTCATTTCCTGAAATCGCCTTCTCGGGCCCCAACTCGCCCCAGAACTGGCGCGGCACGGATGCGCGGCCGTTTCTGGATGCATTGAACAACTATACCTTGCAAGAGAGCTTTCAATGGGTCCAGGGACGGCATGCGGTGAAAGCCGGCTTCCAGCACCAGCGGTTGCAGGATAACTTCCGTGACCGCTGGGACGGAACGCTGTTCATTGCGCGCTTCAGCAATCTGGAGACCGCCGGCTTCGACAGTCGCGGCACGCTGCTCACTGGCACGGGCCACTCCTACGCCAGCTACCTGCTCGGCGCCGTGGACTCCGCGACGGTGACCGAAGACTTCGTGGTTACCTCAGGAGCGCGGTTCCGCAATTATGCGCTGTGGGTCCAGGACGACTGGAAGGCCACTTCGCGGCTCACGCTCAACTTGGGCCTACGCTGGGATCTGATGCGCCCCTATGTGGAAGCCCGGGACCGCATGTCCTGGATGAATCCGGATCTGCCCAACCCGGCCGCGGGAGGGCGCAAAGGCGCGCTGCAGTTCGCAGGCAAGGGACCGGAGCCGCTGTATTGCAACTGCCGGTCGCGGATCCGCACGCATTGGAGGAATTTCGGACCTCGGCTGGGGTTCGCCTATCAAGTCGCCTCGCGGACGGTGATTCGCGGCGCGTACGGGATCATGTATTCACGCCACGGCGCCGTCGGAGGACGAGCGGGCGCCCGCGACGGCACGGGGAAACTCGGTTACACAGCTTCGCCGGGCTTCAACTCCCTCGATGGCGGCATCACGCCCGCTTTCTGGTGGGACCAAGGGGTTCCTCCTTACCAGAAGCCACCGTTTATCGACGCCACGTTGAACACGGGCTTTACGATCGAGCGGCCATCGGGCGGCAGCGTGACCTTCGACAGTCCGGAGGAAGGCGCTCGGCCGCCGCGATACCAAAACTGGAATTTTTCGATCCAGCAGGCGCTCCCAGCGGGCATGACGCTGACGCTGGCGTACTCCGGCAGCAACGGCAAGCTGCTGCGGGGCGGGGGTCGCGGCATTTGGTCCGGTCAGATTCATCCCCGGTATCTGGCCCTGGGAAGCCTGCTCCAAGCCCAGGCGACCGAAGCGAACCTGGCGGCGGCGCGGCAAATCATCCCCGACATCGGCCTGCCCTACGGAAACTACCGGGGCACCATCGGCCAGATGTTGCGCCCGTTTCCGCAATATGCCAGCGTCGGAGTGCCCTACGTCAACGTCGCCAGCTCCAACTACAACTCGCTTCAGGTGACTTTGCAAAAGCGCATGGCGTCGGGTCTGACCTTCAACGTGAACTACACCTGGAGCAAAACGCTCACCGACGCCGGACCCGGACGGACCGAGTATTTCTGGGCGCACGAAAAGTCGCTCGGGGAAAACGACATGGCTCACGTGATCAACGGCACCTTCGTCTACGACTTGCCTTTCGGCGCCGGCCGGGCGTACTCGCCGAGCAACGCTTTGGCGCGGGCTCTGGTGAGCGGATGGCGGCTGTCCGGCATCACGCGAGTCCGGACAGGTTTGCCGTATGCCAACATCCAGGCCAACTGCAACGTGCCGTTTGCAGGGACGTGCTTTGCCGATTACAATCCCGACTTCCGCGGCTCGGTCCGCATTGGAGGGGACTGGGGCAGCGGCGATCTGCTGGGGCCGAACCCACCCGTATTCCTCGACCGTAACGCTTTTCGCAACCCCGCCCCATTCACCTATGGGAACACCCCGCCCCGGTCAGCGTATGGTCTGCGGAACCCGACCTTCTGGGGCCAAGACCTGAGCGTGGCGCGACAGTTCCCACTATCGGAGCGGACTCGGCTGTACTTGCAGGCCGACGCCTTTAACGTGTTCAACAACGTGATCTTCAGCGGGCCGGCTTCTTTGAACATCAACTCGGCGAACTTTGGCAGAGTCACGAGCCAGGCCAACGAACCGCGAGTGTTGCAGCTGTCCTTGAAACTGCAGTTCTGAGGCGGAAGGTGCCCGCTCCCGCTGCCGTAGCCGCGATAGCGCTGGGGGCTGTCCTCGGCGCCGGCCGCGCCGCAACCGCGTCGGAGACGGCTCTCGTGGTAGACGCCTCGGAGTTCTTCCACGAGATCCCAAAAGGTAATGCGATTGCGGACGCCAGGATGCTGCGGGTGGAGTGGCTCTTCAACAACACGGCCTTGTGTCTGCGGGTGCCGGAAGAAGCCCGGGCCCGCTGGGAGATTCCGGCATCGGGCGCCTACCGCGTGTACGTTCGTAGTCAGGGGCGAGGCGGCAGTTCCTTTCGCCTCGCCATCGCCGGGCGGACGCTGGCTGGAGTCTTCGGACGCGGCGCCTTGAGCTGGGAAGGAGGCGAGACCGTGGAGCTCGCCTCCGGACCGGCGGAGCTCCGGCTCGTGGAGATCGCTCCAGGCAGTTGTCTCGACGCCATAGTCTTGAGCCGCGATCCCGCTTTTGACCCGGAGGCACTGCCCCGGCGGCGCTTGCCGCCGGACGTGACGCTCCTGCGGGAATACAAGATTCCTCCCGCCGGCGCCGTTAAGTTCGGGGACGTGACCGGGGATGGACGCACCGACTTCCTGGTCCTGACGCGAGAGTATTCGGCGCACGTCTTTGACCACGACGGCACGGAGCTGTGGAACTGGAAGGCGCCTCCGGAGGGCGCCCGCGAGAGAGCGTCGTTCGAACCACCGGGCGTCATCTGGGACTTGGATCGCGACGGACGCGCCGAAGTCGTGCACTGGCGTCTGGAGGAGGGCGTGGAGTGGTTGGCGGTCGCCGAGAGCCGCAGCGGAACGGTCAAACGGAAAATTCCCTGGCCCACGCGGCCGCTGCCGCACGACTACAACAATTTCCGACTGGCGATCGGCAGGCTCGCTCCTGGATATCCCAGCCACATACTCGCGTTCACGGACTCCGGGGGCGAAATCAGCGTCCATGCGTACGACTCCCAATTGCAGTTGCTGTGGAACCGGACAGAAAAGCGGAAAAAGGACCACCTCGGTCACTACGTGTATCCTGTGGATCTGACCGGCGACGGGGTCGACGAAGTGGTCGTCAGTGCCATGGTGCTCGATGCCCGAGGGCGTAAGCTTTGGGACCGCTTCGATCTGTTTTCCGACCACCATGATCACGCCGACAGTTTCCGCTTTGCCGACCTCGACGAGGACGGCCGCCCGGAGATCTTAGCGCCCTTTAGTGACGTTGGAGTCGTGGTCTTCCGGGCCTCGGACGGAGAAGTGCTGTGGAAACATCCGGCGGATCACGCCCAGCAGCTGGAAGTGGGAAGGTTCCTGACAGACGTTCCTGGATTGCAGATCGCGGTCACGGCACGCACCTACGGCAACCGAGCGGCGGGCGAACCGTACCTCTGGGGCCAGGTTCACTGGTTCGACGCCAGGGGCAAGTTGCTGGCGAAGTGGCCGCGGAATCCCCTCACCGGGAATCCGGACTTCGTCAAAGGCGATTGGGACGGCGACGGTGCCGACGAGCTGTTCTGGTACAAATTTCGGCTGGACAGACAGGGACGCGGCGTGCTGTATTTCGAGGACCCGGTCTATCACATGTTCGACTTCACCGGGAGTGGCCGCGACGAGGTCATCACCCTGGCGGGCGGGATCATGCGCGTCTACGGGTGCGCGGCGCCGCGGGGGCGCCGCTCGGCTAGGCTGGATCCGGACCGTTTCCGCTGGAAGGTCACCAACCACACGCACTACTGAGAGGAGATGAAATGAGCAAGCGAGTGTGGCTGTGTTGCGCCATGCTTTTCCCGCTCATGGCTCAGGAGCCTCCTGTCGAGTGGACCGACCCGTCCACGGGGCGGAGGCTCATCCGGCTTTCGACCGAGCCAGGGAGCATGAGCCTGTACTTTCATCAGAACGCCTATACGGCTTCCGGCGACAAGATGGTCATCATGACGCCCAGGGGACTCGCCGTGGTCCATTTTCCGAGCCGCAAAGTGGAGTTGCTCGTTCCGGGCCGCGTGAGTCACGTGGTGGTGGGCAAGAAGACGCGGCAGGTTTTTTATATCCAGGACGGCGTCGTGAGAGCCACTCATCTGGACAGCGGCGTGACGCGAGACGTCGTGACAATGCCGGAGTTGCGGACCGGCTCGGGCTTGACCGTGAATGCCGACGAAACAATGTTGGCTGGCAGCTATATCGAGGGCGAAGCGCCGCGCGTTGCACCCGTTCCGGGCAAAAGCATGCTCGAGGCGCGGTGGGAGATGCGGCTGCCCATGGCGCTCTACACGGTCGACCTCAGCACAGGCCGAGTCAACTCGTTTTACCGAAGCAACGACTGGCTGAATCACGTCCAGTTTTCGCCGTCGGATCCCACGCTGCTCATGTTCTGCCATGAAGGCCCGTGGCACAAAGTGGACCGCATCTGGACGATCCGCACGGACGGTGCTGGCCTTCAGAAGATGCACACGCGCAGCATGGAAATGGAGATCGCCGGGCACGAATTCTGGAATCCGGACGGCCGGATCATCTGGTACGACTTACAGACGCCCCGGGGAGAAGAATTTTGGCTGGCGGGCGTGGTGCTGGGCACGGGAGAGAAGTTACGCTACAAGTTGGACCGGGACCGGTGGTCCGTCCACTACAACGTCTCCTGGGACGGCAAACTTTTCGCAGGAGATGGAGGTAGCCCCAAAATGGTCGCTCGCGCCAAGGACGGGCAGTGGATCTATCTTTTCCGCCTGGGCCAGCGCGTACTGGAATGGGAACGTTTGGTCGACATGAGCCGGCACGACTATAAACTCGAACCCAACGTCACCTTTACTCCGGATGGTCGCTGGATCGTGTTCCGATCCAATATGCACGGCTCCCCCCACGTGTACGCGGTGGAAGTGCCGGGGTCCGGAACGGCCCGGGGTGTCTTCTAGCGCGGCGGCCGGCCGGGCTCTTCCACCTCGGCGTCAAGGCCGGGGATGTGGGGCCCTTCGCCCTCGGCAACGGGCGGCAGTTTGTTCACGGCCCAGGCGATCAGGAAAATGCCGGCGAGAATCCCCAGGGCGGCGGGGATGGCCGACAACAGCCGATCCGTCCGCTGCCATTGGAACGGGGCGACATAGAAAAAGACCAGCCCGCAGCCGATGACCAGGGCGTAGCCCAGGACCAGCAGGATCCAATACCGCATACGGCGCGATTCAGGCATACCCGATCCGATTATACTGTTTCACCCAGCCGGTGTCCCTGCGGACTAGCGCGGGGTGAGCCGCGGCCAAGTCAGCTCGAAACCCTGAGCGCGGAGGGAGGATTGAAATTCCTCGAGCAGCTTGGGCGTGTTGCGGATGCGCCGCGGAGGGTTCTTGGTCCGTATGGCGTGCGCGGCCACGGCGCCGGCCGCTTCACCGACGTTCCACTCCACCGGATGCAGCCGGTAGCAGCCGTTGGTGATGTGGGTCACGCCCAGGTTCTTGGCGGCGGCCAGAAGATTCTCCACGCGCCGGGGGATCAGAGCGCCCAGCGGGATCTGGAAGGGCAGGGAGCTGATGTCGATGTAGTTGTCTCCCCCCGTGCTGGGGTGCAGGTCGATGCGATAGCTTCCCACACCCACTGAATCGGCGAAGACTTCCGCGGTGACTTCTTCGCGGCTCTTGCCGGTTACCTGCATGCGGGCGTCGGTGCCCACGTGTTGCTCGAGCACGGTGAATTCCGCCTGGATGCGCCGCGATTCGCGAATGTAGGGATACTTGGCGAGGCCGTCTTCGCTGCCGGTGATGTCGGGACGCAACCGCAACCCGCGCCAGCCAACGCCTCCATCGGGCCGCGGCGCCTCGGTCTGCATCCAGTACAACAGCGACAGGCTCAATTGTTTGGCCCGCCGGAGGTGGCGGGCGGCCTCCTCCTCGCTGACCTCGTGCAGATTGCCGAGCCAGTAATCGTTTTGCGGCCAGTTGACCAGCGTGATGTCGCTCGCGTAGGCACCTTCTACGAAGTTGCGCCGGTTGGCGATGCGGCGGTACAGCCACAGATTCAGCACGCCCGGCTTGTCGGTCTTCAGTTCCGGATCGAAGCTGACGGGCCGCACCTGAAGCGTGACGGGATGAGTCATCTGCCAGCTCAACAGCCGGCCGGGCCAGGGAGGCCGCAGTTGCGGCACGTAGTCGCGCCAGAAGGCGTATTCTTCAGGACGATCGATCGTGTGATCCTCGTTGGGGCGATAATCCATGGCGAAGCAGACCGTGAAGGCCTGAATGTTGGCGGGCTGGGCCTCCTCCGGGGCATGCGGCTCGCCGGTCTGCTTACGGGACTCGAACCCAGTGACGTATTCGGTCTTGGTCAGCGGCAACAGATCGCCTTGCTCGGTGGCATCCAAGAAGTACGACGCATGAAGGATGCGCTCGGCGCCGGTTTCGAGGCTGCGCACGGCCACCGCGCGGACGAAATCGCGCTCGGTATCGGCGCGCACGGGTTTGTGCCGCAACAGAACCACCAGACGTCCTCCTCCCACGTAGGGCGCCAGCATGGCTTCCAGTACGGCCAACGAGACTCGCGGCTCGTGGCAAAGGCGCGACACGTTGCCGTCGCCGGGATTGAGGTGCTCACGGGCACGCGCTTCGGAGGTAAGAGGATAGTGGCGCCGGTAGTAGGCGCGAACCGCGCGCCGGTAGGAGCGATACAGGGCCGTGGCGCCGAAGGATTCGATCCAGGGGTGTTCGTCAGGCGGCACGGCCTGGGCCGTGAGCTGGCCGCCCACCCAGTCGGTTTCCTCGGTCAGCACCACGGACATGCCCTGGCGCAGCGCCGCCAGCGCCGCCGCGCAGCCTCCGGTTCCTCCGCCGATCACCGCCACGTCGCAGCGCAGCTCCCGCGCGAAGGCCAAGCTGCGGGGCACGACGAGCAGCGCCCCGGCGGCGCTCTGAAGGACGAAATCACGGCGTGTCAGCATGGGATTCGCTCCTCGGGGGCGACGGCAAGGGTCCACCACAGACGACGACCGCGAAGGTTCGCGATGTCGTCTCCGCCAAACAGCAGCAAGAGAGGCGCAAGCAGTTTACAGGGCATCGGGCAAACTCCTCCGCTTTCGGCTCAGAACGTCAGGCGAAGCCCAAACTGAATGCGGCGCGCATCCATCGCGCTCGAGATCCGGCCGAACAAGGCGTTCTGATTGACGCCTTGCGCGTCGGGCTGAAAACTCGTGTTCGGATTGTTGAGATTGACGTGGTTCAACGCGTTGAAGGCTTCGGCGCGGAACTCGAGGGTTTTGCCTTCGTCGAGCCGGAAGTTCTTGAACACGGAGAGAGCCACGTCGAACATTCCGGGACCCCGCGTGTTCGGCAGAGTTCGCGGCGCGTTGCCGACGACGAAATTGGGCGGATTGCGGAAGGCGCCGGTGTCGAACCAGCGCGTGACGCTCCGCTCGGAGCGCGGCAAGGTCGGATCGCGGATGACGTCCGGGAAGTTGATGCCCGTGAAGTTATTGGCCCCGCGCACCATGAGCGGCACGCCGCTTTCGATCGTCGTGATGGTGTTGACTTGCCAGCCGCCCGCCAGGTGCGCCAGCAGACCCTTCGCGTCGGCGAGGAAGGGCTTGCCGGGACCGAACGGTAGCTCGTAGACGGCGCTGGCGACGAGTCGGTGGGTGACGTCGTTTTGGTCAATCGCTCGCTCCAGCCGGCGGTTGAAGCGGCCCAAGCGGAACTCTCCCGGCGTGCCCACCGACCCAGCGGTCGAGAACGAGTCGTTGATGAGCTTGCTGTTGGTGTAACTGATCAGGGCGCTCAAGCCGCGGTGGAAGCGCCGTTCGACGGTGACCTGCAAGGAGTGGTAGATGCTCGAGGACCCATGATTGGCGTAGGTGGTGACGGTGAGGTAATCCGGAAAGGGCAGCAACAGCTGGGAGCGGGAGACCGTGCTCCCCGACAGCGCTCCGGTGGCGATCTGCCCGAAGAAAGGATTCGGCACGCGATCCTGGAGTGCCAGACCGAGAGCGAAGTGAACCGGATCGAGCTGGTTGAGATTGTAATTGGCCCCGAACAGCTTCGTTCCCTTGTTGCCGGCGTAACTCACCGACGCCACCCATCGCCCGGGCAGTTCCCGTTGGAGAGTCAGGTTCCACTGCTGCAAATACGGGGTACGAGCATTCCGGTCTTGCCAGCGCACGGTTTGTCCGCGGAACGCGGAGGGACCGCCCCGAGGGCCTAGCGGCACGATGAGCGTGGGCGGCCCCTGACTGAACGAAAAGGCCTTGAAGGGTCCGCCGCCGACGGGCACGAAGGAGGTTTGGGCCGAAAAGCCGAACGCATTGGAGTCGTCGCCCTGTGTGTCGCCGGACTCCGTCAGCAGGTACACCAGCCCGTAGCCGCCGCGCACTGCCGTGCGTCCGTCACCCGTCAAGTCGTAGGCAAAGCCGAACCGGGGTCCAAAATTGTTGCGGTCGCGGTTGACGAAATGGCGGGGGTCGTCGACGCCAGCGTACTTCAGGACGCCCAACATCCGAGTCTCGGGGTTGATGACGAAGGGCTCGAAGTTCGAGTGCCGGTTGTGGCGCTCCACCGGGGCAGAGTTGAAGTCATAGCGAAGGCCCAAGTTGAGCGTCAGGCGTCGCGTCACCTTGAAGTCGTCCTGGATGTAGCTGCCGTTCGACCAGGCATGGAAGGAAAAGGCCGGCAGAAACTCTTGGAGGCCGCCAGAGACTTCCCCGAGCAAGAAGGTCGCCATACCGAAGCCCGTGCCGGCCGGGCGTTGCGGATCACCGGTGAGAGCGGCGGTGAAGGTGTACTGGCCCGAGATGTAGCCGAAACGGCGCCAGTTGAGCCGGAACCAGCGCTGATCGGTGCCGAACTTAAGGTTATGTCGCCCTCGGACCACGGTCAGGCTGTCGGCGAGCTGCAGGTAGTGTTGCGCTCGGATGCCGGCAGCGAAATTGGTCGCTCCCAGCGGCAGCATGCCGGCGATTTCCACGCGTGGGAACAGCTCGCGCGGAACGATGGCGGGCAGTCCGAGCTTCTCCGGCAGGTTCTGACCAAAGCTCGGGTGCAGGAATGGCAGGTTCTGGCGCGTCACGTTCGCCTTGAGTTCGTTGATCACCGAAGGCGAAACCACGCGCGTGTAAGTTGCGATGCCGTTGTGATTGTCCCGCTGGTCGCGGCGCGCAAAGGTGTCCGGATCGGCCACGCCCAGGCCCCAACCGCGTCCCTGGCGCGTGTTGCGCGTGCCCGAGTAACGGAAGAACACGCTGTCCCGGTCGGAAAACCGGTGATCCACCCGGAGGTTGGTCACGCCTTGGTTGATCTTGTCCGCCGCCAGCGAGAGGAAGTTCAAGGAGTTAGTCAATGGCACTTCCGGCGTCACGTTCGGTTTGGGCATGAACTCGAGGACTTTCAACGCCACCGCGTCCATGCGCGCCCGCGGCACGAGGTTGCCAGGTAGCGGATCGCGCACGAAACCGCTGCCGGCCGGATTCGGGCGCGTGGTCGCCGGGTCGAACAAGGGAATGACGCGGCCGGCGGCATCGTACGTTGTCGAGAAATCGCCGTTGCGCTGGGCCTCGGTGGGGACGGTCTGTCGGCGCAGCGTGGAGGTCCGGTGCCGCCACTGCTCGTAGCCGAAGAAGAAGAAGGTGCGATTGCGCCCGTCGTAGACCTGGGGCACATAAATCGGACCGCCCACCGTGCCGCCGTACTGGTTGTAGCGGAGCACGGGCTTGATGCGACCGGTCAGAGGATCTCGTTGCGTGGCGAAGGCGTTCCGAGCGTCCAAGGCGTCGTTTCGGAAGAACTCGTAGAGCGAGCCGTGAAGTTCGTTCGTGCCGGACTTGGTGGCCACGTTCACCACGCCCCCGCTCGTCTGTCCGAACTCCGCCTTCAGGGCGTTGGTCTCTACTTTGAACTCCTCGACGGCGTCGGCCATTGGGACCACGGAGATCTCGTTGTGCACGGGGACGGTGTTCATGCCGCCATCGATGAAGAACTGGTTGCCGTAGACCGGCCCGCCGTTGAACTGGATCTGCGAGAAGCCCTGGTTGGTCACCTCGGCGAAACCGTCCAGGGCGCGGTTGATCGGACGGACGCCGGCCACCAGCCGTACCAAGCTGAACACATGCCTCCCATTCAATGGCAGTTCCTCGATGCGCTGGCGCTCGACCACCGTGCCGAGCGTAGCGTCTTCGGTGCGCACGCGCGAAGGCTCTCCGGTCACGGTCACGGTCTCAGTCAAGGCCCCGAGCTCCAGTCGAATATCCAGTCGCAGCCGGTGGGCCACTTCCAGAACCACGTCGGTGCGCCGGTAAATCTTAAATCCCGGCGCGGTGGCAGAGACCTCGTATCGGCCAACGGGCAGGTTGGGGAGCACGTAGGTCCCGTCGGCCGAGCTCACGCTCTTGTAAAGGATGCCGGTTCCGAGGTTGCGCGCCGTAACCTCCACGTTGGGCACGCGCGCCTCCTGCGCATCGGTGATGGTTCCGGTGATGGTGCCCAGGGGTGACTGGGCTATAGCCGCGACGGCAACAAACGCCAACAACCCCAGTGCTCTTCGGGCCATGTCCGCCCTCCTTCGATGGGCATTATATGACCCGCCTCACGCCAGGACCAGCGCCGCGGCCCCGAGAATGCCCACGTTGTCTCCCAGTGCGGCGGGCACGATGGGGGTGTCGGCCGCGAAGGGGTTGATTGTGCGGGTGGGCGTGATGCGCCGCAGGCGCTCGAACAGCGGATCGCCGATGCGGGCCACACCGCCGCCGATGACGATGACATCGGGGTCGAGAAGGCTGATCATGCTGCCCAGCCAGGCGCCCAGGGCCAGGCAGATTTCGTCCAACCGCTGGAGTGCGGTGGGATCGCCGGCCTCCACGCCCCGAGCCAACTCCTCGGCCCTGACGCCGAAGCGCTTCTCGATCGCGGTGCCCGAGGAGTAGGCCTCGATGCAACCGATGTTGCCGCAGTTGCATACGAGCGGGCTGCGGTAGTCCACCGTGACGTGGCCGCCCTCGGCCGCAAAGCCGTTCTTTCCGTGGTAGATCTTGCGGTCCAGGACGATGCCCGTGCCGATGCCCGTCGACAGCGTGACGTAGAAGACGCTGGAGTAGCCGCGCGCCGCGCCGAACAAGGCCTCCGCCAAGCCAGCCGCGTTGGCGTCGTTGTCCACCTTGCACGGCAGGTGGAAACGCTGGCCGACAAGCTCCGCCAGCGGCACGTTGCGCCACGGCAGGTTGGGCGTGTGGAGCACGACGCCGGTTTTTGGATTCAGGGGTCCGGGCGAGCAGATGCCGATGGCGGCCACATCCCCGTCCAGACATTCCTCCACCGCCTTGTAGACCTGCCCGATGGAGACTTCGTATCCTTCGGAAGCCCGCGTCGGGACGGTGACCGTACGGAGGACCTCCGCGTTGTCGGCGACGACTCCGGCGGCGATCTTCGTGCCGCCGATATCCACTCCTAAGACCGTCATGCCCGTACGATATCATGAGCACAGGAGCGGCGCCGCTCTGCGAACACCCTGAAGCATGGGAGTGGTCACCATTACGGGGCAGCCGGGCTGCCGGCATGAGGAGGTGGCCCGCCTCGCCGCCCAGCGGCTGGGCTTCGAGCTGGTCAGCGAGACGCGCTTGGAATCGCTGTTGGCGCAGGAATTCGGCCCGGCGGCAGCGTTCGGGGAAAAGCCTTGGCGGCACGCCGTGCTGGCGATTTTGGCGCGGCTCGCCACCGAACATCACTTGGTGGTGTGCGCGCAGGGGGTGGAATTTCTGTTCCAGGATTTCCTGGGAGTGCTGCGGGTGGCGGTCGTGGCCCCGGAGTCACGACGAGTGGGCGCTTTCATGATCGAGCGCCGCGTCGACCGGCCCACGGCCCGGAAGTTGCTGCGGGAGATGGAACGCGAGCAACGGGCCGCGCGGCGACGGCGGTTCGGGCGGGCGACCGTCCCGGCGGAGCAATTCGACCTTGTGCTCAACGCCCAGGCGTTCGAAAGCGATCAGATGGCTGAGCTCATCGAGGCCGCCGTCCGGGCCCGCGGGCTTGTCGAACAAGGCCTCCTCAGCGCCGCCGCGGATGCCCAGCTCCAGTTCCAAGCTCGCCTGCAGCTCTCCCGCTACGGCATTGTGCCGGCGGCGGCCACGGCGCTGAAACGCAAGGCGTTTTCCCACCCGAGCGAGGAAATTTTCGCCAATTTGCTGGATTTTTACCGGATCGCTTGGGAGTACGAACCCCACAGCTTCCCGATTAAATGGGATCGAAACGGTAATGTCATCGAGTCTTTCACTCCGGATTTCTACCTGCCCGAGTTCGATCTCTACGTCGAACTGACCACGATGAAGCAACCGCTGGTGACCAAGAAGAACCGCAAGGTGAAGCTCTTGCGGGAAATCTACCCCCACATCAACATTCAAGTGTTTTATCAGAAAGATTTTCAGAATCTGATTTTCAAATATGGTTTGACTGAGCGGCTAGCGCACGTATGAGCAGGATGGAGCCTCCGGGGATCGAGCGAATCCTGTTCACCGAACAGCAGATCCAACAACGGATCCGGGAGGTGGCCCACGAGATCAGCGAGCGCTACCGGGGCCGCAGTCTGAAGTTGATTGGGGTGTTGAAAGGGGCGGTGTTTTTCCTGACGGCGCTGGCGCGGGAAATTGAAATTCCGGTCGAGATTGACTTCCTGGCGATTTCGAGCTTTTCGCCCCGGCCCTCGGCGCCGGGTATGGTGCGGATCGCCAAGGATTTGGATGAGTCGATCGAGGGCCAGGACGTATTGCTCGTCGAGGACATCGTGGACACCGGGTTCACGGCGCGGTTCCTGTTGCAAACGCTGGCAGGCCGGGGTCCGAATTCCTTGGCGATCTGCACCTTGCTCGATCGGACCTCGCGGCGCATCGTCCAGGTGCCAGTCGAGTTTCGCTGTTTTGAGATCCCTGACCGGTTTGTCGTGGGTTTCGGACTGGACTACAAGCAACTCTACAGAAACCTGGGATACGTGGCGGTAATGAAATTAGATTAGCGGCGCTCCCCGATCGCGCCGGCGCGCGGTTCCGGCGAAATTGTTTGCCGATTTCGGGGCCTTGCCTGCCCATTTTCGTAGTACAATGAAGTGATCCCCGAAACGGAGAGCGCATGAAGGAGAAAATTCTCTTCATTACGGCCGATGCTGGGGAAGCGGGCGTCGTGCGGCAAATGCTCCAAACCGTTGCAGTAAACGTGGAACATGCGCACGACCTCGACGAGGCGGATCGACGCATTGCCGAGGAATCCTACGGCGCGGTCGTGACGGAGGCGGTGATTCCGGACGGATGCTGGAGGGATGTGCTGCGGTGGATGCACCGCAAGCGGCCGGATACGCCGCTGATTGTGACGAACGCAGTAGCCGATGCAGAGTTCTGGTTGGACGCGCTCGAGCAGGGGGCGTACGACGTGCTGGTGCAACCGTTTGCGCCGAGTGAGGTCCAACGGATCGTCCTCAATGCGCTGAGCGATCCGGTCTCGATGCCGCAGCGCACAAGCGCCCGCATCCAGCCTGCCAGTTAGGGCTCGGGACAGGAGAGCCATTATCCCGAAGACCCCGCCGTCTTGCGGGGGCAGTGGACGCTGTAACCCCGTCGATCGACGATCCTGTTCCAGAGGCTCCCAAGGCTTGTTGAACTATAATGGGTGGTTCCGCGCCGAGGAGGTGGAATGCCTGCGACGGCCGAGGATTACCTCCGTCAACACCAAGGGCGGTTTCTCGAGGAACTCAAGACATTTCTTCGCATTCCGAGCGTTAGCACTCTTCCGGAGCACCAGCCGGACATCGAGCGCGCGGCCAGTTTCGTTGCCGAGAGCCTCCGACAGGCCGGGCTGGAAAATGTGGAGGTGATTCCCACCGCCCGGCATCCTCTGGTATACGCGGACTGGCTGCATGCTCCCGGCAGACCCACCGTGCTGTGCTACGGGCATTACGACGTCCAGCCGCCGGACCCGTTGGAAGAATGGCGCTCGGCGCCCTTCGAGCCGGAAGTGCGCGAGGGTAACCTGTACGCCCGGGGGGCCGCGGACGACAAAGGGCAGATGCACATCCACATCAAGGCGGTGGAGACCCTGTGCGCCACGCGCGGTGGCCTTCCGGTGAACGTGAAGTTTCTCGTCGAAGGCGAGGAAGAGGTCGGCGGCGCCTCTATCTCGAAGTATGTGGCAGAGCATCCGGACAAGCTCCAGGCCGATGTCGCGTTAGTTTCTGACACCGCGATGTATGCGGAGGGCATCCCGGCCTTGTGCGTCGGCCTGCGGGGCCTGGTCTATTGCGAGGTGGAGGCTCGGGGCCCTGCACGCGACCTGCATTCGGGCTTGTACGGTGGGGCGGCGCCGAACCCCTTGTTCGGGCTAATCGAGTTGCTGGCGCAAGCGAAGGATCCGGATGGCGTCATTCGAATCCCCGGCTTTTACGACGACGTCGAGCCTCCCGCAGAGGTCGAAAAACGCAGTTGGGAGAGCCTGCCCTTTGACGAAGCGGAGTTTCTCGCCAAAGAGGTCGGCGCTCCTTGCCTGATTGGTGAGCGTGGTTACTCGGTGCTCGAGCGCCTGTGGGCTCGTCCCACCTTCGAAGTGCATGGTGTCGCGGGAGGGTTCACGGGAACCGGGGCCAAGACCGTCATTCCCGCGCGCGCCACGGCCAAAGTCAGCTTCCGCCTGGTGCCTCAGCAGGATCCGGATAAGCTGATTGCGGCCTTCCGCGAGTTCGTGCGCTCGAAAACCCCCGACGGAATTCGGACGGAGGTTCGTGTGCTGAGCGCAGCGCCCGCCGTGCGCGTGAACCCGGACCACCCAGCCATTCAGGTGGCTGCCCGCTGCTTGAGCGAGGCCTTCGGCCGTCCCACGGTTTTTATCCGCTCCGGCGGGTCGATTCCGATCGTCGGCGAGTTTGCAAAACATTTAGGCATACCGACGATTTTGATGGGCTTCGGGCTGCCGGACGACGGGCTGCACTCCCCCAACGAAAAGTTTCGTCTGGACAATTACTATAAAGGGATCCTGACCGTGGCGCGCTTTCTCGAGCAGTACGGCCAGGGATAAGGAGGCTTGTGCTCTGAGCCGGGCCCCGGAAACCGACGGCGCGCCGCTTGCGGAACCGGCGTCCGAGGAGCGGATTGTCCGTTCGGCGGGCGTGGTCTCGCTGGCGATTCTCGTCAGCCGCGTCTCGGGCCTGGTCCGCGAGATTGTGATGGCCCGTCTCTTCGGCGCCGGCCAAGCCTATGACGCCTTTTTGCTGGGATTCCGGATTCCGAACCTGACCCGGGACCTGTTCGCCGAGGGCGCCCTGTCGTCGGCGTTTGTCCCCACCTTCACACACTACCTGTCGACGCGCGGGCGACAGGAAGCGGCAGGGTTAGCGCACGTTGTGGCAACCGCCCTGCTGCTGGTGGTGGGCGCGGTGTGCGGGCTCGGTATCGTGTTCAGCCCGCAACTGGTCGGTTTGCTAGCGCCCGGCTTTGCGGCCGTGCCCGAAAAGTTCGCGCTGGCGGTGACCCTGACGCGCATCATGTTCCCGTTCCTGCTGTTTGTGGCCCTGGCTGCTCAAGCCATGGGGATGCTCAACGCCCTGGATCGCTTCGGCGTGCCAGCCATGGCTTCGACGTTCTTCAATATCGGTTCGATCGGCTTCGGATTGGTGTTGGGGTTCCTGGTGGGACCGTGGCTCGGCTTTGAGCCGATTGTCGGCATGGCTTGGGGTGTAGTTCTGGGCGGGGTGTGGCAGTGGCTGTGGCAGATGCCCAGCTTGGTGCGCCTCGGCATCGGCCTCCGTTGGCGGCTGGACTGGTCCCACCCGGGGCTCCGGCAGATTCTCCAGCTCATGGGCCCGGCCCTCGTGGGCAGCGCCGCCGTGCAGATCAACGTCATGGTGAACACGAACTTGGCCTCGCGCGTTGTGGATCCCCTGACGGGCCCGGATGGGCCGGTGAGTTGGCTGGGCTACGCCTTTCGCTTCATGCAATTGCCCCTGGGTTTGTTCGGCGTCGCCTTGGCGTCCGCGACCTTGCCTGCGATTTCCCGCAGCATTTCGGCCGGTAACCTCGAGGAGTTTCGCCACACGGTATCCCATTCCTTGGGCATGGTGTTCCTCCTTACGGTGCCCTCCTCAGTGGGCCTGGCGGTGTTGGGCGAGCCGATCATCGGCGCCATCTACGAAGGGGGCCGCTTCCGCGCTTACGACACGCAGCAAACGGCGCTAGCACTGAGCTGGTACGCGCTGGGCCTGGCAGGGTATGCCGCCCTGAAGGTGCTGACCCCGGCGTTTTACGCTCTCGGGGATTCCCGCACGCCCATGTGGGTGAGCGTGGGTTCGATCGCCGTTAACTACGTCGTGGCATCGACGATGGTGAACCGCGGATGGCTGGGACACGCGGGCCTGGCGTTGGCGACTTCTGCCGTGGCGCTGTTCGGTTTCTTGACGCTGTTTTGGATTCTTCGGGGCCGCCTGCGAGGCATCGACGGGCACCGCTTGGCGTGGAGTGTCGTCCGAATCAGCGCCGCCTCGGCCGTCATGGGGCAGGTCGTGGACGCAGCCCGTGCCGGTCTGGAGGGCTGGCTTGGGGTCTCGCGCATGGCGCGGTTGCTGAACCTGGCGGCTTGCATCCCTCTGGGGGTGCTGTGCTTTTGGGCTCTGTGCCGGATCGCGGAGGTGCCGGAACTGGACTCGGCCCATCGGGCTTGGCGAGGCTGGCTGCGCGGCGGGCGTGCTAGAATTTAAAGCACATGGCGCCCGACCTGAAGTTGGCGATCCGTTTGCAAGAAATCGACACCGAAATTCAGGAAGTTGAAGAAGAAATAGCCTCCCTGCCGCGCCACATCGCCGCCATCGAGAAGACCCTCGAGTCGCACATCCGGCGGCTGGAGGCCGATCAGGCAGCCTTGGCGGCTAACCAGAAGGAGCGCCGACGCCTGGAGGGCGACGTCCAAATGTTGCAGCAAAAGGCGTCGCGCCTCAAGGATCAGATGATGGAGGCCCGGACCAACGAGCAGTACTGGGCCTTTCAGAAGGAGATCGAATACGTAGAGAACGAGATTCGCAAAGCCGAAGACCGGATTCTGGATCTGATGGCGGAGGCGGAAACGCTCGAGCGCAATGTCAAGTCCGCCGAGGCCGCGTTGAAGCTCGAAAAACAGCGCGTGGAGGCTGAAAAGGAAGATGCGCGCCGGCGCACGGCCGCCGATCGGCAGCGTTTGGGGGAGCTGCACGGAGAACGGCAAACGGTCGTCGCCGCCATGTCGCCGAAGATTTACGCGGCGTACGAGAAGATTCGGGCCAAGCGCAAGGGTTTAGCGGTGGCCGAAGTCGCCGACGGCCATTGCAACGCCTGCCACATCGCTCTGCGGCCGCAGTTTTACCAGGACGTCAAGAGCAATCAAAGCGTGATGTTCTGCGAAAGCTGCGGCCGGATTCTGTACTACAAGCCTCCCACCAGCTGCGAAGAGGAACTCGCCTCGCAGCCGAGCACGGCGGGGTAGTGAGAAACAGGGCACAGGTTTCGACAACCTCGGGCTGACGGCCCGGGCCTGACGTTGTTCGAGCCGAAAGGGCCCGGCCCCATGTCTGCGCCGGAGAGGGTAAGTTCGTCCAGCCCGTGGCACTCCTGAGTCGGCTCGTCTTGCCGTCCTTAGGCGATCCGCCCGAGGTTGCATAATAACGATCTCTGATCGAATTACGGACGAGCCCGGAGGCGCGGTTTTCGGATCTAGGGCGATAAGCGGGTTGAGTCTGCCGTATGGGACGCCTGCTACCGCTGCTGCTTTGTTCCGCGCTGGCCGCGGAGAGCGCCAACCGCTTGGCTCTGAAGACGGCTCGGATCGATATGGACTCGGATTGGCGCGCAGCCCTAGCGGAACCGGTCAAGCGCCGCGCGGACCGCTCGCATGTGCTGGTGGAGCTGGAGTCGGCCATCACGGCTGAGACACGCCAGCAGTTGGACCAAGTGGGCGCTACCATCGTCGGCTACGTTTCCGAGCGGGTGCTGGTCGTCTCCGTGAGTGAGACGACGGATCTGGGCAGCGCCGGCGTGAAGGCCGCCGGGCGCCTGCGGGCGGAGCACAAGCTGAGCCCAGCGCTCGCCCGTGAGCGGGGACAGGGACCGCGTTGGGTGGTGGTCCAGTTCTTCGCCGACGTCGCGGAACCCGATGCCCGGGTTCTCATGGCGGATCTCGGACTCGAGACGCAGGCGAACCGGTACTTGCGCGATCACGACCTGCTCGTGCGCGTGGCCGACGACTCGCAACTCGAGGAACTCGCGAGCTGGGACGAAGTCGCCTATGTCTTTCCCGCCTCCGAAGCGCTGGTGACGGGGGCGCCGGTGGCGGTCTGCGCGGAGGCGCGGACGGCTTCCGGCCCGGCGGCGCCGTTTGCGGCACGAGTGAGCGAAGGATGGGACGGACCGGGCTTGGGTAGCGCCGTATTGGGGTATTTCTTCGAGTCGCTCTCGCCGAAGTTGGATGCGGCGACGGCTGCCGCCGAGCTGCGCCGGGCGCTGGAGGAGTGGGCCCGCTACGCCGCGCTGAGTTTCCTGCCGGTCACTGTGTCCGGGCAGCGGCGCACGCTCAGCATCCTATTCGGGACGCGAAATCACGGAGATGCTTATCCCTTCGACGGTCCAAGCGGCGTGCTGGCGCACACGTTTTTCCCCTCGCCCCCGACTCCGGAGCCGCTGGCTGGGGATATTCATTTCGACGACGACGAGGAGTGGGTCATCGGTCCGAACCTGACATACCGTTCGATCGACCTGTTCTCGGTGGCGCTGCATGAGGTAGGCCATGCGCTGGGGCTGACGCATGTGGACACGCCCGGAGCAGTGATGTATCCATACTACCGTCGTGTGACGGAGCTTTCGCCGGCGGACATCGCCGCCATCCAGGAATTGTACGCTGCGCCCAACGCCTCGCCGGCCTCTCCACCGCCAAATCCTCCGGGTTCGGGTCCCGCCGTCGCTCCCCGGCTGGAGATTACTTCGCCCACTTCCGCTGCATCGTATTCCACCAGTCTTCCGTGGGTCACCGTGAGCGGAACCGCGTCGCACCCGTCGGGCGTCGCGCGCGTCGAGTGGATGATGTCGAGCGGAGTCTCCGGCGTGGCCAGCGGCACGGAACGATGGAGCACGGGCGCTGTCTTGCTTTCGGCTGGCACGGTGACGATTACCGTGGTCGCTCAAGCGCGCAGCGGAGAGACGGCATCGCGGCAGCTCGTGGTCACGTACACTCCCGCCGGGCCGGACAAGACGGCGCCCGTCGTGACCATCACCGATCCGTCCTCATCCAATGTGAGCACGAGCGCCGCCTCGATCTCGGTGCGCGGCACAGCCTCCGACAATGTCGGCGTGGAGCGCGTCACTTGGTCCAGCTCCGCGGGCGCGTCCGGCGTCGCCTCCGGGACCACGCGTTGGGATACGGGGCCGATTCCGCTGCTGGTCGGCACGAACCGCATCGTAGTGCGTGCTTTCGATGCAGCGGGCAACAGCTCCTGGCGCTCGGTCACCGTCACGCGGTGGTAAAGACGCCCGCGCGCCCACGCCTCGTGCATGCCGTTTCAGGGGCGAACTGCGCCTGCTCGCTGATTTGTGCGACCCTTTGGCTCACCGCCGACGTCTTTACTTTTGTGAAGCTCTCATCCATGCGTGAGTCATCCCGCTTTCCGGAGCTGCGCGAAGCGTATCAAGCGGCGTTTCGCGACCTGGCTCGATCGGTGCGAGCCCTACGATTGCGAGAGGATTCTCCGAATGCGGACGCTGAGGAGATGGAACGGTTGCGCTCGAGCGTAGTGGAGGCGCTTCTGGCCTATCGCCAATGTCGCGACCGTTTGGCGGCCCTGCTGCTGCATGATGCCGGCAAGGAGGGAGCCTCTCAAGTCCGTGCGCGGCTTGCGCTGTCCAGGAGATGCTCCGATGGCTAAGCGAGAAGACCGAAGCTGTGGTGCTGGAGGAGGGGGTCGAACCCTCATGGAGCGTGGGAGCTCCGCGGGATTTTGAGTCCCGTGCGTCTGCCAGTTCCGCCACTCCAGCAGGCGCCGTCCATTCCGAGTATAACAGTCGTCAGAGCAGCTCCGCCGCGATCTGACAGGCGCGCTCGTGCAGCATGCCGGCTTCGCTGCCACATCCGACAAACCGCATGCCGCGCGCTTTCCAGAAGGCAGCTAGGTCGGCGCTGCGCGTCTGGATGCCCGGCGCCACGCCTGCTTCGAGGCAGGCCTCCCGCACCTGTTCGATGGCTTCGACGACCTTTGGATGCAGGAACTCGCCCGGTACGCCGAGCGAAATGGAAAGGTCGGCCGGGCCGACCATGACCGCGTCCAACCCCGGCACGGCCAGCAACTCCCGACGGGCTTCCACCGCCCGCTTCGTTTCGATCTGGAGCACCACCATGGTGCTGTCGTTGTGGTGGCGGATTATCTCAGAGAAACTGGCTTTTTCGTAACCGATGTGCACGGCCATCAGGCCGTAGCCGCGCACCCCTTCGGGAGGAAACCGCGCCCAGCTCACGGCGGTCGCCAGCAGCTCGGGCGATTCCACCCGCGGAAAGATCACCCCTTGCGCACCGCAGTCCAGCGCTCGCGCCACTAGCGCGTATTGCAGGTCCGCCACGCGCACCAGCGGGCACAGGCCGACCAGATTCGCCACGCGGCAGATGTCCTGGACGGTTTCCAGATCGAAGCCGCCGTGCTCGGTGTCGAGAAACGCCCAGTGGAAGCCCGCCGCCGCAAACAGGCGCGCGATTTCCGGCGAGCGGAACTGGCCGAAGTTTACGCCGAGTTGAAACTTACCTTCCCGCAGGGCTTGTTTGACGCGATTCGGTTTCACGGCCGACTTACAGCACCAGCACTTGATGGTCGGGACAATCCAAGCGGACGCTGTCGTAGATCTGCTCTAGCGCGTCCAGACCGCTCTGCGCCAAAAACGGGAGGATCGAGTAGAACCGCTCCTGAAGGCGCTTGTGGGGGTAGACGCGGTTGTGCAAGTACTCGGCGTCCTGGGCGGCGCGGGCATCGCGCCGGAGCGCTTCCCGCGCGGCTTTGCGCTCGATTTTGGCGAGCTGGTAAAGGATCTTGCGGCCGCTGCGCTCCATGGCTTCGTCGAGCGTGGGGTCGAAACGCCGTAGCTCGGCTCGCAACTGCTCGACCTGTTGCGTCACGCGCGTCCGGGCAGCGGCCAGCCGCTCGACGAGATCCGTTGGAGTCAACCGGCGGGCGATTCGGTCGCGGAGCGCTGCTTCGCTGGCAAATAAATCCTTCAGGTCCAGGCCATAGCGCGTCATGAGCTTGTCGGCCCGAGCGTCCAGTAACGTGAAGCTAGCTCGGTGGACGAACACCGGCGTCCGGCCCAGCAGTTGTTCATAAAGCACCTGGGATTGCGCCAGATAGGCGAGTTCGGCCGGACCGGCTACACAGGCCACCGTTGGGAGGATGTAATCCTGAACGACCGGCCGCAACAGCGCGTTCGGGGAGAGTCGCTCGGCATGGCCGGCCAGTTCTTGGGCGGAGGTGGAGTCGCCTCCCGGGTGCACGTAGCGGCCAGCGCGTCGCCGCAGAGGGTGCCGCCGTCCGTGATCCAGCAGAAAAACCAACGACGTATCTGGCTCGACGCGAACCTGGACGTGGTAGCCGGCGGCTTCCAGGGCTCGGTTCCGCTCCGCGAGGAGTTCGGCGAGGTGATCGGCGTGGTGCACGGCCTCTCGCAACAGAGGTGCGGCGAGGGCGCGGAGGCCCGGATGCAGCGGGTCGAGGAGCAAAAGGCCCCGGTTCCCGAACAGAGCCCGCAACAGTTGGGCGAACGCCTCTCCGAAGGTTCGGCCCGGGACGTAGCTTTCCGCCACCAGCTGCAGGATCTCCGCGCCGTAGGGAAAGCCGTTGAGCCACGCCTCGAGCTGGGAGGCGACGGTGCAGGGAACCGCCACAAGCCCGGCAGGGGTGTTCGCCGGCGCCGACGGCGCCGCCTCGACACGCGCCGGTCGGCCCGCTGGATCGAAGACCCAACAGTGGTCCACCTCCGCCAAGTCGTGGTCCTCGGTCGCCATCCAGAAAACGGGAATCGCGGGTATCCCGTCCGCCGTCAGACGGCGCGCCAGTTTGATCGCGGTGAGCGCCTTATAGGCGGTGTAGGCTGGACCCGAGCAGAGGCCCACCTGTTGACCCGTGGCGACCACCAGGGTCTCCGGCCGGGCCAGTTGCTCGAGTGCGGGCGAATCCCCGTTCTGCTCGCGCAGGGCCGCCACCAGCGCGGCGCGCCGCTCGGCGGGATAGCGGAGGGCTGCCGCGGCGGCCTGGTAGCTGCTCGAGTCGAGCGGGGCAAGGGAATAAAATGGCGCCACGCGGGCGAAGTGATAAAGAAAGTCCGAAAACAGGTTTGTCGTCTGCGGCAGCTCGGTGTGGCGCAAACAACGGGATTCCATCGAAAAGTCCAAGCCTAACAGATGCGCCCGTTCGGACGAAAGTCGCGGGATTTGTTAAGTTCGTAGTGAGCGTCCGGCCCCGGGCCGCCGCGCGAGGCTGGAATCAAGAGTGATGAAGGCCGATCCAGAACTGGTCGAAAAAGCCCGCAAAGCGTTGCAGAGCCTGCACCGCGAGTTAGTGCTTGCGGCCGACGATTACGGCTTGCTGGTGCGCTTGGAAGGCGACACACTGACCGTCGGCGCCCGCGGCCCCCGCTCGGGCAAGGTGACGATCGAGGCCCGTCCCTCGGGACAGGTCTGGATCGTCGCGGCCTCCCGGCAGCACAAGCTGGATTGGGACGTCGTCGAAAACGACTTTGTGCTGGCCAACACGGGCCAGTCCCTCAAGCAGGTCGCCGCCGAAGTCCTTTCGGTGCACTTCGGAGAGGATATCACGCTATAGCCGCCATGGCGGGCGTCTATCTTTCCTACCCGTTCTGCTCGCAGAAGTGCAACTATTGCAACTTCCGTTCTGGAGTTTTCGCCCGCGAACTCGAGCGCAGGTATGTGGAAGCCTTGTGCACGGAGGTGCGCTCGTACGCGTGGCCATGGACGCCGGAAACGTTGTATCTGGGAGGCGGCTCGCCGTGCCGGATGGAAGCGAAGACGCTGGCCCGGTTGCTGGCTCTCGTGCCGGGCTGTCCCTGGCTCGAGGCGACGCTGGAAGCTGCTCCGGGGTCGGTGACTTTGGAGAAGGCAAAGCAGTGGCGTGAGATGGGGATCAACCGCGTGAGCCTGGGTGTGCAGTCGTTCGTCGCCGCAGAGCTGGCGCAAACGGGCCGGAAGCACACGGCGGAACTTGTGGCGCGGGAAGTCGAGCTGCTGCGACGTGCCGGGATCGAAAATCTCAACGTGGATTTGATTGCGGGTTTGCCGGGCCAAACGGCCGCGAGCTGGAGCGAATCGCTCGACTGGATCGCGCGGCTGGGCGTGCCGCATGTTTCGGTGTACATGCTCGAAATCGACGAGGACAGCCGACTGGGGCGGGAAGTGCTCCGCGGCGGCGCCCGTTACGGAGCGCACGAAATGCCCGACGAAGAGGCGGTCGTCGCATTTTACGAGACGGCAGTGGAGCGGCTGGGAACCCTGGGGCTGCGGCGGTACGAGATCTCGAATTTCGCCCGTCCCGGCTTCGAGTCCCGGCACAACTTGAAATACTGGCGCCTGGAGCCATACGTTGGCTTCGGCGCGGATGCCCACTCCTTCGACGGCCGGACTCGCAGGCGCAACGCCGAGCACCCGGCCGAGTACGTGGCGCGGATCGAAGGTGGCCTGTCGCCTTGCGTCGAAGAGAGTCCCGCGGTGCCGGAGGAAGAGCGGTATTACGTCGGGTTGCGGCTGCTCGAGGGGGTCCGGCCCGACGCGGGCGGACGCCGGCGTTTCCAAGCGGTCATTCGGCGGTTCTCGGAGGCGGGCCTTCTCGAGGACGATGGCGAGCGGCTCCGGCTGACGCCTCGCGGCATCCTGCTGTCCAACGAAATCTTCCAGGAGTTTATCGGGGCGTGAAGGGTTCCGATTACGTGGACTTGCGCAGCGATACGGTCACCCGGCCTACGCCAGAGATGCGGCGCGCCATGGCCGAAGCCGAAGTCGGCGACGACGTCTACGGTGAGGATCCGACGGTGAACCGCTTGGAACAGCGGGCCGCGGAGATTTTCGGCAAACAGGCGGCGCTCTTCGTGCCCACGGGCACGATGGGAAACACCATCGCAGTCAAGCTGCATACCCACCATGGCGAGGAGGTCATTTGCGAGGCTCGTTCTCACGTCTACAACTACGAGCTGGCCATGATGGCTTGGTTTTCCGGCTGCGTGCCGCGGCCGGTCGAAGCGCCGGACGGCGTGTTGCGATGGGAGCAGATCCGCGGCGCGATCCGTCCGTTAGGTCCGCACTGGGCGCCGACCGGCCTGATCAGCCTCGAGAACACCCACAACATGGCGGGCGGGGCCGTCACGCCGCGGGAGGTGATCGAAGAGATCTGCGAGCGGGCGCACGAGCTCGGCTTGAAGGTGCACCTGGACGGGGCGCGGATCTTCAACGCCGCGACGTATCTCGGATGCTCCGTGGCCGACCTGTGCGCTAAGGCGGACACGGTGATGTTTTGTTTGTCCAAAGGGCTGGGCGCCCCGGTGGGCTCGATGCTGGTCGGCTCGGCGGAAGATATGGGGCGGGCGCGTCTGTACCGGAAACGGCTCGGCGGAGGCATGCGGCAGGCCGGCGTGCTGGCGGCGGCCGGGTTGATCGCTCTCGAGCAAATGCCCGCACGCCTCGGAGAGGATCATGCCAACGCGCGGTGGCTGGCCTCGGAGCTGGCGCGCCTTCCGGGAATCCGGCTGGTGCACGAGGTGCAGACCAACATTGTGATCTTCGATGTGGCCGAGACGGGCCTGACCAGCGCGGAGTTCAGCCGTCTGCTTCAAAAGCGAGGGGTACGGATCAACGGGGTCGGCCCCTCCCGGATGCGCCTGGTGACGCATTACGATGCTGACCGTGCTGCGTGCGAGCGGGCGCTTGCGGCGATCGAGGAGGTCGCGCAGGCGGCCTGCGCGGGGAGGAGTTCGTGACGCCGTTCACGCTCGAGGGCCGGACAGCGCTGGTGACCGGCGCGGGGCGGGGGATCGGCCGTGCCATTGCAGAGAAGCTGTCTGGGGCGGGGGCGGCGGTGCTGGTGAACGATCTGGATGAGGCGGCAGCCCAGGAGACGGCAGCGTGGATCCGCGCCGCGGGCGGCCGCTCGGAGGCCTTGGTCGGGGATGTTACCGAGGCTGCGTTTCCACAGCGGCTTGTGGAGGCGGCACTCGACGCGTTCGGGTCGCTGGACATTATTGTGAACAACGCCGGTTACACGTGGGATAACGTGATCCAGAAGACGACGGACGAGCAGTTCCAGGCCATGCTCGACATCCACGTGGTGGCGCCGTTTCGGATCCTGCGCGCGGCTTCGACGTGGATCCGCGAGACGGCAAAGCGCGAGATCGCGGAAGGCCGACGCGTGATGCGAAAAGTCGTGAACATTACCTCCATCTCGGGCGTGGACGGCAATGCGGGGCAGGCTGGTTACTCGGCGGGCAAGGCAGCCGTCATCGGACTTACTAAGACGCTCGCCAAGGAGTGGGGCCGCTATAACGTAAATGTCAATGGCGTGGCCTTTGGCATCATCGAGACGCGCCTGACGCAGCCGCTCGGTGAGGAAACGGTGGAAGTGCGCGGGCGGAGGATCCCGGTGGGTGTACGCGCGGAGGCGTTGGCGACGCTGCGGGCAATGTGCCCCCTGGGCCGTTTCGGCACGCCAGAAGAAGCCGCCGGCCCGGTCCTGTTTTTCTGCTCGCCGCTATCCGATTACGTCACGGGTGAAGTGTTGGTCTGCAGCGGCGGCCTCCGCTTCTAATTTCGGGGACAGGCTACGCAACCCGAAAATTCGGGTGCTTAGTTCTTGGGCCACACATCCGGTCGGAGGCCCGTCTTCGGGGGGACCGCCATCGTGGTCCAACCCGACTTCGAATCCCAGCGGCGGATTTTCAGGGGACGTACAAGCTCGGGGCAGTCCTCGATGGGGTGTTTCAGGAGACCTTCCTGCTCTAGACGGCGGTGAACGCTGCCGAAACGATAGTTGAAGGCGACGCTGTCCGGTTCGAGGTTTTCCGCGAAGTCGTACATAGCCCAGGCCCCGTCCTCGGTCTCTTCCGTGACGACGACGCGCTTGGCTCCCAAGGCGTCGATGTGTCTCACCGAATTGTAAGGCAGGATGGCACGGCTCAGCTCGGTGGGTGGAAAGAGGAAGTAACGCTCCGGAAGGCCTTTCGGTGCGTCGGTGCAATCGAAGCGGGATCCCTGGGTCTGGGGGGAGCAGGCGGGCTCGCCGTCAACGCGCAGGACCGCCAGAAAGGCGGAGGCATATTCGTTGTTGATGCCGCCCGCGAGCAGGTAGTGCGCCTCCAGATGGCGCTTGTGGTCGAGCACGTAGATAAAACCTGCGTTAAGGAAATGTAGCGCGGCACGTCCGGAGGCGTCCAGCCGCACGACGAACGACGGTCGCCAGTACTGGTGGACCAGCGACGCCCAAAGCTGGGTGCCGTGTCCGGTTCGAACCGGGATCAGGTCCGTAAACCGCCAAGGGCCGTCGAAACGCATGCCTCCCATATTGACAGTCACCTGCGGCCGATACCGCCACAGCAACTTGCCGCGGCTCGAGAAGCAGGTAATCTCCTCGAGGTCGGGGCCGGACGATCCCTCCTCGGAGCGGTAGGCGGCGCGGAAGATCACCTCGGAGGCGCCGTCGCCGTCCAAGTCCGCGAGGTGCAGTCGGCGGTGGGGACGCAACAGGTTGCCTTGAAGTTCCTCAGCGGTTCGGAGGGAATCCGGGAAGGTGTGGCTCCAAAGCAAGCCGTTCGAGCGATCCCGTACTTCCAGTACCCTGCCGTCAATTTCAGCGCGCGACGGAAAAGCTGGCCGGAGACGCCAATACCAGTTCACGCCGATCGCGATTACTAAGAGGGCAACCAGCGTGAGTATGATCTTGCGGGCGTTAATGTGGAGGCGTTTCAACCACCTTTCGGTGGGTGATGGCCGAGCTGGCTCCGCCGCCGCGTCAATCGGTGCGTTGGTTTCTGGCGCCTGTGATCTAAGCCACTGATCCAGCTCTGCGGGATAGGCGTAGACATAACTGCGTTTGCCGCCGGGAAGACGGTGAACCGGCAGACCGCGTTCCCGCTCCCAGCGGCGCACCGTGCGCTCATCCGCCCCGAGGTATTGCGCGATTTCTTTCCAGGATGTGAGCCGCCGCCGCTGACCCTGGTTCGGCATGAGCCCGCGCCCGTTACTGTCCGTACTTGCCCGTTTCTGCCCGAGGTGCTACCGAGCAGACGCCATTATAATCCGACCAAGGTGGGAAGATTGTTGCGACTTATCAGCAAAGCAATCCCTGTCTGGCTGGCAGCCGCTGGTTGGGCTCAGGAGGACGGGCCACACTGGGGCTTTGAAGTGGGGGGCTCGTACCTCGAAGCGCCGCGAGCCATCGTGGAAGCCGTTCAAGACCGATACCGAGCATCGGTTACGGGCTAGTCATATACCGTCGGTTTGGTTCGGTTTCACTCCAGCGGTGCTCCCAGCTTCAGTCTTACGTTCATCCAATTCCGAGTCG
>JANWXD010000038.1 GCA_025055455.1 Bryobacteraceae bacterium
GCGAAGTGCAAAGGTTCCTCGACTCGCACCCGGTTTCGAAAAGCGGGCCCGGGGGCGCCTGCGAACACTGAGGCCGCGGCCCATTGAAGCGGTGCCCATCGCCCTCGGCTACGGCGCAGGCGGCGAGGCCCGGCAGCCGCTGGGTTTAGCCGTAGTCGGAGGGCTGCTGGTCTCGCAGCTCGTGACGCTGTATCTGACGCCGGTTTACTACACGTACCTGTCGTCCTTGAAATCGATGTTCCGCCGGCGCAAGCCGGTGCCGCCGGCGGCCGAGCCGGAGCCTGTCCTGCCGCGCTTATAGGGTGAAAGCTGCGCGGGGAGGGCGTTCCCGAGCCCCTCACGCCGCCAGCGCCTGCGCCCCAGCCGCCTGCACCCGCGCTACCAGCAGCGTCAGGTCATCCGGCGGGTGGGCGCCCCCGAGAAATACACGGACACGGGTCAAGACTTCGTTCCGGATCTCTTCCGAGGACTTCTTGTGGTTCTCCTGTAGGATCTCGAGCAAACGCTCCTCGCCGAACTGATCGCCCCGGGGGTTTTCCGCCTCGACGATGCCGTCGGAGTACATCACCACAAGATCGCCAGGCGCCAGCCGCACCGAGCTCTGGCGGTATTCGGCATCGGGCACGACGCCGAGGACCGGTCCGCCTTCGTCAAGCTTCAGCGGTGCCGCCGCATCCCGGCGGAACACCAGCGGCGGCAGATGGCCCGCGTTGATGTAGCGCAGCACGCCCTCGGCGGCGTCATAGTAGCACCAGAAGAGGCTGGCGAACCGATCGGGCGAGGTGCCCGAACACAACAATTCGTTGAGCCGACGCGTGGAGGCTTCATGCTGTTCCGTTCCAGCGGTCCAGTTGCTGGCGCGCACCGCGCCGTGAATCAGGGCCATCAGCAGCGCCGCGGGCAGGCCTTTGCCCGACACGTCGCCCAGCACCAGGGCGGTGCGTCCCGGTCCTGCCGCAAAGACGTCGTAAAAGTCCCCTCCCACCTCCAGGGCGGGAAAACAGGCTCCTGCCACGTCGAACTCCCGGGAGTCCAGACCCGAGGAGGGCAACAGGTCGCGCTGCACTTGGCGCGCTAGCTCGAGCTGCTGCTCCAGTTGCCGAGCACGAACGTAGGAACCGAACCGCAACCAGATGAAGATGGTAGAGGCCACCAGGGCCACGGCCGCTGAAAAGTTGACCATCAAATGCCGCCGCAGCGGCCAAAACGCCGTGTTGGCACCCTCGACGAACAGCGCGATTTCTGCAAAACGAAGGCCCGGCCGTGCTCCGGGAGCGGCCCGATCCGGCGGCCGGGGAGCCGGCGGCGGCCCCTGCGGCGGACGCAGCGGCAACCGCAGAGCATGCAGCGTCACACACACCTCGCCGGCGGGCGTCGAGCGCAGCTCAGTTACCTCGCGCCGTTCTTCGAACAAGGCCCGCATCGCTTCCGGACGGAAGGGAGCGCCGACCGGCCGGCCGCTCTCGACCAGCACCTGGCCGCGGCCGTCGAGAATGCGGATCCAGGCGATGCGCCGGGCGCCTTCTGTGCGGATGTCCTCGAGAACGTCCGCAAGCTGTCCCACGTCGCGCACGCCCATCTGGCGCGCGTGCCGCTCCAGGAAAGCCACCTGCCGCGCGGACTCCCGCTCCAGCTGCTCCAGCACCATCCGGCGCGACACGTACCGGTAGGTGACCACCGACTGGATCAGCAGCAGCAGGCCGAGCCCCATGCCCAGTATCAGGGCCAACCGCATCCAAAAATATCGCGGGCCGGGTTTTTCTGGCATTTCAATGTTCCTGAAGGCGCCAACAAAGTATAGCAGCAACGTCCCGCCGCCCTTGACGCCGACGGCCGGCGCGACCTGCGGAGGCGTTCGCTCCGAACTCCTGTCCCCCGGATTCTGGCTCCGGGCGGCGGTCGGCACGACGAGGGCTGACCTGCGGGCGGCGTTCCCCAAGTGCCGCGGGACGGAAAACCGGCCGCGACGGCTTGGCCGAAAACGTCCGCTTAACGCAGCGCGCCGCCTCCCAAATTGGGATGACGGAGGCGGCGCAAAAAGGGTAACGTCAGAGGTACGCCTGCTTCAGTAGTAGAACTTCAACGCGAATTGCATTACGCGCGGGTCCCCGGAGAGGCGCGAGATGGTGCCGAAGCTGCCGCTGGCGCGGTTGTTGTCCGGGATGCCGAACTGCGGCGTATTGAAGGCGTTGAAGATCTCCCAACGGAACTCCAGACTCCGCCCCTCGCCGAAGTAGGGAAAGCTGCGGGCCAGCGCGAAGTCGAAGTTGACCAGACCCGGCCCGTCCAGCGTGTTGCGACCACAGTTGCCCAGCACGCGCGGAAGGGGCGGAGCGGCGTAGGCAGTCTGATCGAACCACCGTTCCGGCCGGCGCTCGTTTGGCGGCAAGCTGCCGTCCCGCAGACAATCTGCGAGTGCATTGGCTAGGCCGCCCGGCACGCCCACCCGGCCGTTGTTGGCCGTGTAAAAAATCGTGAACGGCCGACCCGACCGCAGCGTGGTCACGCCGGTCAGCCGCCAGTGGCCCAGGATGTAGGCCGCAGGACCGCTGGTCAGATATGTCCCGCCCCGGCCCAGGGGGGGCTCGTAGTTCCAGTGCAGCACCAAGCGGTGCCGGTAGTCGAAGTCGCTGCGGCCCCGCTGCTCGCGCAAATTGTGCGCATTTTGCATGAAGCTGCTGGATCCGCCGCTGAACAGGTGCTCCATGGCGTAGTCGATGGACTTGGACCAGGTGTAGGCCACGCCGAACGCCAGACCGCGGCTGTAACGCTTGTCGAGAGCCACGTCCAGCCCGTGGTAGATCGAGTTCCCGTTGTTCTCGCGGTACTCGACGGCGCCTAGGTGCGGGAAGCGAACGGTTGCCAGGCCCCCAGGCGAGCCGTCGGGGTTGAAGCGCTGCTGGTTGAGGTTCCTTAGAATGGACAGGTGCGTACCTTTGGTGCCCACGTAGTCCAGGCTGAGCACCACATCCGCCGGCAGCCGCCGCTGCAGGCCGAAACTCCACTTGTCCACGGTGGGAAAGACCGAGACGGGGTTCACCGTGCGCTGGCGCACCAGGCGCAGGCGCGCCGGATCCCGCTCGATCACCGCCGGGTCCAGCGAGAGGTTGAATCCGGTGCGCACACGCATATTGTTCACGGTTTCGCTGGTGCTGACCGCCCCCAGCGCGTTGTTGACCACCCACGGTAGGTTCAAGGCCATCTGGTCCTCGCTGCCCGCGCGTTCGAAGAGCATGAAGAAGCGCCCGTAACCGGAACGCAGCACCGTTGTGGGCGTGAGCTGGTAGGCGAACCCGACACGCGGCGCAAAGTTGTTCTTGTCGGACCGCACCAGACTGCGGCCGAACCGGGAATTCGCCGGAGTGAACCGCTCGCCCGTGGCCGGATCCACGTTCGTCATGCGGTCACCGCCTTCGTAGGGCCAGGTCGCGAAGTCGTAGCGCAGCCCGAGGTTGAGCGTGAACTTCGGCGTGACTTTCCAGTCGTGCTGAAGGAAGTAGGACATCATCCACAGGCGCAGATCCACGGGCCGGAGGTTGGAAAGCTGGGCCGCGGAAGGGTAGCCGAGCAGGAAGTCCGCCACGCCGATCCCTGTGCGGTTGCCGTCAAAGGTCCAGTCGCCGCGGGGCGCGGGAATGTCCACGTAAATGTTCCGCAGGGGCATGCGAAGATCGGCCCCGAACTTGAACTGGTGCGGTCCCTGGGCGATGCTGACCACGTCGGACCACTGCCACATGTTGGTGATTTGCCACTTGGGCAGGAACACCGGAGAGCCGATGTGGTCCAGTCCGCCGCCGGCGCCGCCGGGAATGGTCTGCGTGCCGCCCCGAGCCTGGATGCGCAAGGCCGGTAAGCCTCCGGAAAAGGAAGGATCCTCCGGCACGCCGCGGATCCCGAACTCGGCCAGCGTGTTCTTGCCGAAGGGATCCTGCACGCCGCGCGAGTTGTTTCGGCCCCAGCCGATGCGAAACTCGTTGACGATGCGCGGCGTCAACGCCGAATTCAGTCCCAAGACGGCGCTCTGTCCGCCCATGAACAGCCGGCCGAACGCGGACGTGGAAGTGCCGTCCAGGATCCCGCCGAACACTCCCGGCACGAAACGGAACCGGTCCGACCAGCTGTAGCGGAAGAACAGCTGGTGGCTCGAAGACAGCTGCACGTCTTCGCGCGTGGTGATCGTGTCGGTGTCGTCGATGATGGACGGGCTGCGGACGTAGTTGAAGGCGTTGAGTGGCCCCGTGGCGGGAGTGAGGTTGGGCGCTGGGAGCATGTCGATGATCCGCTTGGCTACCGGATCCAAGCACGTGGCCGGGATCTGGTTGTTGGGAAACGGCACGCCGGCGCCCATGCAATCCCCCACGCGGTCGATCAAAGTAGCGTAAGTGGTCCGGTTGGCGGCGGCCGCCGCCGGGGAAAAATCGCCGCGGCGTTCGTTGGGCATGGGAACGTTGCCCAGCCGGGTCGTGCCCTTACGGATGCGCGTGCCCTCGTAATCGAAGAAGAAAAACGCCCGGTCGCGGACGATCGGACCGCCGAGATTGCCTCCGAACTGATTCTGAATGTGCTGGGGTTTGGGTTGACCGGAGCGGTTCAGCACCCAGTTGTTGGCGTCGAATTTGCGGTTGCGGGCGAACTCGTAGATCACGCCCCGGAACTGGTTCGTGCCGCTCTTGGTCGTGACGCTGATAGTGCCTCCGGGACTGCGCCCATACTCGGCCGAATAAGCGTTCGTGGTGACCTTGAATTCCTGGATCGAGTCGACCGAGGGCCGTGACACTTGGGTGGTCAGTTCTTGCACGTTGGTCGAGATGGAGTTGTTGTCCACGCCGTCCAGCAGGAAGTTGTTCTGAAGCGACCGTACGCCATGGATGTTGGCGCCGCCCGTGCGCCCTGCGGCCGTGCCGCCGCCCTCTTCCGTGTAACGCTCGCTGTGCACGCCCGGGATCAGGCCGAGCAGGTCATCCCAGTTCCGGCGGCTCAACGGCAGATTGCGCACGCGCGTGTTTTCCACCACCGAGCCGAGCGAGGCCTCCTCGGTGGCCAGCAGCGGTGCGGCGCCCTCGACGGTGATGGACTCGGCGATCGTACCCAGATCCAGCCGGAAGTCCAAGCGGCCCTTTTGGCCCACCGCGAGCTCGATGCTCGTAGCCACAGCCCGCTTGAACCCTTCCTTTTCTACCGTGACGTCATACACCCCCGCAGGCAGCGTCGGCAGCGTGTAATAGCCAGAGGGATCTGTGACGGTAGAATGCTCGAGATTGGTCGCCCGGTTCTTGGCCGAAACCCGGGCTTCACTGACGACAGCTCCCGTGGGATCCGTCACCAAACCCGTCAAACTGGCCGTGTGAAGCTGCCCGTAGAGTACACACCCGAGCAGCGTAGAAAGGTATAGCCAGGGCTTCATTTCTCACCTCGGCTTGACTCTAACAACCCCAGGTTGCAGACTGATGACGCCGAACCTTCAGTTCGACTATACGCGGGCCTGGGACCGGAGTCAATCCGTGGCGAGCGAGAAGCGGAAGGGGGCCCGCTTCCGGCGACGCTCAGGTAGCGGCGCGCCTAGCGGTGAACTCGACCGGCTCCCGTCCTTCGACCTGGCGGGTGAACTTGATCTGGTCACCCTCGACTTTGCCTTTGTACAGCATCTTGACTTCGTTGCCGCCGAAGCTCATGAGGATGGTGAAGGAGATCTCGTCGCCGCTGACCTTGCCGTCAGAAATCTCCCGCTCGCCCATGGGCGTGGACATGGTGCCGGTCAGCTTGTCGCCATCCACTTTGAAGGTGAAGGTGACTTCCCTTGTCTGGCCTCCCCGGCCGGGGACCTGAGCGATCCACTTGCCGGAGACGTCGGCCGCGATCGCCGTCAAGGCGAACACGACCAGCGCCCCCAGTACCGATCCAACGATGCGCAGCTTCATAATAAACTTCCTCTCCACGTGAAGATGTTCCGGAGAGGGAACCACCCGGCGTTTCCATACCGGTGCGGCAGCCTCCGCGGTACTGTCAAGACGCCGCCCAGGGCGTCGATGTTACGCTTGAAACCGGGGCGCTGAATCGCCCCGGCCGCCGTGGCCCCGCCGATCCTCTGGCGGCCCAAGGCATTCCCGGCGCGCCGGCCGACGCTTGCAAGGCGGCGATCGCGCACCCACGCGCTCGCACCATCCCGTGGCGCTAGGTTTGTGGATCGAGCCGGATTTCGAAGCCTAAACCTGAGTGCATCCCGCACACGCAGCTCACCCAGGAGGCTCTTCTGCACCCACTCCCGGGTTGACACAAGGGATGAGCTGGGCTTATATTGATAGCAATCCATTGCATTACAAAGAGGGGCGCAACGCCATAATTTCATCTCGAGGGTAGCTGACATGCGAACAATCAACGTGTTGGCCGCGCTGGCTATCGCCAGTCTCGGCCTGATGGCCCAGACAACCTCTGGGGAGATTGCGGGCACGGTTCGGGACGCCACCGGGGCCGTAGTAGCGGACGCGAGGGTCACGGTCAAGAACCTGGAAACCAATCAGGTCCGCGAGGTGACCACCGGAGCCGAGGGACGCTTCCGGTTCCCGTTGCTGCCCACCGGTACCTACGAAGTCACGGTCACCCGCACGGGGTTCTCGCGGTACGTGCAAGGGCCGATCGTGCTGCGCCTGAATCAGATCGCGGATCTGGACGTGAAGCTGGAAGTGGCAGGCGTGACGGAGGTCGTCAGCGTCAGCGCGGACGCACCTTTGATCAATACCACGAACGCCGAGATCGGTGTCAACTTCGACAGCAAACGGATCTCGGAAATCCCCCTGCCCCCCACGCGGAATATTCTGAACCTGGCGCTGAATGTGGCCGGCGTGGCCCAGTTGTCGAGCGGCCAGAGCGTATTCGCCGCGAGTGGCAACAACGGCTTGGACGCAGGCGTGAACTTTTCCGTGAACGGCATGCGCGTGCGCTCCAACAACTTCATGATCGACGGCCAGGATTCGAACGATCCGAGCGTCACCGGTATGATCCAGTCGGTGAACAACCCGGATCTGATCGCGGAGTTCCGGCTGATCACGAACCAGTTTCTGGCCGAATACGGCCGGGCCGCGGGTTCGGTCGTCAACGTGATCACCAAGAGCGGCACCAACGAGTTGCACGGTACGGCGTTCTGGTTCCACAACAGCAACCGGCTGAACTCGCGCAACAACCTGGACGAGAACCTGTTCCCGCGTGCGCCTTTCCGGATCAATAACCAGCTGGGTGGCACCCTGGGTGGCCCAGTTTACATCCCGGGTCTTTACCACGGCAGAGACCGCACGTTCTTCTTCGGCTCGCTATTGCGGTGGACGGATCGGGCGCTCGGCAGCGGCAGCAGCATCAACGGGGCGCCCACGGAAGAGGGCCGGAGAATCTTGCAGCCGTTTGCGAACCGCCCGCCGGTCAAGGCGCTGCTCGATTTTCTGCCCGCCGCGCAGGTGCCCACGGGACAGACGGCGCGGTTCACGGCCGACGGACGCACGTACGACGTGCCGCTGGGACGGCTCTCCGGCGCCACCTCACAAAAGTTCGATGACTGGCAGTGGAGCGGCCGCGTGGATCACTCCTTCAACACGGTGCACCGCCTCACGGGCCGTTACATGTACGATGACTCGATGGGATCGGGCTTCGGTCAGGCGACGCCTCCCGGCCTGAGCACCATTAACCCGGTCCGCCGCCAAGCCGCCACCGCAGCGCTGACCTCGACCTTCTCGGCGAGAGTGTACAGCGAGTTCCGCGTCTCCTATCAGCGGCTGGCGACCACCACCTCCGCGGAAGATCCGCGCTCGGAGACGATTCCCTCCATCGAGGTCAACGAGCTCGGCCTGACGGGGTTCAATGCTGCCGCTACCCGCACCGCCATCGGACTAGCGGTGAATCTGCCGCAGTTCCGGCGCAACAACACCTACCAGATCCAGGAGACGATCGGCATCATCCGCGGCACCCACACCATGAAGTTCGGCATTGACTTCCGGCGGCAGGATATCGTCAGTTTCTTCCTGCCCACGCTGCGCGGGCGGCTGGTTTACAACAACCTCCAGGATTTGGTGGACGACGTGGCGCAGATTGCCACCATCAACAGCCCGCTGCGGGGCGGCCAGACCAACCAATACTACAAGTTCTACGACTATTTCTTCTTCGTGCAGGATGAATGGCGCGTCCGGCCGAATTTCACCCTGACCTACGGCATCCGCTACGAGTCGCCGGGCAACCCCATGAAGAATCTGGCGGACGCCAACGCCCGCATCGTGGCCGCTAATAACAACGACCCCCGTTACAAACTAGAGCCGGTGCCGCCACGGGACAACAATAACTGGGGGCCGCGCTTCGGCTTCAACTACCGCTTCGGACGGGGTCCGGGTCCGCTCGGATGGCTCACCGGTGACGGCAAGCTGGTGATGCGGGGCGGCTACTCCCGCACCTACGATTTTGCCTTCATCAACATCGCCCTCAATGTGGGCACAGCCTTTCCGTTCCTGAACGCCACGACGCTGCCGGCGCGCACGCCGAACACCTTCAACGCGCTTCGGGCCGCGGCGCTGGCGCCCATCACGGGCGACCCGCTGCTGATCACGCAAACCCAGGTCACCGCGGATTTCCGCTCGCCTTTCGCCGAGCAGTTCTCCTTCCAATTTCAGCGGGGCCTCGGGGCCGATTGGGCGCTGACGGCCGGGTGGGTCGGAACCAAAGGCACAGCGCTGTTCCAGACCGTGGATGGCAACCCGAACATTTCCGGGACGAGCACCATCCGCCGGCTGTATCCGAATCTGGGCGTGCGCCGGGTGCGCGCCAACAGCGCGAACTCGATTTACCATTCGCTTCAGGTCAGCCTGGAGAAGCGCTTCTCCGGCGGGTTCTCCATGGGCTCCCACTACACCTGGAGCGCCTTCATCGACCTCGCCTCGGATATCTTCAACGCTGCCGTCAACGGTGATGTGGCGGTCGCCCAGGACTCCTTCAACCGCCGCGCCGACCGGGCCCGCTCCACCTACGACCGGCCGCACCGTTTCAGCTCGACCTTCGTGTACGAATTTCCGTGGATGCGGTCCCAGCAGGGCGCCCTGGGCAAGATCCTCGGCGGCTGGCAGATCAACGGGTTCCTGACGTTCCAGTCGGGCGCTCCGTTCACGCCGCTGGCCGGGATCGACCCGGGCTTCCGCCTGAGCGGGATCGACGCCTTGGTCGGCAACGCCATCCGGGCCAATGTGGCCACCGACCGGCCGATCTCCAAGATGACCATGGCAGAAATCCGTCAGTTCACCTTGCCGGCGGCGGTCAACAACTCCCGCAACAGCCTGTTCACGAACGTGACGGCGGCGGCACCGCTCGGCAATGCGGGACGGAACATTCTCCGGGCCGACGGCATCCAACAGTTCGACTTCGGCGCCTTCAAGAACACGAAGGTGGCCGAGGGCCACACCGTCCAGTTCCGCGCCGAGTTCCTCAACCTGACCAACACGCGCAACTTCGGCATTCCTGAGTCGCGTATCAACTCCGCCAACTTCGCCAACGAATGGGGCACCAACGGCGGGAACCGGCGCATCACGCTGGGACTGCGGTACATCTTCTAGCGAAACTCGGCGGCGAGGGACAGGCGCGCGTCAGTCGGCTTTGCGGCGCACCCTCGCCGCCAGCCGCGCAATGGCTTCCTGTGAGGCTCGCCGCGCCTCGGCAAAGAGCCGCACATCGCCCGGACCGGTCTTCAGAAAATCCAGCACAATGGCTTCGGCCGCCACGTACTCAGCAGCCACCTCAGCCACTTCCGAAGCGACTTCCAAGGGAATGTTCGTGACGCCGTTAACGTCGCCGTGTAGCAGGTCGCCGGGATGCACGGCCAGCCCCCCGACGCGCACCGGCACATGCAGCGAGACGAGGTGGCTGTAGCCGTGGGAGCAAATCACGCCGGAGGCGAACACAGGGAAGCCGAGCCGCCGCACCTGATCCAGATCGCGCGCCGCGCCGCTAGTGATCAGCCCGGCGGCGCCGAAGGCCCGGTAGGTGGCGCACATAATCTCGCCAAAGCTCGCCGCCACGGGGGGATCGTCTAAATCCTGCAACACGACCACTGGAGGCCGGGGGAGCTCCTCGAATCGGCGTACCTGTTCGTCGAGCGCGGCATAACCGGAGGCGTCGCTCCGCTCGAAGGCGGCGCGGTGCGTGGCCGTCGCGGCATAGCCCACCAACGGCCCGAGTTCCGGAAAGCAGCAGCGGATCCGGCCGTCCATGTAGCCGGTGTTGCGCGGGCGCACCGCGAACAGCTCGATCACGTTGCAGATCGTCGGCGTGTCGTACCGTCGCAGCAAGTCCAGATGACGCTGAGAAAGTTCCCTAGGCACCCCGGTATGCTATCAGGTTTCCCAGGCAGCCGGGTCAGATGGAAAAGGAGGTCCCGCAGCCGCAGGTCTTTTTCGCGTTCGGGTTGTCGAAAACGAAGCCGGAGAAGATGAGAGATTCCTTGTAGTCCAGCGTCATCCCTTTGAGCAAGTTCAGGCTCTTGGGATCTACGAAGACGCGCACGCCGTCGAAATCATAGACGTTATCCGTGGGGCGCTGTTGTGGCTCGACCCGGATCACGTAACTGTAGCCCGAGCACCCGCCGCCCTGCACTCCGAGGCGCAAACCGCCTTCTGTTCCGACGCCGTGCTTGGCCAGTGTCTGGCGGATTTTCTCGACGGCTTTCGGCGTGACGCGAATCATCCCCTCGTTCCCCTCTCCTTCAGCTTACGACGGCCCGGAGGCATTCGGCGATCCGCCTCGGGCCAGCTCGTAGAGGGGCGATAGTTCGCGGAGTTTGGTCACCGCTTCGATCACGCGCGCGGCGACGTAGTCCACCTCTTCCTCCGTGTTGAACCGGCCCAGGCCGAAGCGCACTGCGCTCTGGGCGCGCCCCTCCGGCAGATGGAGGGCCCGCAGCACGTGGCTGGGCTCCGGAATGGCGGAGGTGCAGGCCGATCCCGTCGATAGCGCGATGTCTTTGAGCGCCACCAGAAGGGCGTCCGCCTCCACGTAGAGGAAACTCATGTTCAGATTGTTCGGCAGGCGGCGCTCCATCGAACCGTTCACGTAGACCTCCTCGAGCCCGGACTCGAGCAGCGTTTTGAGACGGTCGCGGAGTCTCCGCAAGCGCTCCGCCTCTTGCGGCATCTCCTGCTGGCAGATGGCGCAAGCTTCGCCCAGCCCGACGATGCCGGGCACATTCAACGTGCCCGAGCGGACCCCGCGTTCGTGCCCCCCGCCGTCCATCTGCGCCGCCAGCTCCACCTGCCGGTCCCGGTGCCGGACATAGAGCGCCCCCACGCCTTTCGGGCCGTACATCTTGTGGGCGCTCAATGAGAGCAGATCCACCGCGTCGCGGTTCACGTCCACGGGGATCTTGCCCACGGCCTGGGTGGCGTCGGTGTGAAACAGCACGCCGTGTTCGCGTGCGATCCGGCCGATTTCGGCAATGGGCTGCACGACGCCGATCTCGTTGTTGGCGTACATGACGCTGATCAAGATCGTGCGCGGTGTGATGGCCTTACGGACGTCGTCCGGGTCCAGGAGCCCCTCGCGGTCGACGGGAAGATAGGTGACGCGGTAGCCGCGCCGTTCGAGCGCCCGGCAGGGATCGAGCACGGCTTTGTGCTCGGTCAGGGCGGTGATGAGGTGATCCCCCTGTCCGGCGTAACGTTCGGCCACGCCTTTCAAGGCCAAGTTGTTCGACTCCGTGGCCCCGCTCGTGAATACGATCTCTCGGGCCTCAGCTCCGATGAGGGCGGCCACCTGCCGGCGCGCCGTTTCGACCGCTCGTTCCGCTTCCCAGCCGAAACGGTGACTCTTGCTGGCGGCATTGCCGAACTTTTCGGTGAAGTAGGGCAGCATCGCCTCGACCACGCGCGGATCGACCGGCGTCGTCGCGTGGTTGTCGAAGTAAACCTCTTTCCCCATCCCCCCTCCCAGTCTAGGTTCCGGTGACAGGCGGCGCAACAGCGAAATTCCCGGAGGCTACGCGTGGCCGGATCCTGGGCTGGCGGGCGCCAAGCCCGCCTCGCAAGCTGCCCTGGAGGAGGCGATACCTTGCCCTGCGGGCCGGTCACGTCGGCGGCCAGAGGCGGCGCTCCCTTGCTCGCTGTAGCCCCCTGCTAAGATGGCGGCATGAAACCGACCCGTCGCAGTTGGGCCGAGCCCTTCAAGATCAAAGTGGTCGAGCACGTCCGCCTCACCACGCCCGAGCAGCGTCTGCGCGCCATCACCCAGGCCGGCTATAACACGTTCCTTCTGCGGTCCGAAGATGTCTACATCGACCTGCTCACCGACAGCGGCACCAACGCCATGAGCGATTGGCAGTGGGCGGGCATGATGCTCGGCGACGAAGCCTACGCCGGCAGCCGCAACTTTTACCACCTCGAGGAAACCGTGCGGCGCTTCTACGGCTACCGCTACGTCATCCCCACCCACCAAGGCCGCGGCGCCGAGCACATCCTCTCCAAGATCCTCATCAAACCCGGCGACGTCATTCCCGGCAACATGTACTTCACCACCACCCGCCTCCACCAGGAGCTGGCCGGCGGCACGTTTCACGACGTCATCATCGACGAGGCCCACGACCCGGAAAACGAGCACCCGTTCAAGGGCAACGTGGACCTGGATAAGCTGGAGGCCCTCATCCGCCGCTATGGCCCCGAGCGGATTCCCTATGTCTCGATCGGCGCCACCGTGAACATGGCGGGCGGCCAGCCCATTTCCCTCGAAAACCTTCGCGCCGTTCGCGCGCTCACCGCCCGCCACGGCATCCGCATCGTGCTCGACGGCACGCGCGTGGCCGAAAACGCCTACTTCATCCAGCAACGCGAGCCTGGGCAAGCCGGCCGCTCCGTCGCCGACATCGTCAAGGAGATTTGCTCGCTGACGGACGCCTGCACCATGAGCGCCAAAAAAGACGCTCTCGTCAACATCGGCGGCTTTCTGGCCGTCAACGACGAGACGATCTATGAGGAGGCTCGCAATCTCGTGGTCGTCTACGAGGGACTCCACACTTACGGCGGCCTGGCCGGCCGGGACATGGAGGCCGTGGCGCGCGGCATCGAAGAATCGGTTCAGGATGATCACATCCGAGCCCGTGTCGGTCAGGTGCTCTACCTCGGCAACAAGATGCGCGACTGGGGCATCCCCATCGTGGTCCCCATCGGCGGCCACGGGGTGTTCCTCGACGCCCGCCGCTTCCTGCCCCACATTCCCCAGGAGCACTATCCCGCGCAGGCCCTGACCGCGGCCATTTACCTCGACTCCGGGGTCCGCGGCATGGAGCGTGGCATCGTCTCCGCCGGGCGGGACAAGGACACGGGGCAAGAGCACAAGCCGCGGCTCGAGCTCGTGCGTCTGGCCATTCCGCGCCGGGTTTATACTCAAGCCCACATGGACGTGGTGGCCGAGTCCGTGTTGGCCGTCTACGAGCAACGCGACAAGATCCGCGGCCTGCGCATGGTCTACGAGCCCCGGTACCTCCGGTTTTTCCAGGCCCGTTTCGAGCCCCTTTGAGCTCCCTCTGGGATAATAAAAGAGGCGTGTCCAAACTCAAGGAACTCGAGCAGAGACTCCAGCGCACCGAACAGCAGCTCCGGCTCTTCCAGAAAATCAGCCGGATGATGGTGCGCGAGATGAGTTTGCAGGAGGTCTTGCAGGGCATCGTCTCGCTGGTGGTGGAATTCATGGAGTGCGATTCCTGCCTGCTGTACCTCCTGGACAACGATGAGCTGGTGTTGTGCGCCTCCAACACCCCCCACCCCACCACCATTGGCAAGGTGCGCTTGAAGTTGACCGAGGGCCTCACCGGCTGGGTCGCGCGCGAGCGGCGCCTTTTGGCGATCTCGCGCGAGGCGTACAAGGATCCCCGCTTCAAGTTCTTCGGGGATCTGCCGGAAGACACCTTCGAGGCGTTCCTGTCGGCCCCGGTCATCGCTCGGAACCGCGTCGTGGGTGTGATCAACGTGCAGCACCGCCTCCCGCACCAGCACACCGGCAGCGAAATGGAACTGCTCACCACCGTGGGCGAGCAAGTCGGCTGCCTGCTCGTGCTCGCCCGGATGGATCCGAACGCGGTGGAGCAAGCCAATCACGTGCAGCTGGTGCTGTCTTCCGGTCCCCTGCCGCGCCCGGCACGCCACTGAGTCTCGAATGCGCGCCCTCGCCGGTCTGCTGCTGCTGGCCGTAGCGGCCGCTGCTGCGGAGCCCCGCTGGCGGTTGCGATATTTCTACGACGAGCCCCGCGAGGAACTCGCCATCACGGATCTTCAGTTCGCCTCCGCCCGGCACGGCGTCGCGGTGGCTGCCCTGCGCCGCGACGGCCGCTGGCGCCCGTTCGTGCTTCGCACGACCGACGCCGGGGAAAACTGGCGTCTGATTCCGATCCCCGACCGGGGGCTTTCCCTGTTTCTGCTGGACGAGTCCGTCGGCTGGATGGCCGCCGAGAAGGGGCTGTGGAAGACTCGCGACGGCGGCGCCACGTGGACCAGGGTTCCGGGTCCTAGGAACGTGCTGCGCGTGTGGTTTGCCAGCGAGAACCGCGGCTGGGCCATTGGTTTGGAAAAAGGGGTTTGGGAAACGCGCGACGGCGGACGGCGCTGGACGCCGCTGCCGGTGCTCGACCAGGTGCGCTCGACGCGCGAGTTCACCGTGTTCGAGTGGATCACGTTCGTCTCCGGCCGACACGGCCTGATCGCCGGCGCCAGCAGCCGGCCCCGCGACCCGGACGCGTCATGGCCGGAATGGATGGATCCGGAAGCGGCCGAGGCGCGCCGCCAACGCCCTACGCTGTCCATCCTGCTGGAGACGCGCGACGGCGGCGAGACATGGAAACATTCGACGACCTCCATGTTCGGGCGCATCACGCGCGTGCGCCTGGCAGCCGACGGCCGCGGACTCGGCTTGGTGGAGTTTCACGATGCGTTCCCGTGGCGCTCGGAAGTCTTCCGCTTGGACTGGCGCACCGGCCACAGCGAGCGCGTCTTCCGGCGCGAAGACCGCGCCGTCACCGATGTCGCGTTGCTCGACGGAGGACCTGCTTACTTGGCTGCGGTGGAGCCGCCCGGCAAACTTCGCCGTTCTCCCGTACCGGGCCGCCTGCGCATTCTGGAGAGCCACGATCTGACACACTGGAACGAAATGCCCATCGACTACCGAGCGGTCGCCCGGCGGGCGGTGCTGGCGGCGGCGCCCTCCGGAGGGCTTTGGGCGGCCACTGACACGGGAATGATTCTTTCACTGGACCAAACGCCACGTTGAAGCCGTATTACAACACGGTGAGAATTTTATGTTTTATTCACAAAACCTCCAGGCGGCTCGCCCGCATCTTATTGATAATAAACAGCAAAAATTTTTAGGAAAACTGGGGCCTGCGCGTCGATTTCTATTGACGCCGTAAATGGCTTTGTTACATGATGGGATTGGCTCCAAGAGGTTCGCCGAGCAGCAAGCCTCGGAGATCGTAGCGAGCCCGGAACGATGATCCGCAAGCGATGTCAAAAAGCAAAGCTTGCGGGGAGCGAAGGGTAATCGGGCGATCTCCGCGGTGAGCTCTCCGGTGCCGGGCCGAGCCGAGCGCACTGATCCGGAGGGGGTAACGCCCCGAGGGGGAGCGGCGGCTCGGAGCGGGACTGGGGCTTTCGGACCAGACCGGGCGCAACGGGCTTGAAGCGAGGATCCTCCCCGCCAACCCGGAGACGGGGAAACGAGGAGGGGAGCAGAAAAGCCGAACGGGCGCAACGGGGGGCCGGAAGGACGTCGAAGTTGGAGGTCAGGAGCGGTGACCCCACCGGGGCGGCTGCCGTAAGGTAGCTGTCCATGTGGGCGAGCGAAAGACCCCAACGAGGACGTCGGCTCCTATCGGCGTTGTTAGCTGGCGCCCTCCGGAGCGGTGATCCGAGGCTGCCCAAAAGGCAGCTTCGGGGAGCGACGGGGGTAACGCTCGACAACGCCGAATGCCACGCCCAGACCGAGCATGCCGGTTGGGGGGCAAGCTGGCAGGCGGGTCACTTGGAGCCATTTGCTTTTCCCCCCGCGGCCGCGGCGGCCCGAGAGGGAGAAGATCTGTCGTCAGCCCCAGCCTCTGCGGCAAGGCGAAAGCTGACAAACCGAGTGCGACACCTCCGGCAGCGGTAGGCGTTGGCCCAGATCATCAGCGGCAACGCTTGGCCCCAAGACGGTTTGCGCGTTTCCATGGGCCAGGGCTCCAAGTCCTGGCTGAGGCACTTGGGGCAGCGGGCGCGAATCCAATCGGAGAAATCCCACGTCCGCCCGACGAAGCGCGTCCGGCACTGCCGGCAACGCATGGGGCGCCAACCCGCGATTGCCTTGAGGCATTCCGCGCACGAGCGAAATCGGGAATAACGGATGTTCTGGCTGCCGCACTCCGGGCAGGAAGTGGTCATGGCGACCGACGCAGGACGGAGGCGGGACGCCGCTTGGCGACATATTCCTCGACGTAGGCCTCGAACGCGCGCCGCAGCAATGCCCCCGTTGTTCCCCGTCGCGGCAGCGGAAGGCCTTCGATCTCGGAAACCGGCAGGAGATTCCGTGTGGTGGATGTAATCAACACCTCGTCGGCTCGCTCGAGATCCTGTAGGTAAAGCTCCCGCTCGCCGATTTCCACCCCGGGCACGCGGAGTTCCTGCAGCAGAATCTCGCGCGTGATTCCCGGCAAGCACCCCGAGCTGAGCGGCGGAGTCCACACGCGATGGCCCACGATGGCGAAGATGTTCGCCGAGGTGCACTCGCTGACCTCCCCACGCTCGTTCAACAGGATCACTTCGTCGAATCCCCGGCTTTGCGCCTCCTCCAGCAGCGCCAGGTTGAATCCCCAAGAAAGCACCTTGGTGCCCGCGAAGCGGCCGGTGGCGTGGCGCGCCTGCGGAGCCACCGCCAGCCGGACGGCTTCCCCCCAGTCGGTGAGGTCGGCGGTCAGAGCGATCAGGTCCCAGGGCCGCTCGATGCCCGGACCTTCCCACGAAGCCCCGCGGTTCCGCAGGATCGCCACCCGCATGGCCGCCTCATGCGCCTGGTTGGCTCGCACCAGCTCGAGCAGCCGGTGCTCGACAGCGTCCGCGTCTGGCGGAAACGGTACGCGCAACACCGCGGCGTCCCGTCGCATCCGCGCCCAGTGCCGCTCCCACGCAAAGAGCACCCCGCCGGCTATCCGGAGCGTGGTGAACACGCCCCAGCCCGACAGCAGACCGACTTGCCCGGGTTTGAGAAAGGCCTCGCCCGCTTCTCGGATGGTCTCATTGTGGAGGACGAAGCGGTGTACCACGGTCCTATTGTAATCGTGGCCGGAGATGAGCCCTGCCGGTCATCTCCAGTTGGGGAACCAGTCCGGACGCGCCCGGCGGCACTCCAGAAGGCGATCCGCCGTCTTGCGGCCCCGCTCGAGCAAGCGCTCCAAAAGGAGTTCCAACTCGTCCCGATCGCCCTCGAACCACTCCGGCGGGACGCTTCGCAGCGCTTGATCCACGATCTCGTCCGGAAAATACGCCACCCGATCCAGCCAAGGCTGGAAATCGTCGAGCGAACGAACTTGGTGATAGACCACGCCGCGGGGCGCCAAGCCGTGCAGCGGACCGGCCTCCAGCCGCCACTCCGGTCCGTTGAAGACGAAGCCGTGATCGATCATTTGGGCCACGAAGCCTGCTTCCGATGAGGCTCCCGCCCAGGGCTGCTCAATTCGAGCCCGAAAGTACACCGCTTGGCGCCCGTCGGCGTTGGCCAGCCACTTGTCCGCCACTAGCATGCCCCAAAAATCGCGTCGGTTCACGACCTGCGCCAGCAGCACGTCCGGCAAAAAGTCATACACCGCCGTGGTCGTCGGGTCGCCGGGATAGCGCGAACCAAAATGCCACCCGGGCCTCACCGGCTGGCGGTTCGAGCCGAGTTGAATGTACAGCTCCGGATTTTCCCGGACGAATTCCGGCGTCACCTGGATCACTGCGGTCTCCGGGACGGCAAGTTCCAGATAGCGGAGAAATACGGAGGCCACCCATTCATTGATCAGGATGCGACGCCCCTGGGGGTTGTCCCGGAACTTGACGACGTAAAAGTGCCCGTCTTCGGCTTCGAGCAGATGGGCTTGGGCGCCGCCGCGCATCTTTCGGAGATAGCGGCGAGCCCTCAGCGGCATGCGGCGGCCGTTGGGTGCTCAGAATTGCGGACCACTCCCCCTCTCGGGCCGTGGAACCTCCCCCGCAGCCCCGGTCGAGACTCGCTCACCGCCCGCGCCGGGATGGGCTCTTGGCCTTCGCTTTGGCCTTCGGCTTGGCTTGGGTTCGCTTTGCCGTACGCGCGCTCTTCACGGCGGGCTTTCTTCGTGCCGCCGGCTTGGCGGCGGTCCTCTGGGCCGTTTTGGCGACCGCCCGCTTGGCCTGCTTCGGCTTGACCGCGGCAGCCTTCTTCGGTTTGGCCGCCTCCTTGGCCTTGGCCTTGGGGGCCTTCTTCGGCGCGGCTTTTTTCACCGCCGGGGCCGCCGCTTTGGCCCCCTTCACAGGCTTCTTGGCTGGGGGCGCTGGCGCGGCGACCGGAGCTTCCGGCGCCGGTGCCGGACCCACAGCCGGCGCCGGTTCGGCCGGCTGCGCCTCGATGCCGAGGTCGAATTCCTCTTCTTCCCCCTCGTCGGGCCCGTAGGACGCCACCTCCGACTCCGCCTCGATGTGTTCCGACTCGTACACGTACTCGTCCTCCTCGTCGCCGAAGAGGAATCGTCGCTCATCCAGCATGCTCAATGCCTCCTAGACAGGGCGTGGACACAACTAGCATAACGCGGTTCGGCGAAAAGGCAAACCAAAAATTGGTTTCGTGTCGCAACGGAGTTTGGCGGCGACGGAGGCGTCTTGCGGCGCGGGCGGTTTCCCCAGTCATCGCCGGCGGGCTCGGCTGCGGTACCATGTCTGAGCCATGGGAAGCTCGAGGCTCTCGGTTTGGTTTTTCGCTCCCCTCGCGCTGGTGCGTGCCGATGTCGTCTCGATCGAAGTGCGTCTGGATCGTGCGCAGGGACCGCTGGCTCCCGTGTGGGCCTTTTTCGGCTACGACGAACCCAACTACACCTACATGCGCGACGGCAGCAAACTCCTCTCGGAACTGGCCGCCCTGAGTCCCGTGCCCGTCTACATCCGCACGCACAACCTGCTGACCAGCGGCGACGGTACGCCGGGCCTCAAGTGGGGTTCTACCAATGCCTACACTGAAGACGCCGAAGGGCGCCCGCGCTACGATTGGACGATCGTGGACCGCATCTTCGACGCCTATGTCCAGCGCGGCATGAAGCCGTTGGTGGAGATCGGCTTCATGCCCGAGGCGCTTTCCGTCAAGCCCCAGCCCTACCGCCACAACTGGGCGCCGAATCAGCCCTATCAGGCGATCTTCACCGGTTGGGCCTACCCCCCGAAAGACTACTCCAAATGGGCCGAACTGGTCTATCAATGGGTGCGCCACTGCGTGGACCGCTACGGGCCGAGCGAGGTCGCGACTTGGTATTGGGAAGTCTGGAACGAGCCGGACATCGGCTACTGGCAAGGTACGCCGGAAGAGTATCACAAGCTGTACGACTACACCGTGGACGCGGTCAAGCGCGCCTTCCCGGCCGCGCGTGTCGGAGGTCCCCACTCTACCGGGCCGGCCAACGAACGCGCCGCACGGTTCCTCCGCGACTTTCTCACTCACGTCGTCCGCGGGAAAAACTACGTCACGGGCCTGAACGGGTCGCCGATCGATTTCGTCGCGTTCCACGCCAAAGGGGCGCCGCGCGTCGTCGGAGGACACGTGCAGATGGGCAGCGAACATCAACTCCGCTCGATCGCCCGAGGCTTCGAGATCGTGGCGTCGTTCCCGGAGTTGCGCCACCTGCCGGTGATTCTCGGGGAGTCCGATCCGGAGGGTTGCGCTGCCTGTCCGGCGCGCTATTACCCGCAGAACGCTTACCGTAACGGAACGATGTACTCCAGCTACACCGCCGCCACCTTCCCCCGCAAGTACGAGCTGGCGGCGCGCTATGGGATCCGGCTGGAGGGGATCGTCACCTGGGCGTTCGTCTTCGAGGGCCAACCCTATTTTGACGGCTTCCGCGATTTGGCCACCAACGGCATCGCCAAACCGGTCCTCAACGTATTCCGAATGTTCGGCCTAATGGGACGCCAGCGAGTGGAGGCGCGGAGCTCCGCCGCGGTGGAGCTGGACCGCATGCTCGAGGCGGGCGTCAAGCAGGCCCCGGACATCGGGGCTCTGGCCAGCCGCGAAGAACGCTCCGCCGCCGTGCTGATCTGGCACTATCACGACGATGACCGCCCCGGGCCTGTGGCCGACATCGCGCTGCGCCTGTCCGGTCTGCCGCCGACCGCGCGCGAGATCCTGGTGCATCACTACCGGGTCGACGAGACCCACAGCAACGCCTACACGCGCTGGAAGCATCTGGGGTCGCCCCAGAACCCGACGCCGGAGCAATACAAGGAACTGGAGGCCGCCGGCGAACTTCAGCTCCTGAGTTCGCCCCGATGGGTGCGCACCTCCGGAGGATCCCTCCAAATCCGTTTCTCGCTGCCGCGGCAGGGGGTGTCGCTGCTGCGACTGGAATGGTGATGAGGCTGCCGGAGTGAAACCGCGGGCAGGCTACGGCGCCGCCGTGCGCGCCGGGGCGCCACCGCGCCGAGTGGCGGAGGATCGGGCCGCTTTGCGGCTGTTGGGGCGCCGGAAGGCCGTCTGCGGCGCCGTCCGCGTTGGAACCAAGAGCAGCGTCCCCGGTTCGGGTGGTGCGCCGTCCAGACGGTTCAGCGCAGCAATCTCGACGGTGCGCGCCCGGTAGCGTCGCGCGATTTCGGCCAGCGTTTCGCCGCCCGCCACCCGGTGCATCCGCCAGCGACCTCGCCCCTCGGGCGGAATCATCCGCAATACGGACGCCACGCTCGCCCCTTCCCCGTGCGGCACGCGCAAGGAATATCCGGCGGGGGCGACCGGTGTGAGCAGCGCCGGATTCAGCTCCCTGAGCAGTTCCACCGGAGCGCCGGTAATGTCCGCCACGAGCTGAAGAGACGTCGGCGCCGTGATCTCCACGGCCTCATAACGCACCGGCGGATCCGGCTCCACCTCCTCCAGCCCGTAGGCGGCGGGATTCTTCGCCATGATGATCATGGCCAGGATGATGGGAATGTAGTTCGAGGTCTCCCGGGGCAGCACGTTGCGCCGGCGCAATTCCCAGATGTCGGCGTAGCCGGTGCGCTCCACGGCGCGCTCGACCACCCCTGGGCCGCAGTTGTAGGCAGCCATGGCCAGATACCAATCCCCGAACTGCGTGTACAGATCCCGCAGGTGCCGGGCCGCGGCGCGCGTGGCTTTCTCCGGATCCATCCGCTCGTCCACATACTTGTCCCGCGCCAAGCCATACTGCCGGCCCCGGAACAACATGAACTGCCACATTCCCGTCGCCTTCTTGCGGGACACCGCTCGCGGCAGAAACCCCGACTCTGCCTGCGCCAGGTGAATCAACTCCCGCGGCAGGCCTTCTTCATCCAAGATTCGGTAGATCAGTTCGCGGTAGCGTCCGGCGCGCCGCAATCCGGCGATCAAGATCTTGCGCCCGCGCGCGGTGGAGAAGTACCGGATATAGCGGAGCACATCGTCGTTGACTTCCAGCGGCAATTGGGAGGCCGTGGCGCGAATTTGCTCCAGCACGCGGTCCCGTTCGCTGGGATCGACCGGAAACGTCGGCTCCGGAATGTCCTCCAACGGCGGCTTGTCGAAAGCAGGCGCCTGGCTGCGCTCGTCGCTGGCCGCCGCCAAATCATATCGATGAATGGCCTCCACGAGCTGCTCGAACTGCTGCCGGAACTCTCGCTGCGCGCGGAGCGATTCTGGAGCTTCGAGCAGTACGTCTACGGCGCGGTCGAATTCCTGACGGGCTGCGGCGATCCGTCCGGCGCTCAACTGAGCCTTTCCGAGCTGGAAGTGCTTGTCGGCCCGCGCCAGCACGGACTCGGCGCCGGCGCCGTTCGCCGCCAGGGGCGACGCCTCGGGTTCCGGCACTGGAGTCTCACCCCGCCCACGGGCGCAGACCCATGGCGGCGCTGCCGTGAGCACCAGCAGTCCGAGCACGCAGGGGATGGTTCGCGCTCTCGTCATTCGGGCGCCACCTAAGGCTCAATCCGCTTGGCCCTGGCTCCCAAGGAGCTTTCCCGAATGCTATCCGAAGTAGCCGCTCGAGGTCAAGCCAAATACGGCTCCGAGGGGCCATGCGCCGCGGCCCGCATCAGGGTGAAGCTGTGAATGCCTCTGCTGCGATCGGACTCCAAACAATGGCGCGCCTGGAGAGATTCGAACTCCCGACCTTCTGGTTCGTAGCCAGACGCTCTATCCAACTGAGCTACAGGCGCGCTACCTGTTATTGTAATCACTCGTGCAGGGACCGGGAAAGGGCCCGCCCAGCCGTCGCACTCCGGGGGGCCCTTAGCGACCGACCGCCTCAATCCAGCGCCGCGAGCACCGCAGCGGCATGGCCTTGCGGCCGGACCTTCCGATACACGCGCTGGATGCGCCCGTCCGGTCCCACCACGAAGGTGGTCCGCTCGATCCCCATCACCTTGCGGCCGTACAGGGTCTTCTCCGTCCAGACGCCGTAGGCTTGCGCCGCACGCTTGTCGGGGTCCGCCAGCAGCGTGAAGGGCAGGCGATGCTGCGCTTTGAACCGAGCCAGCGCGGCGGGCGTGTCCGGAGAGACGCCCAAGACCACGACCCGGTCGGGCTTGCTGCGGCCCATCGCGTCGCGGAATTCACAGGCCTCCACCGTGCAGCCGGGCGTGCCCGCCTTCGGATAGAAGTACAGCACTACGGTCTGCCCGCGCAGCGCCGACAACCGCAGGCGCTGCCCGGCGTCCGTTTCCAGCTCGAAGTCGGGAGCGGGGTCCCCCTCCCGCAGCTCGACCTTCGCGGCGCCCATCCAGCGTCTACTCCACCGGAACGGTCGTGCCTTTCCTGGCTCGCGTCAGATACTCGATGCGTTCGTCGATCAGCGTCCGAATGGCCTTGAGGAATTCGATCCGCGCGTTGCGAAAGTGCTCCCGGGCCGTTTCGGACTTCCACTCCAACATGGCCGTGACCTTGGGACCGAGCCCACAGCATAGACACTTTACCTGAGGCTGCATCGGTTGGCCCTCCTGCGGTTCGCTCATGAGGAAACCTCCTTCATCTCCACTGTGAGAACCCTGTTTTCCAGCCGCGCCCGCGTCGGCGTCAGGGCCGCCATCGAGGTCGGCAGCCCGATGTGCCGCCGCAACGTGCCGATTTCCACCACCAGCTCGTCGTGCTTCTTGAACAGGCCGAGTTCGCCCTTGGTGGCAAAGGGAAGATGCAACCGGATCAGATAGCTGCCGTCGCGTTTTTCGAAGGTGTACGGCCGGTCCGTGCGCCGGGGGACCGCCGGATCCTCTCCTTGCGGATACAGCACCGCCGCCAGCTCCTCCAGCCGGCGCCGCCCCAGCACCTCCCGGTCGAACAGCGGCACCTGCTTGACCGGCACCGGGGCGAAATACTCCTCGATTTCTCTGAGGATCTCTTCCTGGGAGCGGCGCCACTCATCGAAATACCGATCGTGCACTTCACCCGGCAGCACCCGGTTGACGATCACCGTGTCCACTGTCAGCCCGTGGAGGGACAGGTAGACAAAAGCCCGCTGGGTCTCGCGCAACACCATCTTTTCCGGATTCGTCGCCAGCCGCACGCTGGTCGCAAGCGGGTCCTCGAGCAGCTCGTCGATGCCTTCCAGCTTCGAAAACAGATCCTGCACGTTGGCAAAGTAACGGTCCGTCGGCAGCTCGACCGGGGAAACGCGGTTGGCGATGGGCCGCACCGCTTTCAGCAGGCTCCTCTGGAACGGGAAGATATGTTTCATGTACCAGTCGAGCGTCGTGGGCATGCTGACGAAGCGCATGGATTCGGCCGTCGGCGCACAGTCCAGAACTACGACGTCGTAGCGGCGTTCGCGACGGTACTGGTTGACATACATCATGGCGCTGAGCTCTTCCATGCCCGGTAGGATCGCCAGCTCTTCGGCTTCGACGTCGCTGATGCCCGTGGTCCGCAGCACGGAAATTACATATGAGGAAATCTCTTTCCAGTGCCGCTTGATTTCCCGCTGGATGTTGACCTCTTGAATCGCCAGACGCTCGTCCACCGGATACGGGTCGGCGGTGGTTCCGTGAAACAGTTCGTCGGAGAGATCGAAAGCATCCGCCAGGCTGTGCGCCGGATCCACGCTCATCACCAGGGTGCGATAGCCGAGCTGGGAGAGGCGCACGCCGGTAGCGGCCGCCAAGCTCGTTTTGCCCACCCCGCCCTTTCCGGTAAACAGGAGAACCCTCATACTTCCATTCTAGGCGCAAGGCGGACCTTCTCTCCGAGGCGGCGCAGCCACGCAGCCGTGTGCCTCGGTAGCGCGGGGCAAGCAAGAAGGCGGTTCAGATCGGCGGGGGTGTCCACATCATACCAGGGCGGCCCCAGCTCCGTCGTCAGGCCGCAGCGCTGCACCGCCCGGAGGGTCTCCGCCAGGGTCTCGGTTCCCGACCAAACCACGCCCCGGAACATCGCCGGGTGCAGCCGCCTGAGCGCGATCCCGTAGAAGCCGCCGTCAGCGGACGGACCGAGCGCCGCGTCAGCGCGGCTGGCCAGCAGGGCTCGCACGTGTTCGAGCGGCAGTGTCGGCGCATCGCCGCCGAGAATCAGCACCTGCTCACGTCCCGTTCGGAGAGCGGCGGTGGCGGCGGCGAGGAGACGCTCCCCGAGGTCTTCGGAGCCGAGCTGGAGCTCCTGCGCAACTCCGGCCGCCTTCCACGCATCTGTAGGAATGTCGGTATGCAGCTCGAGGTCAGCCTGGTCCGCCAGAAGCTGAGCTCTCTCGAGCATGTCTTGGACGAAGGCGCGGTGGCCTTCGGCGGCCTCCGCGGCTCCGAGCAGCTCAGCCAATCGCGTTTTTACCCGTCCGGGGACGGGCGCTTTGGCAAACAGGACGATGACCGGGCGCACGGCAAAATTGTAGACTCCTAGAGAGCGCTCTTGAGCGCTGTCGAATCGGAAGATAACGTTCTTCGAGTAGGAGGGCTGGGCGACACGATGATGCGGAAGCTTGGCGCGTGGCCCGCCGCGGCGGCTCTGCTGGCCCTGACGGCGGTCGCTCAGGACAAGGGCAAGTCGCAGGGAGATCCGGAAAAGGGCAAGGTGGTGTTCGAGCAGTGTGGCGTCTGCCATAGCGCCGACAGCGACGAGAAAAAGCTGGGGCCGGGCTTGAAAGGTTTGTTCAAGAAGAGCAAAATGGCCAACGGCAAGAGGGTCACTGAGGCCAATGTTCGCGCGGTCATCGATACCGGCGGCAATGGCATGCCAGCATACAAAGACATGCTGACCGATGAGGAAAAGGACGACCTGATTGCCTACTTGAAGACGCTGTGAAGGATGGCGAGCTTGGTTGCCCCGACACGTCCGCAGCCGCTATAGTAACCAGTAGCGGTTCCACGTCCCCATCGTCTAGTCCGGCCTAGGACACCGCTCTTTCAAGGCGGCAACGCGGGTTCGAATCCCGCTGGGGACGCCATCCCTCACTCTGTGTTTTCAACGACTTAGCCTGTTGCGGGGTCCCTTCGGTGTGCCATTTTGTGCCACGCCACGCCTCAGACACCAGCCGGTCCCACAGAGTCGCCACTTCGGCGTCCGTGTCCGGCAGGGCATGGGCGTAGATGGTGGCGGTAGTATACGCGTCGCGATGACCGAGCCGGCGGCTGACGTTGGTGAGGGGAACGCCGGCGGCCAGTAGGGCGGAGGCGTGGGTGTGACGAAGAGTGTGGAGCCCGACGCCAGGCAAGCCCGCTCGCCTCGCCACATCGCGGATGGCCCAACTCACCGAATCCGGACGAAGAGGGGAACCATCCGGATTGCACAAGATTAGGTCCAGATCGGCGCGGTAGTCCGGGCCGAAGAGCGCTCGGTCTCTTTGCTGCAGTTCCCGGTGAAGGTCGAGGTATGGCGCGAGTGACGGCGGGATGGCCACCACGCGCGCCTGGCGGTTTTTTGTCGGCTTGAATCCAAGCTGACCTTTGGCGAAAAATAACGACCGCTCGATGCGCAGCGTTTTGGCGTCGCGGTCGAAGTCCGACCAGCGCAGCGCTAGAAGCTCGCCGCGGCGGGCGCCGGTAGCCGCCGCAAGGCGAATCAGCAAGTCCCAGCGCGTACCTGCTGCCGCGGCTTGCAGTTTCGCCAACTGGTCTGGGTTCAAAGCGCGAGCCTCGCGGGGAACCCAGCGCGGCAAATCAGCGCCATCGGCGGGGTTGGTCGGAATCAGCCGGGCCTTGACGGCGCGCTTCAGCGCCACATGCAACACCGAGTGAACTTCCCGCACGGTTTTGGGGGCCAGCTTTGCGCGGAGTGATGAGTAAAAACACTCGATTGCGTACGTCGAGAGCCCAGCAAGGGGGATGTGGCCGAGCGCGCGCTTCACATGCGCGAGCAGGGATTCATACCGCTCGATCGTGGTGGCTTCGAGCGGCTTCGAGCGCGCATGAGCGGGGAGCCACTCATCCAGGTATCTGCTTAAGGGCATCTTGGAGGGAGGAAATCGGTCCTTGCTCAACTGTTGGAGCTGCTGCTGTAGCGCCTCGAGCGCGTCCTTCTGGCGCGCAAACCCGGATTTGCTGATCCGGATTCTCTTGCCGTTGGCGTCCCGGCCGCAGTCAATTTGAAAGCGCCAAACCTGGCGCCCTGACCGTGTGGTGACCTTGAAAACGCTGCCCTTCACGACCATGATGAAAACACACCAGCCTGCTGCGCTTCACGGAAGCTGTCGTTGAGTTTGCGTAGGAGCTCGCGCGCCGCCTCGCGAGTGCTTTCATTCGGCGCCTGTGCCAGCCTCAGCACTGTGGCAACGGTCAGCAGCATCTTCGACAACTCGAGTCCGACCACGTGGGCATGCAGGTAGCCGTGCCATTCGCCTGCTTCGTGGGCAGCGCGCGCAGCGATCCACCCCGCGGGCGGCTGCAGTGCCCGGAGCAGCGCCTCGGTGAAAATTTCCTCGAGATCGTGGTAGTGGTACAGCCGCGCCAGATGGGCAAGACTGATCAGGGATTTCAACGTGGGAGCCCGACCTGCCTCGTAATTCGCAATCGCGCGAAGTGAAAGGCCAAGCATTTTCGCGAAGGCCTGCTGGCTAACCCCCAACCTCGAGCGCAGGAGCTTAACCGCGCGGGCGGGCGGCGTCGGTTCTTGCTCAACTGCTGCATGTGTACGTGACGACTTGCTTGACATGTGATCGACCGCCGTGATTATAATGGACTATGCACGATGTGCATAGCACGTGCATGTACCGAGGGTAGCATGCAAAGGACGAACATGTCAACCCAAAAAGACACGGACTGGCACACTGAGAACCAGCCGCTCGTACTGAGCGTATCCCAAGCGCTGCGTCTGCTTGGCCAACGAGCCATCTCCCGGCAATCCTTCTATGCCGCCATCCGGCGGGGGGAGGTGCCGCACAGGCGACTGGGTAAGAGGATCTTGATCCCACGCCAGAGATTCCTCGAGTGGTTGACCGCAGGGCAGTGACTAGGGCCGGGCTGCGCGCGGGGATTGGGGAAGCATCAGGCCGCACCCCAGAGCGGCCTGATGCTCCTCACAGACTGCCCTGCGTGGCAGCAGGGCAAGGAGATGCCGTAATGGACAGGGGACAATCCCATCTTACTACGCACCCCCCCAGCGCACAAGGGCCGCGATCCCTCGTTGAGCATCACCCAGCGCGAGGACCGCTGGTCATGACTGGGCCGGACGATCTGCGGCTGGCGGAAGCCGCTCTGTGGTACGCCTCCCGAGGCATCCCCGTATTTCCGTGCTGCCCACGCGAGAAGAAACCGCTGGTGGAAGGCGGCTTTCACGCTGCCACGACCGACGAGCAGCGAGTGCGCGCCTGGTGGGATCGCTGGCCCGACGCAAACATCGGCATCCCGACTGGGGCGCCGAGCGGCTGGCTCGTCGTTGACGTTGACCCGCGAAACGGCGGCAACGAAACGATGAACGACTGGATTACCCGCTACGGCCGGTGGCCTGACACGGCGGAAGCGATTACTGGGGGCGGCGGCCGGCACATCGTCTTCCGTCACGTCGACGGTTTGCGTTGCGGCCCGCTGGGCGACGGCGTCGACCTCAAGGCCGACGGCGGCTACGTGGTCGTGGCGCCGAGCATTCATCCATCAGGCGGCAGATATACGTGGGACGGCATCTCCGGCGCCGAGGCGCTCGCTCGTTTGGTCGAGCCGCCCGGTTGGCTGCTGCGCCTGGCGCGGGAGCGCCGAAAGACAGAATCCGCCGCAGCAGGCGGTACCAAGATCCCGGCCGGGCGCCGCAACGTCGAGCTGACGTCCATTGCCGGCGTGCTGCGCGCCCGCGGCGCCGGCGAAGCCGAGCTGCGTGAGCTGCTCGGCGCCATCAACGCCAAACTTTGCGACCCGCCGCTCGAGGACGAGGAAGTCGGCCGCATTGCGCATTCGGTGGCGCGCTACGATCCAGCCGCGAATGCACAACAGCCGGACTCTCAGCGCATATTCGAATTGGTCGAGGAAGGCCGTTACCGCCTTACGATGCCGGGCATTTGCGCCCAGCTCGAAGCTGACTTCGTGCGGAGGGAAAGCGGGGCTCTGGTCTGCGAGTTGACCGTGCGCTGCAATCTGCCGGACAGCAGGGGCGTGGATGGCGTTGTCAGCGTTGCCGAGTTCAACATTTCATCCGCGCGCGCCCGGCAGGAGCGGGCAAAGCTGATCGCCGCCCGAGTCGGCGCCAAAGATGCGATTGACTGGATGGGCATCATCGAAGAATTCTCTCAGCGCATCTTGGCCGCCGAACGCGACGGTGGCGGAGCCACTGACCTGACGGACATCCCATTAGAGGACGAGGACACCTCGGCTTGGTGGATCGATGGAATTCCCATCTACAAGCGTCACCACAACTGCCTTTACGGCCGCGGCGGCGCCCTCAAGTCCCTACTCGCGCTTTACTTCGCCTCAGAACTGGCCCGCCGCGGGCATCAGGTGCTGTATGCCGATTTCGAATTCGAGGCCGCAGTTCACCGGCAACGGCTCGCGAAGCTTGCCGGCGACATTCGCGGCATCCAATACGTGCGCTGCACCCGCCCGTTAATAGACGAATGCGAGCGGCTGCGACGCATCGCGCAGGCGCACGGCTGCGCCCTTGTGATTGTCGACAGCATCGTGCTGGCCTGCCATGGGCCAGCAGAAAGCGCCGAAGTGGCCGGCAGATTCTTCCAGGCTCTCCGAAGAATTGGCACTGGCACCTTGCTCATAGGACACACTTCCAAGGCCGACCCTCTCGAAGGGCTGCCGACAATCTTCGGTAGCGGCTTTTGGGAATATTCACTCCGCAATGCATGGTTTGTAAAGCGCGATGACCAAACTTCTTCCGGGCACACGGTTGAAATTTGCTTATTTCAGAAGAAAACGAACCTCGGCCCCAAGCTTTCACCCCGCGGCTTCCGGATTGAGTTCGGCCCGGACCGCATCACGGTGCGCGCGATTGATGTTCCCACCACTCCTGATTTCAGCCGGCACATGACACTGGCGCAGAAAGTCGAGTTGGCCCTGAGACGCGGCCCGCTGCCGCTCGAGGCGCTGGCGGAGGAAGTCAGTAGCACACCCTCCAGCATCCGATCTCTGATCAGCCGGCGCGGCGGAACCTTTACCCGCCTACCTGACGGACGCGTGGCGCTACTGGCGCGCGT
>JANWXD010000039.1 GCA_025055455.1 Bryobacteraceae bacterium
AATCCGGCCGTCCCTGCGCGGGATGGCGTGGCGATACAAGGCTTCAATGGGGCCGCGACTTAGTGGTCGCGGAAATGGCCCTCTTGGGGCAGTCCTCGGCCGTCCGAGGGATGCTTCAATGGGGCCGCGACTTAGTGGTCGCGGAAATAGCGAGTGTTTTTCGCCAGTTTTGTCAAGGACCTGCGGGTCGGGTTGCGAGCAGGCTCGCTCGAGCGGCCGGCAACCGTTCCGGCGGGCGTGACGGCCCTTGGTAATTGTATCACAGCGACGGGGTTAGGGGTTGCGAGTGACGGGCAGCATTCCCGGCGCACCGGTCCGCTCGGGTGCTGAGCCTTCATGGGGTTTAGCGGGTGACGAAGGCGGGGTAGTCGGGGATCTCGCCGTGCAAGAGTCGCGCCAGCAGCCGTGCCTGGATCTCGAGGAGGCGGCGGTAGCTGACGCGGTAGTCGAACAACGGGTGGGTGACCAGCGTGTCCATGCGCAACTCATAGGCTCGGTAGAGAGCCTTTCGTCCGTTCGGGGTGAGAGCGACTGCCTGCCCCGTTCGAATGAAATCGGCGGCAGTGACCATCCGCGTGTTCAGGGCGGTCAGCACCGCGGACTCGGCAATCAAGGGCCGGAATGGCTCCATGAGATCCAGGGCCAAGGCCGGCCGCCCGAATCGCGGCTGGTGGTAGAAGCCGTAGTATGGGTCGAACCCGACGGCGTAGCAGGCAATGGTCAGGTCTTTGACCAGCAAGCTGTAGGCCAGCGAGAGCATGGCGTTCACGGGATCCTTCGGCGGACGGCGGTTGCGAGATTCAAAGTCAAACCGAAGCGGTGCATCCTGCTCGTCCTCTTGTTTGAGCATCCCGCCGAAGTCCGCAAAATAAAGCCGCGCCGCGTTACCCTCGATTCCTAGAAGCTCCTCCAGGCTGCGCGACCGTTCCGCCCGCTCCGCCATCTGCTTAAGAGCCAGCAGAGTTTCGGCGCGAGGCTCGACGTGGTTCCGCTGAAGCATGGTGCGCTGGTTCCGAATCTTGCCCGCCACCAGCCGGCGCGACAAACTGAGCGCGAACCAATCTTCGTCGGCCAAGCGATATTGAGCACGCCGCAGGAACACATTCTTCGTATTCAGGCCCGTGGTGATACCGTAAAACCACCCGCCCATCGAAAAATAGCAAATCGGCACTTCCGCTTCGCAAAGCGCCTGCACGGCTTGGGTGGAAATCTGAATGTTCCCCATCAGGTTCACCTGGCAGATTTCCCTGATGCGAACCTCCTGCCGCAGCGTATCCTTGTCCCGGACTTGCAGGACCTCCCCGCTGCGTCCGACGCGCAGGCCCTGCGTGTCCAGATACAGGGGGCGCAGGTCGTCGCGCGGAGTGACCAGCCGCCGCACGGTGGCCGGTTCTCTCCGTGGGGCCTCGCCGGCTTCGAAAAGGGGAAGCTGAATGGCTTCCCGCGCCGCGGCAAGCCGGTTGGTTTCGTCCGGCAAGCAGATGCCCACCAAAGAGCAGCCCGGGCATTTAGGGGAATCGACCAGCGGGGGCGGGATCTGGCCCGATGCGGCTACCGCGCGGGCTTCTTCGACGATCCGCAGCGTTTCGGCGATCAAAGCGTCGTCAAACCTCACCCGGACGCGCTGCTTAGTCTGCAGGTAGTAGACCACACCCTCCTCGCAACGGTAACCGTTCTCGCGCAGAATGATGGCATGAACGGCAATCTGCACTTTGTCGGCGGGCCAGAGCTCGGGGCCGACGTCCGTCTGGCGAGGACGGCCGTGTTTGTAGTCGATGGGGGTGACGAGGCCTCCTACCGCCTCGAGGAGGTCAATTCGAGCGATGAGTCGGTGGCGTTCGCTTGCCAGCGTCACCGATCGAGCGTGAAGCTTCTCTTCGCCGAGCTCGGCCGGTCCCGGCAGTTCCGTGACCTTTGCGTCCACGCGGCGGTGCTGGAACTTCCCCTCGATGGTATCCGCGCTCTCCTCGAACACTCCCTCCACCCACTCGTAAAAGAAAAGCCGCGGGCAATAGACGAACTCGTTGACCATGCGGGCGGGCAGATAATCAGGCAAGGCGGGCTCGCGGTGGGCCGAAGCATCCGGCAGGCCGGCCATACATTCAAACCACGATGCAGGGTGCGTCCAGCGCAACGTAGGGTCGGCCCAGGGCCGTAATCACGCGGTCTCCACGCCCTTCGCTCGGGCCGAGGTTGACGAACAGGACCTGATCCTCGCTGTGGTGGATGATGGCCGACAACTCTGCCTTGCACCGGGCGAGATCCGTCGGCGTGAACTGACACTCGAAGATCGAGTATTGCAGGTGGTCGCCGTAGTTGCGCATGGTCTTGAAGACCTGGCGCAGCCGTTTGTCATCCGAGATGTCGTAACACACCAGATACGAGATGCGCATAGCATTACGCCGGACTCAGCAATTCGAATCGATCACGGCTCGAGCTGTCGCTACTCACACGGCGCCATCAACCCCAACCCGAGGAAACGCCCGTCCCCGATCAGAAGGGGGCCCTCCACAGGCTCGCGAAGCTCCACTGCGATGTGCCACAGACGATGCTTGTCAAACCGCGTGCCTTCCGCGAACTCCTCGACTCGCCGACCCTTGCCCTCGAAAGGCTCCTTCTGAACGCGGATTCCGTTGATTCCGCAGCGGACTCCTGCATGGCGCAGCGCGTGGCAGACTGCGGCGCCGGCCCGCCGCTGCTCCAGCAAGCGTTCCTCTGCGGACTTGGCTTCTTCCGACCATCGCGCCGGCTCGATTCGTCGCCGGCGGGCGCTTTCTGGCAGGACAGCGGGCGTTACTGTCCGCCACACGCGGTAACCTCGAGGCTGCGCGATTCCATAGTGCCGAACAAAATTCTCCGCGTGGCTAGGGACTAGCGTAGCCACAGCCTCGACGGTCTTCGGATCGAAAATCTCCAAGCCCGAAAAGGCCCACTGGATGTCCTCAGGGCGCAACAGGCATCCGGGCGGGATTACGACTAACACCCGGCGGATGGCCCGGTCAGCATGCGGGTGCCCGATCGAGGGTAGAGGAACGATGCGTACCCGTTGCTCGGGCGGGTAGTCGTTGCTGCCGTCGGGCTTGCGCCCTAAAAGCACGCGGTCGATGTCGGCTGCGCGGCTCGGCACGGCCCGCTTCAGCCGCTGGATGGCGGCGTCACGCAGCTCGACGACCAGCCGATAAACCTTTTCCAGAGGCCAGGGCACCCGCTCGCCCTCCGCCGCGGGATGGCAAAGTTCGAAAAGATGCCAAGACGGCGGGCTGTTGTATGCGACAAGCCGGAATTGAGCTTTCGGGGGCTGGCGGAAAACAACCCTTGCCGTACGGCCCGCTCTGTGGTAAGAAAACCGCTCGCCAAAGGCGCGGTAGCGGCGCTCGAGGCTCTCGAGCGAACCAGGACACGGGACGGAAAGCTGCACGCCCTTGCCCTTTTCCGAGGGGCGGAAAATCTCACCGGGATGTTCGGCCAACAGTTTCTCGATCTCGGATTCCTCCAAAGCTTCGGTCCAAGCCCAAGCCATGTCAATGCCGCGACCGAACTGATAGAGCCGGTCGGCGAGAGAGGCGAGGATGGCGCTTGCTTGCTGGAATTCGGACGATTCATCGAATCGCCACACGTATACGAACGCGACCGTCTCATCGAACAACCACGGCTGAACGATCTTGACAGCCGTTCGAATCGCCGCGAACTTCGACGGCTCCCCTCTGATTCTGTCCGAGTCGTTGTTCGGCATGTAGAAGCGGACGCCGCGTCCAATTCGCCGCGCGCGAGGCGCCGCGATGATCGGGGCCGGAAGCCTTTCCAGCCGCTTCAACGCATCCCGTTCTTCCGGTGTCAACGCGCCGCTGAGGCCTGCGCCCGCCACCAGCGCCTGGAAAAGCCGCCAGGGGGCGGGTGGCCACTCACCCCGCCCATGGTAGCGCCCCTCGTGCAGCCGGACGAAGATCGCCAGAGCCGCCATTAGCCCTTCTCCGCGCCAGGTTCCTCTCCTTGCGTCTTCTTGGCCAGCAGTTCTTTCGCCTTGTTGATATCGAACCGGTATTTGAGTTCGACTGGCGGTCGTCCGTCCGCCGGCCACTTATGGTGAAACACTTCCGGCCATTTGGCGCGGAAGTGCGCGGCAGCTTGCGTCGCATAGGCCCTGACGGTGTCAGGCACCAGAGTTACCTCCGCCGGCTCGCCCCGCCGCGGCACTTGGTACCAACGATCGCCATCCTCCGCATAGCGGAGCAGGCACCCCTCCCGCAGGAACAGTTCCATGTCTGCCGTAGCGGTCATCAAAGTAAGGCCGAGGAGATACTTCCGGATTGCCTTCGATTCCTGCTCGTCAGCGCCTCGTAGGCCCCGTAGCGCGACCAAATTGACCGTCACGTCGCGCTCAACCCGACCTTTAACCAGGACGCCGCCCAGCACGCGGGCCTCGGGGTTGGGCGCTCCGTCCCGATACTGCGGCACCTTTTGGCTATCACTGATCTGGCGGAACACTGCAGGCGCGTCCTTGAATCCCATTTCTGACAGCTCGACCTTTTTGGCTTTCGCCTCCTTCTGGAGCGTCTCCTTCTGCTCTTCGTCGAGCAGTTTCCACACCGAGTTGAACTGCGCGGCGGCATGCAGGAGCTCCACATCCCAGGCCCGGATGATGGAACGGACCAACCTGGGCCGCTTTTCGCCGGTCTCCCCGCGTGAGTCCCAAACGCCGAACACCAGCGAGGTCGGCGCGATGGCGCAAAGAGGCCCCGCGTCTCCTTGCTGGAGGGCTTTAAAGGCGGGCGCGACGATCTTCAACAGATCCGGCGAGGCTTGCACCACGGCGTCGGCCGCGCGATGTGGCAGATCGAGAAGCGAGCGCGTGACCTCGCGGGGTTGTGTACAGGGACTCTTGTTTCCGCTCTTTGAGCCTCCCGCCTGCGCCTTGCGGCAGCCCGGACACTCGCCGCACGGTTCCTCGCGGATGATGATCTCAATCTGCGGCACCAGCCAGTCCCGTGGATCCTTCGACTCTGACTTGAAGATCGGCTCCAGACGGTTGGCTTGCGATCCCACGCTATCCACCGTCACCACACGCGTATTGTCCGACAGCGTATCGATGTTGTAACCAATATCGGCATACGTCGGTGGAAAAATGATCTGGCTGTCTTCCACGGGTAAAAGCCTCTGCTTGAGGCGGAGTGCGACTGGGCCATCTGGTTTTGTCGCCCACTCGTCGAGAATGGTCTCGGACACGGTCAGCAAGGTCCCGCTCATGCAATTGCCTCCTCTTGGCTAAACTTGACGACTTTATTTTTGCCCGACAAGTCCAGGACGAATCGAAATTTCCGCATCGGCCGGCATACGGGAATGCCCGCAAGGGCAGGCCTTGCCAGAACAAGCGGTAGCGCGACACCCCAAATACCATACGAGACCTCGCGCTTACCGGATTCCTCGGGACGGGCATGTTCGAGACCAATCGCGGCCAGCATTTCCACGACCGGCGAGGCCTCGACCTCGTGCGACTGGTCGTCCGGCGAATAACCGACGTCAATCGACGTCCACGACTTGCGGGCGTCGAACTTGAAACTGCTCCCCCCTACTGGCACGGTTGCGCCGAAAGGATCGGAGGCGAGCCGGGTTCCGTGTTTGATGCGGAGTTTCCGAATCGCCTCGATCATCTGTCGGGCGATTTCGTCACTTCGCTGCTGGCCGGCATACAGCTTGAAGGAGTTGCGTGAGGATCCATCGCACCAGTGGCTGACATCGAGGCGCTTGCCGCTGCGCTCGAGACGCAGAGGCAGAGCCAGGCGGTCGGCCTCGGGTGCCGGAAAGGTCTTCACCGTGCACAATGGCACCTCCTCCGCTGAATTCGCCCGGCTGTTGGAGCCCTCTGTTTTTTTGATCGGGCTGTCCGCCTCTCGAGCGTCCGGGTCGCGATAGCCTTCAGGGGCCAACCTGTGAAGTTCCGCCGTGGCGAGGAAGTCCAGGACCACTTCGAATGGATTCCGGCTGTCCTCGGCCCGAATCTCGAACCTCACCTCACTCTCCTTGCTCCAGTCGAATCCTCCTACAGCATTGCGCAGCAACAAGTCGGCGGCTTCGAGGAAGCCCAAACAGGCGAAGACTTGTCCGGGGTTAAAAACGTCAACCGGAATCGAGGCGTGCGTCACTTACCCATCCCCCTCATCGGTCTAGCGCGAGGCAAGCTGGTCCGCAGCGCGCAGCAGCGCTTCCCACCATGCGAGCCCCCAGGGCCCCCAGCGGGCGTTCAACCGAGCGAACCGCAACGCAATCTGCGTGACGATATCGTCGAGAAGCGATGGGGGCGCCTCCTCACAGCCGCGCGTTTCGATCGTCGGCCGGGCAAAGCCGTGGTGCGCGGCAATCAGGTGTAACAGTAGGTCTCGCTGGTCCTGGGGAAGGTTGCGAACGCAGGGGACCCCTTCGGCGCGAATCAGCGATCCGAGTTCGTGACGGTACCCGTCGAGTAGCGCCAGATTGATCGGTCCTTCCGTCTTGGCGTATACGCCATCCTTCGGAGCGTTAAAGGCTCGCTGCCACCGCTGCGCACGCTTGCCTTCGTCGTGGAGCAGCGCCGCCCGCGCCAGGACGTCCTCGTAGGGCTGGCTCAGGCCGAGCGCCCGAGCCAGCCGGCGCGCCATCTGTTCGACCCGCAGTTGATGTTGTTCCAAACTCTGAGCCCCGCCGGTCGAGCGGTCGTCCTCCGTAGCGGCATTATGGCGCCACTTGTCTACAAACAGCCATTGGATTGGTTCTCCGTCTTCAGAAAGCTCGGTGGCGAAGCGGAACCGTTCGCGCCAGTTCGGATCTGGGGCAGCGCTCTCGCCAGCCTTCAAGCTGCGGACGCGAAACCCCACACCGCCCTCCCCCAACCAGTCGCTGCCATCCGCGGTTGCGGGTGGTTCGGAAGTTTCCTCGTCGAGCAGGCCGTCCTTGAGTCCTCCGATCCGCGCATCCACGATCAGGGTAGCGCCGTTCAACGCGCTCCGGAACTCGTCAACGTCATGTACGGACGTCAAGTCTCTCAAGGTGTAGCGCTTCCTCAGACTACCATCCGCATCCAAAACGATCGCAAGCAAGTCGTCGTCGGCGAGCGGCGCCGCTTGCGCCGGACTGCGTTCTCCGGGAGGTTGCTCGCCGATCTTTCTTGCCCGCACCAGGATCCAATTGGCCACTCTGTGAGTCTCGTCTTCGAGCAGCTCGCTGGTATGCGGCGGGGCCGCCTCGAAGTAAGCTTGGATCTCTCTGGCAGTCGGCATGGGGCCGGCCTTGCGAGTGGGAAGGTAAGTCCGCCAGACGACGGCCGTCTGGGGCGGTTCCTCCGTCCAGCCACGCAACCAGGGTTGGATCGCCGGCCGTCCCGGATGCCGTTGCAGCGCCGTGAGCGACCATGCCTGGACCGAAGCCAGCGTCAAAGCCGGGCGGAGCGGCTCCGGAGTGGTTGCCTCGGTGAGAGTCCGCTTCAATTCCAGATCCGTCTTGGCTCGCTCCTTCAGCTCGAACAAGGCACGGACGCTGGCGTCGAAGCATCCGTCCTGCAGCCGCGGTAACTGTTCGAGCGCCTTACGACGACTCTCTTGGGCGCGGACCCGCTTTTCGTGCTGTTCAAGCGCTTTTTTATCGTCTTTTTTTAACTTCTTTTTTTTGTTTTGCTTATCCATTGCTTCCAGCACTTTCTTGCGTGGCTTGGGTGCGGGCCCGATCAAAACCACCACCTTCGCCACGTGCTCCGCCGGTTCTCCCCGCCGGTGAACGCGTCCGAGGCGCTGCACCATCCTCTCCCAGGCAACGAGGTCGCAAACCATATGATCCGCGTTGAGATCGACGCCCACTTCCCCCGCGGAGGTCGCAAACAGCACGGCCGGGCGCGTCCGGTCCTCGGCCCTGCCGGCAACGAATCCCAACTCCTCAAGACGTTTCTTGGCGTACTCCCGTTCGAAAATCCGCCGCCCGCCGATTAGCAGTTCCGTTTCAACAGCTGCGGCAGAGGCGTTGTTTTTCTTGGCGGACTTCGCCAGTTTCTCGATCACGTGCTTGGCGTTTTGTGCGGTTTCCCGACGGTCCGAATACACGACCACACGCACAGGATGCTCGCTGTCCTCCACCAGCCGCCAAGCCTGCTGTGCGAGTTCCTCTGCGAGATTGTTTTCGTTGTCGATGGTTTGAGTGCGCAACGACTTGCTGGCGTTCAGACGTTTGCGGAGGGTGGGATGGTGGAAGTCCTCCGGAGAAAGTCCGAAGGCATCTGCGCCTGTGTCGCCGCCAGTGGCCGACAGAGCGATCAGATGAAACCGGGGAACGTACGCATCGAGTGAGTCCTGGGGCCGGAAGACCCGGTCGGTTGCGAGGGCATTGAGCAGATGGTGGAACGGCGGCACCAGATGAGCCTCATCGAGCACCAGCAACGTGTCCACGCCGAGAAGCGCGGCATGGTAGGGCCGCATCTTACGGGACACCCCATATCCCTCGAACAGCAGCCGCGAACCGATCATGTCCACTGTGCCGACGATAATCGCCGAAGCGGAGGGATCTTCGAGCCACTCCCGATTGTCCACGTACCGACCTCGAAGCGTGGACACGGGCAGCGGCCGCTCGTCGATTCCGAGGGCCTTCTTCAACTCGGGCCTATGTTCGAGCCACTCGCGCAGGGCGACGGCGACTTCCGTGGCCTGGTCCACGACGGTCCGTCGGTCGACGACGTATGCCAGCCGTCGCGGCAGGGGCGCGCCGCAGGCCCGGGCGACCAGCCAAATCGCCATCACGGATGTCTTGCCCACTCCTGTGGGCAGGTCAATCGCCCCCGGGACTTTGCCCTCGAGAAAGCGTTCCAGAAGTTTTTCCTGCCACGGAAACAGTGTTTCTGTACTTCCCAAACCGAGCGCCGAGTGGAGTAATTCCCTTGGAACCATCTTTGTGACTTATTTGAGGATCTCGCACTCGACAGGGCGGCACACTCCGTATCCCCTGTATCTACCGGCGCCAATTAGTACCGGGCCCTGCACGGGTCGATGGAACAACAGAATTACGTGAGTGTGGCGGCGCTCGCCGCCATCTTTTCGCCTCAGTCGCGGAAACCGGTGTGCGGGAGGGACGCCTGCGTGCGGCGAAATCGGAACCAAGACTACCTCCCGAGGCTGCGGAAGACCGACGGCGCAGCATGCCGCACGGATCATGTCCGCAGCTTCATGCCGGTATGCGTCCGGGTCCTTTTGTTTCGGGTGACGGTCAAACACGACCGGAGTAACGCTCGCCCAAGACGAAGATCCCTCAGGATACGCGGTCCAAGTCTCGGGTCGGAGATCGAATACTGCCGGGTCCGGGGCGCCCGGAATCAGACGCCAGGCGCCGAGGCTTCCCAGTCGCAACGCCTCCACCCGCAGCAGGACTTGCATCACGTCACGACGGCAGGCAACATCGAGATCCGCCGGCACTACGGCCGCCAAGCCCAGCAAACGGCCGTCCGCATGACGATGCCCAACCGACGCGATCGGCAGGAAAGCTAAGTGCGGGCGCCTTAGCGGGCGCCCGCAGGTTTCGTGTCCGCTGACGATCTCGCGCACGGGATCCGGCATGTCGCTCAACTTACTGACGAGAGCCTCACGCCAGCGATTCACCACAGCGGGCACAGCGCATAAGTCCAAACGAACCGGCAGATTGGACTGCTTTTCGAGTCGAAACACGAGCAGTCGGGGGTTGAACACGTTGCTCGAAATCCGGACCGCGTATGCCCTTGGCGCCCTCCCAGCGTGACGAAGTGTAAACACCGCTCCGTATACCGTATAAACTATCGTGCATCAGAATGTGGCAGTGTTGCAGTGAATGTCGGACTTTTTGGTGGTCCGGGGCTGTCGAAGAACGGTAGCCCCCGAGCAGGCGGTGCAGATCGTCAAACCCGACGGCGCCGGGCGGAGTCACGCTTGTGCGTAAGGTTCGCCCCGGCCCCCGCTCAACAATTCTCCCCTTCGCGCTCGGCTTCTTCCACCGCCGCCGGACCCAAGGTCCGCGCTTCGCGGAGGATCTGCTCGGCTTGCGCGGCGTGGCGGCGCGGCACGCGCACTTCGAAGGGAAGGTTGGGATACAGCGAAGTGCCCACGATCACCGCCGGCAGACCGCTGGCCTCGAGCAGGCTCCGCACCGCCAGCGCCTCCATCTCAGCGTTGTGGGCGTCGGAGGCGAACACGGTCACCAGATCCAGATCGTGGGACGGATTCACCGCCGTCTCCAGATCCGCTCGATGCTCGGCAATCAGCCGCTCGGCAAAGTTTGCATCCCGCGCCGGCACGCGCACCTCCCACGCCCCCGGGGGAACGCCTGGGCGGCCGTCGTCGAGGAGTTGGGTGGGGATCTCCGCGGTGCCCAGCAGCTCCGCCACCGCCCGGGCCTGCGACTCGGCGCCCACATCGGCCGAGCGGAAGACTGTGACCCATTCCGTAGAGGCGTTCATCCCTCGAGCATAGCCCAATACGCGAAGCGGCTTACGGGGCGGCACGCTCGCCGCAGGTGTAACAGCAACAACGTCGCTCGGCACGGGCACCACCAAGCGGTTTACCCGATTGAACGTCGCGCCGGATCCCCGGCTAGAATAGGTACGAAGGGAGGCCCACACACATGGCACGAGCACCAGAGAGCAGTCCGGTCGTGTGGTTTCTTGCCGGGGCCGCGGTTGGCGCTGCCATCGCGTTACTGTTCGCTCCTGCTTCTGGGAGAGAATCGCGGCGGTACATCAGCCGCAAGGCCGAGGAAGGACGCGACGCCTTGGTGGACGTGGGCCGCGAACTCCTCGAGCGCGGCCGCGAGTATTACGAGCGCGGCAAAAGGGTCGCCGAGGAAGCGGGCGAGTTCTTCGAACGAGGCAAGAAGGCCCTCCGCGGCTGAACTCCCGCTCGACCTGGAGACACCCTTATGGGCACCCCCGCCACCCTGAGTCTAGAGACCCTTCCGGCCTTCACCAACGAACCCTACACGGATTTCTCGGCGCCTGAGAACCGGCGCGCCATGCAGGAGGCGCTCGGCCGCGTGCGCCAACAGTTCGGCCGCGAGTACGAGTTGTGGATCGGCGGCGCGCGGCTGAAGACTGAGGAGAAGTTCGAGTCCCGCAATCCTTCCCGACCCTCCGAGGTCGTAGGGATCCATCAGAAAGCGACGCCGACTCTGGCCGGCATGGCGGTGGAATCGGCCTTGTCGTTCTTTCCGGAATGGAGCCGCTTTCCGGTGGAGGTCCGCGCCGAGATGCTTTTGCGGGCGGCCTCCATCTTGCGACGCCGCAAATTGGAATTCGACGCTTGGGTCGTCTACGAGGCTGGAAAAACCTGGCCCGAAGCCGAGGCCGACGTCTCCGAGGCGATCGACTTCTGCGAGTACTACGCCCGGGAGGCGCTGCGCTACGGCGCTCCGCGTCCCATGCTCGCCACTCCGGGCGAGAAAAACGAACTCGTCTACATCCCCCTCGGCGTGGGCGTCATCATCTCGCCGTGGAACTTCCCGCTGGCCATTCTCACCGGCATGACCACCGCCGCCTTGGTCACGGGTAATACCGTGGTGATCAAACCCTCGAGCGACACGCCGACGATTGCCGCCAAGTTCTGCGAAGTCTTGCTCGAGGCGGGTTTCCCGGAGCGCAGTTTCGCGTTCGTCACCGGCAGCGGTTCCGTCGTCGGGGATGCGCTCGTGCTGCATCCGAAAACCCGCTTCATCTGCTTCACGGGCTCCAAGGAGGTCGGGCTCCGCATTAACGAGCTGGCCGCCAAGCTGCAACCGGGCCAGATTTGGATTAAGCGGGTGATCGCGGAGATGGGCGGCAAGGACGCGATCATCGTCGACGCGGAGGCGGATCTGGAGCGCGCCGTCGAAGGCGTCCTCGTCTCCGCCTTCGGCTATCAGGGCCAGAAGTGCTCGGCCTGCTCCCGGGCGATCGTGGACCGGTCCATCTACGACGAATTCCTGGAACGGCTGAAGGCGCGCACCGAAACGCTCACCGTGGGGCCGGCCGACGATCCCGCCAATTTCATGGGACCGGTCATCAACGAAAACGCCCGACGGTCCATCCTCGGTTACATCGACATCGGCAGCAAGGAGGGACGGCTGGTGACGGGCTGTGGCTCGGTGCCCGGCGAGGGTTACTTCCTCAAGCCCGTGATCATCGCCGACGTGGAGCCCAAAGCCCGCATCTTTCAGGAAGAGATTTTCGGTCCCGTTCTGGCGGTCACGCCGGCCCGAGACTTCGACCATGCCCTCGAGCTGGCCAACGACTCCGAGTACGGTCTCACCGGCGCCGTCTTCACGCGGAACCCGGAGAAGATCCGCAAGGCTCGCGAGCGCTTCTTCGTGGGCAACCTGTATTTCAACCGCAAATGCACGGGCGCCATGGTCGGCGCGCACCCCTTCGGGGGATTCAACATGTCCGGCACGGATTCCAAAGCCGGCGGACCGGACTATCTGCTTCAGTTCCTACAGGCCAAGGCCATCTGCGAACGCATGGCCTGAATCGGGCGGACGAGGAGGCGGCCGTTACGCAGCGGGAGCCGTTCGATACCGCGTTCCAGCCGGCCCCGTTCGGGGAGAGCGGCGCTCCCGCCCCGAACGTGGTGGCCGCAATCCTTCGCCAGGAGCCGTTCGAGCGGTTGGCCCGCATCGCATCGCAACTGCTGGGAGCGCGTTGCGGCGCCTTCAGCGTCGTGGACGCTGGCAGCGAACACATCCTGGCCGCGCACGGCCTCGAAAGTCTCTCTCCGATTCCTCGGTCGTGCTCCTTCGCCGCCTGGGCGCTCGAGGCGGCCGACCTCTTCGTGGTCGCCGACGCGCTGGCCGACCCGCGTTTCCGGACCAATCCCCTCGTCACGGGGCCGCTGGGCCTGCGTTTCTGCGCCGGCATGGCGGTGCGCTCGCCCGCCGGCAGAGCGCTGGCGGTTCTGTCCGTGATGAATCCGGCCCCGCTCGACATCTCCGCGGGGCAAGCCGCGGCGCTGGCCGACGTCGCCGCCATTGCCGCCGCCGAGCTCGATCTGCGCCTCGCCGTCAGCCGCTCCCTGGCGGCGGAGGACCGGCGGCGGCAGGACACGCGTTACCGGGAGTTGTTCGAAAACGCGGGCGATTTGGTCTACACGCTCGACTTGCACGCCAATTTCACCTCTCTGAACAAGGCTGTCGAGCGCGTGCTCGGCTACCGCCGCGAAGAGCTGATCGGCCGGAGCGTCTTCGGGTTGCTGGATGAAGAAGCGGGCCGGCTCGTGCAAGAGAAGATACGGGAGAAGCTGGGGGGACTGCCGCAAACGACCTACGAGTTGGAGGTGAGGGCCAAAGACGGGCGCCTCGTGACGCTGGAAGTCAGCTCCCGCCTCCAGTTCGAAAACGGGCGTCCCGTCGGCATCCAAGGCATTGCCCGGGATATAACCGAGCGCCGGAAAGCGGAAGCACAGTTGCGCCTGCTGCGCTCCGTGGTCGTGCATGCCAACGACGCCATCGCGGTGGCCCGGCTTGGCGCCGGCGACCCCCTGGCGGCGCCGCTCGTTTACGTCAACGAGGCGTTCGCGCGCATCACCGGCTACGAGGCCCGCGATGTCCGCACCGGCCTGGCCGCCTTGCTCAACGGAGAGGAAACCGACCTGCGCCAGCTCGAGCGCATGCGTGAAGCCGTTCTTCGGGGCGAATCGGTGCGCGTCGAGCTGGTCTGGCGCCGCCGGGACGGCTCGCCATTCTGGGCCGATGTGAATGCCGCCGCCATCGCGGACACCAAGGGGGCCTTCGGGCACTGGGTTTGCGTCTTTCGCGACGTCACCGAGCGCAAGCAAGCTGAGATGCTGGAGCGCGACCGCAACCAAATTCTGGAAATGGTGGCGGCCAACGCTCCGCTGGAGACCGTGCTCGCGCGCTTGGCCGCCCTCGTGGAGCGGCAGGCACCAGGTGTGGCCTGCGCTGTGCTGCTGGTGCGCCATGGGCGTCTGCGGTTCGGCGCTGCGCCCCGCCTGCCGACGGCCTACGGCGAGCTCGTGGACGGCCTGGAGGTCTCCGCTGCGCCGGGCCTGCTTGCCAAGGCCGCCTCCGGACTCGTGGTCCTCTGCGAGGACCTGGCTGCGCAGGAGCCGGAAGGCCCCCTGCGTTCCTTACTGTCCGGTTTAGGCTTCGAGGCCGCCTGGTGCGTGCCGGTGCTCTCCGGCAGTGGCGGCGTGCTGGGCATTGTCGCCGCCTACGGCGCGCGGGGTCGCGACTGCGACCCACAGGTGCTCGAACTCTGCCACATGGCCTCGCGCCTGGCCGCAGTGGCCATCGAGCAGCGCCAGCTCACAGACATGCTGGCTTGGCAAGCGCGTCACGACGCCCTGACCGGCCTGCCGAATCGGTTCCTGCTCGAAGAACGTTTGGAGTCGGCTTTGGTCCGCGCCAGCCGCAACGACTGGATGGTGGCCGTGCTCCTGGTGGATCTGGACCGTTTCAAACAGATCAACGACACCCTGGGGCACGCCGTGGGCGACGCCCTGCTGCGGGAGGTCTCGGCGCGGTTCGAGGCCTGTCTGCGCCGGGCCGACATTCTGGCGCGCATGGGCGGGGACGAATTCTTGGTGGTCTTGAGCGAGCTCCGCGACGTGCAGGACGCCCAGCGCGTGGCCGAGAAGCTCCTGGACGCGCTCCGCAGTCCGTTCCTGGTTCGCGGCTACGAGCTGTTCGTCACCGCCAGCATCGGCATCAGCGTCTATCCGCGCGACGGCCGGGATGCGGCCACGCTCCAGCGCAACGCCGACAGCGCCATGTACCGGGCCAAGAGCCGCGGCAAGAACCGCTTCCAGTTCTTCACGCCGGAGTTGGGCGCGGCCATGCTCGAGCAGATGGAGCTGGAAACGGCCCTGCGCCGCGCTCTGGATCAAAAGGAGCTGACGCTGTTTTACCAGCCGCAAATGTCGGCCGACGGCCTGCTGGCGGGAATGGAGGCGCTGCTCGTGTGGAACCATCCCCGCCTCGGGCCCATCCCGCCGGCGCAGTTCATCCCTGTGGCCGAAGACAGCGGGCTCATCGTCCCCATCGGCACCTGGGTGCTTCAGGAAGCCTGCCGCCAGAACGCCACCTGGGTGCGGCGAGGCTTGCCCAAGGTGCGTGTGGCGGCCAACGTTTCTCCCATGCAATTTGCCCGGACGGACTTTATCGACGCCGTGGCGCAGGCACTGGCTTCCAGCGGACTGGAGCCCGGCTTGCTCGAGCTGGAACTCACCGAGAGCATCATCATGCGAGACGTCGAGGAGTCGCTCCGGCAAATGGAGCGTCTCCGGGCCCTGGGCGTTTCGATCTCCATCGACGACTTCGGCACCGGCTACTCGTCCCTGAGCTATTTGCGCCGGCTTCCGATCGACAGCGTGAAAATCGATCAGTCCTTCCTGGCCGAGCTCGAACGCGATACGTCCACGCTCCCGTTGATCCGGGCGATCGTCTCGGTGGCCCACAGTCTCGGCCTCACGGTGGTGGCCGAGGGCGTCGAGAACGAGGCGCAAGCGGCAGCTCTCCGTGCCGTGGGATGCGACCGGATGCAGGGGTACTTGTACGGGGGCGCGCTGCCGGCCGCCGAGGTCGAGCGCCTGCTAGTCAACCGGACGCTCGTTTCCGGCTGAAGCCTCCTCAGCGAAGCTGCCGGTGCAGCGCCTGCGCCCGCGCGTTGAGTCCTTGAAGTTGCCGCAGATCCTCTTCTGCCAGGGCGATTGTGTTTTGAAGACGTGACAGCTCTCCGGCCGCCAGGGACGGGGTTTCGCCGGGGCTTTCGAGGCGCGCCGCCAGCGCACGTTGCTGTTCGGTCAAATCCCGGTAACGTCGCAGCAGCGAAGTGAGGTAGACCTCCCGGCGGCGGTTGATCTCCTCCAGCTCGGCCAGCACTTGCGCCGACCGCGCCCAACGCTGTTCGGCTTCCTCCTTTTGGCGCCGCAGCGACCGGTTGGATGCTTCGAGCGGCTCCAGGCGGTCCTGCTTGGCTCTCACCTCTGCCTGGAGCGCTTCGACGAGCCTTCGGCTCCCCTCGAGCGCTTCGCGGGCGGAGCGCTCCTGTTCGGCCAGCGAGCGGTTCTCTTCGCGCAACCGCTCCAGTTCCGCCTCGAGCTCTTCGGTGCGGACGTGAAGTTCACGCAGCGCGACCTCGGCAGCGTGCAGCTTTTCCTGGAGCGTCCCCGCCGAGCGAATGGCTTCCAGAGCTCCCGGCGGAAGCTGCGGCACCGCCGCGGTGCGGGCCGGAGCGGCGGCGGGCGTCGGCTGGGTTTGCGCCCGCGCCAGCTCCGCCTCGAGGGACCGTACACGAGCCCGAAGCTCCTCCGCCTGGATCTCGGCGCGTTGCAACGCCTCCGCAGGAACCAGCTTCCGGGCGGCTCGACGGCTGCCGGCGAGAAACGCCAGGACAGCGCAGGCGGCTAGCGCCAGCACGGCTCCCGCCCAAAACCAGCCCCGCCTCCTCATGGGCAAATCCTATCACCTCTCTTCGGCCGGCACCTGCGGGCGGTAGGTGAGCGTGCGCCCGGGCGCCCGCAGATCCAGGGACGCGAATTTCGGCGTGCGCTCCGGCACCGCCACGACGACGCTGTAATGGGAGGCGATGCGCGCCAGCGCGCGCCCGATCGCCTCCGCAATCTCGCCTTGCGAGCGGCAGAACTCGCTCGCGCCTCCCGTCGTGGCCGCCAGTTGCGTGAGGCCGGCTTGATAGGCTTCGTTCAACCGATCGCTGCGATAGTCCAGATGCACGACAAACAGGGGGGCCTCGCTGTGCGCCATGAGACGGTCCAGCTTGCGGATCTTCTCCTGGACCAACGCCTCCGGGAAGTGGCGACTCAGGTCGCGGGGGTCGCTGGCATTGATCACCGGATTGGCGAAGTCCTCGCGGTAACGCCGGACGTCGCTGTCGGTCACGAAGAGCACCGCCACGCGCACGCCACTCTGGCGCAGGATGGCGTCGGCCAGATCCATCACGGTTGGCGCGCTTTCAAGAAAGCCGGCGTGGCGGCCCGGGGGCGCGGCACGCACGGCCTGCTCGAATGCCGAACGGTCCGCAGTCGGGTCCAAAATCACGCTCAGGCCCTCGTGCGCCCGCATCAGGCTGACCCACGTGTGCGCGGGCAGTTGATGGACTTGCCGCGCCAAGGCGTCGCGCGCCGTCTCGGCCAGGCTCACGTCGCCGGATAAGTCCAGCACGACGAGCAGCAGCAAGTCGTGCTCGGGCCCCCGGACGGCTTCCACCCGCGCGGCCTGTCCGCCCAAGCGGACGCCGAGAGTTCCGGCCTCGAGCCGTTCGCCCTCCACCCACACCGGCACCGCCAGCCGCTCCCGCCGCTTGCCGGCGAAGCCCGGCGTCACCGCCGCCAGCAGAAGGATCGGAAGCAGCTTGCGCATCAGAAGCTGAACCGCAGCCCCAGTTGGATCACCCTCCCGCCGCGCGAGCCGATGATTTTGCCCGCGTTGACGTTGGGTGCCGACGCTGGCCCGATGACGGTATCCGGTTCGTTCCAGTTGCCGTGATTGAGAAAGTTCAGGCCCACGGCGCTGATCTCGAGCGTACGCTCCGGCGAGAGGGCGAAGCGCTTGTTGAGCGCCAGGTCGTGATTCTGGAATCGCGGCGCGCGGAGCACTGGGTGGGTGCGGGGCCCGTTGCCGAGGGTAAAGTCCGGGGGCTGATCGAACGCCGCCGGATTGAACCAGCGCTCGGGTCCCGGCTCCGGCACACGCGGGTCCACGCCCGGCACGACGTTTACGCGCAGGGCCGTGACCACGCCTCCGGTGTTGTTGAACTGGGGCCGCAACGCCAGTGGCTCGCCGCCCAGGATGGAACTGATGCCGCTGATCGCCCATCCCTCCACAAGGTGGCGCCGCCAGTCGGAGAACGCGAACAGGGCGCGGCCCGGACCGAGCGGCGGCTCATAGGTGTAGGTCAGGCTGAACTGCCAAGGCCGGTTCCATGCCGTCAGCGACCACTCGTTGTAGCGGTTGTAAAACTCCTGGCGCCCGTACGGACCCGAATAATCGTCCATTTGCTTGGAGAGCTCGACGTAAAGGTTCAGCGTGAGCCCGTGGGTGGCGCGCTTTTCCACGCGGACGTAGCCGGCCGCGCGCTGATAGCGCCCCAAGGGCCACAGCCCGTTCACGTCGAAGCCCTTGTATTGCGGATAAGGGCGCAGCGAGCGGTTGAACGCCTCGTCGTTGAGCCGGTCGCGGAAACGAAGCGCTTCGACCGGGATGGCGTTCGGATTGGCCGAAGCGTTCCCGGTGAGCATGTTCTTTCCACCCGAGTATGCCGCGCCCACGGTGAGCAGCATCGCGCCCGGCAGCTCGCGCTCGGCGCTCACGCTCGCCGACTGGTAGGTCGGCTGGCGGTCGCTCGCGTCCATGAGATCCGCCACGGTGTCGTTCGCCGCTTCTGGACGCAAGTCCGGCGGCGGAAAAAGCGGTGGCGGCAAACCGCGGGCGAGTTCGACCGCTGGCGCGAGTTGCACATTCGGGGAGACGAACGTCGGCGCCGGATTGAACGCCTGAGTGGCCCACTGGCCGGAGTACAGCGGAATCACGCCGTAGTCCCGTTCCCAACGCAAGCGCACGACGGTGCGCGAATCTCCGTTAGGGCTCCAGGCGAGGCTGGCGCTCGGCTCGAGCTTGACGAGCACGGGCTGAAAGGCGCGGCGCTCGCGGGCGGCCACCACCAACGCGCCGGGCCGTCCGTTGGCGGGGTTCACGGCGCTCAGATCCACGGTGGACTGGCGGTCGAACTTTTCCGTCCGGGGCGTGTCGCAGGCCAGGGTCAGCCCGAAGGTCAGCTGGATGTGGTTCGCGGCGTCGTACTGATGGCGGTTCGACAGGCGCACCGAGCTGCGGCGGAAGTAAGAGGGCGCCGTCACCAGGCTGGTCTCGGCGAATTCGGCGAGTCCCAGCAAGAAGCTCGCAAAAGCGTGGCCGGTATTGACGATCCCCGGCAGGCTTGTCAGGCCCGCGCCGAAACGGAAACTGCCGGCGGGGTACTGCGGCCAATAGCTGTTGACTTGATGGCGCGCGTAGCGCGCGGTGATGCGCAGGCTGTGCCGGCCCCGGCGGGTCGAGAGGGCGTCGGTCCAGGTGAAGGTGTTGCGGACCGTTCTCGAAATGGGGAAGGGTCGGCCCATCGATAGATATGGCGTGAAGCGGAACACAGGAAAGGCGCCGCTTCCGACACCTCGCAGTCCGATCCGAGCGACATCCTCGGCCTGTTGTTCCTCGCCGCTACGCGAACCCGTGGTCTCGGCTTCGAAGCTGAGCGTGTTCACCGTTTGTGCGGACCGAGTGAAGACGTGTTCGAGCGAGGCGCGGCGCGTGTAAAATTGGCGGTCCGGTGTTCCGGGATTGGCCGCGTTGGGAAACCAGCGGGGCGCGCCCAGAAAACCGTTCGACCACGAGAAGCTGCCGCTCAGCTTGTGCCGCTCGCGCACGGAGTGATCGGCGCGGGCCAGAATGCCGTTGGCGCGGTTGGTCTCGGGTGAAACGACAAAGTAATTGTTGCGGAAGAAGGGTCCGACGGCGGTGTTCGGCGCGGGATAGTATGCCAGGGCCCTCTGCGCCACGGGGTCCAGCCGGCTCACGGGGATCCGATTCTCCGGGAAGGGCTCGCGCAGGTATTGCAAATTCCGGCGGCTGACGGGTGCGCTCGCATCGAAGGCCGGGTTCGCTCGCGTGGTGAGCGGGTCGAAGATTGGCAAGGGCTGACCGGCTTGGTCCACGACGGCGGACCAATCTCCGCCCCGTTCCGGCAACGTCGGTATCGTCGTCAGGAGCGTGCGGGAGATGCGCTCGCGCACACCTTCGTAAGAGAACGAAAAGTAAGTTCCACTCCGGCGGCCGTCCACTAATCTCGGGACCCACAGCGGCCCGCTGAGGTTCAAGCCGAACTGGTTCCGCCGCAGCAAGGCTTTCTTGCCGCCCCGCTGGACGATTTCGTGCGGCACGGCGTCGAGAAAGTCGTTGCGGAAGTTTTCGAAGATCCGGCCGTGCCAGCGCCGTCCCGCCCGGCCATCCCGTGGCCCCTGCTGTTCCGCGCCGGCGCGTAGCCCGAGCGCCTGGGTCTGCGCCTTGAACTCGGCGATGGCCCGCTCCATCGCGGGACTGGGCTGGGGAGCCGTTGGTTGCTGGGCCTGCAGCGGCAAGAGGCAGCACAGCAGCGCGACCGACGCATAGCTCCGCATATTTTTCAGTGTAGCGATAGCAGGCGGGAGCACCCTTTCGCGTTTGGGAGGCCCGCGCCGTGCGCTCTGGTTCTCGCGCTTCACACGGACGGAATCTTTTCCCGGGCTGTCTAGCGACGCCCTGGTCGGGTCGGCGGTGCGGGGCCGGGAGGAAGCCCGAAGCCGGGCGCGGGTGCTTGAGGACTCGCGATGGGCGTTTGCAGGCCCGATGCGGGAATGGCGCCCGTGGCTGGCTGACGGCCGGGCGCTCCCGGCTGGCTGGGCAGTCCCGGAGGACCCGGCGCACCGGGCTGTCCGGGGGCCCCAACCATCAGCTGGCGGAGCATCGCCGCGTCCTGGCTGAAGTCGTAAATGAACTCCCACTCGTGATATTTCGTGCGCTCGTTGTAGACCTTGATTCCCTCGGCTTCCGCCTTGGTGGCGACTCCGGCGATCCCAGGCTCTAGGGTCAGGCCGCCCGGCTGCGCCGTTGGCTGCTGAATCACGGCCGCGCCGCGCGGATTCGGCGTCGTGAGGATGCGCCGCAACAGCTCGGCGGCAGGATTCTGCGCAGGGGGTACGGGCGCGGGCGGAATCGAGCCCACCACTGGCGGGTTCAAGGGACCGATGCGGTGCACTTCACCAGTTGGCTGTTGTGCTCCCTGCCCGCCGGTCGCGAGGGGCGACACGAACGGGGCAGGGAGTCCCGGCACGGGTACCGGAGGCAGGACAACGGCCGAGCCAAGCCCGGCGGGATTGGCGCCCGGCTGCGGGAATGGCACCGGCGTTGGGATGGCACCTGTCGGGACTGGCGTTCCGGGCTGTCCCGGCGCGGCTTCTCCGGGCCGGAATGGGATGAACGGGACCGGCCGCGGCGGGACTTGCTGGCCCGGCTGCGCCGGACGCTCCGGCCCAGGATCTTCCGGTTCCGGCGGCGTAGCTGGCTCGGCAGCGCCAGGGGGTGGGGGAACCTCCGGGGGTGGCGGCGGGTCGCCGCTGGCTCCCTCCGGCGACTCGCTCGCAGCGCTCCCCGGGGCCACTCCGCCCGTACCCGACATCGCTTCCGCCGCCCGCCGAGCGGCGATCGCCGCCAGCGGCTGGGGCGTGCCGCCTTGAGTGGGCGCGGTAGCGCCGATGGGTTGAAGCTCGGTGATGAATTGGTTCGAGCCGGAGAGCTTCTCGGTTTGCAGCCTCTTGTGGACGAGGGAGCCGGTGAGTACACCGCCCGGCCCGACATGAATGAGGCGCCAGTCGCTTTCGCCGGTCATCGGATCCTTGTAACGCCGGCGCAGGAAGCGCATGTTGTTCGTGTTTTCCAGCGCCTCGAGGTTGGGCGGATAACGCCGGAACTGGCGGAAGTAAAGCTGAATCGCCCGCCGGTATTGCTCGCCGCGGTCGATGAGGTCTTGCTCGAGCTCGCGCTGCCGCTCGAAAGCCACCCGGGGCATCTCGGTGTACAGCTGGATCGCGATGAAAGCTGCCAGCAGGAACACGAAGAGCAAGGCATAGCCCCGCTCGCTGTCGCGCCGCTTGCTCATCCAGCCTCCGCCATGAGCGGCAACGTTTGCTGGTGCTTGCTTTCCAGATCCTCGACCACAGCCGAGGTCAGCCCGATTCGGACCACCTTATAGCGCTTCTTGAGGACCTCGCCTTCCGAGGCCACGTAGATCTCTTCGCCGTCGAGAAAAAACGCCCGTCGCGGACCTTGGCGTCCTTGCAGGGTGAAACCGTAGAAACGCAGCGGGATGGGAGGCGGCGCGGGCGTGCGAACTTCATCCTGCGGATTTGGATTCGGCGGCGTCGGGAGGGCCGCAATCGGTTCCTTGGGAATGATCTTAGGCTCCGGCGCCTTCGGCAGGGGCGCGGCGCCGAAGTCGAACAGGCTGCGGTGGCCGCCCTGAAGCTCGACCTGCTGGAGCCTAGCCAGCAAGTCCACGCGCAGGCGAGGATCCACCGCGCTCAGGTCGCGCTCGCCGCCTCGCGGGGCACGCAGCGAGGGGCGGAACTCTTCGAGCTCAGCCCGCGGGACGCGGGCCGGCTCGGGCTCCGGCCGTCTGAGGACGACTGCGTCCGCGGGACGCGTCTCGCGCGCCAGAGCCGTGCGCCCCTGGTCCGGTGCAGGCGGCGTAACCGAACCGGGAAACAGATTCCTTGAAACCAGATAGGCGGCGACGGCGCCCAGTCCGATGAGCACCGCAACCTTCTTGGGTTCGGCGCCGACCTTCACTGCCCGGTCTCTCCTTTCCGCACGAAGGCATTGAGCTTGAGGCTGATGTTCAGCATGCCGGAAGCCTGCTGCGGCGCAGCTTGCAACGAGTCAATGGTCAAGAAGCGCCGGGAGCGGTCTATGAGATTGACGAACTGCACCAGATCCGCGTAGGTGCCCTCGTAATGGGCCGTGACCACCAGCATCTCGAGGGTCTCGCTGCCCTCGACCGGCTCGGTCACGTAGGAATCCCCCTTCGGTCGGACGCCGGCTTGCTCGGCCAGTGACGTGAGTTCGCCGACGATGGTGGAATACGCCGTGCGCCGATCCAGAAAATACTCCTCGAGGAACCGGTCGGTCTCGCGGCGGGCTTTCTCCACGGTTGCGGCCAAGGTGCGCAGCCGGGCGAGCGTCTCCTCCCTGCGGCGCACTTCGGCCTGAAGACGCGCCAGACGTTGCCGCAGTTCTTCCGGAGATCCTCCGATCGGGCGAAAGACCGCGACCGCTGCCGCCAAGTTGGCGAAGAGCAATACGCCGAGCGCCACGCGCACCGCCATGCGCGGGTCTTTGGCGATCCGGTTCCGAAGACTCCCCAGCCGGGCCGACCAAGTCATCGGGCCCTCCCGTTGCTTCTGCCAGGCGAAGTGGCAACGGCCCGCGCCGGTCGCGAGCGCTCGGAACGGCTACAGTTTCTGAACATAATTCACGCTGATTCGATAGCGGAACAACGGCTCGGTCTGGGCCGGCGGCAGCGAGCTGTGGACCGCCGTGGCGCCGAAGACGGGCGAACTTTCCAGCCGCTTGAGCATTTCGATCACCGGGCCCTGGGACGCAGCCCCCACTACCATGTCGAGCACGATCTGATTCCGTGCGTTCACCTGCGGGCGCACGGAAACCAGCCGCACGTTATGCGGCACCACTTGCTCGAGATCGGCGAAGATCTTGGTCCAACTGATCCCCTTGCGGTAGAGCAGGGAATTGATGAAGGCGACCTTGTCGATCACCTCGGCGTTTTCCGGGCGCCGCAGGGTCGCCTCCAGCTGCGCCTGCTCGGCGTTGAGCCGGGCCAGGCGCGCTTCGAGCTGCGCGAGGGCGGCGCGCGTCTCGGCGGCCGCACTCCGTTCCCACCAGGCCAGCCATACCAGGGCCGCGAGGGACAGGACGAGCAGCAGCCCCACGGCGGTCGAAGCCACCAGCATCGGCCGATCGCGCCGGAAGGGCTCGCTGGCGAGATTGACCGGAATCCTCACCGGATGCCCTCCAAAGACTCGACGTAACCGAGCAAGCCAGCGTTGGTTTCGCCCGGCGAGCCGAACCGGGAACGCAGCGGCTCGGCCGGAATTTGCAGTTCCGCCTGGAACTGCGCCGGCGCCTCCGCGGGAAAACCGCACACGTGCAGCGCTTCGGGTCGGACCCCGAGCTGATCTTCGACGAAAGCCACCGTCGGAAACAGATGCGCGAGCACCTCGGCCGGGTCCGAGGAAGAAAGCTCGATCGTGCGCAGCAAGCGAACCACGCTGCCTTCCATTACGGCCAAGCTCAGTACGGCTCCGGTGCGCTTCGCCAGCAGCCGAACTCCGGTCGCGGGCGCTAGCTCGAGCGCGGCCAAAGCCGAGGTCGTGACGAAGCCTACGTGGAATCCGAGCGAACGGAAGGGCGCCTCGTAGCGGGCCACGATCTCCAGAGGCACCGTCGCAACCACCACATCGGCTCCTTTGCGACCGGGCAGCGGTTGGACATGGTAACTGAACGCTGCGCCGTCTAGATCGAAGGGAAGGCTCTTGCGCAACCGGAATCGCAGTAAGGAAACCTGCTCTTTGGCGTCCGAGGGGAAGGCGTCGAAATCTAAAACCAGGACGCGCACGCTGTAGTCCGGCAGGATCAACGCGGTGCGCCGGCGCTTGCGGCTGCCGTTGACGGGGGCGAGTTCTCGCAGTTGGGCGGCCAGCACGTCCGGGCGCACGACGTTGTCCCGCACGGGTGAGACCACCAGCACATCCGGATCGAGTGCACGCCAGGCAAACTCGGGGGGCGGGCCGGTGCGCGCCGCAGCGATCCCGGCGGGCGAAAGCTCGAAAACGAACGCCGGAGGCGGGTCTTGGAGAAGCCGCCTCAGCGATGGCCGCAACGCCATGGCATCAGCCCTCGATAAAGGTGACCTTGTTCAGCTCCCGCAGCGTGGTGATCCCGTTGCGGACTTTTTCCAAGCCCGACTCGCGCAAGGAGGTCATGCCCTCCTCCCGCGCCACGCGCCGGATCTCGGAACTCGGGCGTTTGGCCAGAATCATTTCGCGAATCCGTTCGCTCAAGTCCAGCAGCTCGCAGATGGCGGTGCGGCCGCGGAAGCCGGTGCCGCCGCACTCGAAACAGCCCTGACCCTCGTAGAACGTCACGTTCTGCCATTCGTGCGGGTCGAGGCCGCTTTCGCGCAGGTAGGCGTCCGGATAGCGGACAGGACGCTTGCAGTGCGTGCAGATGACGCGCACCAGGCGCTGGGCGAGAATGCAGTTGAGCGCCGAGACGAAGTTATACGGCTCGACGCCCATATTCAGGAACCGCCCCAGCACATCGAAGACGTTGTTGGCATGGACGGTGGTGAAGACCAGGTGGCCGGTCAGGGCGGCGTTGATGGCGATCTGGGCGGTTTCCTGATCGCGGATCTCGCCCACCATGATCTTGTCGGGGTCGTGCCGCAGGATGGAGCGCAGACCGCGTGCGAAGGTCAGCCCCTTCTTCTCGTTGACCGGAATCTGAGTGATGCCCTTGATCTGATACTCGACCGGGTCTTCGATCGTGATGATTTTGTCCTCGTCGTTTTTGATCTCCATCAGCGCGGCATAGAGCGTGGTCGTTTTGCCCGAGCCCGTCGGTCCCGTGACCAGCACCATACCGTACGGCTCTTTGATGTAACGGCGGAATTTGGCCAGATCCTGCTCGCCGAAGCCCACTACGTCCAGATTCAGGCGCGCGAATTTTTCGCTGAGCGACTCTTTGTCGAGCACGCGGAGCACCGCATCTTCGCCGTGAATGGTGGGCATGATGGAGACGCGGAAGTCGATGAGCCGATTCTTGTAGCGCACGCGAAACCGTCCATCCTGCGGGATGCGGCGTTCGGCGATGTCCAGCTCGCTCATCACCTTGATGCGGCTGATGATGGCGGAATGCCACTCCTTGGCGATGGGCGGCATGGCATAGTGCAGCACGCCGTCGATGCGGTACTTGATGGCCACTTCGTTGTCGCGCGTCTCGATATGGATGTCGCTAGCGCGCCGCTCGAGGGCGTTGAAAATCGTCGTGTCGACGAGCTTGATGACGGGAGCGATTTCGCTGTCCGCCGTGAGCCGGTCAATGGAAAGCGTCTCGTCGGCGCTTTCCTCCTCGGCGACGACGTCCAGAGTAAAGCTCTCGGTGACTTCTTCCAGCACCCGCTGGGACTGCTCGGTCTTCTTGAGCAGCTCGGAGATCTGCGAAAGCGTCGCCACCTTCACGCGCAGCTTCTTGTTCAGCAGGACGGCCAGCTCGTCGATCAGGTTCAGGTTGCGCGGGTCCGCCAGGGCGATCTCCAGCGTGCCGTTGTCGGCGCGCATGGGCACGAAGTTGTACCGGAACATCAGCTCCACGGGAATGGACCGGAACAGATCGTGGTCGATCCGCGCCGTGTTCAGGTCCACGAATTCGCAGCGGTAGCGGGCGGCCAGGGCGCGCGCCTCCGCCGCCTCTTGTTCGGGATCTTGCGGGGAAACTCGTTCGGCCGCCATAGATTCTCCCACTTATCTCAAGGTGTCCGCCAGGGAAAAGATCGGCAGGTAAAGGGCTACCAACACGAAGGCCACGAAAAGCCCCATGAAGATCATGATGGCCGGCTCGACCAGCGAGAGCACAGCCGTCATGCGGATGGTGACGTCGTCCTCGTAGAATTCGGCCACGCTGGCCAGCATGCTGGGCAGGGCGCCCGTGGACTCGCCCACCTCCATCATGTCAATGGAGAGGCTAGGGAACACGGCCGTGGAGGCCAGGCCCACCGATAGCGGCTGACCCTCTTTCACCATTTTCTTCGCTTTCTCGAGGGCCGTGCGCAGCAGTCCGCTGCCGAGGGCGTCCGCCGCCGTCTCGAGCGCCTGCACCAGCGGAATCCCGCCGAGCAGCAGCGTGCTGAGGACACGCGCGAATTGCGCCACCTGATACTTCACCCAGAGGTCGCCGGCCACTGGCAAAGCCAGCGTGATCCGGTCCAGTTTTTCTTGCGCCGCCGCGGTGCGGGACCAAATACGAAACACCACCAGGGCCACGGCCAGCGCCGCGGCGAAAGCCAGGACGTAACTGCGCGCCGTCGTCGCCACCGCAATCAGGTAGCGAGTGACGGTAGGAAGCTCGGCCGACATCGTGCTGTAGAGCTGCGCAAAGTTCGGGACCACGTAGGTGACCAAGAACACGACGAGCCCGATCACCAGGAGCACGAGCAGAGCCGGGTAGAGCAGCGAAACGAGCAGCTTCTTGCGGACGGCCAGGGCCAGCTTCTGATAGGCGATGTAACGGTCGAGGACTTCGGCGAGGCTGCCGCTTTTTTCGCCGGCCAGAATCGAGGTGACGTACACGGGCGGGAACACGCCCTGACGACGGAAGGCCTCCGAAAGCAAAGCTCCGTTGCGCACCTCGTCGCGGACGGCCTTGATATAGGCTCCGAGGCGCGCGTCGGTGAGGCGTTCGCCCAGCAGATCCAGAGCCTTCAAGATCGGAAGGCCGGCCCGGATCAGCGTGAGGAACTGTTGGTTGAAGATCAGGAATTTTTCGAGGTTCAGCTTGCGACGCCGGCGCATCACCTGGCGGCCCAGCGTCGCCACGCCGCCGCGCGGGCGGACCGAGTAGACCAAAAATCCCTGCTGCGTGAACCGTTCCCGCAGCTCTTGCTCGGAGGCCGCCTCGACGACTTCCTGGTGGATCTCTCCGCGGCTGTCGGCGTATTTGAGAACGTACTCCGCCATTGCCGTCACCGCTCCTCGCCTAGGACGGTTTCGACCAGTTCCGCGCCCGGCGGAAGCGTAAAGCGGAACAACGATGCCGCCAGCGGCGGGTCGATCTTTTCCTGGGCGAACCGGAACTCCATGATCGAATGATCCTGGCCCTGAATGCGCAGATACTGGATTTCGTGCTGCGGCGTCACGAGGAACTCCACTTGGGTATACGGATAGCGGTCGGATTTCGGCTCGGCGATCACGCGCAAAGCCGCTCCCTCGGGCCGTGACAGGAACCTCCCGAAGTCCCGGCGAAAGTCGAGCCGGCCCAGCAGGAATCCGAGCGGCGCGCGGAGGTCTTCGGTTTCCTTCAAGGGCATTTTTTCGGCGCGGTTCGTCTCCGGGGTATACAGATAGACGAAGCGCCCGTCGGATAGGAAAAGCTTGCCGGGGGGCACTCGGTATTGCCAGCGCATGCGGCCGGGCTTGAGCAGAAACAGCTCGCCGCTTTCAGTCCGGGGCGGGCGTCCCTGTACGCGCCAGGTTTGTTCGAACAGCACGTGAATCGTCCGAGCGCGGTTATAGCGCTGCTCGACGCGGTCCAGGACGCGCCCGAGGTCCTGCGCGGCGGCCACCCCAGCCGCTAGGACAAGACACACCTTGCCCGTCATTAGGGCCATACCATTTAGACGCCACCCAGCGGGAAACCGTGCAGCCGGAAACTCCGCCCGGAGACTCCGGTAGCTCGGTCCGTCCGTTGTTTGGCGCCGCGATGGGACGCGTGAGTACGCCCGGCGGTGCTGGCTGTCGCTACCCAGCTTGCAGGACAGCCGTGTCAGCCCCGATCGAGTCTGGGGGGTTGCGTGGCTTGTCCCTCAAATTATTCGACCAGGGCGGCGGGGTTGCGCAACTCGCCGATCTCCGGGACGCGAATGACGACCTCGTCGCCGGGGGCCAAGGCCGCCTCCTCCGGGACGATGATGCCGGTCCCGGTCAGCAGCACCGAGCCGGCGGGGACGGGGTTGGCGCGGAGAAGGTATTCGAGCAGCGTTTCCAACCGGCGGTTCAGGCCGGCCGTCGAGACTTCGCCAGAGAAAACGATCCGGTCGCCCCGGGTGATCGTACAGGTCATCTGTAACCGGTACGGGTCCGGGAGTTGCTCCGTGGTCACGATCACCGGGCCGAGGGCGCAGCAGCCCGTATAG
>JANWXD010000003.1 GCA_025055455.1 Bryobacteraceae bacterium
AGGGCGCTTCGGAGGGACGGGTCCGGCTGTGGCTGGTCGGCGCGTTCGCCCTACTGTTCCGCCTCACCGTGTGGCCCTTGTTCCCTGCGCTGTCCGACGATGTATTCCGCTACCGCTGGGAAGGCAAGGTTCAGGTCCATGGGGGCAACCCGTACCAGGTCCGGCCCAACGACCCGGCGTGGGCACAGTTACGCGACGCGACGTTTTCTCTGATTCCGGGGCGCGACTTCCGCGCCGGCTACGGGCCGCTCCTCGAGCAGGCGCAAGCGTGGACCTACCGCGCGGCCTCTGCCCTCACGGCCGACCCGTATCGGCAAGCCTTCTGGTTCAAGGCTCCAGCGGCGCTGTTCGATCTCGGCGTGATGCTGGCGCTCACCTGGCTGCTGCGCCTACGAGGACTGCCTTGCGAGCGCCTCTTGCTCTACGCCTGGTCGCCGCTTTCGGTGATGGAGTTCTGGGGTACGGGGCACAACGACGCCGTGCCGGTCTGCTTCGTCGTTGTGGCCCTGGCTCTGGCGGCGCGGCAACGGCCCACGGCCGCCTTCGCGTCTTTGTCGCTGGCCGCAGCGGCCAAGTTGTGGCCCCTGGTCCTCTTTCCGGCCTTCGCCGGTTTCGGCAAATCCAGCCGGCTGGGTGGGCGACACGCCTGGCCGTTGCTGCCGGTGTTTTTCGTTTTGTGGTGGCCCTACCGGAGCGACGTCGAAGAAAACCTCCGATTCATGACGGGCTTCGTCGGCGGGTGGCGCAACAACGATAGTTTGTTCGGCTTGCTGCTGTGGTTGGCCGGAGACCTCTACCGGGCCAAGTACACGGCGTTTGCAATGATCGCGGCCGTAGCAGTGCTCGCTGCGTGGCGCTGCGGGACGCTGGAGAAAGCCTCGCTGGTAACCATCACCGCTTTGTTGATGATCTCCGCCAATGTCCACCCATGGTATTTGACCTGGCTGCTTCCGCTGCTGGCGTTTTACCCGGTGCCCGCCCTGCTGTTGTGGACGGCCCTTGTCCCCCTGGCGTACCAGACCGTGATTGCCTGGTTGGAGCTCGGTGAGTGGCGCGGCTCGACGCCGGATCGGTGGTGGATCTACGGTCCGGTGTACGGGATGCTGGTGGGCAGCTGGCTCGCCCGGCGAATCAGGACGCCCCGTCCCCCGTCGCCATCCCCGGCGCGGCCCTGAGGGCGGCCTTTTAGGCCGCTTCGTTCATCATCGCCACGAGGACCTGCTCGACTTCCTGCGCCACGGGCTCCAGTTCCGGACTTTGGAAGAGCTTCATGAGCGCTGTCGGCCGCAGCGTGGCGAGCTTGTTCACGTCGCCGGAGCGGTAGACGGAAATGCGGCAGGGAAGCGCCGTGGAAATGGCGCCGTTGGCTTCCAGGACCTTCTTGGCTTGTTGCGGGTTACAGACCTCGTAGATCCGGCACTCGCCCTCGAAGTCGACGCCCTTTTCCCGCATTTTGTCCTTGAGGTCGTGGACCGCGATGATGCCGAACTTGTGCCGGGCGGCGGCCTCCTGCAGCCGCTGGTCAATCTCCTCCAAGGGACGTCGGGATTCCACTTCGTAAACCATGAACGATGCCTCCCACTCAGGATTCTTTGGATTCTTTGTCGATGACGGTGAGTACCGCGCACGGGGAATGCCGAACTACCCGGACGGTCGTCGTCCCGAGGACCGTCGTGTCGAAAAAGCGGCGGTGGCGCGCGCCCATCACGAGCAGATCGCAACGCGACTCCGAGGCTGCGGCGATGATTTCCCGCGCGGCTTCCCCCTGGCGTGTGACTTCGCGGAGCGAACACAGCGAGCGCAGCTCGGCGGGAACCCAGGCGCAGAGGTCTCCGATGCGATCCCGGGCGCCCGGTTCGCTCACATGCAGCACCGTCAACTCCGCCTGAAAACAATGGGCCATCTGCGCGGCATAGGCCAGCGAACGGCGAGCCACGGCGGTATCGTTCACTGGGCAGACGATGTGACGGGGCCTGTCAAAGGGCTCGGGTCCGTGCTCCGTGGGACGAACCGTCAGCACCGGCACGGGGCTGGCCCGCAGCACGCGCTCGGCCACCGAGCCGAGCATCAGGCGATTCACGCCGCTGCGCCCGTGGGTGCCCATCGCGATCAGGTCGGCGGGCAACTCGCGCACGGCACGCAGGATCCCGTCCACGGGTAGCGCTTCGATAACCTGCGTCTCGACCGCCTCAGCGCCGTCTGGGAGCGTCTCCGTTACGAATTTGTCGAGGCTCCGCCGCGCCTGCTCGAACCATTCTTGGCGCTGCCGCCGGAGCTCTTCGAGCCGGCTTTCGGTGAAGTAGGGCGGCGGCAGGAACGGATCGGCGAACAGCACCGTGAGCCGGGCTCCGGAGCAGCGGCCCAGGGCTGCCCCAAAGCGCAGGCCCAAAGCGGAAATCTCACTGAAATCTACGGGACAGAGGATGTGCTCGAGGGGCGCAGCGGGCATGGCTGTTGTTCCTACCAGCATAGATGCGCGCGTCCCCGGAAGGTGACAGAGGCAATGTTTCGGTGCGCTCGGGAGGTAATTGCGCGGCGCCGGCGCCTCGATCTGCGCGCGGCGGGCGAATTTCTGTGCCGCCGGTTCACGGAGGCGACAGAGGGGCGCCAACCGTGTCAGCCCCCAGGCGGACCGCTACACTCGAGGGTCACGCCGCTGAGGACAAGCTCCCCCTCGATCCGGATGGCGCCCAAAGGCCGGGCGTACTCCAGACTCAATCGGAACCACTCCGCCCCGGCAGGGGTGGTGAATTCGATTTGGGACGTGGTGGGCTCGCTGCTGCAAAGATCGTGCGCCGCAAGCGCCAGCGTCGAGCGGTCCGCCAGATCCGCCAGCCGCCAGCTCAATCCTCCGGGACAGGCAAACCCCGCGGTGTGATAACGGAACCGGAGCCGGCAAGAACCACGGGGCGGCAAGCGGAGAATCTGTTCGAGCAGTCGGCACCGCTCTGGTTGTCGCCCGGAAAAAGAGAAACGGGCCTCACCCACGCTCGGGACCACCTGCGCGTGGGTACCCGGAGGGCGGCTGAGACGCCAGTCGAAACCTCCCTCGAAGGGCGAGACGCGAAAATCCCCGTTCGTGAGCGGACGGGCGGCGTTGGGCGGAGAGTAAGGGATGAGACGGCGAGTCGCCAGGCGGTCCCACCACTGCCAGGCGGAGGCGGCTTGGCCGCCCCGGATCAAGGCATCCACATAAGCCACCAGCAGGGGAACGTGATCCTTCCAAGCCAGTTCCACCAATCGCTCTGCCGCGCCGGAGGCCGCATCCAGCCGGCCGTGGCGAAGCAGGTAGTCAAGATACTGGGCTACGATCTCCACCCGGTCGGGGATCGCCTCGCGGAGAATTTCCTCGCCATCGCTGCTGAGCCGCCAGCAAAGATCAAACAGCGCGGACTGATCCATGTACGCCATTTCGTTGGCGGCCCGGGCCCAGCGAAGGAACTGCTTGCGATGCCCGCGGCGGAAGTAGAAGTTGGCCACGGCCCACAACGGTTCGTAGGTGCGGTCGAAGCGCGCGGCTTCGAGCAGCAAGGCCTCGGCCCTTCGCAGATCGCCCGCCAGTTCGGCGCGCAAGGCCAGTTCGATGCGAGCCGCGGTGTGATAAGGGTTCAAGCGCACGGCCGCCTCCAGATCCGCGCTGGAGTCGAGAGCGACGCGATAGTCGGCGTTGCCGGGGGCGAGGGCGGCGGCGCGCGCGCGGTCCCGCGGATTGCGCCGGCCGAACAGGTGGTCGGCCCAGGCTCGTTCCAGCGCGAGGAACGCCGCCCACAGCAGCACGCACGCCAGAGCCAAACAAAGCCCCGCCCGGGCGAGCTGGCCTGGCCGAACCATGCTTCTCACCCTAGCACGGTGGTGCGCCCCGGCTGAAGTTCTCCCGCGGACCGCCGATGTAACCCCCGTGAGCCTATTTGTCGGGAGGACCTGATGACCCCACGGAGAGCCTCACTGCTGCTATTGGGACTGACGTCGGCTTTGGCCGCCGGCGCCTGGGCGGCTGGCGCAAGCGCACTTGGAGTCGCCACGGCCAAAGGGCGGTTTTTCGTCAACGAAAGGCCGGTGGCGAGCCATGCGACTTTGCTGGAAGGCGCGGTAATCGAAACCGACGCGGTCGCCTCGGATCTGCACCTGCCGGAAGGCGTGCGCCTGCGCCTCGCCAACTTGTCCCGGGGCCGCGTCCACCGCGACCGGTTTGTGCTGGAGCGGGGCGAAGGGCAGCTGATGCGGGGTGGCAGCTACCGGCTGGAAGCTGCCGGCTTTTCGATCGTGGCGGAAGAGACCGCGCGGGTGCGCGTGGACGAAAAAGGCGGAATCCAAGTCGGCGCGCTGTTCGGCCCCGTCCAGGTCGCGCGGGCGGATGGCCCCGTGCTCGCCACCGTGCCGCCGGGACTGGTTTTGCACTTCGCGGCCCAGGATGCGACGGGCTCGGCTCCCTACTGGGTCACCGGTTGCGTGACGGTCGTCAACGGGCGATATGTCCTACGGGATCCGGCTCTTGGATTGAATCTGGTTCTGGAAGGCAGGGACCTGAGACCGTTTGTGGGCCAGCGCGTGGAAATCCAGGGCGTGGCCGCCCGACCGGACGCGGGCGCTGCAGGGCAGGTGCGCGTGCTTCGGGTCACGCGAGTCGGGGGCGCTTGTCCGGCTGCCGCCAGCCCTTCTTCGAGTTCCGGACAGACCGCAAACACCGCTGCGAGGAGCAAAGTCAAGAAGGCGGTCATCGCCGGTATCCTGGTGGCGGGGGCGGCGGCAGGGGCTGCCGTGGCGCTGGAGGAGCCGGACGAGCAGCCGGAGACCATCAGCCGCTAGTCCGTGCGCCCGTCCGGCCTGTCGCTCCCGGCACAGTAGCCCCGCGCGCGGGGGATTGTCCATCCGCGCTATGCTAGAACCTTGTCCGTGCCCGGCAAGGTTCTGATTTTTGGGGCCGCTGGCCAGTTAGGAACCGAACTGCTGAATGAGTTCCGCAAGCGCGGCTACAAGACGCGTGGGTTGGACCGCGCCAGCGTGGATATCACCGACGCGGACCGGGTCCAACAGAGCATCGCAGACTTCGATCCGGAAATCGTCATCAATGCGGCCGCCTATAACCAAGTGGACGTGGCCGAGCAAGAGCCGCAGGCCGCCTTCGCGGTGAACGCCTTGGCGGTGCGCCATATCGCCATGTCTTGCCGCCAGAACGGTGCCCTGCTGGTGCACTTTTCCACGGATTATGTTTTCGACGGCCGGGCCGGGCGGCCGTATACGGAGGAAGATCCCCCGCGTCCGCTTGGCGCCTACGCCGTATCCAAGCTGGCCGGTGAATATTTCGCCCAAGCATATCTGGAGGATCCTTTGATCATCCGCACCTCGGGCGTTTACGGGCCGGGAGGCTTGCGTACGGCGCGGGGCAACTTCATCGAGCTCATGCTGCGGCTGGCCCAGAGCGGCCAACCGATTCGGGTCGTCGAAGACCATGTGGCCTCGCCCACCTTTGCTCCGGCGCTGGCGGCCCGAACGGCGGACCTCGTCGAGCGCGGTCACCGTGGCCTGTTTCACGTCGGCGGCGGCGTTGCCATTTCCTGGTTCGATTTCGCCAAGCTGATTTTTCGCGCCGCCGGACTGTCGCCCGAGCTCCGGCCGACGAATGAACGCGAGTACCGGACCGCCGCCCGCCGGCCCCGGTACTCGGCTTTGTCCAACGCTAAGATGGAGCGCGCTGGTCTCGAACCGATGCCGCCGCTGGAACAAGCCGTGTCCGCTTACTTTGCACTGCGGCGCCAGCAGATGCTCACTACGGCTCCCGCCTGAGCGCGTAATAACCCTTGCGCGCCTGCACCTTCAAGCCCTTCTTGACGGTGCGAACCTCGATCCGGCGGAAGCTGCCGTCTTTGGCCGGATTGGTAGGCGTGTAGCCGATCGCGTACTGGCTGCGCATCTCCTCCTGGAGTTCGTCGAAAATGTGCTGGAGGGTGCGCTTTTTCGACACGCGGAACACCCGGCCGCCTGTCTCCTCCGCCATTCTTTTCAGATCCCCGTCGCTTGGAAAGCGGAAGAAACCCCGACGCGAGTAAGCTTCAGGATCGACGTAGTAAATGGCGTAAATGATGGCATCCGCCTTTTGCGCCGCTTCGATGGCTTCTTCTAGCTTCACGCGGCTACCCACGTCCACTCCATCGGTGATCAAGACGATGGCTTTGCGGCCGACTTCTCGTTCGAGCTTTTCGCGCGCCGCAAGATACACCGCATCAAACAGCGCCGTGCTGCGGGGTTGGTGGATGGTCGGCACGGGTCCCGGATGCAACCCTCCCACGGCGCCGCTCAAGCGGAGCCGATCCAGGCCCGCCCGCAGCAGCTCCACCGAACTCGTCAGGTCTTGCAAGAGTTCGACCTCTGCGCCAAAACTGATCAGAAACGCCAGGTCCTTCGGTCGGAGGACGCTCTCGAAGAACTGGGCGGCGGCGCGCCGTTCGATCTCGAGCAGACGCTCCTGGCTGGGACTGACGTCCACGAGAAGCCCCAGGGTGAGCGGCACATCCGTCTCGCGCGTGAAATACCGGATCTGTTGGCGCTCTCCCTCCTCCACGACGATGAAATCGTCCCGGGTGAGGTTGGGCACGAGTGCGCCGTTCTTGTCTCGAACCGAACAGAGAATGTTGACGACCTCCACTTCGGCCGTGAAGGTGGGGATCTGCTGGGTTTGCTGGCTCCAGAGGATCGCAGCGATCAGGCCGCCGCTGAGCCTGCCTCCCGCCATACCATTACAATGGCATAGTGATGGACGCCATGGGCGTCGGGGCCGGTTTCGCGCAGACCGCGCTATGCGAAAAGCCGTCGAGCACCTCAAGAGAGCCGATCCCAAGCTGGCGAAAGTGATCACCGAAGTCGGCCCTTACCGCATCCGGTATCTTCCTCCGAATTTCGAGACTCTCGCCAAGGCGATCGTCTATCAGCAACTGAGTGGGAAAGTGGCCGGGGCTATCTTCCGGCGGCTCCGGGAGGCGGCCGGCAATGGGCGTTTGAGTCCGGAGGCCATCTTGCGCCTGGACCCGGAACGAATGCGGGCGACCGGCCTTTCGCGGCAAAAAATCGAATACCTGCGCACTCTCGCCCGTTGCGTGCAGGACGGCAGTGTCGATTTGGCCTCCTTGCGCCATCTGCCGGACCAGGAAGTGGTGCGGCGCCTGACCCAACTCAAGGGTGTGGGGGAATGGACGGCGCACATGTTCTTGATCTTCGCGCTCCGCCGGCCAGACGTGCTCCCAGCGGGGGATCTGGGCATCCGGGCGGCCGTGCGGAAGCTCTACCATCTGCCGCGCTTGCCTTCCCCGCGGGAGGTGGAAAGTCTGGCTCGTCCGTGGCGTCCTTACGCGACGGTGGCGAGCTGGTATCTCTGGAGGAGTCTCGAGCCCGACGCCAACCTCTGAGGCCCGCCGTGGTATACATGGGTTCGGTCAGCGAGCCCTGGGGAGAGCAGCGCCGTGACCCAACTGCGAGTCAAACCGCTGGCGGGCGAGGAAAGTTTCGGTGAGCTGGTGCGCGTGACGCAGGAGACGGCCGGTTGGGACACCGTCTCGCTGCGGGTGGTGCGCCTGCGGCGCGGCCAGGCGTGGGTGCACGCTTCGCCCGGCGAGGAACTGCTGCTGGTTCTGCTCGGAGGGCAGGCTAAGGTTGCGGCGGGTGGCAAAACGTGGGCCGGAATCGGCGGCCGCCGGGACGTGTTTTCCGGGATGCCGCACGCCTTGTACCTCCCGTGCGGGCTGCGGGAGGTCCGGATCGAAGCTAGCAGCGAAGTTTGCGAGGTGGCCATCTGCGGGGCCCGGGCGGAACGGCCCTACGAGCCGGTCCTCATCGAACCCGGCTCGGTGGAGATCGAGATTCGGGGCGGGGAGAACGCCACGCGCCAGATCCATCACATCCTCAAACCCGACTTTCCGGCTGACCGCATCATGGTGGTCGAAGTGTACACGCCGGGCGGCAACTGGTCCTCGTATCCGCCGCACAAACACGACGAGCATCGCCCGCCGGAGGAGGCGGATCTGGACGAGATTTACTTTTACAAGTTGGCGCGCCCCGAAGGCTTTGCGATCCAGCGCGTCTACACACGGGACGGACGGCTCGATGAGACGCTCACGGTGCGCCACCACGAAGTCGTGCTGATTCCCGAAGGCTACCACCCGGTCGTGGCGGCCCACGGCTACGATTGTTATTACCTCAATGTACTAGCGGGCTCGGCGCGGTCCATGGCGGCCAGCGACGATCCCGATTACGCCTGGGTCCGCGGGCTGTGGCGCACCAAGGACCCGCGCCTCCCGCTCGTGCGTGGAACCACCGCGGAGGTTGGATCATGAAAACGCGACGGCTCACAACGGCCCAAGCCATCGTTCAGTTTCTCAAACAGCAGTACGTGGAACGCGACGGCGTGCAACACCGTTTCTTTGCCGGCTGCTTCGGCATTTTCGGCCACGGCAATGTGGCCGGCATCGGCGAAGCGCTCTACGAGGACCGCGAGCTCCGCTTCTACTTCGCGCGGAACGAGCAGGCCATGGTCCACACTGCGGCGGCGTTCGCCAAAATGAGCAACCGGCTGCGGACGATGGCTTGCACGTCCTCGATCGGGCCGGGGGCCACCAACATGGTCACGGGCGCCGCCGCGGCCACGATCAACCGGGTTCCGGTGCTGCTGCTGCCGGGCGATATTTTCGCCCGGCGGAATGTCGCGCCCGTGCTCCAACAGCTGGAGTCCCCCCACAGCCAAGACATCTCGGTGAATGATTGTTTCAAGCCGGTCTCCCGCTATTGGGACCGGATTTACCGTCCCGAGCAGATCGTCACGGCGCTGCCGGAGGCCATGCGCGTGCTGACCTCTCCGGCCGAAACCGGCGCTGTGACTCTGGCGCTGCCCCAGGACGTCCAGGCGCAGGCCTGGGAGTTCCCCGAAGCCCTCTTCGAGAAGCGGGTCTGGCTGATCCAGAGGCCGCGGGGCGATGCCGAGGTGTTCCGCCGGGCCGTGGAATGGATCCGGGCCTCGCGCCGGCCCATGATCATCGCCGGCGGCGGGGTGATCTACGCGGAAGCCACCGAAGAACTGGCGCGCTTGGCTTCGCAGACCGGCATTCCAGTGGCCGAGACCCAAGCGGGCAAAGGCTCCTTGCGCTACGACCACCCGCAGTCGCTCGGGGCCGTGGGCGTCACGGGCACGTTCGCCGCCAATCGCATCGCCCGCGACGCGGATCTCGTCATCGGCATCGGCACCCGCTACAGCGACTTCACCACTGCCTCCAAGACCGCGTTTCAAAATCCTGACGTGCGCTTCCTCAACATCAATGTGGCCGAATTCGACGCCTTCAAGCACGCCGCCCTGCCGCTGGTGGCGGACGCCAAGGTGACCCTGGCGGAACTCAGCCGGGCGCTCGAAGGTTGGCAGGTGGATGCCGATTACCGCGCTCTGGGGGAGCGCCTGCACCGGGAGTGGGACCAGGAGGTCGAGCGGATTTACAACCTGCGGCACGGACCCCCGATCAGTCAGGGCGAGGTGCTCGGGGTGGTCAACAAGATCTCGGGCCCGCGCGATGTGGTGGTGAACGCTGCGGGCGCCATGCCCGGCGACCTGCACAAGCTGTGGCGCACCCGCGACCCGAAGGGGTATCACATGGAGTACGGCTACTCGACCATGGGCTACGAGATCGCCGGCGGCCTCGGCGTGAAGATGGCCGACCCCAGCCGCGAGGTGTGGGTGCTCGTCGGGGACGGCTCGTATTTGATGATGGCGCAAGAGATCGTCACCTCCATCCAGGAGGGCTACAAACTCAACATCGTGGTGGTGGACAATCACGGCTTCAGCAGCATCGGCGGGCTGGCGGAAGCCTGCGGGACGCCGCGCTTCGGCACCGAATTCCGCTACCGCTCCGATGGAGACCATGCCGGCGACGTGCTCCCCATCGATTTTGCCGCCAACGCCGCAAGCCTCGGCGCTTGCGCCCTGCGGGCCCGGACGCGCGAGGAGCTGGAAGACGCCCTGCTGCAGATGCGCCGCATGGAGCGCACCGCAGTGGTGGTGGTCGAAACCGACATCGCGCAGCGCGTGCCGGGCTACGAGTCCTGGTGGGACGTGGAAATCGCCGAGGTTTCCCAGCTGGCGTCCGTGCGCGAGGCCCGGCGGCGCTACGAGGCGGCCCGTCAGAAGGAGCGGTACTTCCTGTGATCGACGTGGCGGTTCTGGGGCGCATCGGCTACGACCTGATTTCCGAAGAGCCGGGCGTGCCCCTCAAAGACGTGCGGCGGTTTTCCCGCTATCTGGGGGGTTCGAGCGCCAACGTCGCCGTGGGGCTGTCGCGGCTGGGCGCCCGCGTGGGCATCATCGCCGCACTGGGCACGGACGCGCTGAGCGACTACCTGCTGGAATTTCTCCAGGCCGAGAAGGTCGACACCACGCATGTGCGCCGCGTGCCGGGCTACTTGCCCTCGCTGGCGCTCACCGAAGTGACGCCGCCGGACCACTTCCCGCAGGTGTTTTATCGCCACGATCCGGTGGACGTGAAGCTGGAAATCGGCGAGGCGGAGCTCGAATATCTGAGCCAGGCGCGGATGTTCGTCACCAACGGCACGTCGCTGTGCGCCTCCCCGTCGCGCGAGTCCACCTATCTGGCCCTCGAGCGAGCCAAGGCCGCGGGCGCGCGCGTGGTGCTGGACGTCGACTACCGGCCCATGTCTTGGCGGCGGGCCGCCGATGCTGGGCTGGCGGTGCGCCTGGCCTTGCCCTTCGTGAGCGTGTTGATCGGCAACGACATCGAACTCAAACTCGTCGCAGGTACGGAATCCCTCGAGGAAGCCACCCAGTGTCTGCGGGAGGCGGGCCTGCAGCTGCTAGTCTCCAAGCTCGGCGCGCAAGGGACTCGGGTGTGGGCCGGCGCGGAGTCCTGGTTCTTGGAGCCTTATCCGGTGGAGGTGCAATCCACGATCGGGGCCGGGGACGGCTTTGCGGCGGGCTTCCTGTGGGCCCTGCTGGATGGGCGCCCGCTCCAGGACTGCTTGCGCTACGGCAACGCAGCCGCGGCCATCGTGGTGAGCCGACTGAGCTGCTCGGAAGCCATGCCCACGCGGGCCGAAATTGAGGCCCTCATCGGAGAGCGGCTCGCACACACCTAGCCGAAACGCGTTCCACGCCTGCCGCCCCCTTCCGACAGGCACGTTGCGATCCCGCGGGCTCTGTGCTATCACAGGAGTAGACCGAAGCCGGAGCAAGAGCTGCTATCCGACCACCGGCTTGCGCAAATAGCCGACCGGGTGCGGTCACAGGACTGTCATCTTAAAGGAGTCATGCTGTGGAAGCCGCTATTAATCGAAAATTGATCCGACCTCCGCTCCATGAGGTCAAGGATAAGGTGAACGTGCGCCGGAATCAGAAGAAGCCCGTTCCTGCCGACCAGACCCATGCGGAGACGTTCTATTACCTTAAGCAGATGCAAGCGAAGACTCCCATGGTGGTGGTGCTGAAGGACGGCGAAACGATTCACGGCGTCATCGAGTGGTATGACAAGGCTTGCCTGAAGATTCACCGCAGCGACGGGCCGAACTTGCTCATCTACAAGCCGAGCATCAAGTACATGTTCAAGGCCAATCAGGCCCACGGCTAGGGCGACCCGTCGGGGAGGCGCGGGAGCGCAGCTGGAGGCGATATTCCCGCCGCCGGCCCGCCTCTTCGTAGCGTCGTTTTTCTTCGTCCGTCTCGGGAATGACGGGCGGAACGGGGGTCGGGCGACCCTGTTCGTCCAACGCCACGAACGTTAGGTAGGCGGAAGAGGTGTGGCGGACCTCGCCGGTGGTCAGATCTTCCACCATCACCTTTACGCCGACCTCCATCGAAGTGCGAAAGGCGCGGTTGACGGACGACTTCAGCACGATCAGCTGTCCGATGTAGACCGGGTGGAGGAATGTCATGTGATCTACCGAGGCAGTGACGACGGGACGGCGGGCGTGGCGGGTGGCGGCCAGGGCGCCGGCCAGGTCCACCAAGTGCATCACGCGTCCGCCCAGCAGGTGGCCGAGAGGATTGGCATCGTTGGGGAGTGCGATTTCTGAATATTCGGAAGCCGAAGCGCGCACCGGACGCCCTTGCAAGATGTCGCTCACGTCCCACTAGCATAGCCTAACGAGAAAGGAGGTTCGATGCCGGAAAGCCGCTTGGAGATCCTTCACCGGCTCGTCGAGCAGAATCCCGAGGACAGCCGAACGCGTTACATGCTGGCCATGGAGCTGGCCGGCGCCGGAGACCTGGAGGGGGCGCTGCGCGAATACGAGGCGCTGCTGGCTCGCGATCCCGCGTATTGTTATGCCTACTTCCACGCGGGCCGCACGCTCGAGCGACTGGGGCGCACTGAAGAGGCGCGTCAGATGTACCGTCGGGGCATCGAGGCCGCCGAGCGGGCAGGCGACGCCCACGCGCGCGAGGAATTGCGGGGGGCTCTGGAAGCGCTCGGTTGAGGCTCGACCCTCAGAAGGGCACGTCGTCGTCGGTGATGCCGAAGTCAGCCGGCGGCTCCTCGGCGGCAGGCTGCGAACGGTGCACTGGGCGCGGCGCCGCGGCCGTTTGCGCGAGCTCGTCGGGGGCGCCCAATTCTGCTCCGCGGCCTCCGAGCAGGATCAGATCGTCAGCTACCACTTCTGTGACGTAGATTTTCTTGCCGTCCTTGTCCTCGTAGCTGCGGGTTTGCAAGCGTCCTTCCACGTAAACCTGGCGGCCCTTGATCAGATAGCTGGCGACGTTTTCCTGGCGCCACAGCACGACGTTGTGCCAATCGGTTTCCTCCCGCCATTCGCCGGTCTGCTGGTCTTTCCAGCGGCGGCTGGTGGCCACCGGGAAGGTGGTCCGGGCCGTTCCGTTTGCGGTGAAGCGGGTCTCGGCGTCCCGGCCGAGGTTGCCGATCAGGATCACTTTGTTGACGCTTCGGGATGCCATATGTCTTTGCACTCTAGCATACCGGTCCGCTGGCAGTGGGGTGGATCCGCGAGCAGATCCGAAAAGTCTTCCAGCAAGGCCCGGGCCACCGTCAGCGGATGGGGATCTCGGTAGCCCCCGCTGGCGTTGTAATCGGCCTGGAGGCGTTTCCAGCGTTCGTGGATACCGGTCTGAATGGTGACAAGCTGCGAATCCGCGATCTCCTCGCCGTTGCGGAAGTTCAGCTCGCACGCGAAAACGCGGCCCGGCTTGTCGGGGTTATACAGCGGCATCCCGAACTTACGACAGATGAGAGGCCTCCACTCATAGATGCGGCACAGGCCGTCCTCTAGGGCGGGGCAAGCCAGCCGCGTCCCGGGCGGCGGCAGGTTGCCCCAGGCCTCCGGTTGGCCGCGCTCCCCCACGAGCTTGCGCCGCTCCTCCAAGTACGCCCGGGCACGTTCTTGCAACCGCTGCCGGATTTCGGGATCCAGACGCCGTACCCCTTCGGAGATCACGGCCGCTTCGATTTCGGTGATCTGGAACAGTTGGTGGCAGCAGTCCGCGCATCCGGGCCGACATTGGATGCGGGCGCCATACCTTCGGCGATTCCGCTCGAACTCGGCCTCGACTTCCGTACAGATCTGGCGGAACCGGCCGATGAGGGACATGAGGGCCGAAGGCGATCCTGGCGCTCGCAAGATTCTCTTGCACTTTACCAGATTTCGGGCATAATCAAGACTTGGGAACGCGAGGACGCCCCGGGGGCGGGGGGTCGTCGTGTTCTTAATGGCTGCCGCGAGAGTAGAATAAGGGAGGAGCCGGAAGGGTATGGCGTCGAGGCCGGCGCCCACACCGCGTAAGAGGCTGTCGTTTGCGGCCGCGAGCCTCCTGTTGGCGTGTGCTCCGGGGATGGCTCAGAGGCTGATCCAAAGTTCCGCCTCCAACGGTCTGGTGCGGCTCCACAACACGGATTGGGCCGTGTTGGAGCTCCAGGAACCGCGCAAGGATTTGCCGTGTAACGTAACTCCGAGCAAGCCGGTGTTGGGCTTTGACCTGAAGTTCCACGCCGGCTACGAAGTCAGCGTTCCATTGAGGGACTTGGCGGGCTCGGAGAACCTCCTCACCATCCTGTTTCGAGTGACTCCGGAGCAGAAAGGGGCCCAACCGGCGTATTTTGTCCAGCACATTCGTGTCCCGCCCATCGAGCCCGACGCGCGAGGGGAAGCGTACTTGCAGGGCAGCTTCGACCTGGGCGAGGGCCGCTATCATGTCGACTGGTTGATGCGCGACCGCGCCGAGCGGGTCTGCTCGGCGTATTGGGATGTGGAGGCGGCCCTCTCTCCCCGGGATCGGGACATCGTCGTAGCCCTCGCGCCGGCTACGGTGCAGCCTTCCGATCCCGAGCCGTTCCGCGACGAGCCGCCTGTGCGGCGCGCCGCAGAGGAACCGCCCCTGAACGTCAAGGTCCTGATCAATTTCGCGCCGCAGAACTCCTACTCGGCAGTGTTGCAGCCCCTCGACACCAACGCCCTGGTTTCGATCCTGCGGAGCATCGCGCGCGAGCCCCGCATCGGCAAGTTTTCCATTGTCGCCTTCAACCTGCAGGAGCAGCGCATCGTCTACCGGCAGGACGGAGCCGAACGGATCGATTTCCCCGCTCTGGGCGAGGCGTTGCAGACGCTCAACCTCGGCACGATCGACATCAAACGCCTGGGTCAGAAGGATGCCGAGACCCGGTTCCTGGCGGAATTGATCCGCAGCGAAACGGCGGCGGAGGATCGGCCGGACGCCCTCATCTTTGCGGGCCCGAAGGTTCTGCTCCCCGAGAAGATTCAGGAGGAAGACCTCAAGCAGATCGGCGGGCTGGAGTATCCGGTCTTCTACATGAACTACAACCTGTATCCGCAGGCCAACCCATGGCGGGACGCGATCGGCGCGGTGGTGAAATTTTTCAAGGGAACCGAATTCACCATCAGCCGTCCGCGCGATTTGTGGCACGCCATTACGGAGATGGTTTCGCGCATCGTGCAGTTCAAGCAGCAACGGGCGTCGTCCAATGGTGTCTCGCGGTAGTTCGCGGCTACAGGGGGCTGCGCTGTTGGCGCTGGCGGTGCTCCTAGCCGCCCCTGAGCCCCTCACAGCGCAGCCACGGCGCATTCGTCCCGATCACTGGCGGCATCCTGACAATTTGGCGCCCTTCGTGGCCACCCCCGAGTTGGTGGCGGAGAAGATGCTGGAGGCGGCCGGAGTGAAGCCCGGGGAGGTGGTCTACGACCTGGGCTGCGGCGACGGACGCATCCTGTTCGTGGCAGCTCAGAAATTTCAGGCCCGCGCCGTTGGCATCGAGCTTTCCCCAGCCTTGGTCCAGCAGGCCTCCGAGAAGGCGCGGAAACTGGGACTCACCGAACGCGTCCGAGTGGTTCAAGGGAACTTGTTCGACGCCGATCTCCGCGAGGCCGACGTCGTGACGCTGTACTTGATGCGCCTCTCCAACGAGCGCCTGAAGCCGAAGCTCGTGCACGAACTGAAGCCGGGCGCTCGGGTGGTGTCGCACGATTATGAGATCATGGGCTGGAAAGCCGACCGCGTCGAGACGGTGAAGCTGCACCGCCGGCCGCACACCATCTACGTCTACCGGATGCCCCCCACGCTGGAGTGAGACCTGCCCTCGCGGGACTCCGTTCGCCCCGGCTACGGACGTCTCGTCCCACGATCGGCGTACGTTCGATAATCAGTCTATGCCGGCATTCGATGTGGTGGGCATCGGCCTGAACGCCACCGACACCCTGCTGGTGGTACCCCGGTTCCCGGCCTACGCGGGCAAAGTAGCGATCGAAGACGAGCTCGTCAGCCCGGGCGGGCAAGTCGCCAGCGCCATGGTGACCTGCGCGCGCCTGGGCTTGCGCGTGAAGTACATCGGTACAGTGGGCGATGACGAACGCGGGCGCATTCAACTGGAAAGCTTGGTGGCGGAGGGGATCAATCTCGACGATGTTCAGGTGCGCGCCGGATGCCCCAACCAGAGCGCCTACATCGTCATCGACCGGTCCACGGGCGAGCGGACGGTCCTCTGGCGCCGACTCGAGTGCCTGCGCCTGGAGCCGGAGCAAATCCGCGAGGAGCAGATCACCTGTGCGCGCCTTCTCCACATTGACGGCCACGACACACCCGCCATCGAAAAGGCGGCCCGCATCGCAAAGTCCGTCGGAATCCCGGTGACCGTAGACGTCGACACGCTCTACCACGGCTTCGATCGGGTGCTGCCGCACGTGGATTATTTGATCGCCAGCTCCGAGTTCCCTACCCAGTGGACCAACGAGAGCGACCCGTTCAAGGCGTTGGAACTGATCCAGGAGGAGTACGGCATGCGGGTGGCGGCCATGACCCTGGGGGCCCACGGGGCGCTGGCGCGTGCGGAGGGACGCTTCGTTTACTCGCCCGCGTTCGTCGTCAACTGCGTGGACACTACGGGCGCCGGCGATGTCTTTCATGGGGCGTTTTGCTACGCCGTGCTGGCCCGGATGGACCTGGCGGAGGCGCTGGACTTTTCGAACGCCATGGCGGCGCTCAACTGCACGGCGCTGGGCGCCCGGGGAGGAATCCGCGATCAGACCGAGGCTCGGACGCTCATGCGGCGCGCCGAGCGGCGGGTGCATCCCGATTTCGCCGCCCACGCTTTCGTCACCGCACGGTCATGATTCCCCTGCGCGACTCCCAGCCGAGCTACACGACGCCGGTGGTGACCCTGAGTCTCATCGTCGTCAACGTCCTGGCGTTCTTGTACGAGATTTCCCTGGATCCGTTCAGCCTGAACCATTTCATTGCCACGTACGGGGTGATTCCGGACCGGCTCGACCCCTTCACGCTGCTGACTTCCATGTTCCTCCACGGCGGCTGGATGCACCTGATCGGCAACATGTGGTTTCTCTGGATTTACGGCGACAACGTGGAGGACATCTTGGGTCGGGGGAAGTTTCTTCTCTTCTACCTGCTTTCCGGCATCGCTGCCGGTCTGGTGCACGTCGCCTTCAACCCTTACTCCCGCGTGCCGACCATCGGCGCCAGCGGGGCCATTGCCGGGGTCATGGGCGCCTATATGGTCAAGTTTCCTCGCTCCCGAATCATCACGCTCGTGCCTATTTTCGTGTTCCTGACGACGGTCGAAGTGCCGGCCTCGATCATTCTGCTGTACTGGTTCGTGATCCAGTTCTTCAGCGGACTGGGAACCATTGGCGAGTCGCACCTCTCCCAGGGGGGCGTGGCTTGGTTTGCTCACGTGGGCGGGTTCGTCGCCGGGGCGATCCTCATCAAGCTGTTCCGCACGCGCGAGCGCTGGCGGCGCAGGCCCGATCTGCATTGGTGATGGAACGAAGGCCCACCGTCACGCTGTACACCCGCCAGGGTTGTCACCTCTGCCGCCAGGCGCAGGAGGTGCTGAAGCGGGCGCGGCGCCGGGCGGAATTCCGCCTGCAAGTCGTCGACGTGGATGGCGACGAGGAGTTGCGGCGCCGCTACGGGGAACGGGTGCCCGTGATTGCCGTCGACGGAGAGGACGCCTTTCAGTACTCGGTGGATGAGGAAGCCTTCCTCGAGCGGCTGGCGGCCCAATCATGACCGAAGCGCTGGATATCCTCGCCATCGCAGCCCATCCGGACGACGTGGAGCAAACCTGCGGGGGCACGCTGATCAAGATGGCCGAAGCCGGCTACCGGACGGGCGTGCTCGATCTGACCGCGGGCGAGATGGCCACGCGCGGAAGCGCCGAAACACGTCGGGCGGAGGCCGAGGAGGCCGCTCGTCACCTGCTCCTTTCCTGGCGAGGCAACATGGGCTTCCCCGACGCGCGGCTCGAGAATACTTTGGCGGCGCGCCTGTCCTTGGCGGTGAAGATTCGCGAACTCAAGCCGCGTGTGGTGATCCTACCGTACTGGCAGGGCCGCCATCCCGACCACTACCGCGCCAGCGAGCTCGGCTACGAGGCCTGTTTTCTGGCCGGATTGAAAAAGATCGATGAGTGCACCGAACCGCACCGTCCGTTCAAAATCCTCTACTCGGCGGCGTACGCGCCGGTGGCGCCATCCTTCGTCGTCGACATCACGCGCCAGTTCGAGCGGCGGATGGCGGCGCTGTTGAGCTACAAGTCGCAGTACGGGGGCGGAGACCGGCCGGACCTGTTTCCGAACGAAGCCGAGATCCGCGAGCGACTGGCCGCCATCGCGCGCTACTACGGCAACCTGATCGGGGTGCGCTACGGAGAGCCGTTTGTCACCCGCGAAACGATGCGCGTGGACGACATCGTGGCGCTGAGCGTCCGGAGCTTGTGAGCCTCGCCTCGCAAGGCGGCGGTGCGATCTCGAAGCGGGCGCTGCCCTGGTGGCGTACATCCTCGAGAGCCGCCTACGGCAGACGAGTCTCTCCCATCAGCCAGCGGTCGATGGCGCGGGCCGCTTGGCGGCCTTCCGCGATAGCCCAAACGACCAGTGACTGGCCCCGGCGGGCGTCGCCGGCCGCGAACACCCCCGGCACCGAGGACATGTAGTTCTCGTCCGTCTTGACGTTTCCTCGCGCGTCCAGCTCGACGCCCAGCGGCTCGAGCACGTCGCGCCGCACCGGGCCCAGAAAACCCATGGCCAGCAGCACCAAATCGACGTCCATGGTGATGTCGGTCCCTGGGATCGGTTCGAAGTTCGGCGGCGGCCCAACCCGCACCGCATGGAGCTTGCGGACATGGCCGTTTTCGTCCCCGCTGAATCCTGTCGTCGAAATGGACCATTCGCGGATGCCGCCTTCTTCATGGGAACTTTCCGAGCGCAACTGCAGCGGCCACAGCGGCCAGGGCGTCAGCGGCGAACGTTCCTCGGGCGGCCGCGGCAAAATCTCGAACTGGTGCACGGAAAGCGCCTTCTGGCGGTGGCAGGTGCCCAGACAGTCCGCCCCCGTGTCGCCGCCTCCGATGATGACCACGCGCTTGCCCGTGGCCAGGATCGGCTCCGGGTAGCGCGTTTCGTCCGCGGCCAGGTCCCGATCGCCGGCGTTGCGCTTGTTCTGCTGGGACAGGAAGTCCATGGCAAAGTGGATACCTTTGAGTTCGCGCCCCGGGACGTTCAGATCGCGCGGCTGCTCGGCGCCCACGGCGATCAGGAGGGCGTCGAAGTCTTTGCGCAGATCTTCCACCGGCACATTGCGCCCCACATGCGCCCGCGTAACGAACTGGACGCCCTCGGCCACGAGTTGCTCCAGGCGGCGGTCCAGGTACCGCTTCTCCATCTTGAAGTCGGGAATCCCGTAACGCAGCAGGCCGCCGATGCGGTCGGCCTTTTCGAAGACCGTGACCCAGTGGCCTGCGCGGTTGAGCTGTTGCGCCGCCGCCAGACCCGCCGGGCCGGAGCCGACGATCGCCACGCGTTTTCCGGTGCGCACCTCCGGGGGCTCGGGCCGGATCCACCCTCGTCGCCAGGCATGGTCCACGATGGCCCGCTCGATCGCTTTGATCGTGACCGGCGGCTCGTTGATGCCCAGCACGCAAGCCGCCTCGCAGGGGGCCGGACAGATTCGCCCGGTAAACTCGGGGAAGTTGTTCGTTGCGTGCAGCATGCGGATGGCGTCGCGCCACCGGTCGCGGTAGACGAGGTCGTTCCAGTCCGGAATGATGTTGTTGAGCGGACAGCCGGTGTGGCAGAACGGCACGCCGCAGTCCATGCAGCGCGCCCCTTGGATGCGGACTTTGTCCTCCGGAAATTCCAGGTAGACTTCGAACCAGTCGTTGACGCGCTCGCTCACCGGACGCCGCGGGGGTGTCTCCCGCGCGTACTCCTTGAATCCCGTGACCTTGCCCATCGTGGTTTCCGAAGCGAATCAGTCGCCGTAAAGCGCCGGTCGGGGCGCCTCCGAAGCGTGGAAACCAACCGGCATGTAGGCCTCCGGGCGCCGCGGCACCCCCAACACGCGCTTGTACTCGTGGGGAAAGACCTTGACGAACTTGGGCAGAACCGCGTCCCAGTGGGCGAGGACCCAGGCCGCGCGCCGGCTGCGGGTGGCTTCCCAATGGCGGCGGATGAGGTCTCGCAGCAGTTCGATGTCGGAGGGCTCCACGACCGGCTCCAGGTCTACGCCGGCGCGGTTGCAGCGGTGGGCCACGAACTCTCCGGTTTCGTCCAGCACGAAGGCGATACCGCCGGTCATGCCCGCGGCGAAGTTGCGCCCCGTCCGTCCTAGAACGACGACCGTACCCCGGGTCATGTACTCGCAGCCGTGATCGCCTACGCCTTCGACCACAGCCGTCGCTCCGGAGTTGCGCACGGCGAAGCGCTCGCCCGCCATGCCGTTGAAGTAGGCCTCGCCGCTGGTGGCTCCGTAGAGCACCACGTTGCCCACAATGATGTTGTCTTCCGGCGCAAATGTCGAGCCTCGCGGCGGGTAGACGATCAGCTTGCCGCCGGACAGGCCTTTGCCCGTGTAATCGTTGGCGTCGCCCTCCAGCACGAGCGTGATGCCTTTGGCTAAGAACGCGCCGAAGCTCTGTCCGGCCGAACCGGTGAAGTGGAACCGGATGGTGTCGTCGGGCAAGCCCTGGGATCCGTAGCGTCGGGCCACCTCACCGCTCAGCATCGTGCCCACCGTGCGGTGCACATTGCGGATCGGCAGGCTGGCTTCGACCGGCCGCTGGTGCTCCAAGGCGTCGCGGGCGAGTTCCAGCAGCTGGTGATCCAGCGCTTTTTCCAGGCCGTGGTCCTGCGGGATGAGTTTGCGCCGCCCGACGCGGGACGGCACTTCGGGATTGTAGAAGATCGCCGAAAAGTCCAAGCCCTTCGCCTTCCAGTGGTCGATGGCGTCGCGCATATCCAGCAGGTCGACGCGCCCCACCATGTCGTCCAGCTTGCGGAAGCCGAGCTCGGCCATGATGGCCCGCACCTCCTCGGCCACGAAGAAGAAATAGTTGATGACGTGCTCGGGCTGCCCAGCGAACTTGCGGCGCAGATCCGGATCCTGGGTGGCGATGCCGACGGGACAGGTGTTCAGGTGACACTTGCGCATCATGATGCAGCCCATGGCAATGAGCGGGGCGGTGGAGAAGCCGAACTCCTCGGCCCCGAGCAAGGCGGCGATCGCCACATCGCGTCCGGTGCAAAGCTTGCCGTCGGTCTGCAGGATGACGCGGCTGCGCAAGTCGTTCAGCACGAGCACCTGCTGCGTCTCGGCCAGGCCGAGCTCCCAAGGCACACCCGCGTGCTTGATCGAAGACAGCGGCGAGGCGCCCGTTCCGCCGCTGTCGCCGCTGATCAGGATCACGTCGGCGTGGGCCTTGGCCACGCCCGCTGCCACGATGCCCACGCCCACTTCGGCTACCAGTTTCACCGAGATGCGCGCGTGCGGGTTGACGTTCTTCAAATCGTAGATGAGCTGCGCCAGGTCCTCGATGGAGTAGATGTCGTGGTGCGGCGGCGGTGAGATCAATTGCACGCCCGGGATGGAATGGCGGATCCGCGCGATGTAGTCGTCCACTTTGTGCCCGGGCAGCTGGCCTCCCTCGCCCGGCTTGGCGCCCTGGGCGATCTTGATCTGAAGTTCGTTGGCGTGCACCAGGTAACTGGTGGTGACCCCGAAGCGCGCCGACGCCACTTGCTTGACGGCGCTGCAGCGTTCGTCATGGAAGCGCTCCTCGTCCTCACCGCCTTCCCCCGTGTTCGACCGTCCGCCGATGCGATTCATGGCGATGGCCAGCGTCTCGTGGGCCTCGCGGCTGATGGAGCCCAGCGACATGGCGCCCGTGGCGAAGCGCTTGACGATCTCGCTCGCCGGCTCGACCTGCTCGATGGGGATGGGATGGCCCTTCTTGAACTTCATCAGGCCGCGCAGCGTGCACAGGTTCCGATTCTGATTGTTGATCAGCTCGGAGTATTCCTTGTAGGTTTCGAAGCTCTCCTTGCGCACCGCGTGCTGGAGCTTGCTCACGGTGAGCGGGTTGAGCAGGTGGTACTCGCCGCGCACCCGGTATTGGTAGTTGCCGCCGATGGGCAGTTCCGGATCCGACTCGGTGACGGGCCGGAAGGCCAGATCGTGCTTCATCTTGGCCTCCCGGGCCAGCACGTCCAGGCCCACGCCCTCGATGCGCGACGCGGTGCCCGTGAAGTATTTGTCCACGAGCGCCTTGCTCAGGCCCACGGCCTCGAAGACCTGCGCGCCGCGGTAGCTTTGCAGCGTCGAGATCCCCATCTTGGAGAAGATTTTCAGCAGGCCCTTGTTGATCGCTTTCTTGAAATTCTTCAGGGCAGTGTCGAAGGGCACGCTGAGCACTCCGCGCCGGCACAGATCCTCCAGCGTTTCGATCGCCAGGTAAGGGTTGACGGCGCTGGCGCCGTAGCCGATCAACAAGGCGAAGTGCATGACCTCGCGCGGCTCGCCCGACTCGACGATGAGCGCCACCTGGGTGCGGGTCCCTTCGCGGATCAGGTGGTGGTGTACGGCCGAGAGCGCGAGCAGGCTGGGGATGGGGGCGTAGTCGGCATCCAGGCCGCGGTCCGAAAGAATCAGCAGCGTGTAGCCGTTCTTGATCGCTAGCGAGGCCCGCCGGCACAGCCCGGCCACGGCCCGCTCCAGCTCTGCGGCGCCGCCCTCGACGCGATACAGCATCGGCAACGTGGTGGCGAGAAAGTCACCCCAGGAAACGCGGCGTAGTTTCTCGAGGTCGTAGTTGGTCAGGATGGGATGGGGCAGCTTGAGGGTGTGACAGTGCTCCGGCGTCTCGTCCAGGATGTTGCGCTCGGTGCCGATGTAGCTGGTGAGCGACATGACGAGCTCTTCGCGGATCGGGTCGATGGCCGGATTGGTGACTTGCGCGAACAGCTGGCGAAAGTAATGGAACAGAGGCTGCGGCTTGTCGGACAGACACGCCAGCGGCGTGTCGGTGCCCATAGAGCCCACCGGCTCCTCGCCGCTTTCGGCCATGGGGGCGAGAATGAATCGCAGATCCTCGTCGGTGTAGCCGAAGGCGCGCTGGCGCTGGAGGAGGCTGTCGAAATCCGTGGGGTGCCAGCGCGGCGGCACGGGCAAACGGTCCAAAGTGATCTGCTTCTGCTTGAGCCACTCGGCATAGGGCCGGCGGGCGGCCAGATTCGCCTTCAATTCTTCGTCAGGGATGATGCGGCCCTGTTCGAGATCGGCCAGAAGCATCCGGCCCGGCTGCAGGCGTCCCTTGAACTTCACCTGTTCGGGCTCCACCGGTAGCACGCCCGTCTCGGACGCCATGATGAGTCGGTCATCGTGGGTGATCAGATAGCGCGCCGGACGCAGCCCGTTACGGTCCAGCGTGGCGCCGATCACGCGGCCGTCGGTGAAGGCGATGGCCGCCGGGCCGTCCCAAGGCTCCATCAGCGAGGCGTGGTATTCGTAGAAGGCGCGCTTGTCCGGGCTCATGCTGGGATCCTGATCCCAGGCTTCCGGGATCAGCATCGCCATCACGTGCGGAAGACTGCGACCGGCCTGGTAGAGCAGCTCCACGGCGTTGTCGAGCATGGCCGAGTCGCTGCCGCCAGGCGTGATGATGGGAAACAGTTTCTGGATGTCGTCCCCGAACAGCGGCGAGGCGAGAATCTTCTGGCGGGCGTACATCCAGTTGATGTTTCCGCGCAGCGTGTTGATCTCGCCGTTGTGGCAGATGTAGCGAAACGGGTGCGCGAGCTGCCAGGTGGGAAAGGTATTGGTCGAAAAGCGCTGATGCACCAGACACAACGCGCTGACCACTTCCGGGTCGGACAGCTCGCAGTAAAAGCGCGCAATCTGCGGCGCCAGCAGCAGGCCCTTGTAGACGATCGTCCGCGACGACAGCGACGGGATATAGAAAAACCCCTTCTCGCGCAGGTCGCTGGCGGCGATTTCCGCCTCGGCACGCTTGCGCACGACGTACAGCTTCCGCTCGAGGGCATCCTGGTCCATGCCTGGGGCGCGCCCGACGAAGATCTGCTCGATGTAGGGTTGCGAGGCGCGGGCCAGCCGGCCAATGGCGTCGGCATCCACCGGAGTGTCCCGCCAGCCCAGGACGGTGAGCCCCTCCTCGCGAATAATGCGCTCCAGAATCCCTTCGCAGCGCAGCCGGTCGTGCGGCTCGACGGGGAGGAAGAGCATCCCCACGCCGTACTCACCTGGTGCCGGCAGCGTGAAGCCGAGCTTGGCGCACTCGCGCGCGAAAAAGGCGTGCGGGATCTGGATGAGGACGCCGGCGCCGTCGCCGGTCTCCGGATCGCAGCCGCAAGCGCCGCGGTGAGTGAGGTTGACGAGAATCTGGATTCCCTGCTCGATGATGTCGTGCGACTTGCGGCCTTTGATGTCGGCGACAAAGCCGATGCCGCACGCGTCGCGCTCCCGGCGTGGGTCATACAGACCCTGCGGAGCTGGTAGCCCGTGAATGACGTCGTCGTCGCGGCTCATGGCCCGTTGCGCGATCGGGTGTTTCCCCAAGTATACGGAACCGAAGCATCATTAGTCAACTGGAATTTTTTATCGCTCTTCAATCAGATTTACTTATGGTATCCTCGAGGAGTGAACCTCGACACCCTGCGTCTGTTCCGAGACATAGCTCAGACGCGGAACCTGACCCGCGCGGCCGAAATGAACGGGGTGAGCCAGTCGGCGGCCAGCCAAGCGCTGAAGGCGCTAGAGGACGCGCTCGGGGTGGCGCTCCTCAACCGGCGTGTGCGTCCGATCGAGCTGACCGAAGCCGGTCGCCTGTACTACGACTTCTGCCGCGACGTGCTGCGGCGGCACGAAGAGCTGGAAGCCGGGCTCGAAAAGCTCAAGGGTCGGGTCGCCGGGACCGTGCGGATCGCCTCGATTTACTCGGTGGGGATTTCCGAGATGGCCCGTTTAGAGGGCGAGTTCGCGCGGCGGCTTCCGGGGGCGGAATTGCGCGTGGAATACTTGCGGCCCGAGAAAGTCTACGAGGCGGTCCTGGCCGACCGGGCCGATCTCGGCCTGGTGAGTTATCCCGAGCCGAGCCGCCACATCACCGTGATTCCCTGGCGCCAAGAGCAGATGGTGCTGGCGCTGGCGCCCTCGCATGCCTGGGCCGGCCGCGCCAGCGTGCGCCCGGAGGAACTCGAGGGGCAGGATTTTGTGGGCTTCGATCAGGACCTGCCCATCAGTCGCAACATCCGCCGCTTCCTGCGCGAGCACGGCGTCGAGGTCAACTGGGTGTTTCACTTCGACAACATCCAGAGCATGAAGGAGGCGGTGGCGCTCGGCACGGGCATGGCGATTTTGCCCGCTCCGGTGCTGCGGGCCGACATCGAACAAGGCCGGCTCGCGGCCGTGCGCCTGGAGGCGCCGGAGCTGGTGCGGCCGCTGGGCATCATTCATCGGAAGCGCAAACAGCTGCACCGGGCCGCTCAAGTGTTTGTCGAGATTCTGAGAGAGAAACCGGGCGAGACCGCCCTGCTTGACACCGCACCGGCCAGCGGGAGATGATCGTACGGTTGCAAGCGTTTGCAAGAGAAACGATGAAGCCGTGGAAGTGGGCGGCGCTCGCCTGCGGGGCGGTGTTGTGGTCGGCGCCCTCCCCGCAACAGGCGCCGGAGCCGAAGATCATGAAGCAGGGATTCGGGAAGACCCCCGACGGTGTGCCCGTCGAACTCTACACGTTGACCAACAGGAAAGGCGTCCGCGTTTCGATCACCAACTACGGAGGCATCATCACCTCGCTGCTTGTGCCGGATCGCAACGGTCGCAGCCGCGACATCGTCCTCGGTTTCGACACGCTGGAAGGGTATCTCAAGGGCCACCCGTATTTCGGCGCGATCATCGGCCGCTACGGCAACCGGATTGGCCAGGCGCGCTTCACGCTCGACGGGGTGGAGTACAAGCTGGCGAAGAACGACGGCGACAATCACCTCCACGGGGGCTTGAAAGGCTTCGACAAAGTGGTGTGGAAGGCCCGCGAATATACGGATGGCGATGGACTGCACGTCGCGCTCGACTACCGGAGCCGAGACGGCGAAGAGGGCTATCCGGGCAACCTCGACGTCAACGTCGTCTACACGCTCAACGACAACAACCAGCTCCGGATCGAATATACGGCCACGACGGACAAACCGACGGTCGTAAATCTGACCAACCACAGCTATTTCAACCTGGCAGGCGAGGGGGATATTCTGGGCCATGTGCTCCAGATCCAGGCGGATTACTTCACCCCCGTGGATCAAGGCTTGATCCCCACCGGAGAGTTGCGTCCGGTCAAGGGTACGCCGTTTGACTTCACCACGCCCACCGCGATTGGCGCGCGGATTGATGCCGACGATCCGCAGATCCGTTTCGGGCGGGGCTACGACCACAACTTCGTGCTGCGGGGCGCGGCGGGGACGCTGCGCGAGGCGGCGGAGGTCTACGAGCCCAGTTCCGGGCGCGTGCTGCGCGTGCTGACCACGGAGCCGGGGCTCCAGTTTTACTCGGGCAATTTTCTGGACGGAACGCTCCGCGGCAAAGGCGGACAGGTCTACGCCCACCGGTCGGGGTTTTGTCTTGAGACACAGCACTTTCCCGACTCTCCCAACAAACCGCAATTTCCCTCTACGGTGCTACGGCCGGGCCAGACCTACCGCTCGACGACGGTGTTTGAGTTTTCGGCGCGGTAAGGGCCGGGACCGAATTAACAGGCGCCGGACCTGCGCAGCCCAGGGGGCGGATTCAAGGACTCGCACGCCCGGGGCGGATCCCGCCCGGCCGGGAAGCCCCTCGAAAAACCCGGGCGATAGCGGGCGAAGAGAACGTAAGAAACCGATTGACGAGCGACCCGAGAGGTAGTATATTCCCATTATACAAGAGGGTAGGGGGGTGCACCGTGAACCACTGCATTGGGATGTACGCACTTGCAGTTGTCTCAGTGGCCGTATCGGGGACTTTAAGCTGGGCACAGACTTCGACGACGGCCACTGTGGTTGGCACCGTCACTGACGCTTCGGGTGGCATTATCGCGGGAGCGACCGTCGAGCTCACCGAACTGTCCAGCAACCAAACTCGCCGCACCACGACGAACGACGTGGGCCAGTACGTGGTCAGCAGCGTTCAGCCGGGTACCTACAGGATGACGGTCTCCATGAGCGGGTTCCGCCAGGCGGTCCTTTCCAACCTGTCTTTTGACGTGGCTAAGTCCTACACGGTCAACGTGACGTTGGAGGTCGGGGCCATCACCGAAACCGTCACGGTTGAGGCAACCAGGGGTACTGAGTTGCAGACCCTGGATGCCACGGTCGGCGCGGTGCTGGCGGGTGAGCCGCTGTTACGCCTGCCGCGATCAGCCGGAGCGCGGTGAACCTTTTGGGCATTCAGCCGATGGTTCAGCCCGTCAGGGGCGTGGGAATCCTGGGCGGCGGGCAAGTATCGGGCGCCCGCAGCGACCAGAACACGTTTAACTTGGATGGAATGGACGCCACGGATCTGACCTCCGGCACAGCTCAGTACTTCGCGGGAGCGATCGATTCGGCGGGCCCGACGCCGTTCATACCGGTTCCACTGGAGAGCTTGGAGGAGTTCCGCGTTTCCACGACCAACCCGAACGCTACGTTCGGCCGTTCTTCGGGTGGCCAGGTCAGCTTGGTCACCAAGCGTGGCACCAACAGCTTGCATGGAAGCGTTTACTGGTACCATCAAAACGACAACCTGAACGCCAATTCCTGGACTTTCAACCGGCTGGGCATCCGCAAGCCCGAGCTAAAGGACAACCGTTTCGGCGCGACGTTGGGTGGGCCGCTCCTCAGGGATCGGGCCTTTTTGTTCGGACACTACGAAGGGCGTCGCTTTCCCCGCAGCGTGCTCGTAACGAAGCAGGTTCCGAGCCTGAGCCTGCGGCAGGGCGTGCTGCAATTCCGTGACGCGGCGGGCAACGTCAACAGTTACCGGGTCCGCGATTACGATCCCCGAGGCATCGGCATGAGTCCGGTGGTGGCGCGTTTGTGGAACGCTCTGCCGGAACCCAACAATCCGTCCGTGGGAGACGGATTGAACATCATAGGCTTTACCGGCCCAGCGGCTGCACCGTTGAACATGGATTTCGGCGTCGCGCGTTTCGACTATCACTTTTCAGACAAATGGCGCTATTACGCCACATATCGTTACGCTCACCAGTTCGTATTTGACACGACGCAGGTGGACATCGCAGGTTTTACCCCGGGGGCTCAACGCGGAGTGATCAAGGCGACCGGACTCACGCCGGTCGAGCCGCGCTTTTTCAGCTCGCAGCTCGTCGGAACGCTGACGCCTCACGTCATCAATGAGCTGAACGTGGGTTATGCGCGGAACTTCTGGGCTTACCGGCGCGTGCATCCCTTCCCGCAGGTTCCGGGGACGAGCGCCGGCCTGCTGGTGGGCTTTTCCCAGGGTCTGCACTCCGGGATCGACTTCGATACTCAGAACGGGCGGAGCCGCATCTGGCGCGATCAGACTTACTACCTGAGCGATAATCTTACCTGGGTCAAGGGCAAACACACGCTACAATTCGGGGGCGCTGTGCGCCTGATGCCGTTCTTCCACGAGCGCGACGACAAGGTGATCGGTTCGCTGACATACCTTGTCTATGAGCTGAACGCTTCGAACTTCGTCACGATCCCGGCCTCCAGCCGGCCGCCCACCATCGTGCCCGCTGACGTCCAGCGCTGGAATGACCTGCTTGCGGCCTCCCTGGGGATCATGGACCGGGCGGGCGTGATCGTGACCCGGGACGGCAATCTGCGGGATCAGCCTCTCGGTACCCCCATGCGGATTTGGGGGCGTTTCAATAGCTACGAATTCTATGCGCAGGACGTCTGGCGGCCCACCCCGGGACTCACGCTTACGGCAGGCCTAACCTGGTCCATCTCCACGCCCCCAGTGGACAAGAATGGGCTTCAGACCCTCATCATCGACACCGCCACGCGGGAGTATCTGGACAGCGACAAAGTGCTGGGACGACGGCGAGAGGCGGCGCTACAAGGCCGCACGTATAATCCCACGATCGGTTATCTGCCGATCCGGAACTCCGATCGAAAGTACATCTATGACATCGACTGGAACAACGTGGGTCCGCGTGTCTCGCTTGCCTGGAGTCCGTCGTTCAGCGGCGGAGTGCTGGGGCGGCTGTTTGGACAGAGAAACACGGTCATCCGTGGAGGTTATGGGGTCACGTTCGACCGCACAAACGGGGTGGGTGTAGTGATGTTGCCCATCCTCGGCGTCGGCTTTTCGCAGACCATCACGTGTAACGGGCCACGCATCGACGGCACTTGCCCGCAGTCCAGCGATATCACCAACGCATGGCGGCTCGGCGTGGACGGATCCACAGCGCCACTCCCTCCCTTCCCCAGAGTCTCTTCGCCCGTGGTGCCAGGCATCGCAGGAGAGCAGCTCTCCTTCTCGATTGACCCCAGGTACCTCATCGGCAGGTCGCAGAGCATCAACTTCACCATCCAGCGGGAATTGCCGGGGGGATTCCTCCTGGAGCTGGGGTATGCCGGGCGTTATTCCAATAACCTGCCGGTCAACAAGCAGTGGAACTCGGCGCCGTACTTCTTCAAGGATCCCGCTTCGGGCCAGACCTTTGCCCAGGCGTTCGATGTCGTGGCCACCGAATTGCGGGCCGGCGTCGCGGCCGCGAATGTCACGCCTCAGCCTTGGTTCGAGAATCAGTTGCGCGGCGTGGCGGCTTGCGGCCCGTCCTGCACGCGCTACCTAGCGGCTCAGCGCACGGCGGCGTTCCAGCAGGGGCAGATCAATAATCTGTTCAACTTGATGAACACCCTGCGGCCCGACGGACCGTTCTATAATCGCCAGGTATTTGATCTCTTCGTCAGAGCCAGTGGGAGCCGGTCTAACTACAATGCCGGTTTTGTCACTCTCACGCGGCGTTTCTCGCAGGGTCTGGCATTCACCGCGAACTACACTCTCTCGCGCAATCTCGACCAATACGGGCTCAACCAGGAATTTATCGGCATCGCGTCCACGTCCTATGACCTGAATGTGGACTACGGACCGGCCCTGTGGGACCGGACCCACGTCTTCAACCTTCACAGCTTCTATGAACTGCCTTTCGGTCCCGGCAAGTGGCTTGCGGCCCGTGGGGCCTTGGGCAAGATCGTTGGTGGCTGGTATCTGGCGGGTATCTTCACGGCCAACAGCGGCCTGCCTCTTACGGTCAACCAGCACGCCCAAGCCTTCGGCGGCGCCCAAGCTTTCGGCGGCATCGCTCCGGGCGTGCTGCCCATCCGACCGGGCACGAAGTATTCCAACACTATAAGCCGCGGCGTAACCGGCTCGGGTGGGGTCGGCGTGAACAGCGACCCGGCGCGCCGGGGCACAGGGCTGAACATGTTCGCCAATCCGGAAGCGGTCTACAGGAGCTTCCGGCCGATCCTGTTGAGCGCGGACGGCCGCCATGGCCGGGGTATCCTTCGGGGATTCCCCCGCTGGAATCTCGACCTCTCGGTCGGCAAGAAAACTCAGATCAATGAACGCGCTCAGGCGGTCTTCACCTTTGACATGATCAACGCCCTCAATCGCGTGGAGTTCGCCGATCCTTCGTTGAACTATCAGGCGCCGGCCTCTTTCGGCGTCATCACCGACCAATTTGGCGGGCCACGGGCGATCCAGATCGGTTTGCGGGTGGAGTTCTGAAGGCGCGGCCGTGGAGCTCTCCGAGGCGGCTGCCTCCGGGACCCAACCAAGCAGGCTCGGAAGTGGTCCAACCGGGGGGATCACTTCCGTCCGCAGGGTTGCGGAGGATGGCGGCTGACGAGGGTCCCTGAGTTCTCAGTGCGGTACCGGACACGGCGGAATTAACAGGCTGCGAGCGCCGGTGACGCTTGACCGGGTAATACGCTCTGTAGTACTTTGACCGCCAAGGAGGAGGGGTATGGTGTCCGGAGGAAAAAAGCTCGTTACTTTGGGTGTGCTTCTCGGCCTGTTGCTCTGCCACGCGCCGAGCTACGCCCAGGTGCTTTACGGTTCGATCGTTGGCGCGGTAACCGATCCCACGGGCGCCGTGGTTCCCAGGGCCAGCGTCACGATCACGAACAAGGCCACCGGTCTGAGTCGCGAGACCGTTGCCGACGAGGCCGGCCGCTATTCGCTGCTCAACGTGCCGGCAGGCCTCTACGACCTGAGGGTCAGCGCTCCAGGTTTCCGCACGGCCACCCAGACGGACGTCGTAGTCACCATCAACGAGGTGGCGCGCGTTGACGTGAAACTCGAAGTTGGGTCTCTGACCGAGCAGGTGACCGTGGCCGCCTCGGCCGCCATGCTGCAGACCGACAAAAGCGACGTCCGGCACGAACTCACGCCCGTAGCCATCACCGAGCTGCCGCTGCCCTACTATCGGAACTACCAGAGCTTGCTCGACCTGTTGCCGGGCACGACCCCGTCGGAGTTTCAGAATGCGATTGTGGACACGCCGGCACGCGCTCTGACGACCCGCGTGAACGGCACGCCGCGGAACAACAACAACACCCTGACGGATGGTGCCGTGAACATCTTCATCTGGCTCCCGCACCATACCGTCTATGTACAGCCGGCCGAAAGCATCGAGACGGTCACCATCACCACGAACGCCTTTGACGCCGAACAGGGCATGGCTGGAGGCGCCGCCATTACCGTGGCCACCAAGTCGGGCACAAACGAAGTGCATGGCAGCGGTTTTTGGTATCACAACAATCAACGCTGGCAAGCTGCTCCTTACTTCCGCGCCCCTGGCTTCCGCAAACCCAAGGACATCTTTAATCAGTTCGGAGGTACCGTCGGCGGGCCCATCCGAAAGGACAAACTGTTTTACTTTTTGAGTTTTGAAGGGACGTATTATCGGCAAGGCGGCGCCGGCAACTTCTCGGTGCCCCCCGCGACCTTCCGGGAGGGAACTTCAGCACTTGGCCCGGCTGCACGGTGTGCGGCGCGGCCTACTCGGTCGTCTACGATCCCGCCACGACCCTGGGGGGCGATCCCCGCACTCGACAGCCCTTCCCCGGCAACATCATCCCCAGAAACCGGATCAGTCCCATCTTCGATGAGATCCAGAAGCGCATCCCGCTGCCCAACCAGGTGTCGCCGACGGATCCGGCCAACAACCTGTTTGGAAATTTCGGCGCCTCCGGTACGCTGAAGTTCGACCGGCGCAATTATGACGTCAAAGTCAACTGGAACCCGACCACTCAGGCGGTGCTATGGGGAAAGCTGAGCCGGATGGGCGCTCCGGTAACGGGAAAACATGTTTTCGGTGAGATGGTGGGTCCGAACATCGGAACGGCGGGCGACGGTGACGTACGGGTCAACATGCCCACCTTCGGCTTCAGCTACACCTTTTCTCCCACGTTCATCATGGACGCGGTCTTCGGCTACACGCGTCACGATCAGGACATCGTGGGCATCGGCCAGGGGACGAACTGGGGACTGGACATCTTCAAGATTCCTGGCACGAACGGGGGCCGCCAGTATGCGGGCGACCTCCGCTACAGCGGAGTGCCCTGTTTCTCCACGGGCTTCAGCGACTGGGGGCTGTGCGAGACCTGGCTGCCGCTGTTCCGCCGCGAGCGGTCCTACACCGCGCCCGTGAATTTCAGCAAAATCTACGGTTCTCACGAGCTGCGCTGGGGCTTCGAAGCGCGGCGGCTCGAGATGAATCACTGGCAGCCGGAAACGGCCAACCCCCGCGGCGCCATCACCTTCGGCAGCGGCCCCACGGTCGTCCCCGGACAGACTCCGCGCGTGCTCAACAACTACGCTACGGCTCTGCTCGGTCTAGCCACAAGTTACACCAAGTCCATCCAGTTTTTCCTGATGCAAACGCGCGAATGGCAGCATGCGTGGTATTTCCGCGACCGCTGGCAAGCCACGCGCCGCCTGACCCTGAACCTCGGGCTGCGCTATGAGTACTACCCGCTCATGAACCGCGGCAACCGGGGTCTGGAGGTTTGGAACCCGTATACGAACATCGTGTATTTGGGCGGCCTCGGAAACGTGCCCCGCAATGCCGGCATGTCCGTCAGCAAGAGGATGTTTGCGCCTCGCGTGGGCTTTGCCTACCGGCTGCGAGAGAATTGGGTGGTGCGCTCCGGCTACGGAATCAGTTGGAACCCGATGCCCCTGTCCCGGCCCTTGCGCGGCCCCTACCCGGCCACGCTCACGGGCAACTGGGACGCCGGAACCGCGGACGCCGAATTCCGCAACCCGACGTTCGGCTGGTATAACACCTTGGACAAAGGGATTCCCGACGTGCCGACGCCAGACGTCAGCACGGGCGTCTTGACGCTTCCCCTCCATCTGACGATGGGAGCCCGCAGTCCCTGGGGCGGCCGACTCAATCGCGGCTACATCCAGTCCTGGAATTTCATCGTCGAGCGCAAGCTGCCGTTCGACACCGTCATCTCGGCAGGCTACGTGGCCACGCGCACGATTCGCCAGTTCTTGCACCGTAACATCAACGTGGTCGGGCCGGGCCTCGGCGCCGACACGCGGAACCTGCCGCTCGCCAGACTCTACGGCCGCACCACAGTCGCTAACCTCTGGGACGGCATCGGCTACGGCACGTACAACTCCCTGCAAGTGACGATGAACAAGTCCTTCAGCCGCGGATTGTTTTTCAAAGGCGCCTATACCTGGAGCCGTTACATGAACATGGCCGAGGACGACGGCACAGACACATTCGCGCTGTGGCAGTGGGAGCCGATGATCCCGCGCAACTACGCGCCTTCGAGCTGGGACCGGCGCCACAGCTTCTCGATCGGCTGGGTCTACGAGCTGCCTTTCGGCGCCGGCCGGGCCTATCCGATGAGCGGCATCGCCGACAAGATCCTGGGCGGCTGGAAGATCAACGGTATGTTCTTCGCCTACAGCGGCACGCCCTTCACGGTCACGGGCAGTGCCTCCTCACTGATGTGCATCGGGTGCACACAGACCGCCGACCAAGTCGGCCCCGTGCGCAAATTAGGAGGCAAGGGGCCCAACCAGCCGTACTACGACCCGACGTCCTTCCGCGACCCGCTGTTTTTCTTCGATGCGCGCAATCCCGTCTACCGCCCGGGGACCATGGGCCGCAACGCCCTGTACGGCCCGGGCTTCTGGCGGATTGATCCAGCTCTGTACAAAGAATTCCGCGTGAGCGAGCGTGTCACGATGGAGTTGCGGATGGAGGCGCGCAACGGCACCAACACGCCGCGCTGGGGCAACCCGAACAGCGGCGCCGGCGCCATGCGGCTGAATCCGGACGGCAGCATTGCCGCCCTGAACAACTTCATGGCGATCACCAGCGCCAGCGCGGAGCGGCAGTTCCGCATGGGGATCCGCTTGCAATACTGAAAAGCGCGCGCCCGGCGCGGCTTCGAAGGGGCGGTATCCGCAACGGACGGCGTCTTCTTGGCCTTTCGCCGGCGGCGCGGAGGCAGCTGGAATTTTCCGGTGAGCGGAAGGCAGCGGCGGTTCCAGCCTCCCGCAAAACCACGCCCTGGGTTGAAGACAGACGCTGACGCCACGCGGCTGTAACTGCCACAAAGGGGGGAACGTACGCTCTACTGCGCCTGCTTCTTTTTCCAGCGCTCCAAGCCGACGTTGTCGAGGAATTGGCGGGCGGCTTGGGCGACTTCTTCGGCGCGTTCGCGGGGAACCACCACCACGCCATCCCCGTCGGCCACCACCACGTCGCCGGGACGGACGAGCACCCCGCCGATGGTGACCGGGCGGTTGACGGACTCCAGTTCGTTGCGACCCGGACGGATGCCGCGCGCCAAGCGCCGGTAGTAAGCGGGAACCTTGTGGTAGATGATCTCGTCGCTGTCGGCCAGACCGCCGCTGGTGACCACGCCGATCATGCCGCGCTTCTGCCAGTTGCGGATATTGGTCGAGCCGATGGAGCGCGATTCGCCGTCGTCGGTGGCGTCGATGACGAGCACGGCGCCGGGAAACAGCACGTCCTGAAATGCCTCCGACGTGATGTCCCGGTACCAGCGGCTGATCGTGGCCGGATCCATCCTCGGTTCCCGTTTATTCGTGGGCACGTAACGGGCCGTGACGGCGATGCCGATGATGCGGTGCGTGAAATTCTCCGTGTCGCGCCACAGCGCCTTGATCTCAGGGTCCACGATGCCAACGTCGGCCAGTCCGACCACATCCATGCCGTCCGAGACGTCGGCTACGCGCAGGCCGTCGAACATTTTCAGGATGCGCTGGTTTTCCTCCTGCGTGTAGTCCTTGTACGGGATGAAGAGCTTGACTTTGCCGTTTTCAAGGGTCAATTGTGCGGCAAGCGGCAGCGCCAACAGGGCCGACCCAACGCGCAGAGCGTTGGCGAACACGCGGGGAACAGACATGGCTCTTACCTCCAAAATCCGTTGGGACGCAACTTACCAGAAACGAATGTAGAACACCACAATCACGCCCACGATGATGGCGGTGTGGATGACGTCCCAGTGGTTCCAACTGGCGCGGGTTTCGGCGATCTGCTCCGGCGTGGCGGAACCGAGGGTAAGGCCTCGGATGCGTTCCGGATCCGGCGGCGAGCCGAAGCGGTTCACCACGGCCATGACCAGGATCGTGATTACGAACAGAAGGATGCAGTAGTGCAGCCAGTTAATGGTTTCGATGCGCCACAACAGACTGCCGGGAGTGAGGCGGTCACGGAAGACGTCGAGGGTGAGGCGGAACATGCCGAGACAGAAGCTGACCACGAGCCCGGCCGTGCCCGCTATGCCGCCGACGCGCTTGGAAAGAATTCCGACCAGAAACACCGCTGCGATGCCCGGTCCGATGAGCGACTGTACCATCTGGAGGTACTCGTAGAGCACGCCCGCGACGTTCTTCATCAGTGGGATCCACACGATGCCGAGGCCTACGACCGTAGCGGTGGCGACGCGGCCGACAAAGACCAGATGGCGCTCGCTCGACTGAGGACGGAATTTCTTGTAGAAGTCCACCGTGAAGAGCGTGGCGGAGGAGTTGAACAGGGAGGCGAGGGAACTCATCAGAGCCGCCACCAGACCTCCGACGACCACGCCCTTGACCCCGGCCGGCAGCAGCGTGGCCACCAGCGTGGGAAACGCTTGGTCGGCGCTTTCGATGTGGATCAACCCCTTCTGCTTGAGGGCGTATGCGATCATGCCCGGAACCAGGAAGATGAAGACCGGCAGCAGCTTCATGTAGGCGGCGAAAATGGCGCCTCGCCGTGCCTCTCTCTGGTTCCGCGCCGACAACGTGCGCTGGACGATGTACTGGTCCGTGCACCAATACCAAAAGCCGATCAACGCGGATCCCAGCAGCACTCCCGTCCAGGGAAACATGGGATCGCTGGCGGGGCGGATGAGTCTCATGTTCGGCCCGCAGATGCGCTCTACTTCGCTCCAGCCGCCGACGGCGGAAAGGCCCGTAAACAGAATCACCACCGACCCAATGATCAAAACGGGGGCCTGGAGGATGGAGGTGTAGAGAACCGCTTTCATTCCGCCGAGCACCGTGAACAAGCCTGTGACGGCCACCAGACCGATGGCGCTGATCCAGAAAAAGTCGATGCCCATCCATTGGTCGATGCCCAGGACCGTCTTGAAGACGACCCCGCCCGCGTAGACCGTGACGGCCACCTTGGTGAGCACATAACTGACAAGGGAGATCAGGGACAGAAACGTGCGCGCCGAAGGGCTGTAGCGCCGCTCGAGGAATTCCGGCATGGTAAAGACGCGCGCGCGGGCGTAGAAGGGGACAAAGACCCAGCCGAGAACCAGGATTAGCCAGGCGTGCATCTCCCAGTGGGCCATCGCCATGCCGCTTTCGAAGCCGGCGCCGGCTAAGCCCACCAAGTGTTCTGAGCCAATGTTGGAGGCGAAGATCGAAGCGCCGACCGCCACCCAGCCGGCGTCACGGCCTGCCAGGAAGTAGTCGGCCGTATCCTCTTCCTTTTGTTTGAGCACCCAGACGATGATGCCGGCCAACCCGGCGAAGAACAGGATCAAAACCGCCCAATCCCATCCGGCAAATCCGACCGTGTGTGGCATTGGTTCCTTCCCTACGGGGGCGACGGCTGGGCCGTCGCCGGGTTAAATCCTTGAGTATCGCTCAAGCGGGGCCGTCTTGGGAAGCGCTTTCACCGAACCGCGCCGGTGCTATTGCAAATTTTGGATCAGTCCATAGAGGGGCTTCAGCGCGGGGTAGAGGGCGCGGTAGACCTCGTGGCCGCGCTGGTAGAGCTGGGACTCGTGGGGTCGGGGAAGCACCGAGTCCACCTCGCGGATTACAGCGCGGCAGGCTTCGGGCACCGAGCCGTAGACTCCGGTGCCGACGAGCGCTAGCAAGGCAGCGCCGTAGGCCGAGCCTTCCTGAGAGGCGAGCGTGACGACGCGTTTGCCCAGGATGTCGGCCAGCAACTGGCGCCAGAAAGCGCTCCGGGCTCCGCCGCCGGAGGCCCGGATCGACTCGACCGGCACTCCCATGCCCTCGATGATATCCAGGCAGTCCTTCTGGCTGTAGGAGACGCCCTCCAGCAATGACCGCAACAAATCGGCTCGAGTATGTTTCGCCGTCAGGCCGATCCAGCCGCCCCGGGCGGCCGAATCCAGATGGGGGGTACGTTCTCCCATCAGGTACGGCAGCCAGAACAGACCGTGCGAGAGAGGCGGGGCGGTGGCGGCTTCGGCCGTGAGGGCGTCGTAGTCGGTTCCGGGAGCGAGCTGGTTGCGGAACCACTGCAAGCTCAGGCCGGCGCCTTGGGTGACGCCCATGACGTGCCAGGCGCCGCGGACGGCGTGGCAGAAGGTATGCACCCGACCCAGCGGGTCGTAGGCGGGCCGGTCCATGTGGGCGAAGACCACGCCGGAAGTTCCCAAGGTGCACGAGACGAGGCCGGCTTCGACGATGCCGTTGCCCACGGCGCTGGCGGCTTGATCCCCGCCGCCTCCAACGACCGGGGTGCCAGGAGCCAAGCCCGTGGCGGCCGCGGCAGTCGGCGTCACCTTTCCCGTGACCTCGCTCGATTCGTAGACCTGCGGCAGCAGCGCGGGATCCAGCCGCAACCGCTCGAGCATCTGCGCGGACCAGCGGCGCATGACCACATCGAACATCGAGGTTCCGGAGGCGTCGGAGACCTCCGTGGCGTACTCCCCAGTCAGACAGAAGCGGACGTAGTCCTTGGGAAGCAGCAGCTTCCGCGCGCGCTGGAAGTTGGCGGGCTCATGGTCGCGCACCCAGAGGAGTTTGGGCAGGGTGAACCCGGTCAGCACAGGGTTGGCCGTGAAGGCGAGGACGTTTTCTTTGCCGACGGTGCGGTTGACATAATCCACCTGCGCCTGACTCCGCTGGTCGCACCAGATCAAGGCGGGGCGGATCACGCGGTTGTGCTCGTCCAGCAAAACGAGACCGTGCATCTGGCCGGACAGTCCCACGCCGCGAACGTCGCCACCGGAGACGCCCGCTTCGGCCAGCACGCCGCGGATGGCTTGCTGGGCAGCCTCCCACCAGTTTTCTGGGCGCTGCTCGGCCCACAAGGGCCGCTCCATGCGCATGTCTTCGTGCGGGGCGGTGAAGGCCGCCTTGAGGTTTCCTTTTTCGTCCACGAGCAACGCCCGGCTGCCGCCGGTACCCACGTCCAACCCGAGCCAGTACATGAAGAGCCAGACCTCGCGGAAATTTTGCGATCCCGCATGATAACAAATCGCCGCGGGGCGGGGAAAAGCGTGGCGAAGGCTGCACGGGCTGAGGGGACGGCCCGTAGCCCGGCCAAGACTGCCGGGCACGCGCGCGGCCTTGCCGACCGCATCCGCTCGAGACCTCACGCACCGGTCCCGTGGGACGGGCGATTTTCGGAGTCCCAGCGGGCGTAGGCCGGCAGCGTCAACGCCAGTGCCGCGGCAAAAAGCGCGAGCGCCGCCAGGATCAGCAGAAGCGAGGAGTACGACCCGGTAGCGTCGTAGGCGCGGCCCATGAGGACGGGGCTGGCCCGGCGTACGCGGTCCAAGCGAATCCGTACAGTGTCGAAAAAGAACGCAACCCAAAGTAGCGCGTCAGCAAATAGGGAACCACGTCCGCCTCGCCGCCCAACCCCAGGCGGAACATCCCACAGCTCGGACCGCACTGGAGCAAGGCGCCATCGCGCCATGGACCGGAGCGCTCGCGTGGCCGCTTTTGGGCCTCCAGCAGCTTTGGTCTGCGTCGGGCACGGCTCGTTCGAACACGCGCGTCCCCCGGTTGGCGAACGAACGGCTCGCTATCGGGGGCCCGCGCCTTGGTGGAGCCGCCTCCACAGCTCGCGGTAGCGGAGTTCGTCGAGGGGTTGCCTTAGCTGAAAGTGGAAGGCCTTCCAGTTGCCGTAGTGAAATCGGGAGCGCTCGAAGGTCGTGATCGTGAGCTCGAACGGCCCAGTGCTGCTGATGTTTGCAATGTCCGCATCCCGCCAGGTGCGCGACCGACCGGGCTTCGAAGTCCGGTAAACGATGCGGTCCTCCCCGACGAGGAGAAAGCCCTCCGAGCCCCACAGCCGGCCGAGGAGCTTCACGGGAAGCTGCCAGATGGGGCGCACCGTTTCGTCTGCCAGGGCTGCCACCAGCCGTTGATCGAGCCGCTCTCTGAGGAAGACATACGCATCCCGAAAGCTTTGCCCATTCGCGGCGCGGAAGGTGTATGCGCGGTCCGCGCCCAGACGCCACTTGCTGTCTCGGTAGGTGAGCACGCGCAACTCATCTTCCGCCACCACCAGCTGTTGGATATCCTCCCAACCCCAGAACCAGTCGTGGTCGGACTTCCCTTTCTTGGCCGTCTCCGCGTACGCCATGCCGTCGTCTCGGATGCGCAAGATCCCGGGCCGGTCGCGGAAGGCATGATCGTGGCGCACGGAAAACTCGATGGTCTCGGCCGCGGCCGCGCACACGATACTCAAGACGAGGAAAGTTGTTTTTTCAGCTCGAAATGCCATTTCCAAATCTCGTAAATCGCCGGATATACCAGTAACTCGATAACGAATGAAGTAAAGACGCCACCAATCATGGGTGCAGCGATGCGCTTCATCACGTCGGCACCCGTACCCGTGGACCACATGATCGGGATCAGCCCCAGGAACATCGTGGCCACAGTCATGAATTTGGGCCGGATGCGCTTCACGGCGCCATGGAGAATTGCCTGCCGCAAATCCCCCAGATTGCGCAGCCGGCCTTCCTTGCGCGCCTGCTCGTAAGCCAAGTCCAAATAGAGCAGCATGAAGACGCCCGTTTCGGCGTCCACGCCCAGCAATGCGATCAGGCCCACCCACACCCCGATGCTCAGGTTGTAATCGAGCAGATACAGCAGCCAGATGGCGCCTACGGCCGAAAAGGGGACGGCGAGCAAAATGATCATGGTCTTGGCCACCGAGCGCGTGTTCAGGTACAGCAGCATCAGAATCAGGAACAGGGTCAGCGGGACCACGAGGAGCAGGCGCTCCCGGACGCGTTCCATCGCCTCGTATTGCCCGCTCCAGGTGACCGAATAACCCGGCGGCAGTCGCACTTTTTCCCGCACCACGCGCCTGGCCTCCTCCACGTAGCCGCCGAGATCCCTGCCCGCCACGTCCACGTACACGTAAGCGGCCAGCAAGCCGTCCTCGTTGCGGTACATGGAGGGACCGGGCACGACTTCAATGGAAGCCAATTGAGACACGGGAATTTGCAGCTTCCCGCCCATCGCCGGCACCAGCGCCCGGCCCAGCCGGTCGAGGCTGCTGCGGTAGTCGCGGAAATACCGCACGTTGACGGGGTAGCGCTCGCGGCCTTCCACGGTCGTGGTCACATGTTCGCCGCCCACGGCATTGGCAACCACCATCTGGGCCTCGTCAATGCTAAGACCGTAGCGCGCGAGTTCGTCGCGCTTCCAGCGGATGTCCAGAAAGTAACCGCCGCTCGTGCGCTCCGCGAACACGCTGCGCGTTCCGGCCACCTGGGGCAGAACGGATTCGATCTCAGCGCCGATGCGCTCGAGCTCCCGAACATCCGCGCCGAAGATCTTGATGCCGACGGGAGTTCGGATGCCCGTCGTCAGCATGTCGATCCGGTTCTTGATGGGCATAGTCCAGGCGTTGGACACCCCAGGAAGTTGCAGCGCCTCGTTCATCTGGCTGACGAGCTCCTCGGTGGAAATATGGTCGGGCGTGATGTGTCGGAGAATCCGTTTGGCCCACTCCGGCGCCCACGCCGAGTACCAGGTCTGCCTTTTGCGCCATTCGCTTTTGGGCTTGAGAAGCACGATGGTCTCGATCATCGAAAGCGGCGCCGGATCCGTGGAGGTCTCTGCGCGCCCGGCCTTACCCAGCACCCGCTCGACTTCGGGAAACTGCATGAGGATCCTGTCGGTGAGCTGGAGCAGCCGCTGCGCCTCGGTGACCGAGATGCCGGGCAGCGTCGAGGGCATGTACAGCAGCGAGCCTTCATCCAGGGGCGGCATGAACTCCGAGCCCAGCCGCCGGTAGATCGGAATCGTCGCCAGCACGGCCACGACCGCGCCGCCGATCACCAGCCACTTCCAACGGAGCGACCAGGCGCAAACCGGCTCGTACGCCCGGATGAGGATGCGGCTGATGGGGTGTTTCTCTTCGGAGTGAATCTTGCCCACGAGCACCGCGTTCGCAGCGCGGGCCAGCCAGCGCGGCCGGAAGTCGAAGTTGCGCATGTGCGTGAACAGGAGCCGCATGGCCGGATCGAGCGTAATCGCCAGCACCGCGGCGACAATCATGGCCAGGTTCTTGGTATACGCCAGCGGCTTGAACAGCCGGCCTTCCTGCGCTTCCAGGGCAAGCACCGGAAGGAAGGACACCGCGATGACCAGCAGGGCAAAAAAGCTCGGCCCGCCGACCTCCTTGACCGCCGAGATCACCACATCGCGATAGTCTTCCTTGCGCCCGCTGCGCTCCCATTCCTCCAGCTTCTTGTGCGTCTGCTCGACGACGACGATGGCGGCGTCCACCATCGCGCCAATGGCGATGGCGATCCCCCCGAGCGACATGATGTTGGAGGTCAGCCCCATCTGCTGCATCGGGAGGAACGAGATGATGATCGCTACCGGAATCGTGAGGATGGGGATGATGGCGCTGGGGATGTGCCAGAGAAAAATCAGAATCACGGCGGAGACGACGATCAGCTCTTCGGTGAGGGTCCGCTTCAGCGTGTCAATGGAGCGGCGAATCAAATCCGAGCGGTCGTAGGCCGTGACGATTCTCACGCCCGGCGGCAAGCCCGGCTCGATTTCCTGGAGCTTTGCCTTGACGCGCTCGATCACGCGCAGGGCATTTTCTCCCTGGCGCATGACCACGATGCCGGAGACCACCTCGCCCTGCCCGTCGAGGTCGGCGATCCCGCGGCGGATGTCCGGGCCGAGCACCACCTGACCGACGTCGCGCACGCGGATCGGGACGCCGTTGGCGGTGGAAGCCAGCACAATGTTCGCGATGTCATCCCGGGAGGTTGCGTAGCCCCGCCCGCGGACCATGTACTCGGCGCCGCTGAACTCCACTAGGCGGCCGCCTACGTCCTGGTTGCCCTGCCGCACCGCTTCGACGACCCGCGAGAGGGGAATGTTCAACGCGGCCAGTCGGTTGGGATCCACGTTGACCTGATACTGGCGGACGAAGCCACCCAGCGGGGCCACCTCCGCCACGCCCGGCACGGACTGCAAGTGGTACCGGAGAAACCAGTCCTGGAGCGAGCGCAGCTCGGCCAGGTCCCGCTGGCCCGTAGTGTCCACCAAAGCGTACTGGAAGACCCAGCCGAGTCCGGTAGCGTCCGGCCCGAGCTCCGTGCGCACCCCTTGGGGCAGGCGCGGAAGCACGCCCGAAAGGTACTCGAGGGTGCGCGAACGCGCCCAGTAAATGTCGGTGCCTTCTTCGAAGATGATGTAAACGTAGGAATAACCGAAGTCCGAAAATCCGCGTACCGTCCGCACCCGCGGCGCTCCCAGCATGGCCGTCACGATCGGGTAGGTGACTTGGTCTTCGATGATGTCCGGACTGCGATCCCAGCGGGAGTAGACGATCACCTGTGTCTCGCTCAAATCGGGTATGGCGTCGAGGGGCACATTTTGCATGGCCCACAGTCCCGCCAGCACCGCTGCGGCGACCACCACAAACACGATGAACCTGTTGTGCGCGGAGCACTCGATAATGCGTTCAATCATGCCGGTGCTCCCCTGACGGCGGCACCGGTGCGCGAGCCGGAGCGGCGGGCTCGGTCGTGGCGTGCGCCTGCGGCGTCATGCCCGCGGCTGCGGCCTTGAGCCGGCTCTCGGAATCAATCAGGAACGTGCCGGAGGTGACGATGCGCTCGCCCGGCTGCAGGCCCTTGACGATCACGATCCGGTCGCCGAGGAGCTCGCCGGTCTCCACCGGCCGCGGCTCCAGATACCCGTTGCCGCGGTCCACGAACACCGTCTTCGTCAGGCCCGAATCGAGCACCGCATCCACCGGCACGGTCAGCCGCGGCGGCTCTGCAATCCGGAACTCGACGTCCACGAACATCTCCGGCTTGAGCACCAGTCTCGGATTGGCAAGTTCCAAACGGACTTTGAGCGTGCGGGTCGTGGGATCCACGGAAGGCTGCACATAGTTCACGCGCGCCGGGAACCTCCGGCCGGGATCGTAGGGCAGCGAGACAATCGCCGCTTGCCCGAGGCGAATGGCCGCCGCCTCGCTTTCGAAGACGTCCGCGATCACCCACACCCGGCTGAAGTCGACGAGGGTGTACAGCTCCACCTCCGGCGCGACCCGCTGCTTCGGGAAGGCATTTCGCGCCGTGACGTAGCCGGAGATGGGCGCATACAGCGTTACGGTGCGCCGCGGTTTTCCCGTCCGCTCCAGCTCTTCGATTTGCGTGGGACTCACGTCCCAAAGTTCTAGCCGGCGCCGCGCCGCCTCCAGCAGGCTTTCGCCCATCTCCCACCGCTCCATCTGCCGCCGGGCGTCCCGGAGCATGGTATGCGTCTCGGCCGCGGACGGCGGACTGGGACTCAGCACGCGCCGGGCCCGGAGCGCCAACAGATACTCTTGTTGGGTCGCCAGCAGTTCGGGGCTGTAGATCGTAAGCAGCGGCTCTCCCTGTTTGACGAACTTACCCACGAAATCCACGAAAACTTCCTCGATCCACCCCTCCACCTTCGGGTGAATCCGTGCGATCTTCGTCTCGTCCACGCCCACCTTGCCCACCGCGCGTACGGTCCGAAGGCCCGAGGTCACTTCCACGGTCCCGTACCGCACGCCGATCAGCTGCTGACGTTCCACGGGGACGTGAAAAACTCCATGGGGAAGTTCCGAGGCGCGGTCGGAGGCGCCGGCAGGTTGCTGTGTTTTGTCTTCCAGCGCAACGAGTCGCATGCCGCAGATCGGACAGTCGCCCGGCCGATCCAAGGTATAACTGGGATGCATCGGACAGTAATAAATGGCGGGTTTTTTCTCGGCGGCGCTCGTCGAGGGCATGCGGGCCGACCGCCCGTACCAGCGACCCCAGCCGTAGCCGGCGAGGAACGCGGCCGCGATCGCGAGCAGAACGCCAAGCCATCTTGCGAGTTTCATGCGCATCTCCTCACTTGACCCAATCGATCAGCTCTGTCCCCGTCAACTCTTCCAGACGCACGAGCGAAAGATGGAAGCTGAGCATCTCCTCGTGGTATTTCTCTTCCGACTCGAATACCGTAGTGAAATTCGAAAGCACTGTCAGAAAATCTCCGGCGCCGGTTTCGTAAGATGCGAGCGAAGACTCCAACGCCAGGCTCGCCTGCGGGATGACCTCGTCCGCATAGGAGCGCATCAAGCGGTACGAAGTTTGTGCCATTAGGTAGTTCTCCCGGATCTGGAACCGGATGGTCTGATCCAGGGCCTGGAAGCTGCGGCGCTCCTCGGATAGTCCGTGAGCTTGTTCGGCCACCTCCGCGCGCTGTTTTCGCCAGAAATACGCCGGAAGCTTGAAATCCACGCGGACTTGGTACATGTCCGGCATTCGTCCCATGTTGAAGTAACCCGCCGACACAGCATAGTCGGGATAATAGTCTTTCCGCGCCAGGTTCAGCGCCAACTCCGCCCGCTGGATCCTTTTCTCTTGGCGCGCGAGTAAGGGCGAATGTTCCCGCGCGCGAGCGTAGAGCTCGTCGAGCTGGACGCGAAGTTCGCCGGGGAGGATCGCGCCCGGGCGAGGCAGTGGCGCGTCGGGAGGGCGGGCCAGCAGCCAGTTGATTTCCGCCTCGGCGCGGCGCTTTTCCTGCTCCATCTTTTCGATGCGCGTCTCGAGGATCGAAATTCGGGTGTGCGTTTGGAACAGGTCTGTTTGCGCCGCACGCCCGACCGCGTAGCGGGCCTCCGCCGCGCGGAGCAACTGGCGCAGCAGCTCGCGGCTTCGCTCCATCACCGCAATGGCTTCATAGCTGTGGTGCAGACGGTGGTAAGCCTGCTTGAGTCGCGAGAGCACGCTGAGCTGCGCCGCCCGGTAGTCCTGAAAGGCCGCTTCGGCCTCTTTGAAGGCGATATCTCCGCGCAGCTTGCGTTTCCCCGGAAACGGGAAGTCCTGGCTGATCAGGAAGCCGACGTTGCTGGTCGGCTGGACTCCCAAGCCCGCCAGCGGGAGCGGATTGCCGCTGCTGGCATAGCCCAGCGACACCACCGGCTCCGGTAAACTGCTGTCGCGGTCCGGCCGTTGACGGACCGCCTCGTAGCGTTTCTGCGCCGCCAAAATCTCGGGGTTGTTGCGTAGCGCCTCCCGGATCAAAGGACGCAACAACAGCCGTTCTTCCTGGCCCGGAAGGCGCCAACACCAGACACAAGTGGCCACCAGCGGCAGCAACCAGCGCGTCACGGTTCACCTCCCGCGAACGGACCGCCTGCCCGGTCCGTCGCCCGGCGTCACTTCGATTCGGAGATCTCCCGAATCACAATGCCCCGCATGCCGCCCTTCTGCATCACGACGCCCGTGACCTTCACGCGTTTCTCCACATAGGGCAGCAATTTTTCATTCGGGTTCTTGTGATCGAGCGAAAGCGGCAGGTAGAGCAAGCCGCTTGCGTCTTCCAGCACCGCCAGTGGAATGCCCGCCTTCGCGCAAAGGGTCGCACATTTGGCATGCCCGGCGCCTTTGGCGTCGTGACCGATGTAGCAGGCGGTGTCCACGATAACGCCGGTAATGGTTGTCGGCTTTCCGCCGCCTGGGCCTCCGGCAACTAGAGCCATGCTCGGCGCCAAGCTGGCGAGGACGATACGAGCAAGTCTCGACTTCATCTCCAATCCTCCTTCTGCTTACGTGGCTTCCCTCTCCTTGGCCGGCCACGGCTTCAGGCCGCAGCGCAGCCGGACACGAGCGACACGCGCCAGGACGGCTCGCGGAGGATCAGATCAGAAGAACGAGGTTCCGCAGGTAAGGCTTGGGTGGGGATCCCGAAACCGGGTGATTTTCTAACCGGTCCGCTCTCGCCGCCGCAGAGAGACTGCTGGATGCGGAAACTTCGACGCGCGCCAAGGCGGGTGGAGGGACGGCCCGCAGCGACCCAGCATCCTTGAGCGGATAGTCGCTCGTGACGCGCAAGTCTTCGGGACAGCGGGAAGGCGCTTGCGAATCGCCACAATGGCCGGCAGGGGGCGGACAGCAGCCGTGTCTCTGTTCCCCCGAAACGTCATAGGTCGGACACCAGACACACGGGGCGGTGAGCCCGGCTGCCAGCGCTGCCGCAGCCACTGCGATGGCGAGGGCGGACTTCACGTGAGTAGCATAACATAGGCGCTCGCCGGCGGGCGAGAATAAAGACGAAGGACGCGGGAATGAGCTCCCAGCCTGTGGAAGGCATCCCCCACCGCTTCTTCCAGTTGTCCACGGTGGCTCTCGCGGCCACCGGTTTTGTCGCACTGGCCGGGTCAGGGCAGTTCCGCTTGCCGGAGACCGTGATTGTCGGATCCGCATTGTTGCTGGCCTTTCTGCGCTCTCTGGGTTGGATCCGCTTCCAGCTCCCGACGGCGATCGCGACCGGCGCTGCGGCCGCGGTGTTCGCCTGGGCCGCCTGGGAACGCTTCCTCGGCGCCGGCGAACCCGCTCTGCCGCTGACTCGGTTGGTGGCCTTTCTGGCCGCGGTGCAACTGCTGGCGGCCTCCGGCGCGCGCGATTACGTGTTCGTGAAGATCCTGGCGCTGCTTCAATTGTTTCTGGCGGCCGTGGTTTCCGCCAGCTTCAACTTCTTTGCCTACCTGGCCGTGTTCGTGTTCTTCAGCGTGGCCTCGTTGGCCGGCGGAGAAATTTACCGCTGCTCGCGCCAAGGATGGCTGGTGGCTCACGGTGGGCTTTCGCGGTTGGTCCTTCATCTGTCGGCATTCAGCCTCGTGGCGAGCCTGGCCATCCTCGCGCTGACGGTTTGCTTCTTCCTGGTGTTGCCTCGCACGGCTGGTGCGGCGTTTCGCCGCCTCGTCAACGAGCGGGCCGTGCTCGCTGGATTCTCCGAGGACGTGCGTCTCGGACAGATCGGAGAGATCTTGCAGCGTTCCACCCCTGTGATGCGCATCCGCGTTCACGAAGGACGCCTGCCGGATCCGCTCCGCCTGCGAGGTGCTGCGCTGGTGCGCTTCGACGGCTGGCGCTGGTTCACGCCGCCGGCTGCGGGTGGCTTCGTTCCGTTCCAGAGCGGCCGCGCCGTTCTCGCCACCGACGAGCAGCGCCGTCGGGCGGGCCCGCGCGTACTCTACGAAGTACACTCGCTGCCTACCTTGGCCGGGGTGCTCTTCGTGGCGGGCGCACCGGAAGTGCTCTGGATGGATGCGCCGGGCCTTTGGCGCACGCCCGTGGGAACGCTGCGCGTGGCCCCCCGACTGAGCTCGACGCTTCGCTACGCCGTGCACAGCTTCCTGGGCGAACCCGGACCGGCCGCCGCCGCATCTCCGGATCACCTACAGCTGCCACGGCTGGACCCTCGCATCGAACGTCTAGCTAGAGACATCACCCGCGGAGTGGACACCGACGAAGCAAAAGCGCGCGCCCTCGAGACGTACTTGCGAACGCGCTATCAGTACGCGCTCGAACTGCCCGAGCAGAAGTCTGGGGATCCCTTGGCCGATTTTCTGTTCCGGCGGCGCAAGGGGCACTGCGAGTACTTCGCCTCGGCGATGGCCGTCATGCTCCGCACGCTGGGCATCCCGTCCCGCGTCGTGACCGGGTTCTATTCTGCCGCCTACAACCCCGGGAGCGAATGGCACATCGTGCGCTCTTCGGATGCGCATAGCTGGGTGGAAGCCTGGATCCCGGAGCGTGGCTGGGTGACGTTTGACCCGACGCCGGCGGCGCCGTCCAGACGGGCCTCGGCGCTGTGGGCGCGCCTGAGCTTCTATTTGGACGCGGCGGAGATGTTCTGGCAGGAGTGGGTGGTGGGATATGACCGCGACCGCCAGCTCCTGCTCGCCGCGCTCATGGGAAACTCCGGCCGCAGCCTGGGCTCGCGCTGGCTGGAGCCCGTGGCGGTGCGCCTTGCCGTCTGGCGGGCGAACGCCCGAGAATGGACCGGGCGGTACGGGCTGGCCACGATTGCGTTGCTGGCCATCGCCGGCTTGACTTTCTGGGCCGCTCCTCGCATCCGCCGGCGCTGGAAAGCCTGGCGTCAGGTCGAGCGCGCCCGGAGGGGCCAAGCTGACGCCTCGGATGCCACCTTGCTGTACGGGCGCCTGCTGGAAATCCTGGACCGCCGCGGATTTCGTCGGCCCGGTTGGCTCACCCCAAGAGAATTTGCGGCCACCCTGCCGTCCGGGGCGATTCGGCGGGTAGTGGACGAATTTACGGCTCTCTACTACGCTCTTCGCTTCGGCGCGCGTCAGGACGTAGCCCCGCGGCTTGCGGCCCTGCTCGAAGAGCTCGACGGCACGCTGGGGTCGAGGTAAGCGTCCTCGAAATGCCGGGTTGCCGCCCGGCGGATCCGGTGATTCCGCTGTGGACCCCGTGTGTGCTCGAGGGGGCACATCTCGGCGCGCCGGCTTCGTTCAGGCGGATCAACGCCCGTGAAGGCGGTGCCACTGTCGCCTCGAAGTCGCGCGACGCCACCCCTCTCCCTAACCGGGATGTCGCGCAGGCCACGATCCGTTTGCGAAGTTGGAGCGGACTCTTGTCTCTTGCCACCGCCGCCGCAGGCAGTATACTACGGAAGGTTTATGCGGAACGCGATGTTTCTCGGGCTTGTGTTGTCGTGCGCGGTGCCGGCCGGCGTCGAGGAATTCAACGGCCGATGGAACATCGCCGTGTTCGGCGAAGCACGCAGCCGTGCCTGGTGGCTCGAGGTCAAGGGCGCCGGGACGGCGGCGCCGGAGGGCTGGTTCGTCGGCGCACCGGGGGGCGGCTTGGACCGGATTCCGAATCTCGAGATTCGCGACGGCGAGCTCTCCTTCAGTTTCGAGCGCGCCTTCCGCGTGGCGCTGGACCGGCCGCCGGTCGAAGCGAAGGGCGTCTGGCGCGCGCGGCTGAAAGACGGCCGCCTCGAAGGGACGTTCGAGCTGGAGGGGCACGACGTTCCACCGCTGAAATGGATCGGGATGCGCGCCCCGGTCATGACCGACCGCGACGACGGCACTTGGCGGGAGGGAAAGCCCGTGGAGCTGTTCAACGGCAAGGACCTGTCCAACTGGCTGCCCATGATTCCAGGCCGTGAACTGGGCTGGACCGTGCGCGATGGAATCATGGTGAACGTGGAGGGCGCTAATAACCTTGTCTCGAAGGAGAGATTCTGGAACTTCAAGCTACATGCTGAATTCCGCCTGGGCCCCCGCAGCAACAGCGGCATCGGACTCCGCGGCCGCTACGAAGTGCAGATCCTGGACGACTACGGCCGGTCGCCGAGCAAACACACCAACGGGGCCATTTACAGCCGCATCGCGCCCTCCGAGAACGCCAGCCGCCCGCCGGGGGAGTGGCAGACCTTCGACGTGACTCTGATCGGACGGCAGGTCACGGTGGTGGTCAACGGGCGCAAAGTGATCGACCGCCAGGAGATCGAGGGCCTCACCGCTATGGCGCACGATCCGAACGAAGCAGAACCCGGTCCGATCAGCTTGCAAGGGGACCACGGCGTGGTCGAGTTCCGCAAAATTACCGTCACGCCCCTGGTGCGTTGAGTCACGGTTGCGCGCAGATCCGCCCGACCCGCGATGCGGAGCGAGGGTGGTTCGCATTCCGCGCGGGTGGAAAGGCGCCGACATGCTCGGCGTCACATTGAGTGCCCCCGAGAGGCGCCAATGTGCGGGCGTTACGCTCCTGAAAAAAGGCCGAAGAACTGCTTTTCTAGCCGCAAGCCGTCACCGGGCCCAAGTCAAAACTCGAGCCGCAACGACACCTGGCCCGTGCGCCCGCCGCCGAAGTCCACGCCGCGCGCGCTCGTGATGCGGCCGAAGTTCGTATCGGCGATGTTCAGATTGGGGTCCGCCAGGTTGGTCCAGTTCGGCAGATTGGTGAAGCTGCCCTCCAAACGCAGATCCAGCCCCTCGCGCAAGGAGAACCTCTTGCTGAGCGCGGCGTTCAGTGCAAACGTTCCCGGACCCGTCAGGATGCCCACGCCGGAATTTCCGAAGCGTCCGATCGGCGCCGGATCGCGGCCTGGCACGGCCCCGACGTTGCAATTGAACTGCAGCGCTCCTGGAGTTCGTCCTGGGCACAGGAAAGCGTTGCGGTCGAGCCAGCGCTCTCGCGTGGGGTTGTCCAGTGCGCCACTGCCGATCCGGTCCGGCCGCTGCGCGCCCCGCGTCGGAGCGCCGGTTCCGGAAGGATCTCCGCTGCCGCTGAAGACCGGCGTCAGATAGGGTCCGCTTTGCAGCGTGAGGATGCCGGAGAGCTGCCAGCCGCCGAGCACTGCATCCGCCAACCGCCCTGCACCCGACAGCCACCGCCGGCCTTTGCCGAACGGCAGTTGCCAAACGAAGGTGTTCAAGAAGCGGTGGCGGCGCGTGGCGTAGACGTTGCCGCGGTCCGCGCGGCGATCGAGGGAATTGGTCACACGTCCGCCGCCCGTTTCTCCTGCAAAGCCCGAAGGCGCTGGGCCCGCATTGTCCGCCAAGTTTTTCGCCAGCGTGTAGGCCAGGCCGTAGGTCAGACCCTGGGCGAAGCGGCGGTTCACCTCCACCTGAAGGGAGTTGTACAGGGCGTTGCCTCCCGGAGCGCGCGTGAAAATCAGGCCCCAGTTCGGAAAGGGACGTTCCAGCCGGGAACGCTCGGAGAAAAATCGCGTAGAGGGCGCCATCATGTTGATGTCGGGAGCCCAAGGCAACTGGTACGACCGGTTGCCGATGTAGGAAACGCGCAAACCTGTGTTGGCCGTCAGCTCGCGATCCACCGTCAGCCCCCACTGGAGCATCTGCGGGGGCTTGAAGAAAATTTCGTTCGCCGTGCGGAACTCGAAGGTGCCGAGCGAGCCACCCCGCACGCCGCTGCCGGGCGTGCGCGTCTCCGGCAGTACGAAAATCGGACGCCCGTCGGGGCCGATGTTGTTGAACAGCCGCACGTCGGTCTGCACCGTGCCCGTGAGCGAGAAAAAGACGGAGCCCAGCAGCAGCATGTTGTAGAGTCCGGCGCTGCCCCGCACCGTGGTTTTCGGGTTCAGACGGTAAGCGAACCCCAGGCGCGGGAGAAACTCGGTCTTGTAAGTCTTGCGCAGGCCTTCCGGGAGTCCCACTTCCCGGGCGGTGACGAACGGCGTGCAGCCGATCCCGTCAATGTCGGGTCCGGGACATGCGTTGACCGAAAGCAGCGCCCCTGGGGCCACGAACTGTCGCGCCCTCGGGTCCGACATCAGCACCACTCGGCCAGTACGCGGAATGCGCGGGTCGAAGTTCGCGATGTTGAGTCCCGCATCCGTGAATCCGGGCTGCAGCTCGTACCGCACGCCGATGTCCACGGTGAGCTTGCTGCTCACGCGAATCGTGTCCTGCGCGTAGGCCTTGTAGTGGGTGGCGCGCCCGTCGTTGTCGCGTGTCACCACCGCAATGCTCGTGCGGGAAGGGACACCGAGCAGGAAATCCGCGAACGGATCGCCGCTGAAGGCGCCCGTGAAGAAATAGTCGCCGTAATTGTTTCCCGTGGTGAAGCCCAAGTCGCTCACGCTTTGCAATTTGCGCAGCTCGAAGCCGAACTTGAAGGTGTGGGCGCCCCGCACCCAGGTGACATTGTCGAGGACCTGGTTAGTGACGGAAAAGGTGAATCCGGGCCGGCTCTTGGCAAAGCTAGTGTACAGATCGATGCTGAAATTCGGCAACCCGTTGAAGAAGATGTCGCGCGGGATATCCCTCAGGTTCAACGAATTCGTGAACGCGCGGCCGTCGAAGGGGAAAACCCGCGAAGAGTCGGAACGGACGTGACCGAAACGGAATTCATTCAATACGTTCGGGCGAACGGAGTAAGTCCAAGACGCGGTGCCTTGCCAAAACTTATTGGCCACAGTATCACTGGGCAGCAACAAGTTATTCGGGCTCAATATGGGGTTGTTCTTGTAGAAAATCCGCGCGAAGATGGCATGTTTGTCGCCGAGGTACTGGTCGGCGCGGCCTTCGTATTGGTCCGAGTCGACGTCCGTCGCCCGGTTGTCCCGGTAATTGCCGCTGGCCCTTCGGTCGCCGGAGCCCGTGTTCGGAAGGGGGTAAAAGGGTAAGACCGCCTTGGCCACGGGATGGATCCGGTCGGCGGGAATCAGGTTCCCGGGAAACGGCTGGCCAGTGAAGGGATCTCGGATCGTGACGCCTTCCCGGTTGAAATCGCCGTTGCGCACGAACTGCGTCGGCACGGTGTTCTGGATCGTGCCTTGTCGCGGGAAGCGCATCGACTCCCAGACGAAGTAGAAAAACGTCCGGTCCCGGCCGTCGTAGAGCTTGGGCAGGTAAACCGGCCCGCCGAGCGTGGCGCCGAAGGTGTTTCCGACTTTGCTCGGCAAGGTCGTCTGGCCGAAACTGCGGGCGTCCAGGGCGCGGTTTTGGTGGTACCAGAACAGCGCGCCGTGGGCTTGGTTGGTTCCGCTCTTGGAAATCACGGTGATGTCGCCCGGCTGGCCGTACTCCGCCGTATTGCCCGCGCCTTGTACGCGCAACTCACCGATGGACTCGACGGAAGGGAACAGGTCGCGGTTGGGAGTGTTGTTTCGAACCTGCGTGATCGAAATGCCGTCCACCGTGGTTTCCAGTTGCGCCGGCAGGCCGCCTTGCACGGAGAGGTTCAGGCCGTTGTCCGCCTGCACTCCCGGAAGCACCTGAAGCATGGCGTACGGACTGGTGCTGCCCGCGCCGCGGACGTTGGTGGGCAGGTTCAACACTTTCTCCAGGGTCAGCGTCGAAGCGATGGCGGGCGTGTCGGTGGCGATGACGCCCGCCGCCGTAGAAACTTCGATGGACTGAGCGAGGTCGCCGACCTCGAGCGTGGCGTCTACGCGCAAGCGGCCACGGGCCGCTAGCTCCAGTCCCGACGCCGTGAACGTCTTGAAGCCCGGCGCCGCCACCGTCACCTGGTAGGGGCCCGGCAATACGTTCTGGAATTCGTAGCTGCCGTTGTCGGCGGTTTTCGTCTCGCGGCTGATATTTTGAGCCGTGTGAGTGATGCGCACTGTGGCGTCGCGAATCACGGCCCCGGTCGGATCCCGCACGTCACCTAAGATCACCCCGAACGTTGACTGTCCGCTGGCCGCCCCGGCCGCCAGCAACACCAATGGCGCCAGAAACCCCCTCCCATGCATGTTTGTTTGCCTCCTCTCGACCAACGCCCCGGCGGGCGTTTCGCCAAGTCTACCTCAGCGGCGCTAAAGGGCGCAATCCGCGCCCGCCAGAACCGACAGCCTATCGTCTTCGGGTAACAACTTGATTGACAGTTTCGTGAATTTTCGCACCTAAGCCCTCGCTGCGGTTCCGAACTGGTAGAACAGTACGGAGGGAATAGGAGGCAAATGGCCGACGCGACACGGGGCATCCTCACGCCCGACCAGCTGCGGGCCGGCGTCGAAGCCGGCGAGATCGACACTGTTCTGTTGACCTTCACCGATCTTTACGGGCGCCAGCTCGGCAAGCGCGTAGATGCAGGCTTTTTCCTCGAGCAGAGCGGGCATCCCGGCACGCACGCGTGTAACTATCTGCTCACCGTGGACATGAACATGGATCCCGCGCCGGGGTACCGTTTTGCCAACTGGGAGAAGGGGTACGGGGATTTCCACTTGGCCGCCGACCTGACGACGCTGCGCACGGCCGCCTGGTTGGAGAAAACCGCGCTGGTGATTTGCGACGTGGTGGATCCGGAAACCCATCAGCTTGTGGCACAAGCCCCGCGCTCCGTGCTCAAGCGTCAGCTTGCCCGGGCGGCGGAGTTGGGCTTCCAGCCGATGATCGGCTCCGAGCTCGAGTATTACATCTTCCGGGATTCGTATCGGGATGCCGCCGCTCGCGGCTATAGCGGTCTGGAGCCTGCCGGCTGGTACATCGAGGACTATCACGTGCTCCAGGGCACGCGGGAAGAAACGCTGCACGCCGCCGTGCGGAGGTGTCTCCGCCAGTCGGGCATTCCGGTGGAGTCTTCGAAGGGGGAATGGGGCCGGGGCCAGCACGAGCTGAACCTCCGCTTCGCCGACGCGCTCGCCATGGCCGACCGGCACGTGCTGTTCAAGCAGTGCCTGAAGGAGACCGCCGACCGGCTCGGCATGAGCGTTACTTTCATGGCCAAGTTCGACGCCGCGCAGGCCGGTTCGAGCTGCCACGTGCATTGCAGCCTCTGGCGCGACGGCGCCAACGCTTTCGCGGGCCAGACCGCATTGGGCAAGGTGCAGGCCAGCGACGTATTTCGCTGGTTTCTGGCCGGCTGGATCGCCCACGTGCCGGAGTTCATGGTGTTCTACGCGCCCACGGTGAACTCCTATAAGCGCTTCCGGGCTGGATCCTGGGCGCCGACGCGCCTGGCGTGGAGCTACGACAACCGCACCGCTGGCTTTCGCATCGTCGGCCACGGACCGTCCCTGCGGATCGAGTGCCGTATCCCGGGCGCCGACTGCAACCCGTACCTTTGCTTCGCCGCGGCGCTCGCTTCCGGTCTGGACGGCATTGCGCGGCGGCTGGAGCCGCCGCCTGCCTTCTCCGGGGACGCCTATCAGGCTCACGACCTTCCCGCCGTGCCCTCCACGCTCCGCGAGGCCGTCGCTCGATTCGAGTCCAGCGCCTTCGTTCGCGAAGCCTTAGGCGACGAAGTCGTCGAGCATTACGCCCACTTCTTTCGCCTCGAGCAGGAGGCCTTCGACGCCGCCGTGACCGACTGGGAGCGGAAGCGTTATTTCGAGCAGATCTAAAGCGCCTGCTGCGGTGATCGGGTGACAACCAAAATGGAGGTGCTGCAACGGCAAGCCTACGGCTTCCGCAACTTCCAAAACTACCGGTTGAGGGTTAAGGTAATATGTTCTTGATGCTCAGAGCCTCGGCCTGCCCCCATTAACGACCGAGAGCCAGCTTGCCGCTTGGTGGACCTGACGGGATTCGAACCCGTGACCTCTTCAATGCCATTGAAGCGCGCTCCCAACTGCGCCACAGGCCCACGCGCAACTCTGTCATCCATTATAGTACAGGCATGATCACCCGCGAGGAAGCCTGGCAGATCCTGTGCGAATTCACCAAGTCCGAGAACCTGCGCAAGCACGCCCTGGCGGTGGAGGCCTGCGTCGTGGCCTATGCCCGCCGCTTCGGCGAGGACGAAGCCAAGTGGTCCGTCACGGCGCTGCTGCACGACTTCGACTGGGAGATTCATCCGCAGGCGCCGGATCATCCCCTCAAAGGCGAACCCATTTTGGCCGCGCGCGGCGTGGACGAAGAGATCCGGCGGGCGATCCTCTCGCATGCCGACTACAGTGGCGTTCCACGGCAGTCGCCGCTCGAGAAAACTCTGTTTGCCTGCGACGAGCTGGCCGGCTTCCTCACCGCTGTCTCGCTGGTCAAGCCCCACAAGAGCATCTTCGAAGTCGACGTGCCCTCGGTCCGCAAGAAGCTCAAGGACAAGGCCTTCGCCCGCTCGGTGAACCGCGAGGACATCGTCCGGGGCGCCGAGGAACTGGGCATTCCCCTCGACGAGCACATCGGCTTCTGCATCCGGGCTATGCAGGAGCGGGCCGAGGAGCTGGGGCTCAAAGGAAACCTATAGTAAGCGCCCGCATTCCGAAAACAGCGGAGCAAGCCCGGACTCAGCGAAGCTCCGGCTCATGGAAGCCTCTCGTCAGCGCGGCTCCTCGAGATCGAGGTATCGGTCCGCCGTGACGTTCTCGAGCCGCTGAACGACGCCCGAGGGCCATCGGACCTCGACGAGCTTGGCCAGCCGATTTTTTCCCAAGCCGAAATGGACAGCCCGGTCGCTCGAACAGGCGAATCCCACCGAAGTCGTCACGTGGTTCCACTGCTCCAGGCCCGATGCGGCCACCACCCGCACGCGCGCGCCGATGCCGTCGCGGTTGCTCCGATGCCCGCGCAAGCGCAGGGCCAGCCAGTGGTTCGCCGCCGGCGAAGTGTTGCGTAGCAGCGCCGCAGGCTCATTGAGCCGGGTCACGATCGCGTCCACGCGCCCGTCGCCGTCGAAGTCGCCGAAGGCGGCGCCACGGTGCCAAGCTGCGGTCTGAAGCGCCGGACCGGCCCCGGCCGTGACGTCCTCGAAAGTGCCGTCCTTCAGATTCGCCAGGAGCAGGTTGCGCTGGCGGGCCTTCCGGCTCGAGTACAGCTCCGTGTTATCCTGCACGTCGCCGTTGGCGGCAAACAGGTCCTTCCAGCCGTCGTTGTTGAAATCGAAGATGCCGTTGCTCCAGCCGCTGAACGGAAGGCTCGCCCGGCCGACGCGGCTCGAATAGGTCGCGTCGAAGAAAAAGCCGCGGCCCTCGTTGCGAAACAGCGGGAAGGTTTCGTTGGCCAGCGCCGTGATGAACAGGTCTTCGCGGCCGTCGTTGTCGTAGTCGCGGAAATCGGCGCCCATCGACGAGAGAACTTGCCCGTCGTCGTTATAGGCCACGCCGGCGCGCACGGCGACTTCGGTGAAGCGCCCCCCATCGTTGCGGAACAGGAAGTTCGGCACGGTGTCGTTGGCCACGAAGACGTCGAGGTCGCCGTCCTGATCGTAGTCGGCGAACGCCACCCCCATGCCCTTGCCGATGTGGCGTGCAATCCCCGCCGTTTCGGAAACGTCTGTGAACGTGCCGTCGCGATTGTTCCGGTAAAGAAAGTTCGGGAGCCCCTCGTAGTACTTCGGATGGCAGTAGGTGCGGTAGCCGGCTTGGAGGTCGCCGCAGAAAGGTTCCTTTTCCGGCTTCCACACGCAATAGTTGACCACGAACAGATCCAGCCAGCCGTCGTTGTCGTAATCGAACCACCCGGCGGCGATGGACCAGAGCTTGCCCCGCTCGGGGTGGATGCCTTCTAGCCCGGCTTTGCGCGTCACATCTTCGAACGTGCCGTCGCCGCGGTTGCGGTACAGGAGGTTGCGGTTCAGGCCCGGCAGGAACAGGTCGGTGAAGCCGTCATTGTCGTAGTCTGCGGTCGCCACGCCCATGCCGTAACCTTCCCCGGGGACGCCCGCCCGGAGCGTCACGTCGGTGAACGTCCCGTCGCCGTTGTTATGGTAGAGGCGGTTGAAATATTCGGGACCGGCCTTGTCGAGCTCGGGCATGCGCGCACCGTTGACGAAGTAGAGGTCCAGTCGGCCGTCGTTGTCGTAGTCGAAGACCGCTACGCCGGCCAGCATGGTCTCCGGCTGGTGCTTGTTCGGAGTGGCGGAATTGCGGGCGACGAAGCGGACACCGGAGGGAGCCGTTACGTCTTCGAACCGGATCGGATCCAGCGGGAGGTTCCCTGCCGCGCGCGCCCACCAGACCCAGAACGCTGCGGCGAGTACCGCTGTCAGAGCCGCAGATCTCACCGCCACTCATTTTGGCACGGCGCCACCGCCCCGGCGCTCGCCAGGCGACACGCCCGTTGCGTCCGCGCCCGGCTCAGCGGAGCCGCCGCCAGCTCGCACTGTCCTGGCGGATCTGAATGACTTGGTTGGCCTCGATGTCCCGGAACTCCTGGCTGGATCCGCCGGGCCAGCGGACTTCGAGCCGTTCGGCGCGGCGGTGCGGGCCCAGCCCGAAATGAACCCGGTACGGGCTCGTCGAACCGAACCCCTCGCTGCCCTTGACCTCCCGGTGGAGCGTCCAGTTACCGGCCTGGAGCAGAAGCTGAGCCCCGACGGCGAAACGGTTGCCGCGCGCCGGAACCAGTTCCACTCCGAGCCAGTGATTTTCGCTGCCGCGCTCGTTGCGGTAGAACACGTTCTCGGCAGCGTCGCCCGGATAGTGGCCGCCTTGCTGGGCGTATAGGTCGAGGTCGCCGTCTTCGTCGAAGTCCACGAAGCAGACTCCGTGCCCCTTCTTGCCCGGGCGAGCGACCCCGGCGAAAAAGGTCAAATCCGTGAAGGTCCCGTCGCCGTTGTTGCGGAACAGGCGGTTGGGTTCCAGCCGGCTCAGGGACGGATCGCCCGTGCCCAAGTAAATGTCCAGAAAGCCGTCGTTGTCGAGATCGGCCACCCCGGCCCCCATGGTACCCGCAGGGTAGTACAGCCGTGCCGAAAAGGTCACGTCGGTGAACGTGCCGTCCCGGTTGTTGCGGAACAGCCGGGTCGCATCCGGATGCACTCCCGCGGCGCTCGGGACCGAGAACTGCCGCGTCAGCCCCTGGAGCACCGCGTCCCAGGGCGCCAGGCTGGTGGTGAGCAGGTCCGGCCAGCCGTCGTTGTTGTAATCGAAAAAGAACGCGACAAAACCGTTGTGCGGCGCCTGGGCGACCCCCGCGCGGTCGGTTACGTTCGTGAATGTGAAGTCGCCGTTGTTCCGGTACAATCGGTTCGGCCCATTGCCCAGCCCGTTGACGAACAAATCCAGGTCGCCGTCGCGGTCGTAATCGCCGAGCGCGATTCCGATGGCGCCCCAGTCCGGCGGCTCCTCCAGACCCGCCCGGCGGGTCACGTTGGCGAAGGTGCCGTCGCCGTTGTTGCGATAAATCTGGGGCACGGAGCCGTCCTTCAGAACCCCGTTGGCCACCACCAGATCCAGCCAGCCGTCATGGTCCAGATCGCCCCACAGCGAAACGAAGCCGGAGCCGGGATCGGCCAGGCCCGCCTCGCGCGAGACGTCCTGAAACCGCCCGTCTCCGAGGTTCCGCAGCAAGCGGTTCGGGTAGGGACCGCTCCAGCCGTTCAAACTGACGTAAAGATCGAGGCGGCCGTCGTTGTCGTAGTCCACCAGGTTGAGGCTGTAGCCCGAAGGCACCCGCGCCAGTCCGGCTTGCTCGGTGGCGTCGCGGAATTTGCCGCCCTCGTTGCGAAACAGCGCGACAAAGTGGCCGCTGCCGGCGGTGAACAGGTCCAAGTCGCCGTCGCCGTCGTAGTCGCCCCAGGCGCAGGTGCCGTTGCCGTCCCGGCGGTTGATGCCGAGCTCGGGTGCGATATCGGTGAAGCGCAGCCGGGGCGGATCGCTGGGGTCGAAGCGCTCCTCGCGTAGCGGGAAGACCGACGCCCGGTCGGCTCCGCCGCTCTGTTCCGCCGCAAGCTGCAACAGCCACAGGTCGAGCAGCGTCGGCCGGGTTTGCACTGCGGCGCGAAACATCCGGGCGGCCTCGGCATAGCTGCCCATGCGGTAGAAGCTGGTGCCGAGCTCCCGCAGCACCTCGGCCCGCTGCTCGGCCGACAGCGGCCGGTTGAGCAGCGTCCGGAAGTAACCGAGGGAGGCGGCGTAGCTGCCCCGCTTGGCCAGCGTGCGGCCCATCAGCAGCAGGGCCCGCTGCTCGTCCGCCTCGAACGGGATCGCAGCCGCGAGCAAGTCCCCCAGCAGGCCGATCGCCCGGTCCAGACCGAGCAGGGGATCCTGGGGCACGCGGTCTTCCCGCTGGCCGAGAAACCGCACTTCGCCACCAAGCCAATCAGCCAGCGCCAGCAGGTACTCGTGAGCGCGCGGCTCCAGGCGGGCGGCCCGGCTGGCCAGCTCCCAGGCCAAATTGGGATCGTAGCGGAGAAGCTCAGGCCGCGCGTGCAGGGACGCTTTGCTTTTCAGGGCGGCGACGTGGTTGGGATCGAGTTCGAGGGCTCGACGGAGCGCCTCGATGGCTTGGTCCAGAGAGGGTGCCCCGCGCGGCCCGCCGGCCGCGTAGAAATCATGCAAGTGGGTGCGAGCAAGCTGATAGTACAGTTCCGCGTCGCCGGGCCGGCTCTGGAGCAGGCGCTGGATTTCGGCCCGGGCCTCCTGGGTGCGGCCCTCCTGGATGAGGGTGACCACTTGCGGCGGCGCGCCGGCGCGAAGGCCGCCCGCTAGCACCGCCGCCAGTGCAACACATCGGGCCAGCATGCCCGCATGGTAGCACCCGGGCGATAGCGGTGGGTGCTCAGTGCCGCTTCCGGGAAGCCAGCAGCGGACGCGCGGGTGGCTCTGGCTCTGGCTGGGCCAGCACCGGCGCGAGCGCTGGCGTCAGGTGCTTGAAGACCGCCACCGGCAGCGAGCTGGTGAAGCGGTAGGCAGCGGCCTCCTGGCCCGGCACGAAGGCCGTGATCGTCCCAAAGTAGCGGTCGCCGATGAAAAAGACGAAGGTGGCGGTGCGGTTCATCACGCGCGAAGCCACGGGACGGCCGCCCGGAGCATAGGCCTCGAAACGGTTGTCGCCCGTGCCGGTCTTGCCGCCCACCGCCAGCTTGGTCCCGTCCTCCAGCACGACGCCGCCCGCGGCCCGGCGCGCCGTGCCGCGCTCGACCACCCCGATCATCTCCTGCCGCACGAAGGCGGCGATTTCCGCCGGCAGGACCCGCTCGCCGGGCTGGGGCTTCCACTGCACTGCCGTTTCGAACGGCGTCTGGCCGGCAAACTCCAGCCGCTCGATCCGGATGCTCGGATACTGCACGCCGTCGTTGACGATGATGCCGGCCAGCTCCGCCAGCGCCGCTGGCGTGTCGCCGGAGCTGCCAATCGCCGTGGCGTAGGAGGGCACCAGCCGGTCGAAGGGATAGCCCAGCTTCTTCCAGGACCGGTGGATCTCCCGGAACGCGTCCTCTTCGAGCAGGATCCGGATGCGCTTGTCCTGAGCCTCCTTCTGCTGGGGCTCGAACAGCCACCGGTAGACTTGCTGGCGCTCATGGGCGCTGGCGGCCACCACGTCGGCCCACTTGGCCTCCGGGTTGCGGAACTTGTACCCGACCAGCCACAGCTCCAGCGGGTGGATCCGCGCCAGATAGCCCAGATCCTGGAGATCGAACTTGTCGGGGGCGTAGTCGCGGTACAGGGCCTGGACGAGTTTCTCGCTCACGGCACCCGCCGGCAAGTGCGCCTTCAGGAAGCCCGCCAGCTCCTCAGGGCCGGCCTCGGGCCGCACGGAACGGAATATCACCGCCAGCCGCTTGGGAGTTTTCGAGTGCAGTCCCGCGACCAGCGTCGCCAAAGCCTGCTCGGGCGGCTGGCCCCGATATTTCTCGTAGAACCGACCCAAAAAGACCCGGCCTTCCCGATCGGCGAAGCGCTCCAGGTACCGCCGGCGAACCGGATGCTTGGGATTGCTCAAGATCTCCGGAGTGTAGGCGGGCAACCGCACCGTGTAATAAGCCACGATGTCCCGCATCAGGCGGATGAAGACCAGGTTGACGGAGCGCTCGAACGCTTCGCGCACCGTCAGGATTCGCCCGTTGTCCTCCTTGTCGAAGTTGGCGAAATAGTGCAGGCCCCCTCCGGTGAAGAAGGCTTCCCCCGGGCTGGCCGAATAGCGCCGGTTCATCGCCGCTTCGAGCATGGCGGTCAAGCTGCGGTCCTGAGCGGTCGCCAGGTAGCCCGCTGCCCAGCGCGTCAGCGGATCCTGGGCGGAAGCGGTCTGCTCGGCGAGCGTCGGGGCAGGCAGAGCCGCCAGCCGGCCGTGCAGCTCCCGGATGATTTCCAGGTACGTGATCAGAGTGCGCAGTTTGGCCGTCGAGCCCAGCTCCAGCTTGGTCTGCTCGTTGATATTGAGCGGGCCGTTGTAGTTGTCGGCCTGCACGCGGAGCAGATTGGCGCCGGGGCCGCGTTCGTAGAGCGTGAAGCTATAGATCACCTGGGACGGGTCGGCGCTGCCGAGCAAGCGTTCGCCCACCAGGCCCGCGTTGAGCACGTAGTTGCGATCGCGCAGATTTTGAAGTACATCCGTCACGGCCTGTTGCGCGCTCTTGTCCAGCGTGGTCGTCACCGTCAGGTCCAGCCGGTCCAGCTCATAGGTGGAGGCCACACCCAGCAGCGAAAGCAGGTCCACCCGCACCGAATCCCGCCCTTTGCGCTCGGCGAACGGAACGAAGTCCAGAGCCGGGGCCGCATCTCGGTAGCCGGGGGTGGCCTTCAATGCCGCGTCGCGCAAGGCCGGGCTGATGATCCCCTCCCGGGCGAGCAGGGCCAAATAGCGCTCTACCCGGGCGTCCAGCGCCGCCCGATCCCCGGCGAGATACAAATGGGGCTTGTTCAGCGCCAGCAGCAGGCTGAGCACCTGCCGGTAGGCGCGGCCCCGCTCGGCCAGCAGCGGATCGGAGGCGGCGGCCCGTTCGGCGCCCCGCAGTAGCTCGTTGACCCGGTGGAAATCCGCTCCGAACCAAGCCCACAACCCGTCGCCCAGCCCGTTGACCTCTCCATAGCCGCGGATGCCAGCCAAGGGGATCGAGTTCAAGTAGTCGCGCAGGATCCGTTTCCGGGCAGCGACGGTCTGTTCCCCGTCCAGATAGACTCGGAGCGAGGCCGAACCCATCTGGCGCAGTTTCTCTGCCGGAGAGCCAGTTCGCCCGCCGGGCGAATGGCGCATCTTCTCAAGCTGCGTCGCCAGCGTGCTGCCCCCGCTGACCGGATGGCTCGGATTCAATTGGGCATAGCCGTAGTCCAGCACCGCCTTGAAAAAGCGGTCCCACTCCACCGAAGGATTTCGATACGGGAATCTCTCATCGAACAACTCCCGGTTCTCGATGAACAGAAGCGTCTTGACGACCACGGGCGGGATGGACTCGAAATCGGTGTATAGCCGCGACGGGTAGCGAGCCTCGAAGATGGCCTTACCGTGGCGGTCCAGTAAAACCAGTCCCGCCGTAGTCTTTTCCCGGTATATGGGGAATAATCCAGCCGCCGTGAGCGCTCCAAACAGCCAGGAAGGTCGGGCTTGGGCGGCGACCTCGTAGCCGGACTTACTCAAGTGCCGCACAAAGACCGGGATGCGGGTGTAGCCCAGCTTTTCGTTATACGGTCCGGTTTTCGGGAACCGCAGCGACGGATTGGCGCCGGGGGCCACGGTGTAGGTGAGGCCTCGAGCAAAGGCGGCCAAGATGCGCGACTGCAACCAGGAGGTCTTGATCTCCGCGATCGCCAGCGCGGCGAGCAGGAAAACCGCCACAATTTTGCCGCGCTTCAGCCACGGATTCGGGCGCAATTCCTCCGTCGCCTCGCGCGCCTCGCGGGCGTTGACCCTGTTCCACCACTCTGATGCCCAGATCTCGAGCGACCGAATCATCCATGACCCCTATTGGTATGATGCGGGCCGCCGCGCCATTGTTGCACCGCCGTACGGCGGTCCCTGAGCGTGCATGTTGCTTGGTAAATCGGCGGGTTTTACGGAGTTTTCGAGAGGGAATTTCCGGTCGGCTGGCGGATGAAACTGCTGTGACCGGTGGTTGGCTCGCTCAGAGCGCCTGCCGCACGAGCTCGGCCAGCGCGCCGATGAAGCGCGGCGAATCGTTCAAGCCGGGCATCATCCGGTACTCCCGGATGCCGACTCGCGCGGCAATCTCACGGTGCTCGATGGCGATTTCGTACAGCGTCTCGACGTGGTCGGAAACGAAAGAGATGGGCACCACCAGCACCTGTTGGGCCCCGGCGACAGCCAGCTTCTCCAGCGTTTCCTTGAGCATGGGCCGCAGCCAGCGGGATGGTCCCACCTTGCTCTGGTAGCAGATGTGATGGCGGTTCGGCCAGCCGCCGCGCTCACAGACGAGCTCCACCGTCCGCTCCACCTGCCGCGGATACGGATCGCCCCGCTCGACGACGTCCAGGGGCACGCTATGGGCGCTGAAGACGATCTCCACGGCCTCAGGTTCCGTAAAACCGGCCAGCGCCTCCTCCACGTGGGCCGCGACGGCTTCAATGTAGGCGGGATGATCGTGAAAATCCCGGATGATTCGAACTTCGGGCCGCCAGCCGTCGGAGCGGAAGCAGCGGCCCCACTCGTTCAGGCTGCTCCCGGTGGTGGTCCCGGAATATTGCGGGTACAAGGGCAGCAGGACCACCCGTTCCGGACCAAAGCGTTCCAGCTCGGCGACAGCTTCCCGGGTGAACGGTTGCCAATAGCGCATCGCAATCACCACCCGGGCGTCAAAGTCTCGGCGGAGCTCGGCTTCGAGAGCCTCCGCCTGCCGGCGGGTATTTTCGAGCAGTGGCGACGCCCCTCCGATCGCCCGATAGTGCTCGGCGGCATGTCGGGCGCGCCGCGATGCTATCAGGCGGGCCAAGGGTTCCCGCGCCAAGCGCGAAAAGGGGAAATCGATGATGTCGGGGTCCGAGAAGAGGTTATAGAGAAACGGCTCGACGGCCTCGAGCGAGTCCGGTCCGCCGAGCTGAAACAGCACCACGCCCAGCTTTCCAGACCGCATAGATACACTATATCCATGATGCCGCGCCGCTGGCCCGTGCTCGCGCTGTTGTCCCTGACGGCTTGGGGCCAGACGCCCTGTCCTCCCACGCCGGCGTATTCGCCGTGCGACATCGTCTTCGAGCTCAACGAAGAAGAGGCTCGCGCCCACCCGAACCCATACGTCTCCGTCCAGCTCGAGGCCGAATTCCGTTCTCCCCGCTTTCGCACGCTCCGGATGCCCGGGTTCTGGGATGGGGGCCGCCGCATGGTAATCCGGTTTGCGCCCACCGAAGCCGGAACGTGGGACTTCCGTGTCTCTAGCAACGTGCGCCGCTGGGACCGTTCCACGGGTCAGATCCAGGCCACGGCTTCGAACTCGCCCGGCTTTGTCCGTCCGCGCAATGTTCACCACTGGGGGTATAGCGACAGCAACGACCCTCACCTGTGGATGGGTGATACCTGCTATCGGTTCGCGTTTGTGCCGGAGGAGATCTTCGAGAAACTCATCACGGTGCGGGCGGCCCAAAAGTTCAATCACATCCGAGGCTTGGTGATCGGTTCCGAAGAGGATGCCGCCGCCGTGTTCCCTTCCCCGGACCACCCCAATGTCGAGCACTTCCAAAAGCTGGACCGGCGCATTCTGGCGATGAACCGCAAGGGCATCGTGGCGGATTTGATTCTGGCCGGGGACCGCAATCACTTGGCGAAGCTGTTTCCGAGCTGGCAACAGCGCGAGCGATATATCCGCTATCTGGTGGCTCGGTACGCACCGATGCACATCACCTGGCAAGGCGTGCAGGAGTTCGAGGAATACGACCGTGGGCGCGAATTGCTCAAAGAAATCGGCTCGCTGCTTCAGAAGCTGGATCCCTACGACCACCCGCGCTCCACGCACACGTTAGCTACCTCCTCGCCGCTTTATCGCGACGGATGGATGACGCACATCGTGCATCGATCCTCGGACGATCAGCTCGGGGCGATCGAGCATCAGCTGTATCCGGTCCCGTTCGTCAATGTGGAGCTCGGTTACGAAGACAGCGGCGCCGGTCGCAGCGATCCTCATCATGTCGACACCGACACCTTCCGCCGGCGGCTTTGGAACGCCACGATGAACGGCCAGTACCCGACGTTCGGCAACACGGGAACTTATGGAGGAAGCCGCTTGGCGGTGGATCCGAAGTATTTGGAATCGCCGGGCGCCCGCCAGATGACCATCTGGTATGACTTTTTTTCGAAAACGCGCTACTGGGAGCTCGAGCCGTACTTCGACGTGGACGGAGGTCGCGCGGTGGCGCTCGTCCGGCCTCGTGGCGAGGAGGCGGAGGGCATCGAGTACGTGGTCTACGTGGAGAAGCCCGGTCCAGTCGAGTTGCTGGTGGAACGGCACAGCTATAGCGTGGTCTGGTTCAACCCGATCACGGGCGAGTCCTTTAAGCAGAAGGATTTCAAGGGAACGCGCTTCACCGGGCATCCCCCGAACAGCGCACACGACTGGGTGCTGCATCTGTTCCGGGAGGGCCGCAAGCGCAGCTTGCAGGCCTACTACTTCGAGTCCCGGCCCATTGTGATGCAGGAGCCAGAACTCAACCCCAAGAACGTCCCGTACGAAATCGTGGAACCAGCCGAAGAAATTCTGCCGGTGGCCGTGCCGGTGAAGTACGCGGCGCGCATCACGCGGCAGACCCGGGCCACGCGCTCCATGATGTGGCTGTGGACCGGCGAAGTGACCGAAGGAGGCCAGGGTTTTCGTGTGCTCGCCACGGGCCAAGAGGGCCAGATGCGTATCCCGCCAGCCCTCGCCGCTCGCTACCCGGCGGTCTTCAACCTGCGGCTCGCCGCGATGAACGCCAACGGCAAGATCTACATCCTGGACCGGGTTTACAAACTCGCCGACACCGCCCCTGTTCCTTCGGGAATCTCCTCCCGGTGAGTCCCCGCATTCTGGCCCTCGACACGGCAACCGAGTTCGGCAGCCTTGCGCTGCTCCAGGGCACGCACACGGTCGAGGAGGTCTGGCTTCATTCGCCGGAGGGGTTCGCTCACGTCCTCTACCCCGAGTTGGAACGTCTGCTGGCGCGGCACGGCTGGGAGCTGGAGAGCGTCGATCTGTTTGCCGCCGCGGCGGGTCCCGGTTCGTTTACCGGGATCCGTGTGGCCTTGGCCGCGGTGAAGGGATTGGCGGAAGTGTTTAAGAGGCCGGTGGTGGGCGTGTCGAATTTGCAGGCCGTAGCTTCGTTCGGCACGGGCCCGCTGCGCGCCGCCGTGCTGGACGCCCGCCGCGGCGAAATCTACGGGGCGGTGTATTCGGCTGCGCTGGAGCTGGTTTCACCGGAGGTCGTGATGCCCTTCCGCTCGTGGCTCGAAACCCTGCCGGCCGGCGTTGAGTTTGTTTCCACGGACTTCACGCCGTTCCGGGCAGCGCTGGCCGGCACGAAGGTAGAGAGCGCTCCTGTAAGGCACGCCCCTCGGGCGCTGGCAGCCGCCGTGGGCCGGATCGCGGCGGAGCGGTGGGCCCGCGGGCAAGTGCTCGACCCGGCCGCGTTGGACGGGAACTACGTGCGGCGCTCAGACGCGGAGATCTTTTCCTCGGGCGCGTAACGGGATCTCGGCGACCATGTTCATGGCGGGTGTGACCTCGTCAAAGACGGCGAGGATTGCTTCCACGAGGTCGGCCCCATCGGAGGCTCGGACGTCGTCTTCGGTCATGGGGTAGTAGAGCTGGAAGCCGGCCCACTGCCGGGCGGGAGCTCGCTCGAGAGCCCGGCGCAGGGCTGCGGCCCCCGGGTAATCCCGGGCGGAAAATTCCGCCGCCTCGGATTCCCAACTGCCGCCGAAGATGCGAAAACCCTCGCGCAGCAGCCGCCGGATCTCGCGCTCGAGAGTTCCTTTAAGTTTGAGCGCCGCCAGCAGCCGGATCCAGTCCCAATCTTCAGCGAGCTGCCAGGCACGCGCACCGGGCGGCGCCTTGAGATAGCCGCGCTCGACTTGCAATCCGGCGCGGAACTTGCGCTGCTGTGTCTCCAGCATGATGAAGTATTTCGAACAGCCGAAGCTGGTTCCGTGGGACAGGGGCTTGGCGGCGCGGCAGGCCCGCGGCAGCCAGGCGATCCAACGCCAGTAGACGCCCCGCCCGTAGCGCTCCGTCAAGAAAGGCTGGCCGAAGCGTTCTTCGAGCGCGCTCTTCAGGATCCGGGTGATCCGCTCGTGCGGCTCGAGGTTGCCGACGCGGATTCCGCGCCGGAAATCGAGAAATTCCGCACGGAAACCTGCTCCAAGGAGCGGCCCGCGGTCGGGGTCCTTAGCCGCTACCAACCCGGCACTCCCATGGCGCCGGGACTCGGCGCGGCGCCGATTCGCCTCGACGTCAAGCTGGCACGCTCCCGCTCCAAACCCGGAACCGGACGCAACCCCTCAGGTTCGCAGCTTGACCTGCGGAATGCGCTCCTCGACGGGCGGCAGCGGCGGAAAGTCAGTATACGGCGCATCCTGGTACCAATAGCAAACCGAATAGAAGTTGTCGGCCCGGTCGTTGGCGTGGCCGTGCTCCATGGTGTGTTTGAGGTAGCGCGTGAAGGTCACCGGATTGTCGGCATGCCAACGGTAGCAGCAGTAGCGCCCGCCGGTCCGCTCCGGCATGACGATCAGCGGCGCCCCGTAGTAGCGGTGCGCGAAGGCGACGGCGCCATCCCGGCCGCCGAAGTTCCAACTGCCGAGAAAATAGTCCTCCGAGCCGGTGCCGATGATGGCGGGTTTGGTCTCGTCGTCTACGAAGATCATGTCGTCGCCCTCGCCCATCCAACCGTCCGCGTTGATCAGCACGCCCAAGGTCACGCCCATCAAGTGGCCGCGGCCGCGCGTTTCCGCGTACACGTAGTTGAGCTTGCCATCGGGGTTCAGCCGGGCCTGTTCGCCGGTGGCGGGCACGCACGGCGTCGCCTGCCGGTACTGAGCGTGGAAATACATCGCGTCGGCGGGAAGCTGTCCCACCAGCATGTAATCGATGTTGGAGTAAAAGGCGCTGACGTTCTGTTTTCCTTCGTTCGTGACGGTGATCCGAGCCGACGTGCGGAAGGGCATGGCGAAATAACAATTCAGCGAGCGCGCAGGCGAGCACGCCAAGAATTCCGACTCGTAGTGCACGTACTGACCGAGATTCAAACCGAAGAAATCCCCGATGGGAGTTTCCACGCTGGGCTTGGCGTGGTCTTCCCAATGCATGCGCAGAACGATTTCCTTGAGGTGATTCGGGCTGGCGGCGGCGATAGTGAACCAGATGTGCGTGATGATGCCTGGGCCCTCGGCGCGGAAGACTTCCTGGGTGGCGCCGGGGGCGATCACCCAGCGGTCGGCGTTACCGCCGGTGCGATCGTAGCTGGATTGCTTGAGCGAGCGGTGCGACTGGGCGCGCGCGTAGGAGGGCAGCAGGTCAGTGGCGGAATTGGCTCGAGATTGCCCGGCGGCGACGGTCGGGGCCGCGGCCAACCCGGTCGCGCTCAAGATTCGGCGCAAAAAGCTGCGGCGGCCGCGCGCGGAACGCTGCTCGCTCATAGGGTCTCCTTTCGGTGAACATGGCGGATTATAGCGGAAGCGAGCGGCGGCGTCCAAGCGAGGTGTCCAACCCGTGCCCACCCGGCACTCGCGTAAGATCGGGGCGGCTTCGGCCTGAACGAATTCGAAGAGACAGCGGTCTTGGCATCGAGGCTAAACTGGAATCCCGAGGGACAATATGAATCCAGCGGGCAAGCGCGTGACAAAGTCCCTACGACCAACGAGCATTGACGAATACATTTCGACCGCGCCGGCCAGGGTGCGCCCGATCTTGGCCGAGATTCGGCGCGTCGTCCGCGCCGCGGCGCCGGAGGCGGAAGAAGTGATCAGTTACCGGATGCCGGCTTTCAAGCAGCATGGGATCCTGCTGTATTTTGCGGGCTTCAAGAACCACATCGGCCTTTACCCACCGGTATCAGGCGAGCCGAAGCTGGAAGAGGCCCTTAAGCCTTATGCGGGACCAAAGGGGAACCTCAAATTCCCGCTGGATCGCCCGATTCCTTATGCCCTCATCCGGAGGATCGTCAAACTCCGGCTAGCGCAGAACCTCGCTCGTGCAAAGTCCGCCAGGCAACAGCGGTTGAGGTCGTAATCCGCAGAAGGCCTGAGCGGCGCTCCTCCCCTGACTTGCTCCCGCGGTCCCTTCTTGCGCGTCACAATGGAAGAGAGCGCGGTATGTGCCTGGCGGTGCCCGGGTGGGCAAAGTCCAGTGCGGCGGTGCGAGAATTAGGGGCACAGGCGTAAAGGTGCGGGTCATGGCAACCGTGTGGATCGTCTTCGTTGCGACGGCCTTGATTCTGGCAGCGGGTGCCTTCGCGGCGCTACGTTTCAAGGGACTCCGGGCGCCCGTCTTCCGCAAAACGGGCGCCTTCCTGCTTGTGATGGCGGGTGGGACAGCCGCGTTCCCGTCGGTTTTGCCGATTCTCCGCCCGGTGGCGTGGGCTGGCAGTTATGTGTGCTCCGTAGTGCCCGTCACGACGGCGATGACGGTGAGTGCCGTAGTCAGCAGCCGCTGTCTTCCGCTCGGATAGTCATACGGCTCAGCACGGCGAGACTGTTGCTGATGCACCGGAGCGGCCGACGTGCGATATCCGCATACCGAGTCGTCGAAGTCGCCTGCCGTTCCGCGCCGTTTGCTCCACGAAGCTTCCCCAAAGTCCCGCCCTGCGGCGTCACAATGGAAGTGGGTGCGCGATGTGCCTGGCGGTGCCAGGTAAGATCCTCGAAATCGAAGATCGGGACGGCAACCGGGTCGGCAAAGTCCAGTTCGGCGGCGTCACGCGGCAGGTCTTCCTGAACTTCGTCCCGGAAGCCGCCGCTGGCGACTACGTGATGGTGCACGTGGGATTCGCCATCAGCCGGGTGGACGCTGAGGAGGCCCAGCGCAGCTACGAGCTGCTCCAAGCCATGGGAATGCTCGAAGAGGAGCTGGGCGGGGAGGCGGAGAGGACCTCGTGAAATATTTGGATGAATATCGCGACGCGCGCCTTGTCCAGTCGCTGGCGGCGCAAATTGCGCGGCGGGTCACGCGGCCGTGGACCTTGATGGAAATCTGCGGCGGGCAGACGCACACCATCATGCGCTACGGCCTCGACGAGCTGCTGCCGCCCCAGATCCGCCTGGTGCATGGACCCGGCTGCCCGGTGTGCGTGACGCCGCTCGAGATGGTGGACAAAGCCATCGAAATTGCCTCGCGGCCCGGCGTCACGTTCGTTTCCTACGGCGACATGCTGCGCGTGCCCGGGTCGCGCTCGGACCTGTTCCGCGTCAAAGCCGCCGGCGGCGACGTGCGGATCGTGTACTCCCCCATGGAGGCGGTCAAGCTGGCGCGGGCGCGCCGCGACCGCCACGTGGTGTTCTTCGCCATCGGGTTCGAGACCACGGCGCCTGCCAATGCGATGGCGGTATGGCAAGCGCACAAGGAGGGTTTGCAGAACTTCTCGATGCTGGTCTCGCACGTGTTGGTCCCGCCGGCGATCCGGTTGCTGCTCGAATCGCCCCACAATCAGGTGCAGGGATTCATCGCCCCGGGGCACGTCTGCACGGTCATGGGCTACCGCCAGTACGAAGCGCTCAGCCGAGAGTTCCGTGTGCCCATCGTGGTGGGGGGGTTCGAGCCCACCGATCTTTTAGAGGCCGTGTACATGTTGGTGAGCCAGCTCGAAGAAGGCCGCGCCGAAGTGGAGAACCAGTACGTGCGTTCGGTCCGCTACGAGGGCAATCAGCCAGCGCAGCGCCTAATGGAAACCGTCTTCGAAGTCTGCGACCGGAAATGGCGGGGCATCGGCACCATTCCGCAAAGCGGTCTCCGTCTGCGAGCGGAGTTCGGCGCGTACGACGCCGAACGGGTCTTCGGCGCCTCGGGGGTCGCGGCCGAGGAGCCCGCCGAGTGCATCAGCGCCCAGGTGCTCCAAGGCTTGAAGAAGCCCACGGATTGTTCCGCCTTTGCCGTGCGTTGCACACCGGAGAATCCGTTGGGAGCGCCCATGGTGTCGGCCGAAGGGGCCTGCGCTGCGTACTACCATTACCGCCGACATTCGCTCCCAGGAGAGCAGTCCCATGGCAGAGCCGCAACACCCAATTGACGCGTGGGCGTGTCCGGCCCCATTGCCGGCAAGCGACCGTGTCTTGCTCGGCCACGGCAGCGGAGGCAAGCTCACGGCGGAGTTGATCCGCGACCTGTTCCTGCCCGCCTTCGACAATCCGGTTCTGGCGCGGCTGGACGATCAAGCCATCGTCAGCATCAACGGGCAGCGGCTGGCCTTCACGACCGACTCCTTCGTCGTCAAACCGCTGTTTTTCCCCGGCGGCGACATCGGCTCGCTGGCTGTCTACGGCACGGTGAACGACCTGGCGATGGGAGGCGCCCAGCCGCTGTTTCTGAGCGTCGCGTTCATTTTGGAAGAAGGGCTTCCTATGCAGACGCTGCGCCGCGTGACCGCTTCGCTGCGTCAAGCCGCCTCCTGCGTGGGGGTCGAAGTCGTCACCGGCGACACCAAGGTGGTGGAAAAGGGCAGCGGCGATGGGCTGTTTCTCAATACCTCCGGTCTCGGGGTGGTCCCGGAGGGTGTCGAGCTATCGGCCGCTCGCGTGCGACCGGGAGACCGCGTTCTGCTCAGCGGCTCCATCGGAGAGCACGGCATCGCCATTCTGGCGCAGCGCGAAGGCCTCGAGTTCGACAGCCCGGTGGAAAGCGACTCGGCGCCGTTGCACACGTTAGTGGCGTCCATGCTGGCGGCGAGCAAATCGATCCGCTGCCTGCGCGATCCGACCCGAGGAGGCCTTTCGAGCGCGCTCAACGAAATCGCGGCGCGGGCCGGCGTCGGCATCGAGATCGACGAGCGGGCCATCCCGGTGCGCGAGGACGTCAAGGGCGCCTGCGAGCTGCTCGGATTGGATCCGCTGTACGTGGCCAACGAAGGCAAGCTTGTGGCGATCGTGGCCCCGGAGGCGGCCGAAACCGTGCTGGAGGCCATGCGGCGGCATCCCCTGGGCAAGGATGCCGCCCTCATTGGAACCGTCACGGAGGCCCATCCGCGCATGGTCACCATGCGGACCGTGGTCGGGCCGACCCGGGTCGTGGACATGCTCGCCGGCGACCAGTTGCCGCGCATCTGCTGAGGCGGGGATGCACGAGCTCGGCATCGCCAATTCCGTGCTGGAAGCGGTGCGCGAGGAGATCCGCCGCCATCCAGGAGCCGTGCCTCGCAAAGTCGGCTTGGCCGTGGGGGAGCTGGCGGGTGTGGATCCCGACTGCCTCCAGTTCAACTTCCAGGCTTTGACCCGCGGCACGGAATGGGAAGGGTTGCGCCTGGAGATCCTGTGGCGACCGCGCCGCCATCGCTGTCCCGCTTGCGGCTCGGAGTTCGACATCGTGGACTACAACTTCGCCTGCCCCAGCTGCGGCGAGACCCGCACGGAATGTGTGAGCGGAGACGAACTCGAGCTGAAGTATCTGGAAGTGGAGCAACCATGACGCGCGTGCCGCTCGAAAAGAAGGTTTTGAGCGAAAACGATCGCATCGCCCGTCGCCTGCGCGAGCGTTTCCGGGCACACGGCGTGCTGTGTCTGAATCTGATCAGCTCCCCGGGTGCGGGCAAGACCTCATTGCTCGAGCGGACGCTCGAAGGCTTCGCGCCGGAGGAGCGCGTGGCCGTCTTGACGGGCGATATTCAGACCGACAACGATGCCCGGCGGCTGGCCCGTTACGGCTTTCCGGTGCGGCAGATCACGACGGGCGGCACCTGCCATCTCGAAGCCGCCATGATCGAGCGGGCCCTGGAGGGTTGGGGCTCGGAAGCAGTGGATCTGCTGTTCATCGAAAACGTCGGCAACCTGGTGTGCCCGGCCAGCTATGACCTGGGGGAAGCCGCCAAGATCGTCCTGCTCAGCGTGACCGAAGGCGACGACAAGCCGCTGAAGTACCCTGCGATCTTTTTCCGGTCGGCGCTCTTGGTCCTGAATAAGGTCGATCTGCTGCCCTACGTGCCCTTCGACGTCGCTGCGGTGCGCCAGAACGCCCGGCGGATCAACCCTGCGATCGAGATCCTCGAAGTTTCCTGCACGACAGGGGAAGGGCTGGAAGGCTGGCGCCGGTGGCTGGCCTTGCAGCGCGAGGCAGTGCGGAAACAAGCCGAGCTCGGCGCAACGTTAGCATGACCGCGGCGGTCACGCGGAAACGGATCGCCATCTCCGGCATCGTGCAAGGCGTCGGCTTCCGCCCCTTCGTGTATCGTTTGGCTCAGGAGCTGCGCTTAGGGGGCTATGTGCTGAACACCTCGGAAGGCGTCCTGGTGGAAGCCGAAGGCCATCCCGAGGCGCTCGAGAGGTTTCTCGAGGGCTTGCGGCGACGTCACCCGCCCTTTGCCCGCATCGAGGAGATGATCGTAACCGACGCGCCCCCGGCAGGCGAGACCGAATTCGCCATCCGGTCGAGCGAGGAGACAGCGAGGCCGTTCGTGCTGGTCTCGCCCGATCTGGCGACCTGCGAGGATTGCTACCGGGACTTCACCGACCCCGGCAACCGCCGCTTCCGCTACCCGTTCACCAACTGCACCCATTGCGGGCCGCGCTACACCATCATCCGCGACATCCCCTATGACCGGCCGCTCACCACGATGGCGCGGTTTCAAATGTGTTCCGCCTGCCAGGCCGAATACGACGATCCGGCCGACCGGCGGTTCCACGCGCAGCCGAATGCCTGTCCGCGCTGCGGACCCCGGCTGACGCTGCTGTGGGAAGGCCGGGTGTTCGACAGTGAAGCCGGAGATTCAGAACCGGTACTCCGGCAGGCCCAGCGGCTGCTGGCCGAAGGCCACATCCTGGCCGTCAAGGGCCTCGGCGGGTTTCACTTGGCCTGCGATGCGGAAAACGACGCCGCCGTCCGGCGGCTGCGGGAACGCAAGCGGCGCAGCGACAAACCTTTCGCCGTGATGGCGCCCGATCTGGCCACCGTCGCGCAGTTCTGCTGGGTTGCCGAAGCCGACCGGGCCGTGTTGTTGAGCGTGGAGCGGCCGATCGTGATCCTGCCGCGCCGGCCGGAGGCCGCCATCAGCCCCGCCGTCGCGCCGTTCAACAACACTCTGGGCGTCATGCTGCCCTACACCCCCCTGCATCACCTGCTCTTGCTGGACGCCCCGTACCGGCTGCTGGTGATGACGAGCGGCAACGTGAGCGAGGAGCCGATTGTGACCTCCAACGAAGAGGCCCTCGTGAGATTGAGCGGCATCGCCGACGTATTTTTGTTGCACGACCGCGACATTTACATGCGGGTGGACGACTCCGTAGTGCGCACCTTCGAAGGCCGCCCCCGGCTGGTGCGCCGCTCGCGAGGCTACGCCCCGCATCCGATCGAGCTCGGCGCCGGGCTGGAGGAAGTTCTGGCTTGTGGAGCCGAACTCAAGAATACCTTCTGCCTGACCAAGGGCCGCTATGCGCTGCTCAGCCAGCACATCGGCGACCTGGAGAATTACGAGACTCTGGCGTTTTTCGCGGAAACTCTGGAGCGGATGAAAAAGCTGTTCCGCGTGGCGCCGCGCGTGGTCGCCTACGACTTGCACCCCGACTACCTCACCACGCGTTTCGCTCGCGAGCTGGACGTCCCGCTGAAGGTCGGCGTGCAGCATCATCATGCGCACATCGCCGCTTGCATGGCCGAAAACGGCCTGCGGGACAAAGTCATCGGGGTGGCGTTCGACGGCACGGGTTATGGAACGGACGGGCAAATCTGGGGCGGGGAATTCCTGGTGGCGGATCTGGCCGGCTTCGAGCGGCGGGCCTGTTTCCGTTACGTACCTCTGCCGGGCGGCGACCAAGCGGTCCGCCAGCCTTGGCGCTCGGCCGTGAGCTACCTCACGGAGACCTTTGGCTCGTTCCGCGACTGGCCCGAACTGCCGCTTCTGGAAGCGGTGCCGCCCAAGACGCTGGAGCTGGTTCAAACCATGATCCGCCGGCGCGTGAACACCGTCGGGACCTCGTCTTGCGGGCGGCTGTTCGACGCCGTCGCCTCGATCCTGGGGCTGCGCCACGAGGTGACCTTCGAGGGCCAGGCCGCTATCGAGCTCGAGATGACGGCCTGCGAGGGCGTGGAAGAAAGCTATTTCTACGACCTCGAGACGGACGGGCTGTGGCGCTTGGACCTGCGCGCCACCATCCGGGCGATCGTCGCCGACCGGCGCCGCGGTGTCTCGAGCGGCGTCATAGCCGCCAAGTTCCACAACACGGTCGCCGCGGCCATCGTGGAGGTGTCGCGGCGTCTGCGGCAAGCCGAACGCCTGAACCGCGTCTGCCTCAGCGGCGGCACGTTCCAGAACATGTATCTGCTCCGGCGCGCGGTCGCCGGCTTGCGGCGTTCGGGCTTCGAGGTGTTCTTGCACTCGCAAGTGCCCGCCAACGACGGAGGACTGTCGCTCGGACAGGCGGCTGTGGCGAGCCAGATCTCCGGCTTCCGCACGAGGAGATAGACGTGCGGCCGCGCCCTACCAGATGCCGAGAAGCTTCCACCACGTGAAGCCCACCGCCGACCAGATCGCCAGATTGACGAGCGAGACGGCGAAGCCGATGACCCACCACTTGCGCAGCGATACGTAGTCGTGGGCGAAGAACATGGGCGAGGGCGTGGTGCCGTAGTGCGTCAAACCCGCCGAAAGGTTGGCGAAACAGGCGAAAGCGTACACCATCAGGCCCAGGGGCGCTCCTTGACCCGCCAGCAGCGCCACGAAGACCGCGTACATCGCGAGCAAGTGAGCCGTGATGCTGGCAAATCCATAGTGGACATAAAAGTAAATCAGCAACGCGCCGGCGAACAGCGGGACCCAGCCCGGGCCCTCCAGCACGAGCCCGACCCCGCGAGCGAATTCCGCGGTCACGCCCGCCTCGCCCAGCGCTTTGCCTAACCGCAGCAAGCCGCCGTACCAGATGAAAATGTCCCAAGCGGCCTTTTCGCTCTTGACGTCCTCCCAGCTCAGCACGCCGGTCGCCAGCAAGGCGCCGCTTCCGAGCAAAGCCGTGACGGTGATGTCGATTTTGTGCAGGGGCGAGGTGACCCAGAGTCCGCACACGGCCAGGAAAACCGCCGTGACGATTTTCTCGCCACGGCTCAGGCGCCCCATCGCCTCCAGTTCGCGGGAGGCGAAGGCCGAGGCTTCGGGCGTCTGGCGAATCTCGGGCGGGTTCAAGCGCTGGACCACGAGCGGGATCACGGCCAGCGAGCAGAGTCCCGGGACAAGGCCCGCCAGAAACCAGCTCGTCCACGTGACCGAGTAGCCGAACTGCGTGGCGGCAATCTGCGCCGCCAGAGGATTGGATGCCTGGCCGGTGTAGAACATGGCGGCCGTGACGCAGATGCTCTGGTAGACGGCCGTCATCAGGAAGGAGCCGAGCAGGGCGGCGGTGGGACCGGGACGGGAGCCGTAAATTTCGGCGATCGAGCGCAGGATCGGCAGAATGACGCCGCCGGAGCGGGCGGCGTTCGAGGGAATGATTGAGGCCAGCGTCATGTCGGACAGCGCGAGCGCGTAGCAGACCCCGAGCGACGTCCGCCCGAACCGGCGCACGAACAGCAGGGCGATGCGGCGCGCCAGGCCGGTCTGGATCATCGCGCGCGAGATGAAGAAGGCGGCCATTACCAGCCAGACCGTGGGATCGCCGTAACCGCCCAGCGCCTCCTGAATCGTCAATCCGCCCACTAGCGCCGCCAGGGTGACGGCCAACAGCACGAGCGCGCCGCCGGGCGCCGGCTGGAGCATGAGGCCCGCAATCGCGGCAAGAAAGATCCCGGTGAGCCGCCAGCTTTCGGGCCGGATCGCCTCCGGGCGTGGGATGCCCCAGACGACAACGGCAAAGACGCCCCCGACGACGGCAGCACGCCAGAGGCGCCGGGGAGCAGTGGGTACGGATACAGAAACGCGGGCGTCGATTTCAGGGTGCAACGCTAGGCCTCGGGATCGGAGGCGTCATGATACCAAAGCGGCAAAGGGAGCCGGGCGACATTCCGCGGGGCGATTTCGGCCCATGTCACGGCGACGCACTCCCGCTCCGCACCGCCAAGCCCTCCGCAAACTCGCAGTACTCAAGGAAGCCCAGCTTTTGGTATGCGCGAAGAGCGGGGAGATTCGAGGGACAGACATTGAGGGCGATCAGCGGGATGCGGCGGCACACCAGCTCGGCGGCCACCGCGCCGGTGAGCCGCGTCGCGAGTCCGCGGCCGCGGTGATCGGGGCGCGTATACACATTGCCGATGGCGGCCACGCCCTCCTCGGGAACTACCATATGCGTGCCCGCCACGGCTACCAGCTTTCCCCCGCAGCGGGCGCCGAAGAACACGCCCCCGGCGAGCATCTCGGGGAGGAAGAATCCCGGCGCTTCGCCGGCCGCGCGGGCTTGTTCGTACAAGTCGTGGAGCTCATCTGCGTGTTCCGCGCCCAAGCGCTCGAGACCCTCCGAAGACAGCTTCGGAAGTTTCTCAGCGTCCAAAACCATCCGCCACATGCGGCGCGTTTCGACGATCCGCCGCCGCTTGGCGATCTCGGGCAGCATCTCGGGTTTCACATGCAAGTACCAGGCCGGCTCGCTAGCGATGCCCTCCAGCAGTTCCCCCGCCGTGACCGCATCTCCGATGGCGAACAACACGGGCGGAGAAAATCCGCGGTACAAGACGATCGCCGCGCGCGCGGGCTCGTCCGCGCCATGGCACTCGCACAAAGGGAACCGTCCCCGCGTGAGGTCGCCCAACGCGTACACGGACCACGCACGATCCTGTTCGAGATAGGTTCGGACTTCCGCAGGATCCACAAGCCGCATCGATAACGGGTCCGAACGCCTCAGCGGGGCGCTTTGCGCCACACGAACCGCACGTAGGCTAGAGTGCCCGACCGCAGCCCTGTATAGATCGGCGTTCCGCGAAGGCCTGCGAAATCTTCCACCACGGGCCGGACGAACCAAGGTGTTTTGCGGGCGATCAAATGGCGCTTGGCAGCTTCGGTAGCTTGCAGGGCCCGCAGGACGCCGTCGCTCAATTCCTCCTCCTCGCTCGCGAGGAAGCCCGCCGCTGCCACCTGGCGGCGCAAGCGGTCCAGCGCCGCGCGCGGCCGAAAATCGGCCAGCAAAAGAACACCCCCAGGACGCAGCACGCGCGCCGACTCGGTCAGAAAATTCTCCATCGAGGGATAGGCATGCGAGGATTCGACATTCACCACGGCGTCGAAGGCCCCTTCGACGAAGGGCAGCGAGCCCGCAGCGCCTTGGACGAAATGCAGCCCCGGGGCTCGGTAATGGCGCCGGCAAAACTCCACCGCCTCGCGGGACAGGTCGAGGCCCACGAACGAACGCGGCAGGCAGTGGCGCCAGATCCACCAGGCGCCGCCCCCGCGCCCGCAGCCCACTTCCAACACGTCTTTGTCGCGCACATGCCCGCCGACCACGCGTTCGTACAGCGCCGCCTGACACTGCTCGAGCCTGTAGGGGGAATCCGTCGGGCTCGGGGGCGCCCAACCGTAGTTGAAAAAGCGCGCCTCACCTTCCCGGTCCAAACGGTTCACGAAATCGTACCAGGCGCGCGAAATCGCCAGGTGCGCCGGAGCGCGCAAGCGGCGCGGAAGCCACTGCGGGAGGCGGCGGGCGGTCCGGTATGCGGCTCGCAGGAGGGCTCGGTGCATTTGAAACGGGCTCTGTCTGGCGCGCCCTCAGGCCCAATGTCAGCCGGCTGTGCCAGCCCTCCGATTATAATGGGCGAATGTTCGGAGGGGAAACGCTGGCGCGTGAGAATTTGCTACGCGACCTGTCTGTTTTGGCTGGCTTTTTTCTCCTCGTGTTTGGCCTCCAGTGGGCGGGCGGGGCCTATAGGGCAGACTTCACGGGCCACCCCGACGAGGCGGCGCACTTCGTCACTGGCCTGATGGTCCGCGACTATATCGCGGCGGGTGCGCCGGCGGCGCCGCGCGCGTACGCAGAGAATTACTACTTCCATTACCCCAAAGTGGCCATCGGTCACTGGCCGCCGTTCTTCTACGTAGTGCAGGCGGTCTGGATGTTGTTCCTACCGCCATCGCGCTTCACCATCATCCTGTTGATGACCTCGATCGCTGCGGCATCGGCTTGGTTCCTGTACTCTGAACTCCGCCGTCGGGTTCCGGAGCTGACCGCGTTGTTCACCGGCGCCGTGTTCGTACTGCTCCCGCTCGTGCAAGCTCACACCGGCATGGTCATGGCCGAGATGCTGGTGGCGCTGCTGGGGCTGCTGGCCTCGATTCGGTTCACTCGTTACTTGGAACGCGGCCGCGGGCGCGATGCGCTCTTGTTCGGGCTGCTAGCGGCCCTGGCGATCTTGACCAAACCGATCGGCGTGGTCCTCGCTGCGGTTCCGCCAGTGGGCGTCTTGCTGTCGGGCCGGCTGGATCTACTGAAGCGGTGGTCCTTTTGGGCGCCGGCGGCGATCGTCTTGGGGCTGTGTGCCCCGTGGTATTTCATCGTGGATCGGGCGTTTCACGATTCGTGGGTGGATTGGGGTGGTATTGGCATTTACGAGAGTCCGTGGCGCTTGGAATGGAACCAATGGCACGCCCAAGTGGGCAAGGCCTTACTGTTTGCGGCGGGCCTGGGATTCCTCAGCCTTCTCGTGTCCCTTCTTCGGACGGGCCACGCCCAACCCTGCTGGGCCGTGGCGGCGGGGCTCCTAGGCGGATTCTTGGCGTTCAGGGCTTTTGTGGGTGCGAGCCACGAGGCCCGGGTGCTCCTGGTCGGAATGCCGGCTTTCCTGATGTTCGTGGCCAACGGGATGGCTGCGGCGGGCAGTTGGGTGGCGCGCTCGGTTCCCCGCGCGCGGGTGGCCGCCGCGTGTATCGTGGCGCTAGCGACGTCCGCCTTCTTCGTGGAACGCTTCCGCTTGGTCCGCCGCTCGCCTGAGGGATTTGCCGAAGCGGCGGCCGATCTCATGAGCCGGAAAGAGCTGCGGAACTCGGTGATTCTCGTTTCGAGTTTGCTCTTGGGCGAGGGCGCACTCATTGCGGAGGTGGCGTTGCGAGACGAACGGCCCGGCCGCATCGTGCTGCGTGCCACCAAGGTGCTGGCGAGCGTTGGGTGGAACGGGGAGGACTACGACGTGCGTCTCGATAGTCCCGATCAGGTGGCCGCCTTGCTGGAAAGCATCCCTGTGGGTGTCGTGGTTTGGGACCGCGCCCCCGGGCTTAACGCGATGCAACACCACGACTTTGTCGTTCAAGCGCTGCGGCGGGACCCGGGCCGCTGGGAACCCATCGGCTTTTATCCCCGTCCAGCGGCGGGCTCTCCGCGCCTGGAGGTCTACCGTCAGGTGGGGCACGAAGGCCGCCAAAGGAAACCCATTCGCCTGGACCTCCGCAACCGCTTGGGCAAGATTTTGGAACGCTGAGCTTCGAACCCGCGGCGCAAATCAAGCGCCAGAAATTCCCAGCCGCACTACGCCGCGAGGGCCTGCTCCAGATCTCCCAGGATGTCTTCGACTGATTCGATGCCCACTGAGAGCCGCACGAGATTGTCGCGGATACCCATCCGCTCCCGTTGCTTGGGAGCGATTTCCCGGTGGGAACTCATGGCCGGATATAAGATCATGCTGTGGACGTCCCCGAGCGAGGTGGCGCGGACGATGAGTTTCAGGCGGTCCAGGAAAGCGAAGATTTCTTCGCGTCCAGCTGCGCGGATCTCGAAGCTGACCATGGCGCCGTAGAGCCCGGGGGGCAACAGGCGGCGCACGACGGCCGCGTCCGGGTGATCCGGGTCGCCAGGGAAGTGCACGCGCTCGACGGCAGGGTGTTGGGCCAGCCATTGGGCCACCCGGCAGGCATTGGCGCACTGGCGTTCCATACGCAGCGGAAAGGTCTTGATGCCGCGCATGGCCAGGTAGCTTTCGAAGGGGCCGAGCACGGGCCCGTCGGCCCGGGCCAGGGCGCGCAGCGTCTCATAGTGCGCCGCGTCGGAGACCACGATGCCGCCCAGCACGTCGCCGTGTCCGGCCAGATATTTGGTCAGGCTGTGCACGACGAGGCTAGCGCCGAGTTCCAGCGGGCGCACCAGCAGGGGCGTGGCGAAGGTGTTGTCCACGATCAACGGGGCGCCAGCCGCTCGGGCCAACTCTGCCACGCGCCGGAGATCGCCGACACGCAGCAGCGGGTTCGAAATCGTCTCCATGAGCACGCAGCCGGGGCGGGCCGCCAATCCCCGCTCGACCGCCGCCAGGTCGCAGATGTTCACGAAGGTGACTTCCACGCCGAGTGGTTCGAGAATTTTCGTCAGCAAGGTCACGGTGGCGCCGTACAAGGCGTCAGCCGCTAGCACCGACTTGCGCCGGTCGGTGAGCGCCGTCAGGACCGCCGCTTGCAGGGCCGCCATGCCGGAGGCGCAGGCCAGCGCCCCCTGGCCGTTCTCGAGCGACGCCACGAGTTCCTCGAGGGCCGCGAGCGTCGGATTCTCGTACCGGGAGTAGCAATAGCCCGGCTGCTCGCGCGCGAAAATGCGATCCAACTCTTCCACGGTTCCCGCAATGTAGCTGGCGGCTGTGTACACGGGAGTGGTCACCGGAATCTGGGCCGGCGGGCGCTTGCGATCGCCGGCGTGCACCGCTTTGGTGTGAATTTTCATGGCGCTCTCCGCTTCCAGCGCACGCCGTCTTTGGTGTCCTCCAGGACGATGCCTTTTTCGAACAGTTCGGCGCGGATGCGGTCGGCCCGGGCGTAATCGCGGGCTTGGCGGGCCCGGGTGCGCTCGGCGATCAAACGTTCGATCTCTTCGTCGGGCAGTGCGGCCGCCGGAACCGATGGACGGAGCACGTCGAAGACCGCATCGAAACGCCCCAGCAGCTCCAGAGCCGGCGCCGCGTTGCCGGCGCGGAACTCTCTAGCGTCCATGGCCGAGTTCATCTCCCGCACGTACTCGAACACGGCCGCCAGAGCCTCCGCCGTGTTGAGGTCGTCGTCCAAGCTGGCCGCGAACTTTTGCTCGGCCTCTTGGGTGCGCTCCAGGATCCGCTCGGCGGTACCCTCGGCGAAGCGTTCGCTTTCCAGCCGCAGACGGAAGTTGCGGAGCCTCTCGATGGCTGTCGCCGCCGCATGCAGCGCGTCGAACGTGAAGTTGAGAGGCTTACGGTAGGGCACCGACGCCAGCAAATAGCGCACCGCCTCGGGTGCGTAGCCCCGCTCCAGCAGATCGCGCAGGGTGTAGAAGTTGCCGAGCGATTTCGACATCGTCTGCCCTTCCACGATCAGATGTTCGGAGTGGAGCCAGTAGCGGACAAATGGCTTTCCCGTGGCCGCCTCCGACTGGGCGATCTCATTTTCATGATGGGGGAAGGTCAGATCGACGCCGCCCGCGTGGATGTCCAGCGTTTCCCCCAGATACTTCATGGCCATGGCCGAGCACTCGATGTGCCAGCCCGGCCGTCCCGGGCCCAGTTCCGTGTCCCAGTACGGCTCCCCCTCCTTGCGCGCCTTCCACAGCACGAAGTCGCGCGCGTCCGCCTTGTCGTACTTGTCCGTATCCACCCGGGCCCCGGGTCGGATGCCGCTGAAATCGGTGTGGGAAAGCTTGCCGTAATCGGGGAACTTGGCGATTCGGAAGTAAATGGAGCCGTCGCTGCGGTAGGTGAAGGATTTCTCGCTGAGCCGGCGAATGAGGGCCACCATGTCGGCAATGTGGTCGGTGGCGCGCACCAGCCGCTCGGGCCGCTCCAAGCGCAGCGTGGCGGCGTCTTCCAAGAAGGCTTGGGTGAACACCTCGGTGTACTCGCCAATGGATTTGCCCGCGGCGGCCGCTTCCTGGATGATGCGGTCGTCTACGTCGGTGATGTTCATGACGTGTTCGAGCCGGTAGCCGCGGAGCCGGAGCCAGCGCCGCAGGATGTCCTGGAAGGTGAACGTGCGCAAGTTGCCGATGTGCACGTAGTTCCAGACAGTGGGCCCGCAGGTGTACATGCGGACCACGTTCGGCTCCAGCGGAACGAACTCCTCGACGCGCTGCGTCAGCGTATTGTAGAAGCGTAACGGCATAGGCCGACTCCGAGCGCTCTGTCTTCAATCCTATCAGGGAAGGCGCAGAGCCCCATTGCGCGCTGGGGCCGCGGGGGCGCGCGGCGCCTGGAATGGTCCACGCAGGGGCCGTCTCCTGCGGGTCGGCTGCGGGCCGTGGCGACGCTTGGGTCGCTGCCTCGACGGCGCCAGGCGTAACGGATCGGGCCAGCTCGACTACTTCGCTGTGCCAGCGGGCCGCGGGGCGCGGAACACGCTATCGTCGATTTCCACGTTGTGCTGGATTTGCGTGACCCGCAGGATGAGTTCGCCTTCCGGGATGTGCTGCTTGATGGTGAAAGGCACCTTGCGCCCTTCGAATTCTTTGTAGTCGGCGAACTCGGTCTGCACCATAGTCATGCCTTGGGCCGTGGGCTGCTCCATGTCGGTGCGGAGCAGGAGAAAGGTTTCGGCGTCATAGTAGCGTTGCACGGGCTTTCCTTCCCGCGGCGTGAGTTCGATCAAATACGCTTCCCGGTCCCCGAGCTTGCGTTTGCCTTTCAGCTCGACTTTGGGGTAGAGCTCCCGCCACTTGAGATCGCCCAGGAAGACGGCCTCGCGGCGCGCCACGGCCAGCGCCTCGCCGCTCAGCTCCACATAGCCTTGCATCGGGTTGTCCGCCCAAGCCACCTGCCCGTCGAAGCCTTGCCGCAGCGTGCCGAATCCCTCCACTTCCACCTGCGACAAGCGTTTGTCCGGCGCCTTGGCCAACAGCTCCACCTTACCGGTGGCGCCCACAGCGGGCAGCTCGAAGGTGCCCACCATTCGCATGCTGGTCAGGCGCTGGTGGACCTCCCGGCCTCCGCTCGCTTCGAGCGATTTCTCGATGATTTGCTCGGCCGTGAACGGCTCCTTCTGCTCCGACGTCTGCGCCGCGCCCGTCAGGCCCACCGTGAACCCGAGCACCACTAGCCATGAATGTTTCATCGCCGCGTCCCTTTTCGTGTGCGCCTTCGATTCTACAATACGGGAGTGTCCGCGTTGGCGTTCGAGATCGTGGCGACGTGTCCGGCAACCCGCGCGCGGGCCGGTCTTCTCCGCACGCCGCACGGGGTGGTGGAAACGCCGGTCTTCATGCCCGTCGGCACCTACGGATCCGTCAAGGGGCTGACGCCGCGGCATTTGGCCGAAGAGCTTGACGTGCGCCTGCTGCTGGCCAACACGTACCACCTCCACCTCCGGCCGGGCCACGAGGTCATCCGTCGCCTCGGAGGTCTGCACCGCTTCATGGCTTGGCCGCGCGCCATTCTGACGGATTCCGGAGGCTACCAGGTCTTCAGCCTGGACAGCTTTCGCGAGGTCACCGACGAGGGAGTGATCTTCCGCTCGCACTTAAATGGAGACCTGCACCGCTTCACGCCGGAGTCCGCCGTGGAGGTGCAACTGGCTCTCTCGGGCGACATTATGATGGCGCTGGACGAGTGTCCCCCCTACCCGGTGAGCCACGAAACCGCACGGCAGTCCATGGAGCGCACCCTCCGCTGGGCCCGGCAGGGCTATGCCTACTACCGTCGGCGTCTGGAAGAACTCGCCAGTGCGACCCCGCCAGCGTGGTTCCCGATCGTGCAAGGCTCAATGTACGCCGATTTGCGCCGCGAGTGCGCGCGGCGGCTGGTGGAGCTGGACGCGCCCGGCTACGCCGTGGGCGGCTTATCCGTAGGAGAGCCGCGGGCGCTCAGCCTCGAGATGGTGGACGTCACCGTGCCGGAACTGCCGGCGGATCGTCCTCGCTATGTCATGGGCGTCGGCTTGCCGGAGGAACTCGTCGAGTATGTGGCCCGGGGCGTGGACATGATGGACTGCGTGTTGCCCACCCGCAACGCGCGAAACGGCTGTCTGTTCACCTCCGAGGGGCGCTTGCTCATCAAGCAGGCCCGCTACCGGGACGATCCCGAGCCGCCAGATCCGGTCTGCGGCTGTTACACCTGTCGCCACTTCTCGCGCGCCTACCTCCGCCACCTCTTCCAGGCCGGCGAAATGCTCTTCGCGACGCTGGCGACCCTGCACAACCTCACCTACTACCTGAACCTCATGCGGAGCTTGAGACGGGCTATAATGATGGGGACACTCCCAGAGTACCTGCGAGCAGTCCGGAGCGTGCCAGCGTAGTGTGGCTTGTCCGAGGTGCCCTTCAGCCGGGACGGCAACCGACCGAAAGCGGCAGGACTTTGGGGGCCGTTACCAATTGAGGTGAACCGTGGTTTGGAGTTTGTTGCTTCAGGGCCAGAGCCCCCCCAACCCGATCCTGGGCTTTCTACCGATCCTCCTGATCTTCGCGATCTTTTATTTCCTTCTGTTCCTGCCCATGCAACGCCAAAGGAAGCGCCAGCAGAAGATGCTGGCGGAGCTTCAGGCGGGCAACGTCGTCCTCACTTCCGGCGGAATTATTGGAACCATCGTCTCGCTGGATGACGACATGATCGTGTTGCGGGTCAAGCCCGACAACATCAAGATCCAAGTGGCGCGCAACGCCGTGGCGGGCTTGGTCCCGGAGAAGAAATAGGAGCGGCGACATGGCGGGGCAGTTGAAATGGAAAGTCACTCTGATTGCGCTGGTGACGCTCGGCTGTCTCTACGGCATCCTCGGCGTGCCCAAGTCCGTAGCCGACTTGAAATCAGCCCTAGGCCGCAACATCCGCTTGGGTCTGGATCTGAAAGGCGGCACCCATCTGATTCTTCAAGTCCAGGTGCAGGACGCCGCCAAAGCCGAGGCCGATCAGACCATCGAGCGGCTGAAGGAGGAATTGCGGCGGGCGCAGATCGACTACAGCGCGCTGGACCGGAACGACCCGCAGACGATCGAGGAAACGGACTCCATTCAGATCAACGTCCGTGGCATTCCGGTCGAAAAGTCGACCGACTTTCGCCGGATCGTCAGCGAGCGGTTTGCCCAGTGGATCCTGACGCCGGTGAGCGCCACCGACTACCACCTGCGCATGCGCCCGAGCGACCTGATTCAGCTCAAGAACGACACCGTCGAACGGGCCATGCGCACTATCGAGCAACGCATCAACGCGCTGGGTCTCACCGAGCCGGTGATCCAGCAGCACGGCCGCGCCGATGCCGAGTTCGAGATCCTGGTGCAATTGCCGGGCGTGGACGATCCGGCTCGTGTGAAGCAGATCATGCAAACGGCGGCCCTGCTGGAAGTCTGCGAGGTCAAGGACGGTCCGTTCTCCAGCCCGCAAGAGGCGATGGCCCGGCACGGCGGCGTGCTCCCGCTCAACACCAAGCTGGTGAAGATGGCGCCGGGCCGAACCGAGGGCGAAGCCTGGTACCTGCTGAACCGCATTCCGGTCATCACGGGCCGCGACCTGCGCAACGCCCGTCCGGGGCGGGACGAGTTCCAAAAGTGGGAGACTTCCTTCACGCTGACGCCCGACGCCGGGCGCCGCTTCGGCCGGTTCACCGAGGCCAACATCGGCAACCGGCTCGCCGTGGTTTTGGACAATCAAATCCGCAGCGTCGCCACCATTCAGTCGCGCATCGAGGACAGCGGGCGGATTACAGGCCTGTCCAACGAGCAAGAAGCCTCGGATCTGGCCCTGGTGCTGCGGGCGGGCTCGCTGCCGGCGGGCATCGTCTACTTGGAGGAACGCACAGTGGGGCCTTCCTTGGGCGCCGACTCGATCCACCAAGGGCTAGTGGCAGGCCTTGTCGGCATCATCAGCGTCGTGTTGATCATGCTCGTCTATTACCGCCGTGCGGGCATCAACGCCACGGTGGCTCTCGTGCTGAACGCCATTATCCTGCTGGCGGCCCTGGCTTACTTCGATGCGGTACTCACGCTGCCCGGCATCGCTGGCATCATTCTGACGATCGGCATGGCCGTTGACAGCAACGTGCTGATTTTTGAGAGAATCAAGGAGGAGCTCCGGGCTGGCAAAGCCGTGGTGGCGGCTTTGGATACGGGATTCGGCAAGGCCTTTTTGACCATTGTCGACACCCACGTGACCACAATCGTGGCGTGCGCTTTCCTGTTCATGTTCGGCACCGGTCCCGTGAAAGGGTTCGCTGTCACCTTGACCATCGGCCTGATCGCGAACCTGTTCACCGCTATCTTTGTGTCGCGTGTGCTGTTCGACCTGGCTCTGGCGGGTAAGCGGCAGGTGGCCACCCTGAGCATTTGACAGGAGCCTCAGTCTGGCGCAAGGGGGCTGGACGGGAGGCGGGGTTTGTGATAGATCTGAGACGACGCGAGGGAACCAAACCAGGCGTGCCGGTGTCTAAGCGAGTCGAGCGCCGGCCCAGCAAGCGGCATGGAACTTTTTAAGAATCCCAACTTCGATTTCCTGGGACACAAACGCCCGTTCTTGGCCTTGTCACTGGTGCTCATCGTGGCCAGCGTCGCCAGTTTGGTGCTGAAGGGCGGCCCCCGCTACGGAATCGACTTCCGGGGGGGCGCGGTCATGTACGTGCGGTTCCTGAACCAGCCCCCCATCCAGCAGATTCGCGCGGCGCTGTCGGCTCGGATTCCAGGGAGCATCACCGTGCAGGAGCTGACCGGGACCGACGAGGTGATCATCGGGACCGAACTCCGCAGCGAAAAAGAACTCGACCAAGCGCGGCATCTGATGAGCCGCACCTTACATGAAACCTTCGGCGGCGCCGGCAGGGGTTTGGATTTCAACAACGTCGGTCAGGAAGCCTTGGTCAGCCACTTGCGGGACCCGCTCCAGCGCGCCGGGGTCGCCTTGAGCGAGGACGATTTGCAGAAGCTCGTCCGCAGCATGCTCGAGTTCCGGGACACACCGCCGCGTTCGGGGTTGATCCGCAGCTTCGACGAGCTGCGTGCAGTGCCGGGAGTGACGCCGGCGGTCGTTTCCGTGCTCAAGCAGGAATGTTGGCTGGCGCCGTTCTCGATTCGGCGCGTGGAGATCGTGGGGCCGAAGGTGGGCGCGGATCTGCGACGCCAAGCCATCTTGGCCACTCTTTACGCCCTCGGGGGGATGTTGGTATATATAGCGTTTCGGTTCGAGTGGATCTATGGCGTGGCGGCCGTGCTGGCGGTGTTCCACGACGTGCTCATCACCGTCGGTCTGTTCTCCATCTTCGACAAAGAGATCGACCTGACCGTGGTGGCGGCGCTGCTGACGCTGGTCGGCTATTCGATGAACGACACGATCGTGGTGTTCGACCGCATCCGCGAGAACTTGAAGATTCTGCGACGGGAGAAATTTCCGGCTCTTGTCAATCTGAGCATCAACCAGACTTTGAACCGTACGGTGTTGACCTCCGGTCTGACATTCCTGACCTGCTTGGCGCTGTTTCTATTCGGGGGCCCGGTGCTCCACGGTTTCGCCTTTGCGTTGGTGGTGGGGATCCTGGTGGGAACCTACTCGTCGGTCTTCATCGCCAGCCCGATCCTGATATACTGGCACGGCTTGGCGGAAAGCCGTAAACGAGTCACTTCCGTGGCGGTCGCCACCGGGAGGGAGGTACGGAGAGTAAAGTAAGGCCGGTCTGACCCGGTCGCGGAAAGGAAGGCGTTCATGTTTGAACAAACGTTCATCGAGGAGACGGAGAGAACGAAACGAGTCGCTTCAGTGCTGGTTTCGTTCATTCTCCAAACGATCCTTCTGATCATCGCGATTCTGATACCGCTGATTTACACGGATACGCTGCCGCGCACCCAGCTCACCAGCTTTCTGGTGGCGCCGCCTCCACCTCCGCCCCCACCCCCGCCGGCGGCGGCGCCCGTCAAGGTGGTCAAGGTGATCCCGCGCCAGTTCGACGCCGGTCGGCTTTTGGCGCCGAAGACCATCCCCAAGGAGATCGCCTTAATCAAGGAGGAGGAGCTTCCGCCGCCCTCGGCAGGTGTGGTAGGGGTGGTCGGTGGTGTGCCCGGAGGCGTTCCCGGCGGCACGCCCGGCGGCGTGATCGGCGGGATCATCAGCTCGGTGCCGGTCGCGGCGCCGCCGCCGCCTCCCAAGGTCGAAGAGGCGCCCAAGCCGGCGGCCCCTCAGCGCATCCGAGTGGGAGGCAACGTGCAGCAGGCGAAGTTGATCCGTCAGGTTCGGCCGGTGTACCCCCCGCTGGCGCGGCAAGCCCGCATTCAGGGCACGGTTCGGCTGACCGCGATCATCGCCCGCGACGGCACGATCCAAGAGCTGCAAGTGGTTTCGGGTCATCCCTTGCTCGTGCCGGCGGCCATCGAAGCCGTCAAGCAATGGGTGTATCAGCCTACGCTGCTCAATGGCGAGCCGGTCGAAGTGATCACGCAAATTGACGTGAATTTCACGCTTACGCAGTGACCCAGGGTTTCGATACCATGACCATTTCCAAGGTTTGAGGAGAGACAACCATGCTATTGCAACTTCAGGTGTGGGCGTTGTTCCTGCTTCAGGAAGGCGCCGTGGGATGGGACATCCGATCACTGTGGGCCCAGATGGGAGTGGCCGCCAAGATCGTGGTGATCCTGTTGTTCTTGATGTCTGCTTGGTCCATCGGGGTTATGATCGACCGTTTGCTGGCCTACAACGGCGCCCGGAAGCAGTCGCGGCAGTTTGCTCCGGCTGTGGCCGGCGCGTTGCGGGAAGGCAAGCTCGACGAGGCCATCAAGATTGCCGACCGCTACAAGAAGAGCCATCTGGCGAAGGTCGTGGTCGCGGGGCTGCAAGAGTTTCGGGCGCACCAGCTCAGTTCCGAGATTCCCGGCGAGGAGATCGAAGCTTCGCGCCGGGCTTTGGAGCGGGCTGAGGCGATCGTGCATGCCGAGCTCAAGCGGGGCGTCGGCACGCTGGCGACCATCGGGGCGACCGCCCCGTTCGTGGGGCTCTTTGGCACGGTGGTGGGTATCATCAACGCGTTCAAGGGCATCTCGACGGAGAAATCCACCGGTCTGGGCGCTGTGGCCGGAGGCATCTCCGAGGCGCTAGTGGCGACCGCCATCGGTCTGTTCGTCGCCGTGCCGGCGGTCTGGATGTACAACTACTTCACCAGCCGCATCGAGGCCTTCGACGTGGAGATGAGCAACTCCAGCTCGGAGCTGATCGACTACTTCTTGAAGCGGACCCAACAGCGAGCGGCCGGGTCCCGTTGAGGTCTTCGGCACAGAGGGTACCCGGCTAGACACGTCGCCGGCTGGAGACGCCGGCGGAGGAGGTGACGGATGGCCAAAAAGCGACCGCTGGGCGAGATCCTGGCCGAACCGAACGTCGTGCCCATGGCGGACGTGATGCTGGTGCTGTTGATCATTTTCATGGTCGTCACCCCGATGCTGTCCAAAGGGGTGAGCGTGGAGATGGTCAAGACGCGGAATCCGATCGCCATGCAGGCCGCTGACAAGGATGACGCGGTGCTGATCGCCGTAACGCGGGAAGGCCGCGTCTTCCTCGGGACCACCCTCATGAAGCCGGAAGATCTCGGCCCGAAAGTGAAGGACCTGTTGACCAATCGGTTGGACAAGACCGTATACCTTCGGGCGGATGCTCGGGCCCGGTATGAGCGGGTCGTCGAGGTTGTGGACAACCTCCGCACCGCGGGGGTCGACCAGCTCGGGCTCCTCACGGAGCAGATTCAGGAGAAGCGGGCCGGGGAGACGGCTGCGGCCGCACCGATCGGATAGAGGCGGCTCGTTAGGGAACGACCAAGGAGATAGCGAGTATGGGAATTCAAGTCTCGACAGGGGGAGGTCTGAAAGCGGACCCGAATGTGGTGCCGTTCATTGACATTCTCCTCGTGTTGCTGATCATCTTTATGGTCATCACTCCTCTGACCCCGAAGGGGTTGGAAGCGTTGGTGCCCCAACCGCCGCCGCCGGGCGCCCAGCAGACTGCGGCGGACCAGCGCACGGTGGTGATCGTGATCAACCGGGATCGCAGCATGTTGATTAACACCGAGCCGACGGATGAAGCTCGGCTCGGGCCCCGGCTCGAAGAGATTTTCAAAACTCGGGCGGAGCGCGTCGTCTTCGTCAAGGGCGATCCGGCGCTCGAGTTCCAATACGTGGCGCGGGCGATCGATATCGCCAAGGGCGCCGGCATCGACAAGATCGGGCTGATGACCGCCAAGATCGAGGCGGGCGAGTAGCCTCGCTGGTCGGTGCGGTCGCAGCCTATCGAGGAGTCACCATGAAAGCGAAGCGCATCTCTATCGTCGCCCTCGCGTGTGTAGTGTTGGCGCTGGGTCTCTCCGGCTGCCAGAAATTGAGGGCGCGGGACAATCTCAACAAAGGCGTTCAGGCCTTCAAGAACGCGCGATATGCGGAGGCTGTGGAATTCTTCAAGCAGGCGGTCGAACTCGATCCCACCTTCCCTACGGCCCGGTTGTATCTGGCCACCGCTTATATGCAGCAGTACATTCCGGGGGCTGAGTCCCCCGAGAACCTGCGGATGGCCCAGGCGGCCCACGATGAGTTCCTCCGCGTGCTGGAGCAAGACCCCAAGAATGAAGTCGCCATTGCTTCGATTGCGTTGCTGTACTTCAACCAAAAGAAACTGGACGAGGCACGGGAGTGGTACTTGAAGCAGATTTCGGTGAACCCGAGCGCCAAGGAGGCCCACTACACCATCGGCGTCATCGCTTGGACCAAGACCTTCCAGCCGCGCATGGAGGCCCGGGCAAAGCTGGGCATGAAACCGGAGGACCCCGGGCCGCTGAAGGACCGGAGAGTCCGTGAGGCGTTGCGAGAAAAGAACTTGCCAATCATCGAGGAAGGCATGCAGCACTTACAGAAGGCCTTGGAGATCGACAAGGAGTACGACGACGCCATGGCCTATCTGAACCTGTTGTACCGCGAGCGCGCTGACTTGGCAGACACGGAGGCCGATTACAAAAAGTTCACGGATATTGCCGACAATTGGGTTCAGAAAACAATGGAAACCAAGAAAATGAAGGCCGCTCGTATGCCCGGCGGCGGCTTGGCCGGGGGCCAGTAAGAACACTGAACCCCGGGTCCCGGGCTTCCCCTTCGCTATAATAAGGGCGGGGCGTCCCATCCCGCCATGGCGAGCGATTCCGGTCCGGCGAAGCTACCGCCTCCGGCCGAAGACCCGCAAGCGCTTCTGGAAGCTCGATACCGGGCCCTGGAGGAGCAGCTTGCCCAAACCCGCCTCAGCGAGGAGCTAACCGCCCTCCGTTCCGCATACCAATTCGCCGCAGAACGCCATCGCCAGCAACGGCGGGACTCGGGGGAACCTTACATGGTTCACCCGCTGGGGGTCACTCAGATCCTGGCCGACATGAACATGGACATGGTGTGCCTCCAGACGGGACTCCTGCACGACGTCTTGGAGGATACGGGGACAAGTCTCGAGGAGCTCCGAAGCCGGTTCGGCGAAGAGGTCGCCCGCTGCGTGGACGGGGTCACCAAGCTGAGCAAACTGAACTTTTACGACCCCGAGACGCGCCAGGCGGAAAGCTTCCGCAAGATGTTGCTGGCGATGGTCAACGACGTTCGGGTGATCATCGTCAAGCTGGCCGACCGGCTCCACAACATGCGCACTCTCGCGAGTCTGCCGCCGGAGCGCCAACAGCGGATCGCTCGCGAGACCGTGGAAATCTACGCGCCCATCGCCCACCGTCTCGGGATGGGCAAGATCCGCGGTGAGCTGGAGGATCTGGCCTTCTCGTATTTGGAGCCGCAGGCCGCCGCGGAGCTGGGTCAATTTTTGGAATCGCGCCGCTCCGAGTTCGAACAGTTCCTGGCGGAAATCAAGGCCACGATCGAGAGGAAACTCGCCGCCGAAGGCATCCCCGCTCGGGTGGAGGGTCGTGTCAAACGCGCGTACTCTATCTTCCAGAAGATCCGCCGCCAGAGAATCCCGATCGAACAGGTATACGATTTGCTGGCCGTGCGCATCATTACGGATTCGGTGATCAACTGCTACGCCGCTTTGGGAGTGATCCACAACGAGTGGCATCCGGTGCCGGGGCGGATCAAGGATTTCATCGCCATCAAGCGGCCGAATTTCTACCAGTCGCTGCACACCTCCGTGATCGGACCCGGCGGGCGCGCCTTCGAGGTGCAGATCCGTACCGAGCAGATGCACCGCATCGCCGAGGAGGGCATCGCCGCCCACTGGAAGTACAAGGAGGGACACAAAGGCCCGGCCGAGGACGTCCAGCGCATCGCATGGCTGCGCCAGCTCGTCGAGTGGCAGCAGGAAATGCGGGATCCGGGCGATTTCATGTCCACCCTCAAGGTGGATCTCTACCCCGAGGAGGTCTACTGCTTCACGCCCCGGGGCAAGGTGATCGCCCTGCCGCGCGGCGCGACCCCGATCGATTTCGCCTACGCCATTCACACCGACGTGGGCCACACGTGCGTAGGTGCCAAAGTCAACGGACGGATCGTCTCGCTGCGTTACAACCTCCGCAACGGGGACGTGGTGGAGATTCTCACCCAGCCCGGCCACTTGCCGAGCAAGGACTGGCTGGCGCTGGTCAAAACCTCGCGGGCGCGCAACAAAATCAAGCAGGTCATCAACATGACCGAGCGCGCCAAGGCCGTTGACCTCGGCCAGAAGCTCCTCGAAAAGGAGGCCCGGCGCCTGGGGGTCTCGCTGAGCAAATTCCCCAAGTCCGACTGGGATCGCGTGGCGAATGAATACGGTTGCAGCAAGATCGAAGACCTCCACGCGGCCTTGGGATTCGGGAAGTTTTCCGCGCGCCAAGTGCTGCTAAAACTCGTCCCTCAGCCGCCCGAAGCGGCGGCCGAGCAGACGGCGCCCGTTCCGGCTCCGGCCAAGCGAGCTACGGGAGATCTGGTCGTCAAGGTCAAGGGCGTAGACGATCTGCTCGTGTATCGGGCCAAGTGCTGCAACCCGATCCGAGGCGAAGCCATCGTCGGTTACGTCACACGCGGCAAGGGGGTGGCCGTGCATTCGACCAACTGCCCCAATGTGCAAAACCTGCTGTATGAAGCGGACCGTAAGATCGATGTGGAGTGGGGCCGCGCCGGCGACGAGTCCTTCCCCGTCAAAATGATCATCCACACGGATGACCGTCCGGGGATGCTCCATCAGCTCACCTCCATCCTTTCCGGCGAGCAGAGCAACATCCGCAGCCTGGAGGCGCGTGCGATTCACGACCGTAACGGGGACGGGGCCGTCGTGGACATGACGGTGGACATCAAGGACAAGAAACAGCTCGAGCGGATCGTGGCGGCCATGCGGCGGCTTTCGGGAGTGCGAGATGTCGAGCGCGTCTGAGGCTCTCATGCCTGCCGCGAGCGAGCCGGAACGAATCTCCGTGTCGCGCGCCACGGGGATTCAAATCGTCTGGAAAGACGGGCATACTAGCCAGTACGAGTTGCAATACCTCCGCGACCGCTGTCCGTGCGCGACGTGCCGGGGCGCCCACGAGACGGGGCCGACGCCGCCCGCGCCGAACCCGCTCGCGCTCTTCAAGCCGAAGTTGCGCATCCTGGATGTGGAACCGGTCGGCGCTTACGCCTTGCGGATCCGCTGGAACGACGGCCACAGCAGCGGCATTTACTCCTACGCCTACCTGCGGCAAATCTGCTCGTGCGCTGAGTGCACGAGGTGAGCGGGCCGGCGCGCTTCACGCGCGCGCGCGGCGCCCAGCCAGCAAGAACGCCGGCGCAGCCGCAAGTTGCACTGTCATGGAGAAGCTGACGAGCGCGGCTCGCGAGCGGTCGTAAAGCAAACCCATCAGAGCGCTGCCCGCGAACCAAAAGACACCGTAGCCCGCGTTGAAGATGCCGTATGCCGTGCCACGGACCCCTGCGGGGGCCATGCCGCCCACGGCCGCCCGCAGCACGGACTCCTGTGCGCCCAAGCCGGCACCCCACAACACCATTCCCGCCACGACGGCGCCGGGCCCGCCCAGAAAGACCAAGGGAGCGAACACAGCGCAAACTGCCGCCGTCACGGCCAGGACCACCAGCCCGAACCGGTCGAACAGCCGTCCCAAGACCAGCGCCGCCGCCGCGTCCACGGCCATGGCCAACGCGTAAAGAAGCGCGATCGCTTGCGGGGTCACCAGGCCGGTTCTCTCGAAGTGGTACGCCATCAAGGGGAAGTCGGCGTAGCCCGCCGCAACGAGCGCCGTGGCGCCCACATGGATCCAGTACGCGCGCGGCAAGCCTTTCGTTTGGATGCCTCGCGGCGCTGCCTCGAGCTCTCGGGGCTGCGGATAGAAATGCCGTGCGGCCGCGAGCACCAGGAGCGCGAGCACGGCGGGAATCGCCAACCACGCAAATGCCGTCCGGTACTCGCCCTGCGCGCGAACCACAGCCGCAACGAGCAGCGGCCCGGCCGTGGCTCCCATCTGATCCAGGGCTTCGTGCAGGCCGAAGCCCCAACCGCCCCCCACCTGTGAGACGGCGTGGGACAGCATCGCGTCCCGCGCCGGAGTGCGCACCGCCTTGCCGATCCGCTCGGCGAGGATCAGCGCGGCGGCCGTCTCCCAGCGGCCGGCGAGGGCGAGCAGTGGCACGACGAGGAGGTTTAGGAAGTACCCTCCGATCATCAGGATCCAATACCGCCGCGTGCGGTCAGCGATGACCCCGGAAACCAACCGCAAGCCGTAACCCAGCAGCTCGCCCAAGCCCGCCACGATGCCCACCACGGTCCCGCTCGCCCCCAGGACGGCCAAGAATGGACCCGTGATACTGCGCGCCCCTTCGTAGGTGGCATCGGCTAGCAGGCTGACAACGCCCAACAGGAGGATGAAGCGGAGCGCCCGGTCCGGCGCCAGCCCGGAAGGACCTGCCGGCTGTGCCTTCACGCGCCTGCCTTACCGCACATACTTCTCGACCCAGTCCAAGTGCCGCTGCATCACGTCCAGCACGAACTTAGGCTCGCGCGGGCTGTGCGGCATGCGTGGGTAGACGACCATCTTGGTGGTCACGCCGCGGCGCTTGAGCGCGTTGTACAGCTCGTAGCCTTGCGAGACGGGCACGCGGACGTCTGCTTCCCCATGAAGGATCAGCGCCGGGGTTGTCACGTTCTTTACGTACGACATCGGCGAGTGTTTGCGGTAGGCTTCGAAGTTGTCCCACGGCTCGCCGGAGAAATAATCGGGCAGGAAGCCCGGAATATCGCTGGTGCCGGTGAAGCTCCACAGGTTGGTCACCGCAGCGCCCACCACGGCGGCCTTGAAGCGCTGCGTGTGTCCGATGACCCAACTTGTCATGTAGCCGCCGTAACTCCAACCCATCACCGCCAGCCGGTCTGGATCGGCGACGCCCATGCCGATCACGTGATCGACGCCGGCCATCAGGTCCTCGTAATCTTTGCCGCCCCAGTCATTGACGTTGGCAAAGCGGAACTGCTTGCCGTAGCCGCCGGAGCCACGGGGATTCGGTCGCAGCACGGCGTAGCCTTTGGCGGCGAACGCCGCCAGCGGATAGATCCCGGGACGGCCGATGAAAGTTTCCGTATAAACCCCCGCCGGCCCGCCGTGAATGTTGAGGATGAGCGGGTAGCGTTTGCCGGCCTCGTAGCCGACGGGGTACGTCAGCAGCCCTTCGATTTCCCAGCCGTCGCGCGCCTTCCAGCGCACCAGGCGAGTTTCGCCGAGGGGCAGCTTGGGAAGATCCGTGTTGGCGCGGCTCACCTGCACCGGAGCGCCGCCGCGGAGGTCCAGCAGGTAAGCCTCCGGCGGTTCGGCTGACGACTCGCGCGCAAAACCCACGTGAGTTCCCGTGAGGTTGAGCGTCGCCGCGCCGAGCACGCCCTGCGGCGGCTCGTAGACGGTGACGTACGGGCCTTCGAGCGGCAGCGCATAGAGCGCGCTGCGCGTGCGCTTCATCTCGCTGAAGACGACGCGGGAAGAGTCCCGCGTCCAGCCGAGCAGGTTCGGGCGCTCGTCGTAGGTCGCTGCCAGCAACCGACGGTCGCCGCCGGGCAGCGGCAGCACCGCGATGCGCTCTTCGCCCGGCCAGCGGGGCGGTTCGGAGGTCACGGTGAACGCCAGATAGCGGCCGTCGGGGGAGTAGTGCGGGTCCTGCTCCGCCGCCCCCGTCGCCGCCAGCACGCGCACCTGGCCGCTTTCCACTTCGACTTCCGACAGGTCGGACTTGGTCCATTCGTCCGCTTTCGGAGCCGGCCGGTGTTCGAAGGCGATGCGCCGTGAATCCGGCGACCAGTCGAAGGCCGCGATGTGGCGCGTGGCCGGCACGACTTCGCGCGGCTCCCGCTTGCCTTTCGTATCCGGTTCGGCGGGGAGGATCCAGAGCGCGTGATTCTTGGGTTTCTCGTCCACTACGATCCAGTCGCGCTTTTCCTTCTTGGCTCGCTCTTCCTCGTCGTCCGGCTTGCGCCCCGTGAAGGCGATCCACTTGCCGTTGGGGGAAACTTTATAGCTGCCGATCTCGCCCTTCCAATCCGTGAGCCTCTCGGCCTCGCCGCCATCCACGGCGATGCGCCAGAGATTGGGCTTGCCGGACCGCTCCGAGAGGAAGTAGACGAAGCGGCCGTCTGGGGAAAACGACGGCGCGCTGGCGCCTTTTTCGCCACGCGTCAGTTGCAAGCGTCGGGAGCCGTCGGCCGAAGCCAGAAAGATCTGCGAGACCATCTCGCTTTTTTCGGGCTCCATGAGGGCCCGCGTCTCCATATAGGCCACGAGCTTGCCGTCCGGCGAGGGCACTACCGTACCGATCGTCGCCACCTGCATGTGCAGGTCGGGAGTCCAAGCGGTCGGCGTCTGGGCGAGGAGCGACAGCGTGAGCAGGGTAAGCAGGATACCGGATCGTCGCATGGACTCATGATAGCGCCGGGCCAGGCGCGGCTAGAAGTTGACGATGGCGGCGAACGAGACCGGATCCAGGCTGGCGCCCCCGACGAGGGCGCCGTCAATTTCGGGCTGCGCCATCAGGCCGCGAATGTTGTCGGGCTTGACGCTTCCTCCGTACAGGATGCGCAGGCTCGCCGCCGCTTCCCGGCCGTGCTGCGCCGCCACCTGCTCGCGCAAGAAGCGGTGCGCCTCGGCGGCGACTTCGGGCGTGGCGGTGCGGCCCGTGCCGATGGCCCATACCGGCTCGTAGGCGATGGTGACGCGGCGGAGCTGTTCGGCCGACAAGCCGCTCAACCCGTCCCGATACTGGGCGCGCAGAACCTCCTCGGTCTGGCCGGCTTCCCGCTCCTCCAGCCGTTCGCCGACACAGACGATGGGATTGAGTCCCGCCTCGAGCGCCGCGATGGTTTTTTTCAACACCGTGCCGTCAGTCTCGCCGAAATACTGCCGCCGCTCGCTGTGCCCGATGATCACCCAGCGGCAGCCGATCGCAGCGAGCATGGGACCGGAAACCTCACCGGTGTAGGCGCCCTCGCGCTCCCAAAAAAGATCCTGCCCTCCGATTTCGATGCGGGAACCGCGCGCCGCCTCCACCGCTGCCGCCAGGTTCGGGAACGGCGGGCAGATGACGATGTCGCAGTGGTCGCTGCGCTCGACGAGCGGCCGAAACTTCTCGAAAAAGGCCGCCGTCTCCGCCGCGGTCTTGTACATTTTCCAGTTGCCGGCCAGCAAGGGGCGTCTCATAGAATTGCCTCTAAAAAGCTCTCTCCTTTCTCGATGCGCACTCCGAAAATTGCGGCCACCGTCTGGCCGATGTCGGCGAGCGTGGGACGGGTACCCAGCGCCACGCCCCTGCGCGTTTTGGGCCCCCAGACGAGGAGCGGCACATACTCGCGACTGTGGTCGGTCGAAGGCGTGGTTGGGTCACAGCCGTGGTCGGCGCAGAGGATCAGCAAGTCGTCCTCTCGCATCCGTTGCATCAGCGAGGGAAGCCAGGCGTCCACTGCCTCCAGGGCCGCGGCGTAACCCTCCACGTTGTTCCGGTGGCCGTACAGCTGGTCGAAATCCACGAGGTTCGTCCAGATCAAGCCCGCGGGCGTCTCCTCCAGGGCCTCCAGCGTCTTGGCCATGCCGTCGGCGTTGTCCCGCGTCTTGTCGTAGATCTGGATTCCGCGGCCGAGAAAAACTTCGAAGATCTTGCCGACGGTGTGCACCGTGACACCCCGTTCTTCGAGCTTGTCGAGGAGCATGCCTGGGGGCGGCGGCACGGCGAAGTCCTTGCGGTTGGCCGTCCGCGTGAACGCTCCGGGTTGGCCGACGAAGGGACGGGCGATGACGCGTCCGACTTCGTGTTCGCCGCGCAGGAGCTCCCGGGCCGTCTCGCAAATCTTGTACAGTTCCCAGAGCGGGATCACGTCCTCGTGAGCCGCCACCTGAAACACACTGTCGGCGGAGGTGTAGACAATGGGCGAGCCCGTGCGCAGGTGCTCTGTGCCCAGCCGCTCGATGATCTCGGTGCCGGAGGCCGGCACGTTGCCCAGGGTTTTGCGACCGATCCGCCGCTCGAACTCTTCGATCAATTCGCGCGGGAAACCGTTCGGGTACAGAGGAAACGGCCGGCTCAGGTGGATCCCTGCCATCTCCCAGTGGCCGGTCGTCGTGTCCTTGCCAGGGGAGGCCGAGGCGCAGCGGCCGAAGGCCCCCAGCGGCTCCCGAGCGGGATCCAGTCCCGCCAAAGGCTTGATGTTCGCCAGCCCGAGCCGGCACAAGTGGGGCAGTCGGAGGGGGCGCACCCGGGCCAAGTTGCCCAGCGTGTCGCTGCCTGCGTCGCCGTATTCCGCCGCGTCCGGCATCTCGCCGATGCCGACGCTGTCGAGCACCACCCAAATGACGCGCCGGAAGCTCATGCCTCGAGCGAGTCCCCGCTTGCTCGGCACGCGAACTTGGACGGGTCTCCGAGCGATCTTGGCACGGATCGGTAAGAAAAAGCGAGGCGCTGCTTCCGCTCGGCCGGCGACGAGGGCGCTGGCGTTCGAGCTCCTCGCACCGACCTGCTCACTCCGCTCTTGTCTTTCCCGCCCGGATGAACTCACTCAGCCGGGCGGCGCGCTCCCGGGCACGATTGAAAAACGCCGGATTTTGCGCGATCTTCTCCAGAACGGGGAGGAGTTGCTTGGCGCCCGCGAGACGATTTTTCGCGAACGAAGCTTCCAGCAGCAACAACGCCTTGTCGACCCCCAGGCGGTCGAACCGGTAGGAGCGCTCGAGCAGGATCCGATGGCGGGCGGTTTCGGTGAGGCGCTCGAACCAGTCGGCCAGCAATTTCGCGTCTGGGTCTTCGGAATAGTTGAACTGCACCTGGTGGCTGCGCGTTCCGTCCTCGTAGCGGAAGGTTTTGATGCCCATGTTGGCCACTTTCAGGTTCGCTTCGAGAGGGCGGCGGAAGTAGTCGAGCTTCTCGGCCAGTGCGAAAATCTCGCCGGTCTCAGCCTCCTCGAGCTGGAAGCGAAGCGGGCCGTCGTCGTCTGGGGACTCTTTGTACGTCGCCGCGCCGCTGCGGTCCAGCTCGACTGCCACGTAGGCCGGCTCGCTGCCGGGAAACGATTTCGAATAAAAGATCTTCGGACCGGCCGCGAGGGCCGCGGCGGCCGCCAGCGCCAGACCGGCCAAGGCGCGGGTCATGGCCGGACCTCCACCGGGAGGCGTGTGGCGTGGCAGATGGCCACAGCCAAAGCGTCGGAGGCGTCCTCGGATTCGGGGACGCGGTCCAGACCCAGCAGCGAGCCCACCATTCGCTGCACCTGTCGCTTTTCCGCGCGGCCGTAGCCGGTGACGCTGGTCTTGACTTCGAGCGGCGAGTACTCGCCCACCGGCAATCCAGCCTCGGCCAGCGTCAACAACGCGGCGCCGCGCACTTGCGCCAGCCTCAAGGCGGCCTGCGCGTTGGCGGCGACGAAGACCTCCTCGACCGCCGCCGTTTCCGGATGGTGGGTCGCGATCACCTGGCGCAATCCTCGGGCCAGCGTGAGCAAACGGCGTTCCCAGGGCTCTTCCCCCCGGCTGGAGATGACGCCCGCTTCGATCAAGCGATGAGCCCGCCCGTCGCTGTCGATGATGCCGTAGCCGGTGCGGTCCGCCCCGCAGTCGATCCCCAGCACCCTCATCGCCGCGCCCTCACCGGCTAGACCGCCAGCGCTTCCATCTCCTTTTCGTCAATGTCGTAGTTCGAATAAATGTTCTGGACGTCGTCGTGTTCTTCCAGCGCTTCGGCCAGCCGCAGCATCGCCTGCGCGTCCTTGCCTTCCAGTTTGATGGTGCTTTTCGGGATCATGGCGATTTGCGCCGAAGCCGTTTCGATGCCTGCTTTCTGAAGCGCTTCGAGGACGGATTCGTGAGCCTCCGGGGGCGAGAGGACCTCCCAGTGAGTGCCGTCGTTGCGCAGGTCCTCGGCGCCCGCATCGAGCACGATGGACAGGAGCTGGTCTTCTGTGGCTTTCTGGGCGTCAATCAGGATCTGGCTCTTGCGGTCGAACATCCAGGCGACGCTGCCTTGCTCGCCAAGGCTGCCCCCCTGTTTGGAGAAGATGTGGCGAATCTCGCTGACGGTGCGGTTGCGGTTGTCCGTGGCGACTTGCACGAGGATCGCCGCGCCGCCCGGACCGTATCCTTCGAAGATGGCCTCCTCGAGCTGTCCGCCCTCCAACTCGCCGGTGCCGCGCATGATGGCGCGTTTGATGTTGTCGGCGGGCATGCTGGCGGCCTTGGCGGCGGCAATGGCGGTGCGGAGCCGCGGGTTGGCGTCCGGATCGCCTCCGTAGCGTGCCGCCACGGTGATCTCTTTGATCAGGCGGGTAAACAGCCGCCCCCGTTTGGCGTCCAGGGCCGCCTTTTTGTGCTTGATCGTCGCCCACTTGGAATGGCCTGACATGGGAACCTCTCGTTTTGGAGAATAGCAGATTTCACCAGCCACCAAGCCCGTCGGCGTCAGGGAGTCCGCGGCGGTCGGGGCTTGAGCCCGAGCTGGCTCAAGGCGCGTTCGAAGCCCTTTTCGTTCATTTTCCAATATTCGAGACGCGCGGCGCCGAGCAGTTCCGCTCGTTCGCCGGAGCTGGTCTCCCAGCGCAGGATGCGGTGCGGCCAGGATCGTTCGACGTCAATTCTCCAGGAAAGACCGTCCGTGACGCGAGCCGTGAATGCCTCGGCTTCGAACTCTCCGGCCGGTACCTGGATCCGGTGCGGAGCAGCCGCCCGGCCCAAGGTCGCACGGACCCAGGGCGGCGCCACGTGGCGGTCGCGGCTGAACTGGAGCGAGCGCAGCAGCGGCGCCGTCCAACTCTGGCCGGGCGCCAGGACGGGAGCCGCCATCCCGCGGGCCCACAGAAGCAAGAGGTCCTCGGCGATACCGCCCTGTGGGTATTGGAGGTCGCGGCGCTGGTCCGCCTCGCCGTCAAAGTAGCTGTGGACCTCGTAGTGGATCCCAAGGGGATCAAAGAGGAGCTGGCTGTAGACGTGTCCGCACCACTCCTGGCTCGAATAGGAGATTTTGACGGCCGATCCCGCCGCGCGGCCGCCGGAGTGCTGCAAGGCGACGAAGCTGCTGAGCATGACGTTGTAGTCGTAGATGCCGGTGGCGTAATCCTTGACGAGGTTCAGCTTCATGACGGGGAAGACGTCGGAGGGGGCGTGCTTGCCGGGGTCGGCCTTCACCCGCAAGGAGTGAGAGAACGGCTCGGTGACGAAGATGGTCACCGCGACGCCTGGCCGCGCTTGGCCGTAGCGCGGCTCGACCAGATCATACGCCGCCAGCTCTGCTTTGCCGTCACCCCAGTGGCGCCAGAAGCTCTGATCGAAGACGGGAGCGGGTAGGGAAGGCGGCGCCTGGCGCCGGCTTTGCGGCGTCCCGCAGGAAGTCAGCGTGAACACACAGAATCCCACCGAGACCGATGCCAGTGAGCGGAGCATGGGATCTTCCACCACGATAGCGCGCCGCAGGCCTCTACTTTGGACGGCTCGCAGGGTAACAGCCGCACGTTTCGACACAGGCCCCAGAGGTGGGTGAGTGGCTCAGCCCGCAAAGCGCCGCCGAGGGGGCGCTGGTGGCGTGTGGGAGACAGAGGCGGTTCGGTTCTCGCTCACTCGCTGGGCTGTGTGCGGGCCCGTCGCGCAGGCCCAAGGCGGAGGAATTTTTCGCTACGCTGGGAAGCGGTGTGTCGCTGAAGAAGCTGACGGCGCACGTCAAGGCGGCCGGTTGAGCGTCCAAGCTGAGTCCAAGTTTGTTGGACCAGGTCTTGGCGCGGCTGCCGCGCCCCGCCAACGAGAACGTGCTGGTCGGGTTTGACACGTCCGACGATGCGGGCGTGTACAAGCTCACGCCGGAGTGCGCCCTGGTGCAGACGGTGGACTTTTTCACGCCAATTGTCGACGATCCTTACACTTACGGCGCTATCGCTGCGGCCAACTCCCTGAGCGACGTCTATGCCATGGGCGGGCGGCCGATTTCTGCCCTCTCGATCGTCGCCTACCCGGCGGACGCCGATCTGGAGGAACTGGCCGAGATCCTCCGTGGCGGCTACGAAAAGATAGCCGAAGCCGACTGCGTGGTCATCGGCGGCCATTCGATCCATGACGCGGAGATCAAATTCGGCTACGCGGTCACCGGTTTGGTCCACCCCGAGCGGTTCATCACCAACGCCGGCGCACGGCCCGGCGACGCGCTGCTGCTGACCAAGCCTATCGGGACCGGCGTGGTCTCCACCGCGCTCAAGCGCGGTTTCGCGCGCGCGGAAGACGTGCGGGCGTCGGTGGAATCGATGCTCACCTTGAACCGTGCCGCCTGTGAGGCGATGCTGGCCTATGAAGTGCACGCGTGTACGGACGTGACCGGCTTCGGCCTTCTCGGCCACGCCCGGGAAATGGCCGTGGCCAGCGGCGTGACGCTGGAAATCGAGTCCGCGCGCGTGCCGCTGCTCGCGGGGGCGCTCGACTACGCGCGGCAAGGAGCTCTGGCGGGCGGCCTCAAGAACAACCGCGCCTTCGTTTCCTGCGCCGTGGAAAGGTGCGGTGACATGGCCGAGGAGCTGGAACATCTCCTCTACGACCCGCAGACCTCGGGGGGTCTGTTGATCGCCCTGCCGGAGCGGGACGCGGCGGAGCTCGAGCGCAGCTACCCTGCGGCTCGGCGCATCGGCCGCGTGCGCGAGCGCGGGGAAAAACCCCTGCGACTCCTGCCATGAGCCGCGAGGGGTTGATCGTGGCCCTGGATTTCGATTCGGCCAGCCACGCCCGCGCGCTGGTGGAACAGCTGGGGGATCTGGCGAGCTTCTATAAAGTGGGACTCGAGCTCTACGCCGCGGCGGGCATGGAGTTCGTGCGCGAACTGCTGCGCCGCGGCAAGCGGGTCTTTCTCGACCTCAAATTCTACGACATCGGCGAGACCGTGAAGCGGGCGGTGGCGCAAGTGGCGCACAGCGGCGCGACGTTTGCGACGGTCCACGGCAGTAGCGCGGTGATGCACGCCGCTGTCGAGGGCCGCGCCGGGTCGCCCTTGAAGTTGCTTGCCGTGACGGTGCTGACCAGTTTCGATGAGGACGACCTGAGGGATCTCGGCTACCCCTGCCGCGTCGAGGAGCTGGTGGAACTGCGGGTAAGAAAAGCGATGGAAGCGGGGCTCGACGGCGTGGTCTGTTCCCCTCTGGAGGTGACCTCCGTGCGCCGCTTGGCCGGTCCCCGGGCCATCCTCGTGACGCCCGGCGTGCGCTCGGCTGGGGCGGCAGCGGGCGATCAGAAACGCGTCGCGACGCCTGGTGACGCTTTGCGGGGCGGAGCCAACTACGTCGTGGTGGGACGCCAGATCACGCGCGCCCCGGATCCGCGGGCGGCGGCACGGCAAATTTTGAACGAAATCGAAGCGGCGCGCACCGGGTAGACAAGCTCCCGGTCCCGTTCAGGCCAGCGCCGCCTCCGCTGTAGCCCGAAAAGCCCGGTGCGCCGGAACCCTACAGTATCATGAAACGATGGCTCTTGCGTCGTCTTCCACCGGGACGCCGCCCGTTGAGTCCGTCATCGAGCTCGAACGGGACTACCTGCTGCAAAACTACAGCCGGTATCCGATCGTGGTCCGGCGTGGCAAGGGCTGCTGGCTGTACGACGCCGCAGGGCGCCGTTATCTGGATCTGATCTCGGGCATCGGCGTCAATGCCCTGGGCCACGCTCATCCGAGAATCTTGCGGGTACTCCGCGAACAGGCCGGTCTATTGATTCACTGCTCCAACCTTTACTATCACGACTACCAGGCGCCGCTCGCCAAGCAACTCGCCGAACGAAGTGGGCTGCACCGATGTTTTTTTTGCAACTCCGGAACGGAAGCGATGGAGGGCGCCCTAAAGATGATCCGGGCCCACGGCCGACGGATTCATCCAGAGAAATATGAGATCGTCTCTCTGGAGAATTCCTTTCACGGCCGGACCCTGGGCGCGCTTTCCGTCACCGGCCAGGAAAAATACCGCCGGGATTTTGAACCGCTGCTGGGGGGAGTCAGGTTCGTGCCTGGCAACGACGAAGCGGCCCTGGAGGCCGCTGTGAGCGAGCGCACGGCCGGGATCGTGCTGGAGTGGATCCAGGGAGAGGGCGGCGTGGTGCCCTTGAGAGTGGAGTATGCGCGCAAGGCGCGGGAGCTGGCGGATCGCTTCGACGCGCTTCTGCTCTTCGACGAGATCCAGTGTGGCCTGGGGCGCACGGGCAGGTATTTTGCTTACCAGCTCGCGGAACCACCGGTCCTGCCCGACATTGCCGTAGTGGCTAAGCCCCTGGCCTGCGGCCTGCCGTTGGGGGCGATTCTGGCCAATGAGAAGGCGGCCTCCACCATCGGCCCGGGCATGCACGGCTCCACGTTCGGCGGCGGCCCGCTCGCCTGTCGCGTGGCGCTGGAGTTTCTGGACATCCTCGACGGACAATTGCTGCACATCCACACCGCGGGAGGGTACTTCCGGCGGGAGTTGTGCGAGCTGGCGCGTCACCACAGTTTCGTACGCGAAGTCCGCGGCTTCGGCCTGATGGTCGGAGTCGAGCTGAGTATTCCCGGCAAAGAGCTGGTGGTCGAGGCGCTCAAAGAGGGCCTGCTGATCAATTGCACGCAAGAACGGGTGCTGCGATTCTTGCCCCCGTATGTCATCACCGAGCCGGAGCTCGAACGGGCGGTGAAGATTCTCGGAAAACTTTTTAAGAAGGTCAAACCGCCGGAGATCGGGGAGCCAGCACCGTAGACTTACAATCGAAATAGCGGCGCGCGGCATGAAAATCGTCACGAATTTTCCTCGATTTCCGGCCCAGTTTCGATCCCACTCCGGGGTTTGCGGGGAATCCCGCACCGCGACGACGCTGTGGCAGTTTCTGCGGCACGCGCGCTGGGCCGATCTGCTGTTGGTCAACTGCGACGTCGCCCTCACGCTGAAGCTGGCTCTGGTATTTTTTTTGCTGCCCTTTCTCCGGCGGCCGATCCTGGCCAACGATATCGTGCTGCGGAAGCCCCAGACGTGGAAGGCGCGGCTGTCCTGTCCGGTCAAACGCTGGCTCTTTTCGCGGATCGAATATTTTTCGCTGTATCAGAAAGATTTGGAGGGATATCAGCGTTACTTCGGCATCGGGCCGGACCGCGCCTGGTACGTGCCGTTCAAGGCGAATATCCGTTACCGCTACGCTTACCCGGTAAGCGACGATGGGGAGTACGTGTTGTGTTTCGGATACTCGGACCGCGACTACGACCTGTTTTTTGACGCGGTGGAACGTGTGGGGTGCCCGGCGGCGATCCCGCGACCGGATTGGAAATCGCTCCGAGTGCATGGCGCCCGGTTCACCCGCCCGCTGGAGGCCCTGCCGGCCAATGTCCGACTGCTCGAGGACGACGGCTCGGTGGAATCGATGATTCGCATGATTGCCGGAGCGCGCGTCGTGGCGATCCCGGTCCTTCCCTCCCGCATCGCCCCATCGGGCATCAGCGCGTGTCTGAACAGCATGCTAATGGGGAAGTGCGTCGTGATCACCGAGGGACCCGGAATTAGCGATGTCTTCGAGCCGTCTCAGGCTCTGATGGTCCCGCCCGGCGATGTGGCGGCGTTGGCGGCGGCCATCGAGACGGCATGGCGGGACGAAACGCTCCGTCGGCACGTGGCGGAGGCGGGGCGCCGCTACGCGGAAGCCTGCGGCGGCGAGCCGGAACTGCGGCAGCGGCTGATTGACCTGGCGGCGCAGTTGCTCGCCAGCCCGGTGCCCCAGCGAGCCCACACCTCGGCGCGGCAGCAAATATGACGGGCTTGCCCGCCCATCGGTGGCCCACTGGCGAAGCGGCATGAAGCCCGAGTCGCCCCCCGTTGCCGCATCCCTCGAGGCTCTGCTGGGCCGCCGGCGCTATCTCCTGAACATTTTCTGGAGCTGGCTCGGGTCGGGCACGCTGGTCGTAGTGGGCCTTCTGTTGCCGCCCTTCTTGATCCGGCAGCTCGGCTCGGCCCGGTACGGGATGTGGGCCCTGGCGCTCTCCTTCGTCGAATATTTCTGGCTGATCGACCTAGGCTTTCGTCCGGCCACGGTGAAGTACGCCGCCGAATACCGCGCCCTCAACCGCACGGCGGAGTTGAACCAACTCCTCAGCACCGCTCTGAGCTACTCGGCGATGTGCGGGACGGTGGTATTTGCCCTGCTGTGGTTCAACGCGGAGCGCATTGCGGCGTATTTCAACATCGGCGCTCCCGAGTTTGCGGTTCTGATCCGTTTGGTGGCCGTGAGCTGGGCCTTCGGTTTGGTCTTCAATGTCTTCAGCGCGGCGCTGGAGGGCTTTCAGCGCTTCGACCTCACCAATGCCATCAGCATCCTGGCCACCTTGGTCCGGAGCGTGGCCGTGGTCATCGTGGTCTGGTTGGGCTACGGGCTGTGGGGCATGGGGGTGGTGTTGGCGGCCGTGCAGGGCGCCAGCTACCTGGCATTTCTCGGATTCGCGCTCCGCATCTATCCGGAGATGCGTTTGTCGCCCCGCCAGGTCACCTGGAGCATGGTGCGCCGCTTGGCGGGTTACGCGCGGCAAGTGGTGTCGGGAGTCGTGGCCGCGCGCCTGCTGCAAGCTGGCATGCCGTCGCTGATCGCCTATTCTTTGCCGGTGCAGCACGTCACCTACTACACGGTGTCGCAGCGCATGTTGGAATATGTGGCGGACGTGATCGGTCGTATCGGGTGGGTGACGAGTCCGCGGGCCTCGGCCTGGATGGCCCACGGCGATCGCCAACGCATTCTGCGCCTGTCGGAATATGGGAACCTTTACTGTCTGACGCTCTGGCTGCTGCCGGCGGCTTTCCTGATGGTGTTCAGCGAGAACGTGTGCCGCCTGTGGGTGAACGCCGAGTTTGCCGCGCAGGCTCGCATGCTGCTGCCGCTGTTGATTGCCAGCTACACCTTCTGGATGGGGCAGTTCATTTCGGCCTCGATTCTGATGGGGATCGGGCGCTACGAAACGTATTCGCTGTCGCTGTTGGCCGAGGCGGTGCTGATCCTGGCAAGCTGCCTGATTCTCTTCCCGCGAATGGGGCTGGCCGGTGGGGTGGCGGCCTTCAGCGGCTGGGTGGCGCTGAATCGCTGCGTGAATCTGAGCCGCATTTTCTGCCGGGAGTTTCAGCTTTCCTGGCGACGGTTCATGGGCAAGATCTACCCGCGCCCTCTGGCGCTGGCGGGGGCTTCGGTGCTGGCGCTGCAGTTGTGGAAACAGGTGCTTCCCGGTGAGTCGTGGCCGGAGCTGTTCGCCCTCTGGACGCTGCACTGCCTGTTGTACGGGGCGGCGGCGGCCGTGCTCGTGCTGCGCCCGGATCATCGGGCGCTGTTGCTGGAGAAGGCGGCCTCCTGGCGCCGGCGCCTCACTGTGCGGCCGAGCGGAGGGGATTGAGCCGCCCCCGGCGCAGGCCGCGCAGCGACTTACGAGACAATGAGATCGTGATTGCCGCGGCGGTGTTTCTCGGGGCGGCGGCGGGCCTCATCTACGTGGTCTTGCTGTATCCGCTGCTGTTGGCGCTGCTGGCCCGGTGGTTTCCGAAGCCCGTCGTGCGTCGGTGGGAGCCCCGAACGGTTACGGTGATCATCGCGGCCCGCAATGCCGAGCGCTGGATCCGGCGCAAGCTGGAATCCGTGCTGGCCTCCGATTATCCGCGGGAGCTGCTCGATGTGCTCGTGGTCTCCGACGGCTCCACGGACCGCACCGAAGAGATCGTCCGCTCGTTCGCCGATCGGGGCGTGCGGCTGCTAGTGGTGCCGTCGGGAGGCAAGCCGGCCGCCCTCAACGCCGCCTTCCCACATGCGCGCGGGGAACTGCTGTTGTTGACGGACGTCCGCCAGATTCTCGAGCCAGATTGCTTGAAGCGCTTGGTGTGCGTCATGGCGGATCCGACCGTGGGAGCGGTCAGCGGGAACTTGATCATCCGTCCGGGCGCCAGCGAGGAGGAGCGCAGCACGGGCCTCTACTGGCGGTACGAGACTTGGATCCGGCGCAATTTGAGCCGTGTGGATTCCTTGCTCGGCGCCACCGGCCCGATTTATCTCGTGCGGCGGGATTTGGTCCAGCCCATCCCTCCGGACCAGTTGCTGGACGATGTGTATCTGCCGCTGTCGATCCACCTCAAGGGTTATCGGCTCGTGCTGGAAGAGGACGCGGTGGCCTACGACGAGCCCACCACCGTAGCTTCGGAGTTCCGGCGAAAGGTCCGCACGCAGGCCGGCGTGCTGCAACTGCTGTGGACCTTTCCCGGACTGTTCGGCCGCGCCAACCGCATGCGCTTCCATTTTGTGAGCCTGAAACTGGGCCGATTAGCGCTGCCGTATCTGCTGGCCGCCCTGCTGATTTCCGCCCTCGCCATGCCGGCGCCTTGGCGGTGGATGCTGGCCGGGCCGCAGTTGGCCGCTTATGGGATCGCGCTGGCCGATTTCGTTGTCCCGCGGGGATGGCGGCTGAAACGCCTCACCGCGCCGGCGCGCGCCTTCGGGGCGTTAGTGCTGGCCGCGCTGTTCGCCCTATCGGTCTTGGTGGTCCCGCCGCGCTCGCTGTGGGTGGAGGCCCGGCCCAGCTGACTCAGGCAGCGCAGGGATGAAGGCCGAAGACGCGACGCAAACGCTCGGAAATCTCCCCGACGGTGGCGTACGCAGCGGCCGCCTCCAGAATGTAGGGCATCAGATTTTCGCTGCCGCGGGCAGCATCTTCCAGGCGCTTCAGGCAGTGCTCGACGGCCGCCGTATCCCGGGAGGCGCGCAAGCGGCGTAGACGCTCGACCTGCTTGCGTTCGATTTCGGCGTCGTAGCGAAATACCGGAATCTTCCGCGACTCTTCCATCCGGAACCGGTTCACCCCAACGATGACCACTTCGCCGCGCTCGATCGCCTGCTGGTAGCGGTAGGCCGCCTCGTGGATCTCTCCCTGCACCCATTCGGTTTCGATGGCGCGCAGCATGCCCCCCATGGCTTCGATGCGCTCGAGCAAGCATGAGGCCTCCTGTTCGATGGCGTCGGTGAGCTGCTCGAGGTAGTAGCTGCCGCCGGCGGGATCGGCGGTGGCCGTGACGCCGCTTTCGTAGGCGAGGATCTGCTGCGTGCGCAAAGCCAGTCGGGCCGATTCCGCCGTGGGCAGGCCCAGGGCCTCGTCCCGGGCGTTGGTGTGCAGGGATTGCGCGCCGCCCAGGACGGCCGCCAGCGCCTGAAGCGTCACGCGCACCAGGTTGACGTCCGGTTGCTGGGCGGTGAGCGTCGAACCGGCCGTTTGGGCATGGAAGCGCAGCGCCATGGAGCGCGGATCCTGGGCGCCGAAGCGGTCGCGCATCATCCGGGCGTAAAGGCGCCGCGCAGCGCGAAATTTCGCCACCTCCTCGAAGAGGTTGTTGTGGGCGCTGAAAAAGAACGACAGGCGCGGCGCGAAGCGATCCACTTCGAGGCCCGCCGCCCGGACGGCCTCGATGTAGGTCTTGGCGTTGGCCAGCGTGAAGGCGACTTCCTGCACTGCGGTGGCGCCGGCTTCCCGGATGTGATAGCCGCTGATCGAGATGGGGTTCCACTGCGGCAACTCGCGCGCCGCCCAGCAGATAAGGTCGGTCACCAGCCGCAAGGCGGGACGCGGCGGATAGATGTAGGTCCCCCGGGCGATGTACTCCTTGAGGATGTCGTTCTGGACCGTGCCGGACAGCCGCCGCAAGTCCGCCCCCTGCTTGCGCGCCACGAGCACGTAAAACGCCAGCAGGATCGCGGCCGTGGCGTTAATCGTCATGGAGGTGGTGACGTCTTCGAGGCGGATGCCGTCGAAGAGTCGCTCCATGTCCTCGAGCGAACCCACCGCCACGCCCACGCGGCCGACCTCGCCATAGGCCAGCGGGTGGTCGGAGTCGAGGCCCATTTGCGTCGGCAGATCGAACGCCACGGATAAGCCGGTAATCCCCTGCGAGATCAGAAAGCGATACCGCTGATTGCTCTCCTCGGCGCTGCCGTAGCCGGCATACTGGCGCATCGTCCACAGTCGGCGGCGGTACATCTCCGGGTGAATGCCACGGGTGAAAGGGAACGCGCCAGGCCGTCCCAGGGGATCGCTCATGAACGTGAGATCTTCCGGGCGCGCAGGAAAGAAGAGATCCCGAACCAAGCCATGATCAGGATGAAGATGGCCGAGAGAACCACACGGAACAGGCCTTCTCCAGTTTCGGCGAACTCCCGCCAGCTGCGGATGGTGCCGGGAATGGGAATCGCGGCCAGGGCCAGAAAAAGGAAGCCGATCACCTCGTTCCACAAAGCGCGCAGCGGCTTCAAGACCCCAGGCAAGACATGATGGAGGAACTGGCGGACCAGTGCCCACATTCTCCCGGCTTCTATCGTAACAGTTGCGACGTCATTCTGCCGATGGTTTCTACGCCTGGACAACAGGCAGGAAGGTGGTATGCTGGGAGGCGAAGGGGACACCTTGGACGAACGACTCAAGCGGCTCATGCAAGAGTTGGGCAACGCCATCAACGAATCCTTGTCCGAGTCCGAGCGGATCGCGGAGGCTCTGGGGGAGATCCGCCGCGCTGGGTACGAAGTTTTCTTGGTGCTCGAAGCGACGATCGGCTTCAACAAGCGCGACGATGCGGCCGAAAAGATGCCCGAGCCGCGTGCGGGAAGACGCCAAGCAGCGCACGACCATAAGGTGAGCAGCATCCAGTGGACCGCGCAAGACGAAAAATTCCTCCGCGCCTTGAAGATCTCCTTGGAAGACGATCCGCGCTGAACCTGGCGCACGGATGCGTGCGGTTGGCGGCGAACCTCACAGCACGTACTGATAGACTGCCCAGGTTTGGGCTGCCGCCCGCTCCCAACTGAACTCGGCAGCTCGTTTGTACCCTTCCGTGACCAACTTTTCCCGCAGAGAGGAGTCCGCGAGCAAGGCCTGCAAGCCGTGGGCGATCGCTTCGCTATCCTCTGGATCCACGAGCACGGCGGCGTTTCCCGCGATTTCGGCCGGCGCCGAACGATTGGAAGTGAGTACCGGCACACCGGAGGCCATCGCTTCGAGCACGGGAAGGCCGAAGCCTTCCTCCAGCGAAGGAAACGCCAGCACCGCGGCTCGCGCATACAGCTCGGCCAGCCGCTCCTCGGAGACGTAACCGAGCACCTCGATGTCGTCTCGCCGGGAGCTGCGCCGGATGCGGTCCAAGATTTCCTCGGCGCCGTAGCCGGACCCTCCGGCGAGGGCCAGGCGCCAGCCGGGTTCGATCCGCTCGAAGGCCTCGATGAGGCGGACGATGTTCTTGCGGCGCTGGATCGCTCCGACGTGTAAGATCAGCCTTTCCCGGGCCACGCCCGATGGCGCCGGCCGGAGCTTGATGCCATGCGGAACCACACGCACGCGCGCCGATTCCACGCCCAGCAGGTCCCGCACCTGGCGCGCCGTGAACTGGGATACCGCGATGATCAGGTCGGAGCGCGCCGCGGCCTCCCGGGCCTGCGCGGCGAAGCGGGCGCGGAATTCCGGCGTGGCGTAGTCGCCCGTCAGGACGAACAGGTCGTGAAACGTCGCCACCGCACGGCGCAGTCGCGCCCGGGGCAAGCGCTGGTTCAGGCCGTGGAACAGGGCCGCAGCCGGCGTCCAGGTTTCCCAGAAAATGCGGCGCCGGCCATTGGCGGGTACCGCAGCGCCCAGAGAGGCCAGGAACCGGTGAGGGCGGTAACAGTACAGGAAGGAGACCTCCGGATGGGCTGCGGCGAGCGCGCGCAGGATCTCCCGGCAGTAGACGCCGACGCCCGTCGGCCTGTCGCCGACGCTATAGGTGGCATCTAGGGCGATCCTCACTCGGTGATGCGATATTCCTTGAGCTTTCGGTATAAAGTGGTCCGGCCAATTCCCAGCAGGTGCGCCGCCATCACTCGATCGCCTTTGGTGTACTCGAGGGCGTGAAGGATGGCGCGTCGTTCGAGTTCCGCCATGGGCAAGATGCCTTCGGGCGCGGCGAAGCCTCTGGACGAGTCGCCGAACAGCGGCAACTGATCGCGATGCGAGGCGCCGCGTTCCGCGCGCCCGTCTCCTGTCGGGCTGCGCCGCGGCGGATCGAACCAGAGTCCCTCGGCCGCCGCGCCCGCTTCGCCACCCCGGTTGGCAACGCGCTCGGCCAAGTGACCGAGGCTGCGGGCCGAGCCGCACGCGGCGGCAGAGAGGCGCTCCGCTTTGCGCGCCTCCAGGTGATGCTGAATCGCGGAGGGCAGATCCGCGGTGTGGAGCAGAGGCCCGGAGTTGATGGCGACCATGCGCTGGATGGCATTTTCGAGTTCCCGCACGTTGCCCGGCCAGTCGTAAGACAGCATGGCCTCCAGGCACTCCCGCGTGAGGGTGTGGTTGTTGCCGTAGCGCGCCAGGAAATGGTTCGCCAGCAGGGGAATGTCCTCCTTGCGCTCCCGCAGCGGCGGGAGGCGGAGATTGACCACGCTGAGGCGGTAGTACAGATCCCGGCGGAAGGTGCCGCGCTCGACCGCCTGCGCCAAATCCTGATTCGTGGCGGCGATGACGCGGAAGTCGGCTTTGCGCCGGGTGACGGAACCCACGGGGCGGAATTCTTTTTCCTGAAGCAGGCGCAAGAGCTTGGTCTGGAGTTCGACGGGCAACTCGCCGATTTCGTCGAAGAAGGCTGTGCCGCCGTCGGCGAGCTCGACGAGGCCCGTTTTCGCCGTCACGGCCCCGGTAAAGGCGCCGCGCACGTGGCCGAACAATTCGCTCTCCAGCAGAGGACCTGACAGCGCCGAACAGTCGATCGGAACGAACGGTCCCACGTTACGCACGGCGTGAATGGCGCGCGCCACCACTTCCTTGCCTGTGCCGGTTTCGCCCAGCAGCAGCACCGGCACTCTGCTGCGGCCGAGCTTCTGGATCAGTTCCAGGATCTGGCGGATCCGGGGGGACTGCCCCACGAGGACCGGCGGGGCGTCCATCCGGTCGGAGGACATGTCTGGATCAATTATAGGCCATCCGCCCCGATCTCATCGAGGCGAACCACGAAGGCCTCTCCGAAGGCGACGCGGAGACGATCGGCCAGCACTCGGGCCGAGTCCAGGCTCGGCTCGCGGCCCACGATGACGCGCCACACGGGCGGATCGCCGTCGCGGAACACCAGGCGGCTCTCTCCAAAGCGCCGGGCGCGGTCGCGCGCGCGCTCGGCGTTAGCCCGGTCGCGGAAGGCGCCGACCTGCACCCCGAAGGGACCCCTCTCGGGAGGTGCGGCCGGCGCGATGACTTCCAGACGCACGCGCGCCGTGCCGGGACCGATCATCGCCAGCCGGCGCGCCGCCGCGCGGGACAGATCCACGATCCGCCCTTCCACGAACGGACCGCGATCGTTGATGCGCACCACGACGGCGCGCCGGTTGTCGAGGTTGCGCACGTGCACCCACGTGCCGAAGGGAAGGGTGCGGTGCGCAGCGGTCAGCTGCTCCATGTCGTAGATCTCGCCGCTGGCGGTGCGCCGGCCGTGATAGGGCCGCCCGTACCAGCTCGCGATCCCGGTCTCGGTCCAGCCGGGAGCGGGCGCCGCCGGCACGGGCGGCCTCTTTTTCCTCGCGCATGCGGCCAGCAGCGCAGCGAGGGCGGCTCCTAGGCTGCGGCGCGTGATGCGGGCGCTCGGCTCCATGGTCCTATTAGAACAATTCGGCGGTTTCGCGTTTTTCCTCCGGGCGCGGGACGGCGTTGGCTCGCGGTTTCCGGCGCTCGCATGCATTTTTCTCTTGACTTTCAGACGATTTGACTTTATATATGAATCACGCTGCGATCTTTTCCGAGATCGCGCGACATTCGAATGTTGAGGGAGAATCAAGCGATGAAGAACGCAACCAAGAAGAAAGCTGCTCCGAAGAAGAAGGCCGCTCCGAAGAAGAAGAAGTAGCGGTCCGGTCCCCTCCCGGGGACAGCAGCCAAGATCAGTGGAGGCCCCGAGTCATCGGGGCCTTTTTTATTGGATTTTATTGGACGCCGCGTTGAAGCAGCAGTGTCCGATGGCTTTCCCCCAGGCCGAACAGCAGCGTCTTGAGTTGGAGGCGGCGCCGCAAGCTCTCGGCGGGCGTGGGCGCCTCGAGCACCGCGGCGAACTCATCCCGGCGTCCTACGTCGAGCAGCGTCTGGGCGAGGGATTCGAACGCCACACGCTCGAAACCGCCCCGGGCGGCGCGATCCTCGAGCGCGGTGAAGCAAACGTGGGCAGTGATGTCGCGCTCGCCGGGCTCGGCCAGCACGTCCGGCAGGGCGCAGTGCCGGCGGTAGCTCATGAGTGTCCCCTCCGGGAAGCGTGTCAGTTCGCGCGCGGTGTAGCCGTAGTCCAGCACGAACAAGAAGCCGCGCTCGAGCCGGCGGGCGATCTCATCGATCCACCGGAGGGCCTCGAGCGGGATCTCGATGCGCATGCCCTCGGCCGCGGCGCAGGCGTGGCGGCGCGCATACTCGGCCGCTTCCCCGCCGAGCGGGGGGCCTTCGAGCCACACAAAGTTCCCGTCGCGGAAGTCCACGCGCAGCTCCCGGAACGCGCCGTCGCGGAAGACGGCCACGTCCACTGGCAGCGCGTCGAAGAATTCATTGGCGAAGACGACGCCGCAAAACCGCTCCGGCCAGCCGCCGCCGCACTCGACGGGTACATAGCGAAAAGCGGAGAACGCTTCCGCCATCTCGCCGCGCCCGGCGCCGAGCTCCACCACCACGAAGTCGCGCGGGCGCCCCAAATCCTCCCAGAGCGAGCCAACGCGGGCGGCGATGAGGGCGCCGAAGACGGGCTGAAGCTGTTCCGCCGTGAAGTAGTCGCCGCGTGTGCCGAAGGGGTCGCGTCCCCGGCGGTAGTAGCCGTGCTCAGGGTGGTAGAGCGCGACCTCCATGAAACGCCGGAAAGGGATCGGACCCGTGCGAGCGATTTCGTCGGCGAGCAGAAGGCCGGCGGGCGTCATCGCCGGCGGCGGGGACGGGAGGAGATCACCCCCGTGTTCAGCCCGATCGTGCTCAAGCCGCCGAAGAAGCGCGCGTGTTCGATCTTGATGCAGCGGTCCATGACCACCTCCAGCCCCGCGGCGCGCGCCCGCGCGGCGGCCTCTTCGTGGATGACGCCGAGCTGCATCCACACGACTTTGGCGCCCACGCGGATGGCGTCCTCGACGATGGCCGGCACGGCCGACGGCTCCCGGAAGATGTCGACGATCTCCACCGGGGGCGGGACGTCCAGAAGCGTGGGGTAGCTCTTGCGGCCGAGGATCTCTCGCTCGCGGGGATTCACCGGGATGACGTCGTAGCCCTCGGCGAGCAGATAGATGGCCGCGAAATGGCTCGGCCGGAAGGGATTCGCCGACAGACCCACCATCGCGATGCGCCGGTAACGTTCCAAAATCCGCAGCCGCTGCGCGTCGGTGGTCGCAAACGGGCTGCGGTTGACGGGTGAAGCCGAGGAGACGCCGCTGGCGGGCAGCGGGCAGGTGGGCGCCACGAGCGTCATGCTTTCGCGGAAGCCTCCAAAGCTTGGTCCAGATCCCAGAGGATGTCTTCGAGTTCTTCGAGCCCCACCGACAGCCGGATCATGTCGTTGGTGATGCCGCAGGCCAGTTTCTCCTCGTCGCTCAACTGCTGGTGGGTGGTGGAGGCCGGGTGGATGACCAGGCTTTTGGCATCGCCCACGTTGGCTAGATGCGAGAACAATTCGAGCGATTCGATAAAGCGCCGTGCGGCCTGGTAGCCGCCGCGAATGCCGAAGGTCAGAATGCCGCCGGCGCCGCGCGGCAGGTAACGGCGAGCCAGCTCGTAATACGGGCTGGACGGAAGCCCGGGATAGTTCACCCACTCGACGAGCGGGTGCTGGCACAGGTGCCGCGCCACGGCCAGCGCGTTGGCCGAGTGGCACTCCATGCGGAGTTTCAGCGTCTCCAGCCCTTGCAAAAACAGGAACGCGTTGAACGGACTCAGCGCGGGACCGAAATCGCGCAGCCCTTCCACGCGCGCCTTCATGATGTAGGCAAAGTCGCCGAAGGTTTCGTAAAAGCGGATGCCGTGGTAGCCTTTGCTCGGCTCGAGCAGCTGGGGGAACACGCCTTTGTCCCAGGGAAAGCGGCCGCTGTCCACGATGACGCCCCCGATCGAGGTGCCGTGCCCGCCGATGTATTTCGTCGCCGAATGAACCACGATATCGGCGCCATGCTCGATCGGCCGGCACAGGTAGGGGGATGCGAACGTGTTGTCCACGATCAGTGGAATGCCCGCCTCGTGGGCGATCTCCGCTACGGCAGCGATATCCAGCACGTTCATGCGTGGGTTGCCGATGGTCTCTGCATACAAGCAGCGGGTGCGCGGCGTAATGGCCCGGCGGAAATTTTCCGGCTCGTCCGGGTCCACGAAGGTGGTGTGGATGCCCAAACGCCGGAAGCTGACGTCGAACTGCGTGTACGTCCCGCCGTAGAGAGTGCTGGCGGCGACGATCTCATCGCCCGCCCCGAGCAGGCTCGTGATGGCGATGAACTGCGCCGCCTGACCGGAGGCGACCGCGAGGGCGCCCACGCCTCCCTCGAGCGCTGCCATACGCTCCTCGAAGACGGCCGTCGTGGGATTCATGATGCGGGTGTAGATGTTGCCGAAGCGTTGGAGATTGAACAAGGCGGCGGCGTGGTCGGTGTCTTCGAAGACGTAGGAGGTGGTTTGATAAATGGGAACGGCGCGGGATCCCGTCTCCGCGTCCGGCCGGTGGCCCGCGTGCAGCGCCCGGGTCGCAAACCCGAAGACATGTTGAGAAACGGACGGTGAGACCATGAGGGGATTCCTGATTCCCGATTCTAACAAGGGGTCTGCGGCGCTACACTCGGAAGGGAGATGGCTCTGCCGGAGACCATCCGTGTGAAGCTCAGCTCGGAGGAAGCCGGCGCCGTGTCTCTCACGCCGGTGGTGATCCGCGAGATGCCGTTGCGGGAGCTGGTGGAGCTCATGCTCGGCGTCACGGGCAAGGACGCGGCGCGAGTCCAGGACCTGTTGCTGCGCGGGGCGCTGGTGAGCGGAGCGACACGCTTCCGCTGGCAGGGCTGTGAAGCCTCCCGCCAAGAGATCGACGCGCTGCTCGGCACCTTTCCGGACCCGGAACCGGGACGGCCGTTCGCCCCCGAACGCTGTCGCCGGGCGGTGTTGCGCGGGCCTGGCTTCCGCATCGAGCTCACGCGGGAGGCGGCTTCGGCGCGGCGCCTCTTCCGCCGCCGCAGCTTCTGGGATGCCTTGATGGCGATCGCCGTCGGCGCCGGCGTCGAGTACCTGGAATATTCGTACAAGGACCGCACGGATTGCTATCGCCTCCGCCTGGACGTGCACACGGGGGCGCGGCTGCGAGAGCAAGCCGGCCTGGTCCGCTACTCTACCCTCGAAAAGCGGATCCGAGACGGCGCCATCGAAGCGGTGGACCTCTTTGTGGAGCGCTGAACCGGCTGGGGAGGCCTCTGCTATGATCGAGGCGGAGGCCAAGCTCATGCTCCATGTTCGTTCGGCGCAGAAGCTGGAAGCGGTGGAGCCGGCGCTGCGGAGCGCCGCGCAGCGGCACGGGGCCCAGATCATTTCCGTCCTCCACCTGGGACAGTTGCTTCGGGATCGTCAGCGGAAACCGGCCCGGGACGCCATTGTGTTCAGCGTCTGCCAGCCCGATCTGAGCGCGGCGTTGCTCGCCGAGGAGATGCGGTTCGCGGCGTACCTGCCGTGCCGGATCGCGGCCTACGAAGAGGGCGACGGGGTGGTTTTGGAAGCGATCGCTCCCACGGAGGTTTGCGGACTGCTCGGCCGCCCGGACCTGGAAGGCGCGGCGCTGCGACTGGAGACGTCGCTTCTGGCGGTCATGCAAGAAGCGAGCCGAGCGGTGGCAGCCGCCCATGAGCCGGCGGTCGCACCTGGTGGCGGCGTGGGCGCAACCGAGGAGCAAGTGGCGCTGCGCCGCGTGGTGCCGCAGCGCATCGACGCGCACGGCACCAAGGTGGAGGAAATCGCGGGTACAGGCCAACACGACTCCGCAGGCGGCTGACCCGCTCGGCGCCGGGCCCCGACGCAATGCCCGGCCGCCCCGATCCGCGCCCGGATCTGCCCGCGGTTCAGCCGCGAGCCGGTTCGACGACCAACTGCACCGTTACGCCACCCGTTACCCGCACAGGCAGACCCTCTTTGAGCTCGCTTCCCAAGCGTAGCTGCTCGGTCTTTTCGGTTTCGTTCCGCACCCGGTACAGCGTGTTTTCGTCCACCGCGTACCATTCGGGCCACTCGTTCAACCGGACGTAATTCCGCTGGAGGTTCAGCACGCGGCGGTGGCGCGCAAAATCGAATTGCAAGCGGCCCGACCAGTCCTGGCGAGCGTGGAGCGTGACATACAATCGATCGCCTTCCCGCACGGCGCCGAGCTCCACCCCCGGCGCCCAACCTCGCACGAAGCACCCCTGAGTCTTCATGAGGGCGTAAAGGAGCAGGGTGCGGTTCCAGTTGCCGTCTCCATACCAGCGCTCGATGGTCCCGTCCGGCTGTTGGTAACCGAGAAGAATTTGCATCTCGGACTCGATCCAATCCAACGCCTCGGGGACGGGCTCGCGGGCCACCAGATACACAGCGCCTTCGATCGAGTCGGCCAAGCCGTCCATGCTGCCGCTTTCCCAGTCGTAATTCCGGTACTTGGGCAGGTTACGCAGCAGGCGGCGCACGGCTTCCCGATATCGCTCCTCGCCCGTGGCCTGATAGAACGCGTAGACGGCGCCATAGACGTAGCCCCAATTGTCCGAGAGACCCTGGCCGCGCGGCTTCAGGTCACGGTTGTCGACTTCGTTATATAGCATGCCGTCCGGATTGGCGGACGCCAGCACCCGGTCGAGCATCTTGCGAAGCGCGGGCCGCCAGGCTGCGGCGCGCGCCTCCCCGAGATCCGCGAGCACCGCATGGGTCAGCACGAGTCCGACAAGGATCTCGTTGCCGTGATCCCGCAGGCGGGTATAGCCGGCGTCGGTTTTCTCCGCGAAGTTCCAGCGGTAACCGGGGAGCCATCCGTTCGCCGGCAGGATCTCTTCTACGTAGGCCCGGCCAATGGCGAGCGCCCACTCGCGGAAGTTCGGGTCTGCCGTCATGGGAATCAGCCGTGCCAGCACCTGCATGACGTCGCCGTTCAGCTCCGCGCCGGTGTCTGGCAGCGCGCCGAAGCGGGTTTGGATCGGGGCGCGTCGCCGGAATTCGTCCATCAGGTCCACCATGCGGTCGTACCAGGGCGTGCGGCCGAGCAGCTCGGTGACGGCTAACAACCCGTCCTTGGCGTATTCGCCTGCGCCGAACCAGCTGGGCGGCCCGAGCTGACGCGTGCGCAGATCGAGGTTTGCCGGAATCAGCGTGCCGGGTGCGCAGGTGTAGCGGATCTCGTTACGCAGCATCTCCCGCATGCGGCCGTCGTAAAGGGCAGGGTCGGTGAAATAGGCGGTGAGGATCAGATACGGGTAGTTGTCCGCGCCGGAGTTGTGAGGCGTATAGACGAGCTCTGCGTTGGGCTGGCCCCGGATGAGCCCGGGCAGCCGGTCCGGCAGCAGCAGCGTCTCCGGGTCGGCATAGCGGAGCCAGGCGTGGAGCATGCGCTGCGCGCGGGCGAACATCTCGTGGGCCCGCACGCCGTTCTGGCGCGCCTGCTCCCAAATGCGCTGCCGGGCCTCCGCGCCCCACAGACCGAGTTGCAGCCAAAACCAGCACACTAAAAGACGTCTCATGAGCGCGTGTTCGTAGAATGGAAGTGAAGGCCGTCATGCATCATAGTACGCGCGCTGCGGCGCTGGCGGCCGCACTGGCGGCGTGGGCTGGGCCCGTTCCGAAAAACCCAGAACTGGTCGAGGTGCGGGCCATCTGGAGCCGCGCGCCCCATAACGCCTTCACGGACCTGATCCGGTACAAGGAGCGCTGGTACTGCGTTTTTCGCGAGGCGAGCGCACACGTCTCCGACGACGGCGTCGTTCGCGTCTTGAGCTCGGCCGACGGGGAGATCTGGAGCTCGGCGGCCGTGCTCGCTCGCCCGGGCGCGGACCTCCGCGACCCGAAACTGAGCGTGACGCCGGATCATCGCCTCATGCTCGTCGCCGCGGCAGCTCAACGCAATCCCCCGCCGCCGCGCCACCAGACCTGGGCCTGGTTTTCGATGGACGGCCGGGACTGGGGAGAACCCGTGAGGATCGGAGAGCCGGATCTCTGGTTGTGGCGCGTCACCTGGCACCTCGGCAGAGCATATGGTGTCGGCTATCGAACGGTTGGGGCGCCGCTCGTGCGGCTTTACGCCGGCGACGCCGCCGGCCGCTTTGCGCCTCTCGTCGAGAGCCTGTTCGAGCAAGGCGATCCCTCGGAGTGCACCCTGCTGTTTCTGCCGGATCACCGCGCCCTGGCGCTGCTGCGGCGCGACCGGCCGCACCCGACGGCGCAACTGGGGATCGCGCGTCCCCCCTACCGCGGCTGGGAATGGAAGGATCTGGGGGTGCGGGTCGGAGGGCCGAATCTGATCCTGCTCCCCGACGAACGCATCGTGGCCGCCGGTCGGCTCTACGACGGCGGCGAACGCACGGCCCTCGGATGGCTCGAGCCGGACCCGCCAGCGTTCACCGAGTTCCTCCGCCTCCCCTCGGGCGGCGACACCAGTTATCCCGGCCTCGTCTGGCACGACGGGCTGCTGTGGGTCAGTTACTACTCCTCGCACGAAGGCAAAGCGAAAATTTATTTAGCAAAGGTGCGCGTGCCCCCGCCCGAAGATACCAAGACCCGGCGTTTCGTCATCCCGCAGCAAGGCCGCCCCTTTTAGTGCGGCGCGCCAAAGGCGTAGCGGAAGGCATTCTCCGCGATGCGCTTGAGCTCCTGCCGGCTGAAGCCCAGCCGCTCCGCCAGCTCGTATTCCCGGGCAAGTGAGGTGTGAAACATGGCCGGGTCGTCCGTGCTGAGCACGATCGGGACTCCGGCTTGGAAAAGTCGTCGCAGCGGGTGCTGTTCGAGCGAAGCCACTACGCCAGTGGCGACGTTGCTCGAGAGGCAGATCTCGAGGGGAACGTCGCGGTCGCGCAACCAGGCGAGCAGTTCCGGGTCGCGCGCGCTGGCGATGCCGTGGCCGATGCGTTCGGCGCCAATCCGCAGGGCGGCCCACACCGACTCGGGCCCCGCAGTTTCGCCGGCGTGAGCGGTCAAGCGCAGCCCTTGCGCGCGCGCCCACGCGTAGACGTCCTCGAACAGCTCCGCCGGGCCCTCTTCCTCGTAGCCTCCGATGCCGAACCCCGCCACCCCACGAGCACGGTATCGTGCCGCATACGCCGCCACAGCCCGAGCGTGTTCAGCACCGAACTGGCGGACCGCGTCGAAGATCCATACAACCTGGAGCGGCGCCCGCCGGCTCTCTTCTTCGAGCGCGGCGAAGATGGCGTCCAAGTCCTGCCCGCGCCAGAGAACCACCCCGGCTGAGAGCGTGACCTCCGCGTAGCGGACGTTCTCGGCGGCGAGCCGCTCGAAGAGGCGCCGGGCGGCCAACGCGTAGTCCTCGGGGCGGCGGAGCCGCTCCACGACCCACTTGAAGCTTTGTAAGAACGCAAGAAAACCGTCATAGCGGTACCGGCTTGTGATCTCGTTCTCCGAAAGCGACGGATCGAGCTCCCGCAGTGTTGCCGGTTCGAGGGAGCCCTCAAGATGCACGTGCAGCTCCGCTTTGGGCCACTGCGCGTACTCGGAAACCATGACTGCCATAATAACGGTGATGCAAACCTCCGAAATCGAGGCGATTGCCGGCGGCTATCACGGGGATCCGTTCCGGATCCTGGGGCCGCATCCCGTGGCCGCTTCCGATGCCGGCTCTGGCTGGGAGGTGCGCGCGTTTCTGCCTCAGGCCGTCGCCGCCGAGGTGGTCACCGCCACCGGCGCGGTCCCGATGCGCAAGCACCACGAAGCCGGATTTTTCGTCGCCCCGATGGACGGAGAACGGCGCCGCTACCGGCTGCGTTTGCGCCTGTGGAGCGGCGACATCGTCGAGATCGAGGATCCGTACCGGTTTCCGCCACTGCTCAGCGGATTCGAATTACACCTGCACGCCGAAGGCACGCATTACGAAAGTTACAACACGCTCGGAGCGCACCTCGTGGAATGCGACGGCGTCAAAGGGACGCGTTTCGCCGTCTGGGCGCCGAATGCCGAGGTGGTTTCCGTGGTCGGCGACTTCAACGAATGGGACTCGCGCCGGCATCCCATGCGGCAGCGGGAAGGCGGGGTGTGGGAACTTTTCTTGCCTGGGGTGGGCGAGGGGGCGCGCTATAAGTACCACGTCCGCTCCCGCTATCACGGCTACCGCCAGATGAAAGCCGACCCGTACGCCTTCGCTTCGGAAGCGCCGCCCCGTTCCGCTTCAGTGGTGGCCGACCTGAGCCGTTACGCATGGGGCGACGCCGAGTGGATGGAGGCCCGCGGCCGCACGGACTGGCTCCGCGCGCCCTTGGCGATCTACGAGGTGCATCTGGAATCGTGGCTGCGTGGCCCGCAGGGCGAGCTGCTGACCTATCGCGAACTCGCCGAGCGCCTCATCGCGTATGTCAAGCGCATGGGCTATACCCACATCGAGCTGCTGCCGGTGATGGAACATCCCTTTTCCGGCTCCTGGGGCTACCAAGTGACGGGCTATTTCGCCCCGACCGCGCGCTTCGGCACGCCGCAGGATTTCATGTACTTCGTGGACCGATGCCACCAGGCAGGCATCGGCGTGTTGGTGGACTGGGTGCCGGCCCACTTCCCGCGCGACGCCCATGGCTTGGCCTGGTTCGACGGCACCGCCCTGTACGAGCACGCGGATCCGCGCAAGGGCGAGCACCGCGACTGGGGCACGCTGATCTTCAACTATGGCCGCAACGAGGTGCGCTGCTTTCTGATTTCCAGCGCCTTGTTCTGGCTCAAGAAGTATCACATCGACGGGTTGCGCGTGGACGCCGTGGCCTCCATGCTCTATCTGGACTACTCCCGCGGCCCAGGCGAATGGATCCCCAATCCGTATGGCGGCAACGAAAACCTAGAAGCGATCGACTTTCTGCGCAAGTTCAACGAGCTCGCCCACCAAGTCCCCGGCGCCATCACCGTCGCCGAGGAGTCCACCGCCTTCTACGGCGTCTCCCGCCCCGTCTATCTCGGTGGCCTGGGATTCACCATGAAGTGGAACATGGGCTGGATGCACGACATGCTGGAGTATTTCTCCAAAGACCCCATCTACCGCAAGTATCACCACAACAACATCACCTTCAGCATGCTCTACGCCTTCACGGAAAACTTCGTGCTCCCGGTTTCGCACGATGAAGTGGTTCACGGCAAGCGCTCGCTGATCAGCAAGATGCCGGGAGACGAGTGGCAGCGGTTCGCCAACGTGCGGGCGTTTCTGGCCTACATGTACACGCACCCGGGCAAGAAGCTACTGTTCATGGGGCAGGAGATCGGCCAGTACGAGGAGTGGAACTACGCCTCGTCGGTACGATGGGAGCTGCTCGAGTTCGACTATCACCGCAAACTCCAGGAGTTCGTGCGGGAGCTGAACCGCTTCTATGTCTCCGAACCCGCCCTCTACGAAGTGGACTACGACTGGACCGGCTTCGAGTGGGTGGATTTTCACGACGTCGATCATTCCATCATCGCCTTCCTGCGTCGGGCCCGCGACGCGAGCGATTTCTTGCTGGTGTGCTGCAACTTCACTCCCGTGCCGCATCATGGCTATCGGTTTGGCGTGCCGGAGCCGGGTTTCTACGAGGAAGTGTTCAACAGCGACTGGGCCCGCTTTGGAGGCAGCGACGTGCACAACCACGGTTGGGCGGGCTCCAGTCCCGTGCCCTGCCACGGAAGGCCGTACAGCATCACGGTGACGCTGCCGCCGCTGGCCGTGGTGGTGTTCAAGCGAAGATGAGAACCGCCGCAACGCGAGGGGCGCCATGAAGGACGCCACATTCATCCGCAGGGTTCGGCTTAAAAACTACAAAAGCATCGCCGGCTGTGATGTCGAACTGCGCCCTCTCATTTTCCTGGTGGGGCCGAACGGCTCGGGCAAGAGCAATTTTCTCGATGCGTTGCGTTTTGTCGCCGACGCGCTTCGCACGTCCCTAGACCACGCCTTGAGAGACCGAGGCGGCATACACGAAGTGCGCCGCCGCTCCGGGGGTCATCCCACGCACTTCGGCATCCGGCTGGAGTTCCGGCTCCCCGACGGATCGGAGGGTCACTACGCCTTTCGCATCGGGGCACGTCCCCAGGGCGGATACGAGGTCCAGGGCGAGGAGTGCGCGATCCGCAAGCCCGAAGCCCTGGGGCCAGAGGCAAGCTTCAGCGTCAGGAGCGGGAAGGTGGCCGGGACGGCCGACATTTTCCCGCCGGCGACCACCGATCGCCTGTACTTGGTTAATGCCGCCGGCCTGCCGGAGTTTCGTTCCGCCTACGAGGCCTTGTCGCGCATGGGATTTTACAATCTGAACCCGGATCGCATTCGGGAGCTCCAGGCGCCGGATCCCGGCGAGTTGTTGGCCCGGGACGGGAGTAACATTACGAGCGTTCTGGCCCAAATGAAAAAGCGAGCGCCACAGCGCAAAGAACGGATTGAGAAGTACCTGGCCAGCGTGGTGCCGGGTGTTTGCGGAGTGGACGTGCGGACCATTGGACCGAGAGAGACTCTGGAGTTTCGGCAGCAAGTGCAAGGTGCCTTGGCGCCTTGGCGCTTCCCGGCAGCCAGCATGTCCGACGGAACGTTGCGCGCCCTCGGCGTGTTGGTGAGCGTTTTTCAATCGAATGGGGAAAAGGCGCGCGTACCTCTTGTCGGGATCGAGGAACCGGAGGCCGCGCTGCACCCTGCCGCCGCTCGCTACCTGGTCGATAGTCTCATCGAGGCCAGCCGGGAAACTCAGGTCATTATCACCAGTCACAGCCCCGACCTGCTCGATCATGAAGCCGTGGAGACGGAATCCCTTCTCGCCGTCGAGGCGGACCAAGGCAAGACCCTGATTTGCCCGGTTTACGAGGCGGCTCGAACTGCGCTGAAGGATCGGCTTTACACCGCTGGGGAACTCCTGCGCATGAACCAACTGCGGCCCGACACCACCCGGCACTCGAGCAAGAGCGAAAAGCAGCTTCGATTGTTCGACGGGATTCGGGAGTAATGCCCGTCACCATTGCTGCCATTGTCGAGGGCCACGGCGAGGTTACGGCCTTGCCCGCGCTGTTGCACCGCGTGGCCCGCGTCGTCGCTCCTCGAGTCCGCCTGGATGTCCCGCCTCCCATACGCATACCGCGGCAGAAACTCATCCGGCGTGAGAACGAACTCGAGCGAGCCGTCGAACTCGCCGGACGGATCGTCGGGGGCCGTGGTGGAATCCTGGTTCTTCTCGATGCCGACGACGACTGCCCGGCGCAATTGGGACCCGCTCTGCTGGAACGAGCCCAACGCGTTCGGGGCGACACTCCGATCGCGGTCGTGGTAGCCAAGCGGGAGTTTGAGGCGTGGTTTCTGGCCGCTGCGGACTCACTGCGGGAGCGGGGCCTTCTCAAAAGCGATGCCCCGCAACCGACCGACCCGGAGTCGGTCCGGGGCGCCAAGGAGTGGCTGGGACGCCATTTAATTGGCGAATGCTATTCGGAGGCGGTGGACCAACTCCGCCTGGCTCGGGAGTTCGATGTGGACGCGGCCCGCCGCTGCGACTCTTTCGACAAATTCTGGCGGGAGGCGGCGCGTCTGCTGGGCGCTGTGGCCGATCCGTAAGTCAGCATCGATCCGGGCGGCCTGCCCTGGGGTCGGCCGGACAGACGCTAGCGCTCCCCCCGGCCGAACTCGGTCAGTAGAAGAACACCTGCGTGCGGGTCGCCGCAGTCTGGTAGCGCGGCTGGAATTGGAGCGCGAGCTTGGGAAGAACTACCGGATCGTCTTGCCGGTGGTAGGTGCACAACACCATGCGCGGGGCAAAGCGTTCCAGAATCCTGCGGGCCCCAGCCAGGGCGAGCCGCTCGGCCCCTTCGATGTCCATCTTGATGAAATCCACGCGCTCGAGCCCCCATTCTTCCACCACCCGGTCCAGCGTCTGGGCCGGAACCTGCACGGAGCGCGGTTCGCCGCTCAGTTTCTTCCACGGGCCGAAGACCCAGGTCTCCCAATCGCGGAGCTTCCGCTCCACCACGCGGCTCATGGAGGAATCCGGGTGTTGAAATAACGTGATCGTGCCGTCGGAATCCGAGGCCGCAGCCTCGATGAGCCGGAACTTACCCTGGCGGATTTCTTCGCCGAGCGTAAGCTTCAAACAGGCGATGTTTCGAGGATCGGGTTCCACACCAACTACTAAGCTCGCGCCTTGGTGAAAGGCGTAACGGGCGAAGGCGCCCAAATGGGCCCCCACATCGAGGACCACGTCGCCCGGCTGAACGCGTGCCCGGGGGTGCTCGTAAACCTTCTGCTCGAGGATCTCGGTCAAAATCCCCTCCAGGAGCTGCACGTCCGGAAAGCGGGCATGCAGCTCGCCCACGGGAGTGTCCAGGCGGTAGGGGCACTCCGGAACTCCGCTGCGTCCTTTGAGGCGGACTTCCCCAGTGACGAACTCGCGCCCGAAGTACGGCCACTGAGGCCATCCGGCAAGGTTGCGCAGAATCTCAACCCAAGTGATCTCCGGTACTGTTCCGCTCAGTTTCAGCGCGGCGAGCTGCCCGGCGATCAGCGGACTGGGGCCATAGGGCTCGGGCAGTATCAGCTTAGCCAGGCAGGCGCCGAGTGTGAGCACAATCAGTGGGAGTACCGGCTTTTTTCGACTCATCATCCCGGCCAGTTGGAACTAACGCACAGGATACGGAGCTGCGGGTGCGGGCGTCAAGCGCGGATCTTCCGGACACCGGCGCCTTCTCGCGCCGCAAGCCCCAGCCGTCCCTGGAAGGTTTACGCGAGCCGCAGCAGTCGCGCGGCGTTCTCGTAATAAACCTTGCGCAAGATCGCGTCGGGCAAGCCGAGGCCGTAGATCTTCCAACGGCCTTGGGGCGGAATCGGCGCCGGCGCGTAATCGAAGTATTCGTCCTCGGTTTCCAGGAAGCGGAAATAGATCTTGTAGAGCTCGTCCCCGAAGACCTGCTGTGGATACTCGTAGCCGCGCGGCACGGCGTCCGTGCCGAAGAGGATCCGGTCCTGGTACTTGTCGAAAAACCTCCGTGCGGTCCGGGGCTGGCGTCCCAGCTCGCCGATCCGCGCCCCGATTTCCACGTGCATGTTGGGAAAGCGGTCCATGGACTCGGATACGTGCGCCAGGTTCTCGGCGTAGTTGCCGACGTGGAGCACAATAAACTGCGTTCGCGGGTGACGGGCCAGCACGCGATTGCGCGCCTCGAGCAGTTCCTCGTTGCTCGGAAAATCCCCGCCGTAGAACGACCACTCCGGATGGTTGTTGAGCTCCTCGAAGCGTTCGTTGAAGCGGTCGATGGGCAGGAAGAATGCCACCGGATCCGAAACGTGGATCGCCACCGGGATCTGGAGAGCGCCGCAAACCTCCCACATCGGATCGAAGCGCGTGTCATCGACCTTGACCAGGGGGCCGCTGGTGATGTTCTCCCGCAGGTACAGGCCGAGCGTTTTGAGCACCTTGAGGCCGCGGGCGCCGTCGCGCACCGCCTGCTCGATCAAATCCGCTTGCAGCCTGGGATAGCCCGGCTCGTTGGCGCGGCTCCAGCACGGCTCCGTGAAGGTGTAGAAACGGCCCGGATACTTGCGGTCGAATTTCGCCACGGCTTCGCGCAAGCCCCTGCCGTAACCTCCGGTGAGGTTCACCATCGCCCGGATGTTGCGGCGGTCCATGATGGGGAGCAATTCCTCCGGTTCGGCCGGATACCGGCGCTCTTCGGTTAGCGGCACGCCTTTGTCGGACTTGGCAGCCCAGGACAGGTGCGTATGGATATCGATGACGGGGAAGCGCGGCTTTTCGATGATGTGCTCGGGCACCCGCAGCATGCTGCGCGGCTGGTACTCGCTCAAGTCCAAGGGTCGCCCCTTACGCGGCGCCTGCGCGCCTCGCAGCGGAGGCAGCAGAAAGGCGCCGCACGCGGCTCCCAGCCAACTTCTCCGGGTCATGGTACATCCTCCGTGATCGGACTAGGTTTCCGGCACGTTGTGCCGCATCAACAACTCCACGCCTCGCCGGTCGCCGGCGCGTTCGGCCTGGCGGGCATGGCGCCAAGCGGCCGCGGAGTCGCCGGCCACGGCGTAGATTTCCGTGAGGGCCGTGTGGGCGCGGGCGAAGCCCGGCTCGAGCCGCACCGCATGAAGCAGCAGCCCGAGCGCCTCTTCCTGTCGGCCCTGGGTGCGCCGCCACTGGGCCAGCTGGTAGTATGGCTGCGCATTGTGCGGCTCCCGCGCGATCCACTCCAGCAGCTCGTCGATCTGGCGGCGCGTCTCGTAGTCCAGCGCGAACTCGATCACCTCTTTGCGCCAGAAGCCCATCCCTCATCCTCCGACCAACAGCACGCGGATGTCCATCACGTTGGTGTGGGTCGGCCCGGTCTTGAGCAGGTCTCCCAGAGGTTCGAAAAAGTGGTAGGAGTCATTGTTGGCCAGCATGCGTCCGGCCTCCAAACCGAGCTGCTGCGCGCGCGCCAGCGTGTGTCCGTCCGCGATGGCGCCGGCGGCATCGGTGGGCCCATCCGTTCCATCGGTGCCCGCGCTCAGCACGACGACACGGTCATGACCGCTCAGCGCCATGGCTGCCGCCAGCACGAACTCTTGGTTGCGGCCGCCAAGGCCATCGCCGCGGAGCGTGACGGTGGTCTCTCCGCCCGAAATCACGCACGCCGGAGGCCGCAGCGGACGCCCGGACGCCCGGATTTCCTTGACCACGGCGGCATGCACGAGCGCTACGTCCCGCGTCTCGCCCTCGACGAAGGTGGACAGCACCAGGGTGCGATAGCCGAGGGTCTTCGCCTTCCGCGCGGCTTCGTCTACCGCCAGACGATTGCTGCCCACGATCAGGTTCTGGACGCGCCGGAAAAGCGGGTCGCCGGGCTTGGGGGTCTCTTCGATCTCTCCGCGCACGCCGCGCTCGATGCGGTCGGCCACCGAGCGGGGAACGCGTTCGAGCAAGCCGTACTTTTCGAGCACCCCGCGAGCCGTCGCGAAGGTCGACGAATCGGGCGCCGTCGGTCCCGACCCGATCACGTCCAAATTGTCGCCGATCACGTCGGAAAGCAGCAGCGTCAGCACGGTGGCCGGGGCCGCCAGCCGCGCCAGTTGCCCTCCTTTCAGCTCGGACAGGTGCTTGCGCACGGCATTGATTTCGTGGATCGTCGCGCCGCATCCCAACAGCAGCCGAGTCGTCTCCTGTTTTTCGGCCAGCGTCACCGGCGGGGCGGGCGCGGGCAGCAGCGCGGACGCGCCACCAGAAATCAAACAGATCACCAAATCCCGCCGCCCGGCCTGGCGGACCAGTTCGGCGATCCGCCGGGCGCCCTGAACGCCTGCCGCGTCCGGGATCGGGTGGCCACATTCGTGGAGCTCGATGCGCCGCAGCCGGTCGGTGTGGCCGTACTTGACGCTGACCAGCCCGCCCGTGATCCGGCGATGCAGCAAACCTTCCACGGCGCGCGCCATCGTGGCGCTCGCTTTCCCCGCGCCGACCACAAAGATGCGGTCGAAACGATCCAGTCGGTACCGGCGGCGGCCGGCCTGGAGCACGTTTCCGTGGAGCCGAACGTGGCGTTGGACGGCTTCAGCGGGGTCGGCCGCCCGAAGCGCAGCCCGAAAGATCTCGAGAGCATGCCGACGTAGGGTGCGCTGCATGGGCAATTCTTTAAAATATGGGCAGCTGCAGAATGGCGTCTACCGCCACCTCGGGATCGTCGCTGACGATCGGGATGCGGTAGTCGGCCCGCGCGTAGCTTTCTCGCCGGGCGTAGTAGAGCACTTCGAGTTTGTCCGGGTCCCGCGCCAGCGGCCGACCGGAGGGATCCTGAAGCCGGCGCCGGATGACGGCCAGCGGGCAGTCCAGCCAGATGGTGACGCCGTTGTTTTCGAGCAGCTCGTAATTTGCTGGCTGGCCGAAAGCGCCCCCGCCGAGGGCCACCACCATCGGCTTGCCTTTCTGAATCATGTGCACACGCTGCCGGATGGCCTCGGCTTCCAGCTTGCGAAATTCCTCCTCGCCCCGCGTGTCGAAAATTTGCGCGATGGTGAGGCCCGTCGCCGCCTCCACGTCAGCGTCCGTATCGGCAAAGCGCCAGCCCAGCCGGTCGGCCAAGCGGCGCCCGATGACGGTCTTGCCGCAGGCCATGAATCCCACCAGGTAGATGCCCGGCGTCCGTTTCAGTTTGAGGATCATTCCTCACGTTCCAAGGCTTGATGGAAGGCGGCAAGCCGGCGGTCAAGAAAGCCAGGGAACAGGCGGTCCGCGGCCACGAACAATCGGGCCACGGCCGGGGGCACGATGGTGCGTTTCTCGCGCTCCACGCCGCGCACGATGGCCTCGGCGCACTGCTCGGCCGTGATGGCGAAACGATCCCGGCCCGGGATGCGCCGTGGAGGATCGCCCCCGAGCGCGTGATCCGCAAAGTCCGTCGCCACATAGCCGGGACACACCGTCAAGACCCGGATTCCGTCGCCGAGCAGCTCGCGCCGCAGGCCGTCGCTCAACAACACGAGCGCGGCTTTCGAAGCCGAATACAACGTCAACCAGGGCACGCTGACCTTGCCGGCCACCGAGCTGACATTGACGATCACGCCGCTGCGGCGCTCGCGCATATGGGGCGCCACCAGTTGGATCATCGAGAGGGCGGCGAAAAAATTCAGCTCGAATAGCGCGCGGGCCAGCTCGGGCGGCGTGCGCCAGGCCGGGCCGTATAGGCCGACGCCGGCGTTGTTCACCAAGATGTCCACCGTGCCGTAGCGCTCGAGAGTTCGCTCGACCACTCGCTGGCGCGTCTCCGCGAGCGTCAAGTCGCCGGCGGTGATCAGCGCGTCCGCGCCGCCCACTTGGCGCAGCTTTTCCTCCGAGCGCGCTGTCAGCGACAGTCGTGCGCCGCGCTGCCGGAAGGCCGCCGCGCAGGCTGCGCCGATCCCTTGAGAAGCTCCCGTGATGAGAACGACTTTCCCGGCGATTTCCATGCTGCGGCCGCCGCGCCCACCCGACCGGCGCATTGCCGGGCTCGCCGCGCGGCAGAGATAATAGTAACACGCGGGTTCGGTTTCACCCGCAGCTGCGTCCGCACCGGCATGGGGCAACACCTTCTGATCGACGCCGACGACACGCTGTGGGAGAACAACATTTACTTCGAGCGGGCCATCCAGGAATTCGTTCGATTGCTGGACCACCCGCAGCTGCAGCCGGCCGAGATCCGCGCGGTGCTGGACCAGATCGAGCACGCCAACCGCAAAACCCATGGCTACGGCTCGCGGGGGTTCGTCCGCAATTTGCGGGAGTGCTATCTGCGCCTGACGCCTCGCGGCGTGCGGCCGGAGGATCTGGAAGCGATCGAGGCCATCGGTGAGCGCCTGACCCACCACCCGATCGACGTCCTCGAAGGCGTGCCCGAGACGCTGGCGTACTTGGCCGAGCGGCACTGGCTCGTGCTCCTCACTAAGGGGGATCCCGAAGAGCAGCACGGCAAACTCAAGCGCTCGGGCCTGGCGCCGTACTTCTCGCGCACCATCGTGGCGCGCGAAAAAGACGTGCAGACCTACCGGGAGCTGATCGGAGAACTGCGGCTCGTCCCGGAGCGGACGTGGATGGTGGGCAACTCGCCTCGCTCGGACATCAACCCCGCGCTACAAGCCGGTTTGCGCGCGGTCTACATTCCCCACCCGCACACCTGGCATCTGGAGCACGAGGAGATTCGCGATGGCGACGGGCGCGTGCTGCAACTGGCTCGCTTCGCGCAATTGCGGGAACATTTCTAGCTCGCCACGGCACCGCCCGCCCATCTCGGTCTTCCTTAGGGGCACTCCCCGCGGACCAGATCCGGGTACGTCTCCCGGGCACGGATGATGCGCCACTGGCTCCCGTCGACCAGGATCTCCGGCGGCCGCGGCCGCGAGTTGTAGTTCGAGGCCAGCACGAAGCCGTAGGCGCCCGCGGTCCACACGGCCAGCAGATCCCCCGGAAGCACATCGTCCAATTCCCGGTCCAGTGCCAGAAAGTCGCCCGACTCGCAGACCGGCCCGACCACGTCGGCGCGGATGCGTCCCCGAGCGGCGCGGCGCACCGGCAGAATCTCGTGATGCGACCGATACAACGAGGGCCGCAGCAGGTCGTTCATAGCCGCGTCTACCACCACGAACTCCCGCGACTGGGTGCGCTTCCGGTACAGAACCCGCGTCAACAATACTCCCGCTTCCCCCACGATGGAGCGGCCGGGCTCCAGCAGAACCAGCAGACCCTGCCCTTCCATGCGGCGGCGGATTTCGGCGGCGAATTGGCGGATGTCGGGCGCTCGGTCTTCGGGGCGGTAGCGGACGCCCAGCCCGCCGCCCAGGTCCAGGTGCCGGATGGGAATGCCTTTCTTTCGGAGGCGGTGGGCCAGTTCCAGCATCCGGTCCGCGGCCTCGAGCAAGGGAGTGGGCTCGAGAATCTGCGAGCCGATGTGACAGCCCACCCCTTCGGTCGCCAGGTGACGGAACGCTTGAGCACGCTCGTAGACGCCTTCGACTTCCGTGATATCGATGCCGAACTTGTGCTCGCGCAAGCCGGTCGAGATATAGGGGTGCGCTCCCGCGTCAACGTTTGGATTGACACGGAGCGAAACGCAGGCCTTCACGCCCCGGCGGGCGGCCAAGTCGTCGACGAGGGCCAGCTCCGCCTCCGACTCGCAGTTGAAGGCAAAGATCCCGGCGTCGAGCGCGTACTCGACCTCCTCGGCCGTCTTACCCACCCCCGAGAAAACCACCCCGGAGGGATCGCCCCCCGCCTTGAGCACCCGGAACAGTTCCCCACCCGAGACGATGTCGAAACCCGCGCCGGCGCGCGCCAGCAGCGACAGAACATGGACGTTCGAATTGGCCTTGACCGAGTAACAGATCCGGTGAGGCAGGTCTCCCAGCCCCTCGTCATAGTCCCGAAAGCGCTCGAGGATCGCCCGTCGGGAGTAGACATAACAGGGCGTGCCCGCACGGGCGGCGATGTCGGCCACGGCCGTCTCTTCGCAGAACAGAGCGCCGTCACGATAGTGGAAGACTCCGGAGGGTTCCAGCATCAAGCCACCTTGAGGACCAGCAGCGTCTGATCGTCGGAGATTTGGTTTCCCCCGGCGAACGCGTCCAAGCTGGCAAAAACCGCTTCCACCACCCGGGCCGGCGGCTCGTGCCAGTTCTGCTGCAGCACTTCGAGGAAACGCCGCTTGCCGTATTCCTCCCCGGCGGGGTTCTGCTGGTCCAGAACGCCGTCCGAGTAAATCACCACCAGATCGCCAGGCTGGCTGCAAATCGCGATTTCTTCGTACTCCTGGCCTTCCAGAAGCCCCAGCGGGATGCCCTCGGCCCGAGGCTTCAGAATCTCGCCCTCGCGGCAAATCAGCGGGGGGAAGCTGCCGGCGTTGGCCATCGTCAGCTCGCGGCGCGAAGGCTCCCACAGCAGCACCAGCAGGGTGACGTAACGGGCGTCCACGCGCCGTTCGATCAGCGCCTGATTGAGGGCTTGCATCAGGCGGGCCGGCCGGCAAGTCTGTTGCGCTAGGGTTCGCAGCAGCCCGCTGACCAGGGCGCCGTAGAGCGCCGCTGGCGCGCCCTTGCCGCTGACGTCGCCAGCGGCCACCAGCACGTGTTCGTGGTCGTGGACGAAGAAGTCGTACAGATCCCCGCTGATCTGACGCGCCGGTCGCAAGCCGACGGCCGTTTCCAGACCCGGGATGTGCGGCGCCTCCTTGGGCAGCAGCACGAGCTGGAGCTCGCGCGCAGCGGCCAGGTCCTGCTCCATACGGCGTTCGCGCTCGGCCAGCTCTTCGTACAGGCGCGCGTTTTCCACCGAATTGGCCACCTGCGGCGCCAGGAGCGACAGGGTGCGGACGTGATCCTCGGTGAAAAAGCCGATGCGCTCGCTTTCCAGGTCCATCACGCCGATCACCCGGTCCCGGGCGATCAACGGCACGGCGACCTCCGAGCGGATGTCCGGGTGCGAAGGGATGTAGCGCGGGTCGGCGAGCGTGTCGTCCACCTTGATGACCTGCCGCGTCGCCACGGCCGCTCCCGTGATTCCTTTGCCCAGGGGGATGTTGTCCAGGCGCGCCCGCTCGTCGTAGCGGTAGCTGAAGCGGTGCCGCAGCAGCCCCTGCTGCTCGTCCACGAGCAGCACGCTGAAGGAATCATATGGAATCAGCAAGCGCACCGCGTCGGCGATGCGGCCCAGCAACTCGTCCAAGCTCAGGGTGGAGGAGAACTCCTGCGACAATCGCGCCAGCGTGCGCAGAGTGCGGTTCTGCCGCTCCACGCGCCGGTACAGCCGGGCGTTGTCGATAGCCGCGGCCACGCGCGAGGCGATCAGGCGCAGCATGGAGCGCTCGTACTCGCCGTAAGCGTTCAGACGGGTCGACTGGATGTCGATGACGCCCACCAGCTTGTTGCGAGTCACCATGGGCACGGCCAGCTCCGACCGCACGGCGTCCACCGCATTCAGGTAGCGAGGATCCTTGCGCACGTCCCCCACCAACACCGGCTGGCGCAGGGCGGCCGCCGCGCCGGTGAGGCCTTCCCCGAGGGGGATTCGCAAATTCCGCACGACCTCGTCTCGGTGACCGATGGCGTAGCGGATCCGCAAGTCGTTGCTCTTTTCGCTGTAGAGCAAGATCGCGAACAGTTCGTAGGGGATCACTTTGCGCACGATGCTGGCCACGTTGGCCAGCAGCCGATCCAGATCCAGCGTCTCGGAGGTGACGTCGGCCACCTCGAGCAGAAAGTCCAGCAGTTCGGAGCGTTGCCGGAAGCGAACCACGGCCTGGACGGAGTCCGTCATGCGCGACCGATCAAGCGGCGGCCTCGACGATCCGTACGCTGGCGCTGGCGCCGATCCGCGTGGCGCCTGCTGCCACCATGCGGCGCAAGTCCTCCAAAGTCCGGATGCCGCCGGCGGCTTTGACGCCGACCTCCGGCCCCACGACTTGGCGCATCAGCGCCACGTCCTGGACCGTGGCCCCTCCAGGGCCGAAACCGGTGGAGGTCTTGACGAAATCGGCGCCCGCTAGGCGCGCGAGCACGCAGGCGATCACCTTCTGGCGGTCATCGAGTAAAGCAGTCTCCAGAATCACTTTCACGAGTGCTCCAGCGCGGTGGCAGATCTCGACCACCGACTGAATGTCGGTTTTGACCGCGTCGTAGTCTCCCGAGCGGAGTGCGCCGATGTTGATCACCATGTCCACTTCCGTCGCGCCGGTGCGAACCGCCGCTTCCGCCTCGGCGCGCTTGATCTCGGTCATGGCCGCCCCCAGGGGAAAGCCCGCCACGGTGCAGACCTTGACCGACGTGCCTCGGAGCGCCTCCGCCGCCAGTGGCACCCAATAGGGGTTCACGCACACGCTGGCGAAGCCGTACTGGCGGGCTTCGGCGCACAGGCGCAGGATGTCGCTCCGCGTGGCCTCCGGACGCAGCAGCGTGTGGTCGATCAAGGCGGCGATGGAGGGCTGGGCGCGGGCCACTGCCGGGCAACAGGAAACGCGCCCGGCGCCCGCGGCCACCACGCGACAGACCTTGTCGGCGCAGACGGCGGCGTCTCCTTCACCGCACTGCTGGCAGCAGGCGCCCGAGTCGGCTGCGGCCACGGCGGGCGCCTTGCCCAGCCGGGCAAGAATCTCCTCGCCGATGGCGGCTACGAGTCGCTGGAGTTCGGGCTCTTCCAAGTTCGATACCGCTCGTCGAGTTCGGCAATTTTCTGAACCCGGGCGGTGTGACGGCCGCCGGCGAACGGTGTGGCCAGCCAAGTCCGGAGCACTTCTTCCGCCTGACTCACGGTGAGGCAGCAGCCTCCCAGCGTCAGCACATTGGCGTCGTTGTGCTCCCGGCTGCTGCGGGCTGAAGCCTTATCATAGCACGGCGCCGCGCGGATGCCCGGAACCTTGTTCGCCGCGATGGCGGAACCGGTGCCCGCTCCGTCTACGATAATGCCTCGGGCCGCGCGGCCGGCCGCCACGAGCTCCGCCACCCGCGCGGCAATCTCCGGATAATCCGCCGGCGACTCGTCATAGACCCCCACATCCCGAACCACGTAGCCGCAGTCTTCAACCACCGGTTTCAACGCTTCTTTGAGGCGGAAACCGGCGTGATCGGCGCCCAGGATGACCGTTCGTTCCGGGGGAGCGAGGCCGGAGAGTTCGTGCGGGTCGACCTCGACGATCGCTACCCCGCGCTGTTGCGCTAACTCGCGCGCCGCCGGAGTGACGATCGTCCCCGTGGCGATGCGTAGCTCACCGGACGGCGGCACGTCGCGGCTGGTCACCACGGGCGGCATGGAAGCACCATTCTAGCCGATCCGCTGCTCCTGACCCTCTCGACCTTGGAGGCGCTGCCAATTCCTTGGCCATCCTTGCCCTCAACTGCGCCGCGGGTCTTGCCGTGCAGTTGAGCCACGCCTGCCTGCGTACGGGTCTCACGCTCGCTTCGCTCGCGGCCGTGCCGCTAGGGCTCCAGTCTGGGCTGCACCTGCTGTCACGCATCCCGCCGACTCCCGCAGGCAGGCCTCGCGGCGGCCCACGCTCGGGTGCCCCAGACGAGCAGAACACGTGCGAGTGTCGAAAAACAAAGCGGGCCCGGCAGTCGGAACCCTGCCGCTCCCGGACCCGCGCCAAAAACCAGGAGAAAAACAAACCGAATTAAGGAGTCTTCTTTTCCTCTTTCGTTTCTTTCTTCTCCTTTGTTTCTTTCTTCTCGGCCTTCTTTGCCTCCTTGGCCGGCTTGCCGGTCTGCTGTTGCTCCTGGGCGGTCGTTTGCGTCTGCGAAGTGGCAAACGTCGCCGGAACCATCAGCCCAGCCAAGGCCAGCAACATCAGCAACTTCTTCATGAATCACACCTCCTTGCGGCGGACGCCTATGTTTGGCTCCGCCACTTACAATCTTGCGGCGATCGGGGACGAAAAGCGAATAGCCCGCCGAGGCTAGAAGTCGCGCCGAAATGAGGGTATAGCTTCGGAGGTCCTCCAGAACCCGGCGCTGGGGGCCTCACTAGCATAGTCAGGCTATAGATTCGCAGCAGCTTCCCGGGGGAAACTAAGAACTAGGGTCCTCATGTTAGATGCCTTGGCGCGGCTAGCCGCCGGCCTGCGGAGGAGCGCCTTCCGGCCGGCCTCCCAGTTACGCGAGGTTACCCCGCGCACCATCCTGCGCGTGCTGCTGGCGGGGTTCACGCTGGTGATCCTGTTGCTGCTCGTCGCGGGCTACTTCTCCGTGCGGAGCATCCGTTCTATCCGCGAAAACGCCGCCACGGTGGTGAACGAGCAGGCGGAGACCAGCCGGCTGATCGAGGAGGTGCGCCGCGGGCAACTCGCCTTGAACGCCGTGCTGTACAACTTAGCGCGCGGCCCGGAATCGGTGGACCGGGACGAGATCCTCTCGCAGCTCAAAGCGACCTCGAACAATGTACAGCAGATTCTCGAAGAAACGAAGGGCACGCTGGAAGAGAAGCTCGGCCAGGAGCTGCGTCAGGCCACCGAAGCCTTCACCGCCGAAGCGACGCGCTTGCTGGCCCAGGAGGCTCCTACCACCCTGCTCTCGCGGGACTTGATCCGAAGGCACCAGCAGGTGCTTCAAATCGTAACCCGCCTGATGGCGTCGAGTCACGACAAAGCGCAAACGGCTCAGCAGATGATCGATCAGCAGTCCCGGCAACTTTTTGCCCGTTCCTTTACGCTGCTAGGCGCCTGCCTGGCCCTGGCGGCGATTTTTGCCCTGGCGACGGTCCGCCTGGCCTCGGACCTGTTGCGCAAGATGGAGTGGCAGGCCAGCGAACTGAGTCGCGTGTCCTGGCATCTGATGCAGCATCAGGAGACCACGGCGCGGCGCTTCTCGCATGAGTTGCACGATGAGCTCGGCCAGGCGCTGACCGCGGTCAAGGCGAACTTGGTTCCCCTGGCGGCACAGGGCGCCGGTTCGCCGGCGGTGGAGGATTGTATCCGTCTGGTGGACGAAGCGCTCCGCAACGTGCGGGAGCTGTCCCATCTTCTGCGTCCCATCATTCTGGACGATTTCGGTCTGGATGCCGGTCTGCGGTGGCTTGCCGAGCGCTTCGCCCAGCGCACGGGCATCGAGGTCGAATATTCTTCGACGTTTGCCGAGAGGCTCGCCGACGAGACCGAGACGCACCTATTCCGCATTGCCCAGGAGGCTTTGACCAACGTGGCGCGCCACGCCGGAGCCACGAAGGTCAAAATGGAACTTGCGGCCCAGGGGGGCGAGCTGCGCCTAACGATCCGCGACAACGGCCGCGGCCTGCCCGAGACGACGGCGGCGGAGGCCGGCATGGGCATGACCGGCATGCGGGCGCGGGCGCGCAGCGCCGGCGGGGAACTGCGCGTCCTTTCCGCCCCAGGAGCGGGGGTGCAGATCGAGGCTCGCGTGCCGCTGAAGGCTGTTCGTCATGAGCAACCGGAAGATTCGCATCTTGCTCGCCGATGACCACGCCTTGGTGCGGCAAGGTTTCCGGCTGATGCTGGAGACGCAGCCGGATATGGAGGTGGTAGGCGAGGCCTCCAACGGCCGCGAGGCGCTCGAGCTGGCGCAGAACTTGCATCCGGACGTAGTGATCATGGACGTGGGCATGCCGGAAATGGGCGGCATCGAAGCCACCCGCCGCCTGGCGGCCGCGTTGCCGCGGACAGCCGTGCTGGCCTTGAGTATGCACAAGGATTCGGTCTATGTGCGCGAGATTCTGCGAGTGGGCGCCCGCGGCTATCTGCTCAAGGATGCCTTCGACCGCGACCTGCTCACGGCCGTACGCGCCGTGGCCCGGGGAGAGGGATACTTGAGCCCCGCCGTCTCCGAGGCCGTCCTCAGCGACTATCGCCGGAGCGTCTCCGATCCCCTGGACCTGCTCACCAGCCGCGAGCGCGAGGTCTTGCAGCTCCTGGCGGAGGGCAAGACGAACAAAGAGATCGCGACGCTGCTCAACCTGAGTGTGTATACCGTGGACGCACACCGGGGCCGCCTCATGGAAAAGCTCAATCTGCACAGCATCGGCGAGATCGTGCGCTTCGCGCTGCGCCACGGACTGATCGACTGAAGCCTTCAGCGCGCCAGCTTCCGCTTGCGGAGTTCATCCACCGTCACGGCCAGGATGATCACGGCGCCGATGATGGCCTGCTGCAAGTAGGGCGAAATCCCCAGCAGGTCGCTGCCGTTGGACAGCAGGCCCATGATGAAGGCGCCGATCAGCGTCCCGATAACGCTGCCTTCGCCGCCGCGCAGGCTCCCGCCGCCGATGACCACCGCGGCGATGACCTGAAGTTCGTAGCCCTGCCCGGCGGTGGGCTGGCCCGTCATCAGCCGGGAGGCTTCGATCATTCCCGCCAGACCCGTGAGCAGTCCGCACAGGGCGTAGACGGCGGTCGTGTGGAAGGCCACCGGAACGCCCGCATACAGCGCCGCCTCCGGATTGCTTCCTATGGCGAAGGCGTAGCGCCCCAGGCGCGTGTGCTCCAGCAAGAAGTGAACGGCGGCGGCGCAAAACACCAGAATCCACAGCACGAAGGGAACGCCGAGCAGATTGCCTTCGCCCAGGTAGGAAAACTTTTGGGGGATCCGGTGCACCGGCAAGCCATCGGAGATGATGAGGGTCAAGCCGCGGACGATGCCGAGCGTGCCGAGCGTGACGATAAACGGCGCGATTTTCAGGCGCGTGATCAGCAGCCCGTTCACGAAGCCCCAAAACAGACCCGTCAGCACGCCGATCAGCACTCCGACGGGAATCGGATAGCCCTGTTCCATGGCCATGGTGCCGAGCAGGCCGGCCATGGCCAGAATAGCGCCGACCGACAGATCGATACCCCCCGCGATGATCACCATCGTCATGCCGAGCGCCATGATGTTGATCACCGCGGTCTGGCGCACGACGCTGGACAGGTTGGTCTGGGTGAGGAAGTAAGGGGAGGCAAGAGAGAGGGCGACGAAAAGAATCACCAGGCTCAGGGAGGGCAGCAGGCGCTGGATCATGAGCCCAGCTCCCTCACGCCCGCCTCCCGTTCGAGCATGGCGTGGCGCATCACCTCTTCCTGCGTGGCGCCACGGGGGAGCTCCACCACGAGACGGCCCTGACGCATGACCAGGATCCGGTCGGCGACCTGGAGTAGCTCCGGCAACTCGGAGCTGACCATGAGGATGGCAGCGCCGGAGCGGGCCAGTTCGTCCATGATGTGAAACACTTCCGCTTTGGCCGCCACGTCGATGCCTCGGGTCGGCTCGTCGAACAGAAACACGCGGGCTTGCGAGAACAGCCACTTGCCCACGACGACCTTCTGCTGGTTGCCGCCGCTGAGTTTGCCGGCAAGCTGGCGCCAGGATTCCGCCCGGATGCGCAGCCGCTCGATGAACTCCGTCGCCGTGCGCCGCTCGGCGGCGTGGTCGATGATGCCGTGAGGGCTCACGGCCTTCAGCCGTGCGTGGGTCAAGTTGTGACCGATCGGCAGCAACACGGCCAGGCCATTCCGCTGGCGGTCCTCGGGGATGAGTGCCAAGCCCGCCGCCACCGCCTGGCGGGGATTCCGGATGTGCACTTCTTTGCCCGCCACGAACACCCGGCCGCCGTCCACCGGGTCGAGGCCGAACAACGCCCGGCAAAGCTCCGTGCGGCCGGCGCCGACCAAACCGGCCAGCCCGACAATTTCCCGAGCACGCAGGGTGAAGCGAATGTCGTGGAGCACGCCGCGGCGGCTGAGCCCTTCCACGCGCAGGAGCTCCTCGCCGGGAGGCAAACACTCGCGATGGTAGATGGCCTCCAGCTCACGCCCCACCATGTGGCGGATGATCTCTTCGGTGGAGAGCCCGGCCAACGGGCCGCTGTGCACGGTTTCGCCGTCCCGCAGAATCGTGACCCGGTCGCCGACCGCACGCAGCTCCTCCAGCCGGTGCGTGATGTAGATCACCCCCATGTGGCGTTCGCGCAGCGTGCGCACGATGCGAAAGACTTCCTGGGTTTCCGCCTCCGACAACGAGGAGGTGGGCTCGTCGAAGATCAGCAGGCTCGAGCCGTGGTAGATCGCCCGGCAGATCTCCACGAGCTGTTTGCCGGCCGGACTGAGCCGTTCGACCCGCCAGTCCGCTTGCAACGGAAAGTGGTGCTCTTCGATGAGGCGCGCCGCCCGCTCCATCATCCGTCGGCGGTTGACCCATCCGAACGGCAGGCGGTCCTCCCGGCCGAGGAAGATGTTTTCCGCCACGGTCAAGTGCGGGGCGAGCAGCGATTCCTGGTGCACCATGGCGATGCCATGGGCCGCCGCCTCCGCGGGAGCGCGAAAGCTCACCGGCTGGCCCCGCCAGCGGATCACGCCGCCGTCCGGCTGGACCATCCCCGCCACGATCTTCATCAGGGTGGACTTACCGGCGCCGTTTTCCCCGAGCAGCAAGTGCACCTCGCCGGCCTCGGCGCGCAGATCGCCGCGACGTAAAGCCACAACGCCGCCGAAGCGTTTCTGGATGCCCTCCAGCTCGAGCAGCACGGGAAAGTTACAGTCTAATGCAGCCGGGCCGCCAAGGTCCTCAATCTTGCGGCGGTTCCTCGCCGATGTCCGCCAGCCGGTTCTCGAACTTGGTCAGATGGTGGAGGAACACGAGCTGAATGCGGCCCGTGGGACCGTTACGCTGCTTGGCCAGGATCAGCTCCGCCAGGCCGCGCAAGTCTTCGCGATCCGGCTTGTACACCTCTTCGCGGTAGATGAAGGCTACAACGTCAGCGTCCTGCTCGATGGAACCGGACTCGCGAAGGTCACTGAGCTGCGGTCGGTGATCCCCCGGGCGCATTTCTGGGCCGCGGCTCAATTGCGACAGGACCACCATCGGGACGTTCAGCTCCTTGGCCAGCAGTTTCAGCCCGCGCGACAGGGCGCTCACCTCCTGCACGCGACTCTCGTAGCGCCCCTTGCCACTCATCAGTTGCAGGTAATCCACCACGACCAGGTCCAAGCCCCGTTCGAGCTTCAGCCGCCGCAGCTTGGCATGCATGTCGATCAACCCGGTGGCGGAGCCGTCGTCGATGTACAGCGGCGCTTCCACCAGTTCCGCAGCCGCCGCTTGCAGGCGGCGACGCTCGGCCGCGTCGAGAAATCCCAGCCGAAACCGGTGGCTGTCCACCCGTGCCGCGGCGCACAGCATGCGGGTCAGCAGCGACTCCTGAGACATCTCCAGCGAAAAGATCGCCACCGTCTTGCCCAATTTCACCGCGGCGTGATGGGCGATATTGAGCGCCAGAGCCGTCTTGCCCATCGACGGCCGACCCGCAAGGATGATCAGCTCGCCCGGGTGCAGGCCGCCGGTCAGCTCGTCGAAGCGCACGAAGCCCGTGCTCAGCCCGCGCACGCGCTGGCTCGGGTCCAGGAAAGCATTCAGCCCCCCGTGAAACTGCTCGATGATCTGCCCCGGAGTGACCAGCCCTTGCTGAGCCGTGGACTCGCCGAGCTTGAGAAACGCCTCTTCGGCGCTGGCCAGAATCGCGGCAGGCTCCTCTTCGCCGAGCAAACAGCGGTCGATCACCTTCTGCGAGGCGAAAATCATCTGCCGCAGCAAGCTCTTTTCCTTGACGATGCGCACATAGCTGTCGAGGTTGTACAGCTGCGGCAAGCCGTCGTCGAGGGAGACCAGGTAACTCAAACCATCGCACGATTCCAGCTGGTTGTGCTTCATCAGCTCGTTGGCGACGGTTACGCGGTCGATTCTTTCGCCCCGAGCGTGGATCTCGCCCATGCGGCGGAAGATGCGCCGGTGCTTTTCCAAACTGAAGTCGTCGGGTTCGAGCGCCGCGGCAACCTGAACATAAACCGAATCGTCCAGCAAGATCGAGCCGAGGACGAACCGCTCGGCGTCAAGATTGGCAGGCAAGCCTTTCGGCAGAGCGACGTCCGGAGATGCCATGGTCAGCCGATCCAGATTACGCCCTGCGCTCGGACGGGCCTCCTTTTTTCGACAAGAAAAAACCGCACGATTTGAGCGACACTTGCGCAGCGCCGGCCGGTGAGTAACGCCGCCGGCCGGCGGCCAGCGCGCCGCAATCGAAAACTCGATCTCGTCGAGAGGGATAGATCCGCAAGGACACCGTCTGTCCACAGGCTTTCCGCAAACAACATCTTCTCCCACCGTTTTTACCACATCGGTTTCGCCAAATGTTCGCCCTGAAACTAGGCGGGGCGAATGACGCGCAGCAGGCCCTCGTCGGCGTCGACGATGACATAGTCGCCGGTGCGGACCTTCTCGAAGGGGTTTTCCGCAAGCTCGGTGAGCAGAGGAATCCCGTTGACGATGCAGCCGAGCGCCGCCAGACTGTCCACCTCCAGGTTGACGAGCGCCGCCGGCGCCTTGCCTTCCAGCGCCGCCAAGCGCAGCATCATCGGCGTGGCCGAGGAGCCCTTCGTGGACCGGATGATGAGCACGCGCCCGGCCAGGCACTGCCCCTCCAACGGGTGCCCCACCCCGATCACCCTGCCCGTGACCGCGTCGAACTCACCCCAAAATGACAGCGTGGTGTCGGCCACCAAGGCCTCGCCCGCAGCGCGTCCGCCCACCAGACCCTTGCCTCGGATTTCGAAGGTCTCAGTCATCTCCGAGCCATCGACCGGCCAGCGCCGCTCGGATGCACGGTCCGGTTTCCGCCACGATCACTTCCGCGCCCGTCATGCTCCGAGCGTAGTGGGCCTGCTTGAAACCGTGGGTGACGATGCGCCGAGCGGGAATGCGCATATTGGTCGGACACGTGTCGCAAAGAATGCGCCCGCCGGCGTCTTCGATGACGCCAGTAAAGCCCATGGCGTCCGCGCTCGCTTTGGTGGCTCGCGCCGCATCGACCCACAGGCGCACCCCCTTCGCTACGCGCTTGCCCCGCAGCAGCGAGGCGATCTCGGCGATCTCTCGGATCGAGGCATGGGGACAGCCAAGGATCACCGAGTCGATCTCGTCTCCGGTGTGGTTGCGCAGGGAGGCATACGTCTCGCGCAGCGCCTGGTCGTCGAAGAGGACGAAGTCCTTCGGGACCGCGCCGTGGAACGCCGCCTCGAGCGTGGGCGCCTCCGGAGTGACCCCCACGATGTGGCACATGCTCACCCCGCCGGAGGTGGCCAGCGCCGCGCACAGCTGCTTGGCCTCATCCTGAGTCGGGCGGCGGACGCCGTGAAACACGGGAATCCCTAAACCGGCCCGTTTGCCGGCGAAGTAGCCCAGCGCGCCCCAGTCGGTGGTGCTGTCCAGATGCGCCGTCACCTCCACCCGTAACGTGCCCTTGCGGTTCTCCTCCAGCATCACGCCGAATTCCGGCACCCACCCGAGGAGCGACGCGGCGATGGCGCTCTCGTTGCCGTGCCGCACCGTGCGCGCCCCGAGAATCGAATTCGCGTAAACCACCGCCGACGACTCCGTCCAGGCGCAGATTTCGCCTTTGAGCGGCACGTTGCCCACCAAATACGGAGCGCAGGTGAACGTGGGAATGAATCCGGCCTGCGCGGCCAATTCGGCCAGTTCTTTCTGCAGGCGCACTTGTTCGGGATCGTTCTCCGGAACGTCGAGCGGATCCAGCGTGACGAAAGCCGTGTGCACGGTGCAGTAGCAACCCGGCGCGGTGCGATACGAACAGGCTTCGCGCAATTCGGCGACATACTGTTCGACGGTCTCGCGCGAGGCGCCCCGGGCCATGAGGTTCGGCACGGGCAGCAAGGCGTGAGTGTTGTCCACTCGCACCAGGCGCCGGGCCCCCATCGCTTCGCCCCAGGCCACCAGCCAGCGCATGAGCTTGGCCAGATACGGCCCGCGCGCGCCGTCCAGCACCGCCTGCTGTTCGGGAGTGAGTTCCACGACGGCCCCCCGTTCGTGATTATGCCCGAAGGGCGTCTGCAAGAGAACCCCAACCCAAAGACGCCTGGACGTCGGGAACGCTCAGTGCGCCGCCAGCGCCAGGCTGGACGGTGTTTCCATCGCTACGGGCACGCCGTCTCGCAGCCGGATCCGTTGGCCAGATAACGGAAGCAGGCGGGGGCCGGGGAGCACGATGCCGACCAGGTTGAGCGGGTCGGCGGCCGACACGGTGATCACTTCGCCGTTCTTTGCCGTCCGCCGGACCGAGCGCAGGGCCTCGACGGCCTCCGGCAGCGCAAATTGCTCACCGAGGAACCCTTCGACGAAGCGGCCGCCGCGAATCTCGCCCCGAGCCTCCAGACGCCGGAAGGCGGCCAGCAGATCGCGCCAGGGCGGCGCCAGCGTCTCCCGCGCCAGCAGCTCGCGCAGCACGACGCCCCAGCGGCGCAACAATTGTCGAGCGAAAAACTCCGCGGTGGGCTGTGCCCTGTCGGCGTGGAGCAGGGCCCATCTGCCGCCGGCGTGCCGCGGCCGCAACGAGCGCCCCCGTCCCTGGCCGCGCCGCCGCTTAGGATCGAGCAGCGCCCGGAGATTCTCGAACCCGTCACCAGTGACCAGGCCCGCCGCCACCAACTCCCACAGCGCGTCTTCGACCTCGCTGGCCAGCCGTCCGGTGGCGCGTTGCAGCTCCACGAAGAAGCTGGCGCCGCGGCGCTCGAGCGACTCCAGCACGTCGCGGGCGGCGTGGGACAACGCCTCCCGCCGGATGGCACGCGGCCCGAGCAGAAACTCCGCCTCCTCTCGCAAAAACAGCGAAACCGGAGCGGCGCGCGTGGGACGCACTCGACGGCCCGCGGTCGGGTCGGCCTCGAACGCGGGATGACCGGATAGCCGCCCCCACATCACCTGCCCCGATAAACACAGCTTGTCCAAGAATTCGGGGTTGTACTGCGCCACGCGCGCTGGCAGCACCTGCGTTTCCCAAAAAGCCGCCGGGATCTCGAAGCCCTGCAGCTGGCGCACGACTTCCAGGACGCCCGCAGCGCGATGCAGTCGCGTATCCGGCGCCACGTGCTGCCACCGCAGCAGGAAGCGCATGTAGTCGGCTGCGCTGACCGGTTCGATTTCCCGCCGCAGTTTCCCGAGGGTTAGCCGGTGCATGCGCGCCAGGATGCGGCGGTCGCACCACTCGACTTCCTCCGCGCGCCCCGTAAAACGGCCGCGCAGGATCAACCCCGAGCCTTCCAGGCGCGCCAGCGCCTGCGCCACCAGGTCCTCCGGCATGGCCAGGCGCGCAGCGATCTCGGAAGCCCGCAGCGGTCCGGAGCATTCGAACCAGCCCCGCAGCACGATCGCCGCGCCTTCCTCACGGCTTTCCGGCAGTGGGCACAGAATGCGGGGGAGCTCGGGCTCGGCGACCGCGCCGGGCCACACCTGTTGGGCCAGCGACAGCCGCTCGGCCGCGACCCAGAGCGTGACGCGGCCCGTGTGAAGCCAAGCGGCGCGGCTCTGACGCCGCAATTCCTCGAAAAAGGGGACCCACTCTTCTTGCGGCGGCAGGACCACGAGCGTTAGCAGCGCGTCGTGCAGCTCTTCGGCGTCGCGCACTGCCGGGCTGGCGTCGGCCGCCACTTGCGCGATGATCTCCGGATCGAGGGCGCCCTCCGCGGCGGCTAGATCCTCCGGCAGCGTGCGGCGGAGCTGCACCGCGCGCGTGCGGCGTTCCTCGAGCGGCGCGTCGTCGAGAAAGGCGTACGGGTTCGCATTGAGGATCTCGTGCGAAAACACCGATGGCTCGGCCGTCTCGACCGCACGCGTGCGGATTTCGCCCCGCTCGATGGCGGCCAACACCTCCCGGAACCCGTCCAGATCCATGGCTTCGTGCAAGCAGTCCTGGATCGTTTCCTTGACCAGAGGATGATCCGGGATGCGAATGTCGCCGGTGAGATTTTCCGCGCAGGCCGCTTGATCCGGAAACACGGCCGCCAGCAGGTCGTCGGAACGCATCCGTTGAATCGGCGGCGGCACCTTGCGGCCCCCCGCGAAACGAAGCACCGCCAGGGCCCGCGACGCGTTCCAGCGCCAGCGCACCGTGAACATCGGGGAGGCCAGCAACGCTTGGGTCAGCACATACTCGGCCGTCTGCGGCTTGACGAAGCCAAAAATCGAGTCCAGTGGAAAGGAGTGCCGATCGCTCAAAGAGATCACGATGCCGTTGTCGGTTGCCGCGGCTTGTAACTCGAGATTGAAGGAGCGACAGAAGCGTTTGCGCAGGGCCAGGCCCCAGGCCCGGTTCACCCGGGCGCCGAAGGGAGCGTGCAGGACCAGCTGCATGCCACCCGACTCGTCGAAAAATCGTTCGGCGACAACGGTGCGGGTCGACGGCACCGCGCCGAGAACCGCCGCTCCGGCGCGTATGTAAGCGACGGCCTGCACCGCGGCGCGAGCATCCAGGCCGCACTGGCGCTCCAGTAGCTCCCGGGCCTCCTGCGGATCCCGTCGGGCAAGCTCCTCCCGCAGCCAGGCTACCTCCTCGGAAAGCTCTCGCGTGCGGCCGGGCGCCTCGCCGCGCCAGAAGGGTATCGACGGCGGCGCGCCCTGAGCGTCTTCCACGCGCACTTTGCCCGCCTCGACACGCCGGATGCGCCAGGACGTCGTGCCCAGCAAAAAAATGTCCCCGGCGAGGCTCTCGACCGCGAAATCCTCGTCCACGTCGCCCACCAATGTCCCGTCCGGTTCGGCGACGACGAGGTAGTTGGCGCGATCGGGAATGGCCCCGCCCGAAGTGATCGCCGCCAGCCGCGCCCCGCGACGCGCCCGCAGCCGCCCGTGGACTTGGTCGCGGTGAAGGTAGGCGGCCGAGCGGCCCCGGTTCGTCGCGATGCCTTCGGCGAGCATCGTCACCACCGCATCGAAATCGCGCCGCTCGAGCTCGCGGTACGGCCACGCTCTCCGCACGAGCGAAAACAGCTCGTCTTCGCTCCAGTCCCGGCAGGTGCACTCGGCCACAATTTGCTGGGCCAACACGTCCAGGGGCGAGCGCGGAATCTCGATCCGATCCAACCGTCCGCAGCGAATCGCGCGTACCAGTGCCGCACACTCGATGAGCTCGTCCCGCGTGGTGGCGAACAGGCGGCCTTTGGGCGTGCCTCCCGTCCAGTGTCCCGATCGGCCGATGCGCTGCACCGCGGCCGCGATGGAGCGGGGCGAACCTACTTGGCAGACCAAGTCCACGTAACCGACGTCGATGCCCAGCTCGAGCGAGGACGTGGCCACCACGGCCCGCAACTGGCCCCGCTTGAGTCGCTCTTCGGCGGATTGGCGCAGGCGCCGCGACAAGCTGCCGTGATGCGGCAACACCGCCTCGTGGCCCACCCGCTCGCCCACGTGGTGCGCCACCCGCTCGCACAAGCGCCTCGTGTTGACGAAGATCAGCGTGGCGCGGTGCTCCTGAATGAGCGCCGCGAGCCGGTCGTAGATCCGCTCCCACATCTCGTTGGTCGCCACCGCGCCGAGCTCATCGTCGGTGACCTCGACCGCCACGTCCAGAATCCGCCGCGGCCCAGCCGTCACGATGCGGGCCTCCGGGCTCAAGAAGCGCGCCACCTCCTCCACCGGCGTGACCGTCGCCGACAGCCCGATGCGCTGCGGCCGCGCCTTGCCGGTCGCCCCCACCAAAGCGTCGAGACGCTCGAGCGACAGGCTCAAGTGCGAGCCTCGCTTGCTGCCGGCCACGGCGTGGATTTCGTCCACGATCACCGTGCGCGTCGAGGCCAGAAGGCGGCGGCTCGTTTCCGCGGTGAGAAAAATGAACAGCGACTCCGGCGTAGTCACCAGGATGTGCGGCGGCGCCGTCAACATCCGCCGCCGTTCCCAACTCGGAGTGTCACCCGTGCGGAGCGCGACGCGCAGCGGGGGCAAGGCCGATCCCCGGATCGCGGCGAGCTCCTGGAGCTCTGAGAGGGGCTCCTCCAGGTTTCGCCGGATGTCGGTGCTTAGCGCCCGCAGCGGCGAAACGTAGACCGCATGCGTCTCGTCGGCCAGCGATCCGGCGCGCGCTTGGCGGATCAGTGCGTCCAGGCACACCAAAAACGCGGCCAGCGTCTTGCCGGATCCGGTGGGCGCCGTGATGAGGACGTCGTGGCCAGCGCGGATCTCCGGCCAGCCCAAACGCTGCGGCTCCGTAGGAGCGCCAAAGCGCCGCTCGAACCACTCAGCGACAAGCGGATCGAACCCAGCTAGGGGCATCCAGGCGATGCCCTCATTCTAGCGCCCTGTCCGCCGGCCGCTTCAGGCCACCAGTGCGCAGGTGCGGAAGCCGGCAAACAGATCCCGGCGTTCCTTGGCCGCCAAGCACCGCATGGTCGTGCGCGCGATGCGCGGCCGCGTCGCCCAGCTCCCGCCGCGAAGCACACGGTAGGCTTCTCCAAAGCAGCGCTCCGGGCACTCGACCATCGGGTCTGGCTCGAATCCGGGATAGGGCGCGGCCGGCTCCGCCGTCCACTCCCACACGTTGCCGATCATGTGGCGGCAGCGGAAGGCGCTTTCGCCCGCCGGCGCAGCGCTCACCGGCACGCAGCCCAAGCCCCGAGCATCCAAGTGCGCCCGCTCCGGTGTCGGCGGGGACTCGCCCCACGGGTAGGCGCGCTTGCTCCCCTCCGGCGTTCCCGCGGCCGCCATCTCCCACTCCGCCTCGGTGGGCAGGCGCCGTCGCGCCCACCGGCAGTAAGCTTCCGCTTCGTACCAGTTGACGTGCACGACAGGCAGTTCCTCCTCCAGGGGCACGACCAGATCGAAGTGTCGGAAGAACCAGTAGCCGCCTTGGCGGAGCCAGTAGAGCGGATGAGCCGCATGTTCCCGCTCCCGCCAGGCCCAGCCTTCCTCGCTCCACAGCTCGCGGCGCCGATAGCCGCCATCTTCGACGAATTCCAGAAACTGACCGTTCGTCGTTGGAATCCTCGAAATGGCGAAGGGTTGGATCTCCCGCCAATGCGCGGGTTTTTCGACGTCGAAAGCATGCGCCTCTTCAGGGGAAGCTCCCAGCAGAAACCGCCCGCCCGGGATCACGATGTCCTCCGAGCGAACCGGGCGCCCATGGCCCGTCGGCGGATCGGGACCCTCGGGAAGCTTCGGCTCCGGCAAACCCAGCGTTTGCCGTGTTCGGATCGAAGCTTCGCTGTGCCAGTCTTCGTGGGCGGCTGCCAGCCAACACAGTCGGGAAGCCTGCGCCGGCAGCTCCCCCGCTGGCAGCGCTTGCAGCGCCAAGTCCAGAACCTGCTGCATGTACCGCAGGGTTTCAGCTCGGGAAAGCGGCAGGTCCCAACGCCGGTGCGCAGGCGCCGCTGCCGCATCCCAGAGCGATTCGGCATCCGGGCAAACCGGGGGCCTCTGATGCAACTGCCGCAACAGAAGCTTCTCCTGGATCCAAGCGACGTGCCCCATTTCCCACAAAGGCGGGTTCAGGATGGGCAGCGCGGTAACTTTGAGGCGATTCTCGTCAAGGTCGGCCCAGATTTCTAAGGTTCGCTTGCGTGCGTCCCGCAACATCGCCGCGGCCTGATCGGAGTGCATCCCAGTATCCCCCTTTCGGAGGCACATCTTACCGCAACGGCGAGGTTCTGGGAGGTCCGCAAGGCGCCCGCACTCTCTTGTAACCGGAAAGAGGCGCCGATCATCTACATCGGAGGGAGTAGAAGCGAGCGGAGGGTAATCCTTGAATACGGAATGGACCCAACCCCCCAGCGTCGTCCTGGCGGACGAGGTGCTTATGCCGGTCGATGTCCGCAACCCGATCCTCGACAAGGAGCCGGAAGAGGTTCCGACGGTGGAGTGCCGGCTCTCGAAGATCGTACGCGCGGCATGCGACGGCTGCGGCCGCATCGTGGGGCCGGGTCAGCTTCACCTGCCAGAGGAGGACTACGGCTTCTGGTGTGAAGATTGCTGCCCGGTTTGCAGTCCCTTAGCGTTCATCAAGATCAATAGCCGCGCCGCCTGAACGGGAGCGGCGACCCGATGTATTCGTGGCGCGCAACGCAGGGCGAACCTGGAGTGTACCGGTCGAAGCGCTCTTCCTGGCCCGCCCCAACCGATTCACCGCCATCGTGCACCTCGAGGGCCGGCGCGTCAAAGCGCATCTTCCCAATCCCGGCCGATTGACAGGGACGCTCGCCCCGGGTCGCGTTGTCCTGTTGGTGGGCCCCTTTGCTCGGCCCCGGCGGCTGCCCTACACCGTGGTGGCGGTGCGCGAAGGAACAACGCTGGTGGGTACCGTGACCACCTATGCGAATGAGCTTTTCCTCAGGGGATGGCAGGCGGGCTTGTTCCCGGAATTGGGCCATGGCCCCCTGTTGCGGGAAGTGCAGCGCGGCCGGAGCCGGTTCGATTTTCAGGTGGGCCGGACCTTGGTCGAGGTCAAATCCGTCACTCTGGCGCGCAACCGCACGGGCCTGTTTCCCGACGCGGTCACCGCGCGTGGAGCGCGCCACCTGGACGAGCTGGCGCAACAAGCCCGGCAGGGCGAGCCTGCCGCCGTGGTGTTCGTGGCGCAACGCGGCGACGTGGACCGCGTGGGCCCGGCTTTTGACATCGACCCTCGGTTTACACGATCGCTGCGCGAGGCTGCGCAAGCGGGCGTCGTGTTGCTCGCCTGCGCCGCCCGCATCACTCCGGCAGGCGCCCGAGGCCTCCGTCGGGTTCCCGTCGTGCTCAATCCGGACTGAAGACGTAACTCAACCCTGCCAGCGGCGTGAACTGGTGAAAGATGCCCCGCGCCGTAGCTTGCGGTGCCGGCGCGATTAGTCGCTTCGGGAACGGGGTGGCGTAGTCCCGGAACTCCAGACGCAAAAGCAGGCCCCGTCCGAGCCGAATCTTGACTCCCCCGCCCGCGGTGGCTACGAATGTCACATGGTCGTTGGCCCGCAGCCGGGCCACGGCCTGAAGCGGAGCCTCCGGATTCTCCGGCCCGGTCGCTCCGTAGAGCTTCGCGCCGAGGCCCGCCGCCACGAACGGCCGCATCCATCGCTGCGGGTCGGCCAGAAACACCACAAAGTCAAAGTGGAAGGCGTGCGACTCGCCCTGGATGTCGGTGCGAAGCCCGCCGCGCCTCAGAAATGGGTCGCCGTCCTGGTAGGTGTACCGGAACTCCCCGGCGACCCACTCGCGGTTCTCGGCCAGGAACGCGCTCACCACGAACCGGTTCCGAACCCCCGCTTCGGCTCGCCCGGCCGGCGCGATCACCGTTCCGCCTCGATAGAGTCCATAACCAGCCGCCACACCGGCCTCCCAGCCTTGACCCAAGCAGCATTGGGCGGCCAGCGCCCCGATCCTCGCCGCGCGTCCGAGATGAGTCAGCCGCACATTAGTCAGTAGAGACGCTCCAACGCAGCGTCGCAAGCTCCCGTCGTTTGACTTCCGGCGCGGCTGCCCGTTACCCTCGGCTCGATGCTCCCGAAATCGTCTCCAGCATGGATTTTGTGCCTGCTCGCGACCGTCTTACCCGCGGCTGTGGTGCGCACGGCGCCCGCCTCCGGCTACCGCGATTGGCGCGTGTACGGCGGCGGTCCGGAGAGTATCCGCTACTCCGCGCTGCGACAGATTCATCGCGGCAACGTGCACAAGCTGCGCGTGGCCTGGACTTACGATACCGGAGACGCCTTCGAGGGCTCCGAGATGCAGTGCAATCCCATCGTCGTGGACGGCGTGCTCTACGCCACCACGCCGAAGTTGCGTGTGATTGCCCTCGATGCGGCCACGGGCAAGTTGCTGTGGCGTTTCGATCCCCACGGCGGCGCACCGGTCCGGACGCGCTTCCGTAATCGAGGCGTGACCTACGCCAACGGACGCATTTACGTAGCGGTGCGGCAGTGGCTGTACGCGCTCGACGCCAAGACGGGCAAGCCCGTGCCGAGTTTCGGCCGCAACGGGCGCATCGACCTGCGGGAGGGTCTCGGGCGGGATCCCTACACGCTGAGCGTTTCCGCCACCACACCAGGCATCGTCTACCGCGACCTGTTGATCCTGGGCAGCATCGTGCCCGAAGATCTGCCGTCGGCGCCTGGCCACATCCGCGCCTATGACCTCAAGACGGGCAAGCTCCGCTGGATCTTTCGCACCATCCCACATCCCGGCGAGTTCGGCTACGAGACGTGGCCGCCGGAAGCCTGGAAATATTCCGGCGGCGCCAATTGCTGGGCCGGCATGAGCTTGGACGAAAAGCGCGGCCTGGTGTTCGCCGGCACCGGCTCGGCGGCCTTCGACTTCTACGGAGGTGATCGCATCGGCGACAATTTGTTCGCGAACACGCTGCTGTGCCTGCGCGCCGACACCGGCGAGCGGGTGTGGCACTTTCAGGCTGTCCGCCACGACGTCTGGGACCGGGACTTTCCCGCACCCCCGAGCCTCGTGACCGTGCTCCGTGATGGTCGGCTGGTGGACGCCGTAGCGCAGATCACCAAATCCGGCCACGTGTTCGTCTTCGAGCGGGAGACTGGCCGGCCGCTGTTCCCCATCGAATACCGCAAAGTGCCTCCATCGGACATTCCCGGCGAGCGCCTCGCGGAAACGCAGCCCTTGCCGCTGCGACCCCCGCCGTTCGCGCGTCAGGAGCTGACCGAGGATTTGCTCACAGACCGCACGCCGGAAGCGCGGGCGGCCGTGCTCGAGCGGTTCCGCAAGTTGCGCAGTGGCGGCCAATTCACCCCGCCCAGCTTCGAGGGCACCATCATCTTTCCCGGCTTGGATGGTGGCGCCGAGTGGGGGGGCGCGGCGTTCGATCCGGAGACGGGATGGCTCTACGTGAACTCCAACGAGATGGCGTGGATTCTGCGACTCGCTGAGCGTCCGAAGCTTGACTCCACGGCCAGCGGCAAGCAGCTTTACCGACAGCACTGCGCCAGCTGCCACCGGATGGATTTGCGCGGCAATCCCCCCGAGTTCCCATCCCTCCTGAACCTCGACCGCAAATACGACCACGACGAAATTCTCCGTTGGATCCGTGAAGGTGGCGGGCGCATGCCCGGCTTCGGCCACCTGGGTCGGGGAGCAGTGCGGGCGATCGCCGCCTATGTCGTCACGGGAAAAGACGTCGCCGCAGAGGCCGCCGCAGGCCCTCGCGTGCCCTACATGCTCGCCGAGGGCTACCTGAAGTTCCTCGATCCCGACGGCTACCCGGCCGTCAAGCCTCCGTGGGGCACCTTGAACGCCATCGATCTGGACACCGGCGAGATTGTCTGGAGCATCCCCCTCGGCGAGATTCCGGAACTCGCCGCCAAGGGCTACCGGAATACGGGCAGCGAGAACTACGGCGGACCGGTCGTGACGGCGGGAGGACTGTTGTTCATCGGGGCCACGAATCACGACCGAAAATTCCGGGCGTTCGACAAACACACGGGCGAGCTGTTGTGGGAAACCACGCTGCCCGCGGCCGGCAACGCCACGCCGGCCGTGTACGAAGTCAACGGCAGGCAGTTCGTGGTGATCGCGGCCGGCGGCGGCAAGTGGGGGTTGCCTTCGGGCGGCACGTACGTCGCCTTCGCGCTGCCCGAGGAGTGATCCGAGCCATCCCGCCGAATCGCATCGCATAAGATGGGGACGTGGAATTCGCCGGCCTAGCGGGTCACGACCTCATCGAGCAGGGTCTGCGGGATCTGGAGCGCGGCGAGGAAACGATTCCCGCCCTGCTCGTCTCGATCGGGGCGCCCCGGCTGCGCCGCCTCGGCATCTCCGTGCCGCGCGCCCTTCCCTCAGCCGAACACCGCCTCTACGCGCTGCTGCACCAAATTGAGCCGGATGCCGCCCACAGCCGGTACAACGCCCTCCTGCGCCGCCTGGTCAGCTTCGAGCGGGCCCTGGAATGCGCGAGCTAGCCGACGCGGACCGAATCCGGGCCTTCATGCGGGCGCTCGGCGAGGACGCCAGCGAGCCAGTGCGCGTTTACTTCACCGGAGGCGCTACCGCAGTGCTCTTCGGATGGCGCCAAAGCGCCATCGACATCGACCTCAAGATGCTGCCGGAAACGGCCCGTCTCTTCCGCGCCCTTCCCGCCCTCAAAGAGCGGCTCCGCGTGAATGTGGAACTGGCTTCGCCACTGGATTACATTCCGGTGTCGGACGGCTGGCCGGAGCGAAGCTATTTCATTGCCAGAGAGGGACGCGCCGACTTCTTCCACTTCGACCTCTATGCGCAGGCCCTCGCCAAAGTGAAACGGGGCCACTCCTTGAGTCTTTGCTCGAGTAGAGTGTCTTAGCGGAGCTCGGATGCGTCGACCGTGTAGCTGGAGAGATTGTCCCGCGCGCTGCGTTCCAGAATGGCCTTGCCGCGCTGTTCGTACTCCCTGGCTTGCCGCTTTTGCTTGCTCTTGCGCAGCACCACGGCGTAGTTGAGGAGGATTTCGGCAGTGAATGGATGGTCGGGGCCCAATTCGCTCTCGGCCACGCGCAGCGCCTGCTCGAAGTCGGCTTGCGCCCGCTCCTTGCGTCCCAGCTTCCAATGCGCTGCCGCACGATTCGCCAGCACGCGGGCGACGTACGGATGATCCCAACGCAGCACCCCCTGCCAAGAATCCAAGGCGCGTTCAAAACAGGAGACCGCCTCCGTCAGCTGGTCCGTTCGCCCGTAGAGCGTACCCAGATTGTTCCACAGGGCGCCCTGCTCGACCCGGTCTGGAGCGGCGGCGGTGGACCAGAACGCCAGCGCTTGACGCAACGCGCTTTCCGCCTGATCGTGCTTTCCGCGAGCCTGATAAGCGACGGCGAGATGGTGCAAGGCCCGCACGGCATCTTCCGGCGAGCCGGACGCCTGGGCCAGCTCGTAGGCGCGTCGCCGCAACTGTTCCGCACGGCCATAGTTGCGCAGGGCGGCGTAGACGGAAGCGAGGTTGGCGAGAGGCTGTAGAAGCGCCGGGTGCGCTGGGCCGAACTCGTGTTCCCAGATTTGCAGCGAGCGCCGCAACAGTTTCTCGGCCTCGCGGTACCGCCCCAACTCGTAGCTTACCTCTCCCAGGTTGTTCAACGTGATGGCCAAGGCCGGCTGGTTCCGCTCGTGACGTAGCAGCTCGAGCGCGGCGCGATATTCCGACTCCGCCAGATGGTAGCGCCCGGCGCGCCAGTGCTCGTTCCCTCGCGCCAGCTTCTCCTCCCAGACGGAGGGAGCTTGCGGGGATTCGACAGCGGCGAAAGCGGCCGCCGCGCACAACAAGGCCAATGGAATTCGCATCGGGGCGTCCAGTCAAAGGCAGGCCGGAATGAGTCCGTGGAAGCGCCTCTTGTAATAGGCCCGCGCTCTGCTTTCACCTTACGTGCCTCGACCGCGAATTCCCCCCGCCGCACGAGCGGGAACTTGCTCACAGGCAACAGGTTCGAGGGTTTGCGAAAGCGTGTGACTGCGGGTTCGGTGACGCACCCGACATGCGTTCCACCGGTTGATGTGCTGGCGGTGGGCGTTCCGGCGCGCCGCCAGTTAGGCTTCGGACCGCTCGTCGAGTTCGACCAGCTGATAGACGCTGCGTTTCGGCAATCCGCGTTCGCGCGCCACGGCTTTGATAGCCTCCATGCGGCTCAAGCCCTGCCGCTGCCGTTCTTCGACCGCCGCGCGCAGATCGGCACTGGCTTCCGCGCGGGTCTTCTCGGGACGGGCCCCCTCGATGACCACAGTGAATTCGCCGCGCACGGCCGGGCGACTGGCTAAGATTCGACGGATTTCCGCGGCCGTTCCCCGGAGAAATTCCTCGTGGATCTTGGTCAGCTCGCGCGCCACGACGACGCGCCGTGGGCCCAGGGTCGCTTCGAGGTCCTCGAGGGTTTCGAGGATCCGGTGCGGGGCTTCGTAGAGGACCACCGTAGCCCGTTCCTCGCGCAGCGAGCCCAGCGCCTCCAGGCGCTCGCTTCGTTTGGCGGGAAGAAAACCGGCGAAATGGAAGGTTTCCGCGGGGAGTCCGGAGCCCGCCAAGGCCGCCAGCAGCGCCGAGGGCCCCGGAATCGGCACCACGGCGATGCCTGCCGCCACCGCTTGGCACACAAGCCGATGGCCGGGATCGGAGATCAGCGGCGTGCCGGCGTCGCTCACCAAGGCCACGCTTTGGCCGGCTTGCAAGCGGGCGAGCAATTGCGGCGCGCGCGTGGCCTCGTTGTGCTCGTGGTAGCTCACCAGCGGGCGGGCGATGCCGTAGCGGGCAAGCAATTTCCGCGTCTGGCGGGTATCCTCGCAAGCGACCACGTCCGCTTCACGAAGAAGGCGCAAAGCCCGCAGGGTGATGTCCTCGAGGTTGCCGATGGGCGTGGCGATCAGATACAGCACGCCGGCCATGGCGCACCACCAGCATAGCGGATGGCGTGGCCGACGCGCGCCTCAGAGGGCCCGCAGGAAGAACCGCTCCTGTTCGCGGTCGAAGTCCAGGCTGAGACGCGCGCCCGGCTCCACCTTGCCGCCCACGACCAAAGCGGCCAGAGGTTGCGTCAGGCGCCGTTGCAGGGTGCGCTTGAGCTCCCGCGCCCCATACTCGGGACTGGCCCCCTCGCGCAACAAGCGCCGGCGGCTGTCGGGGGGCACCTCGATCGAAAAGGCCCGCGGGCCGAGCCGCTCTTCCAGATACCGCTGCAAGTCCGCAATGTGCTGGTCCAGAATCTCGGCCAGCGCTTCCTCATCGAGCGGCCGGTAGGTGATCACGCGGTCGATTCGGTTGACGAACTCCGGCGAGAACCGGCGGCGGACCGACGCCATGGCGATGCTTTCCAGTTTGCGGTGGCTGTCTGCCAGGGGTCGTTCCACGGAGGCCTCGAAGCCGAAATCGGGCCGGAGCTCTTTCATCATCCGCCGAGCCCCGAGGTTGCTGGTCATGAAAACTAGGCTTCGTTCGAAATTCACGGTGGTGTTGTCGCCGAGGCGCAGAATTCCTTTGTCGAGGATGCCGAGCAAAAGCCGGGTGAACGAGGGCGCCGCTTTTTCGATCTCGTCGAAGAGGACCAGCGCCAAGCTGCAACGGTCGCTGGTGACCGAGTTCAGCCGTTGCTGGTTGAGCAGCGGCTGGGTCTCCCGATGACCCAAGTAACCGGGCGGCGCGCCGATGAGCTTGGCCACCTCGTGCTCCATTTGAAACTCGCCGCAGTCCACCTTGAGGACGTTTTTCTCGCTGCCGTGGAGGACTTCCGCCAGCGCTTCGACCGTGCGGGTCTTGCCGGTGCCGGTCGGGCCGAGCAGCAAGAACACCCCGGCCGGCCGCCCTTCGGGAGCCAAACCGGCCTGGTACATCTGCACGTACGGCACGATGGCTTCTACGGCGGCGGGCTGCCCAACGATTCGCTCGGAAAGCGCATTGGCCAGATCCGAGGCGGGGATGGCCAGCTCCCCCCGGATTCGCGTGAGCCTGGGTGCGGTGGAACTGTGACGCATCGGGAACTCCGGCCACGATTATAGGAGCGCTTTCTGGGCCGCTCCGTTTGCGGCCGCACGAGGAAACCATCCCGAAGCGTCCAGCTTCAGGACGAAGATCTCTCGAAAAATGAGCGAATTGCCCGGGCGATGCGCTCGCTGGCGCGGCCGTCACCGTAAGGGTTGTGAACGCGCGACATGCGCCGGTACAACTTCGGGTCCTCCAGCAGCCTTACCGTTTCTCGGACAATCCGGTTTTCGTCCGTGCCAACGAGTCGCACGGTACCGACTTTGACAGCCTCCGGCCGTTCGGTCTTCTCGCGCATCACCAGGATCGGCTTGCCCAACGAGGGTCCCTCCTCCTGAATGCCCCCGGAATCGGTGAGCAGAATATGGGCGCGCCGCATCAGATCCACGAACGGGACGTAGCTGAGGGGCTCCGTGAGCAGAATGTTTCGCCGGCCGGCCAAATGCCGGTGCACCGGTCTCCGGACGTTCGGGTTCGGATGCACCGGGTAGACGATCTGAACATCCGACCGGCGAGCCAGCTGCTTCAAAGCTCGGCAAATGCGCTCGAAGCCTCCCCCGAAGCTTTCCCGGCGGTGGGCGGTGACCAAGATGAGCTTCTTGCGGCCATCGAGCGCGGGCAGCTCGGCGCCGGGCAGCTCCCCCGTCTCCAGCCGGCGGCGAACGTGCAGGACCGCGTCGATGCCTGGATTCCCCGTGATGGCAATGCGCCGCCGGGGCACGCCCTCGGCGCGGAGGTTTTGGGCCGCCCTCGCCGTGGCCGCAAAGTGCAACGCGGCCAGCCGCGAGGTGACGACGCGGTTCATCTCCTCCGGGAAGGGCTGGAACAGATCGTGCGTGCGCAATCCCGCTTCCACGTGTCCCACCGGCACCCGCCGGTAAAACGCCGCCAGCGCGCCGCAGAGTGTGGTGGTCGTGTCGCCCTGGACGATGACCAGATCCGGGCGCTCCCGGGCGAGAACGGGTTCCAGCGCCGCAAGGATGCGTGAAGTGGATTCGAACAGCGACTGATCCGGCCGCATCACGCCCAGGTCATAGTCCGGTCGGACACCGAAGATGGGAAGGACCTGATCCAAGAGTTCGCGGTGCTGCGCGGTGACGCACACCCGAACTAGGAAATCCCGGCAGTGCCTTCGGAGATAATCGATAACCGGGCAAAGCTTGATGGCCTCCGGCCGCGTGCCGAAGACGAAGAGAATCTTGCGCATTCGCCTGCCGGGGTCCGAGCGACCGCGAGAGGAACGGGAATCGATGCGGCTACTTATGGCGGTAGGTGATCCGGCCCTTGGTCAGGTCGTACGGCGACAGCTCGAGAGTGACCCGATCGCCGGCAAGCACCCGGATGCGGTTGCGCCGCAGTTTTCCTGCCAAGTGCGCCAGCACCACGCGATCCTCGTCCAGCTTCACGCTGAACAGACCGCTCGGGAACTTCTCGATGACTGTTCCGGTGACCTCGATGCAATCCTCCTTGCTCATCCCCCTCCTTTCCCACGCGTCCGGGCGGCGACGGGCGCCCATCCCGCCCGGAGGCGACCACCGTCAAATCACGGTGACATTGATGGCCGCCAGTCCCTTGGGACCTCGCGTGACTTCGAATTCGACTCTCGAGTCTTCCTCCAACCGGTCGCGATCCGCAGGGACACGTCCGGTGATTCCTTGCTTCGCTGGGATCGTTACCCCCGGAACCGTTGACAAACCAGGATACCGAATCAAGACGCCGTCCCTCATTATAGCAGCCGCCCCAGCCCCGTTTCGCCGAGAGCGCGCCTAGGCGGTTCACCTGAATGACTTTTCGTTCTTGCTTTGCCGATAGGAAAGCCAGGAACGCAACGCAGCGCATGATCTCGTTGAAGAAGACCCTGGATGAGCTCGAACAAGCGGACCTGCGCTTCCGGACGTGTCTTCATTGCTACGTAGCGGCCCTGCAAAGCATTGACCGTCACGCGGTTCCGTCCCGGGAGGACTTGTTGGGGGAATACCGGGATGTCTTGCGGCGCCTTCGTCGCAGGCTGCTGGAACAACCCGATATCGAGACGATTCAGCAAAGCGCGATTTCCCTGGATGCAGCACTCGAGGACTATTGCCGCAAGTCTGCCGCCGTCTGGCGCGACCGGGAGGCGGAGATCAAGAAGATCCTGGCGCTTGTCGCTGAAGCCGCCGACACGCTCGGAACGCGCGCCGAGGCGTGCTCGGCGGACCTCCGCAATGCCGCCCGACAACTGGAGGAGGCAGCCCGCCTGGACGACCTGCCCGCAATCCGCCGCAAGCTGGCGGATGGGATCCGCCAGATCAAACGCTGCGCCGAAGAAATGCAACGAGAGCACCAAGCCTCCGCCGCTCAGCTCCGACAAGAGCTGAAGGCGTTCCGGGAGCGTTTGGCGCAGGCGGAAGTCTTGGCGGTCACGGATCCCCTCACGGGCCTCGCCAACCGTAGGGCCGCGGAGAAGCGGATCGAAGAAAACATCCGGGTCGGGCAACGCTTCTGCCTGGTGCTGTTTGACTTGGACGATTTCAAGAGCATCAACGACCACTATGGTCATCAGGCGGGCGATCTGGTCCTCAAGTTTTTCGGCCAGCGTCTGGCCGAGCAATTCCGTCCGGAGGATCTGGTTTGCCGCTGGGGCGGCGATGAATTTCTGGTTGTCTTCTCCTCGACCCAGGAGGATGCTCAGGCGCGGCTCCAGGGTGTCCAGGCCCGCGCGGCGGGCTGCTACGCCTTCAAGCTCGCCGGGCGCGAAGTGGTCATTCAGGTGCGAGCAACGGCGGGAATCGCGGAGCATATTCCGGGGGAGTCCATCGAGGAGTTGTTCGCCCGGGCCGACGCCTTCCTCTACGAACGCAAGGTGGCGCGGAACGGGCGGTAGCCTGAATCGGGAGTTTCCCAGCGGGCACGTCCGGGGAGCGCAGGCACAGCCTTCACCCCGCTCAGAATCGCCAGGTCAGCTCCACATAACCATACCGGGCGTTGCGCCCTGCGGGGTATGTCGCCGCGATCACGCGCTTGCCGCGCGCGTGCGCCGCGTAGGCGCTGAGGCTGGCGCGCGACGTCACTTGATAATCCGCACTCACGTCGAACAGGGTGGCCAAACCGCGCGCGCCGCGGGACGCACGGCCGGCGTAGCCAAAAGTCCACGGCTGGAACGCGCCACCGCCGCTGTACCAGAGGTCGTTGCCGTGAGCGAGCCGCAGGGCCCGCGCGTCCGAACGCAGAGTGACGGATTTGTGGGGCCGGAGCGTGAGGGTAAGGAAGGCATCCTGCACGTTCATCAAGTTGTAGAACGGGAAACGGGCGTAAAGGCGTGGTGTCAACAGTGGCGGGAAAAACGTGCCGTGGGTTCGGTCATCAGGATCCCTATCCCCGGCCCCGTGGAACACGCCGGTGCGGAGCCACGGTCGGAGCCGCGGAAGGACCTTGGGCTGCCAGCCTCCCTCCACAGCGAACGCACCCGACCGGTGTCGCAGCGCTCCCCAGCGTCCGGTTTGCAACACACCCCAAAGCAGCAGGTCCAGGGTGCCCGCGCGGCTCTCGGCGGCCAGAAGGTAATGGCCGCCGAAGGTGGCAATGCGGATATTCCCGAGATCGAGCCGCCGTGCGGCCAGGGGCCGGTTGTCGGTCTTGAGAAGGTGACGCCAATCGTGATAGTACAGCGCCAGCACACGCCACTCGCTCGGGCGTGCGGCGGATCCCGCCTGGCCGGTGGCCGACGCGTAACCGATCCCTGCGTGCAAGTTGCCCCAGCCGTCGGTCTGGAAGACCCCGCGTGTGGCCAGACCGCTAACTAGGGTGTACGTCGTCCGCCCCCGATCCAACATCCATTGCAAGCCATCCAAACTCCGGCCGACGTGCGTAAACCCGAAATTCCCAAGAAGCCGTTGCGCCACGCGGTCGCGCTTCAAGGCGGCCAGCGTGGCGTTTTTCGGCGTGGCTTCCGAGCCGTCCACGAATTCGAAGCGCCCGAGCCGCAATGTTTGCGTCTTGTCCCCCGCCAAGCTCCGCAGTCGGAGGAAGGCCTGTTTGGGAAATACCATGGCCGTATTGCGCTTACTTCCGCTGGCGACAAAGTAAGCCGGGCCCATGCCGAACTGGCCCTGAGCGCCGGGGCCGACGGCCGCGTCCGGAAGTCCGAGCAGTACGGGAGCGGCCGCCTCGATTTGCCAGTCAAACCGCTCTGTTTGCCGAGAGAGGGAAAGCCGCAGCAGGTTTCCCGAGAAAGCGTAGGCGTTGTCCGCTTGGCCCTCGAACCAGTCCCAGAGCTCCACCCGGCTGCGCAAGTTCCCCTGCAGCGATAGGCCGCCCGCGCTCGGGGACTGCGCAGGGATCTGGCTCGGCGCCAACAGGAGCAGAGACGACAGCCACGCTGTTGCCTTGGCCGGTTTCACAGACCCAGAATATTGGATCTCAGGAACCGAAATGGTGACTGCGGTTATAGACGCCGGCCGCGGGGAACGACTTACGGAGCCGTGATCACCACGTCGGCGGCGACAAACTGCCAGTCCGGGATCTCATAGGCCCGAAGGTTGGTGTCAAGGGCAGTCCGGATCTCCCGTGACTCGTACGGTCCCAGCGACGGGAGGCGGAACGCAAAGCTCCCGAGGGCGCGGCCGGCCGCTTTCCCCTCCCGGACACGGAGCGTCACGGTTCCTTCCAAGCCCGCAATCTCGGCGCCGGAGTGGTTGACGACGAGGCATTGCACCTGCACTTTCTGACGGGCATCTTCCATCAGGCGGATCCCCGCGACCTCGATGTATCGGGCCACGGCACTTTGCTTCGGCGCCGGGGTCGCCGCGGGCGTTTCCCACGGAGGCGCCGGCGGACTTTGGCGGTGGCTTTGAGTGAGATGAACGTAGCCGTAGTAAGCCCCGCTGCCGACGGCCAAGAAACCGATCGCGAAAAGGAGCGTCAGCAGCCAAGCCGGCAAACCTCTTTTGCGTGGTGCCTCCTTGTGCTGCATCGGAGTCGGGGCAGCGGATGGAGGTGCGGCTTCGGCCGCCAGCTCGGCGGTGCAGCGAGGGCATTCCGGCTCCGAGGGCGGCACTTCGGAGCCGCATTTCGGGCAGATCCAAGCGAACATCGCCCTGCTTTTACTCTAGCGCGAGCCGTTGTTAACCGATGCGGTATTCTCGGAGTTTGTCTTCCCGGAAGACGAGTCCGAAGCCCGGTTCCTGCCGCGGACGGATCCAGCCGTGGTCAGGATGTAGCGGGTTGGCCAGCACGTCGTCGAAGACCTTCACGCCCGCCTCTCGCACGAAATACTCGATGAACAACCCGTTCGGGACGGTCGCCAGCAACTGGGTGTGAATGTCCCAGTTGTAATGCGGCGCCACGGGGATGTCGAACGCTGCGGCCATGTGCGCGACTTTGAGCCACTCGCTCACCCCGCCGACGACGGTGGCGTCCGGCTGAAGAATGTCGGCCGCGCGGCGCTCGACGAGCTCCGCGAACGCCCATCGTGTGGACTCCAGCTCGCCGGTGGCGACGGGCACCTCCAGAGCTTCGGCGATCCGAGCCATGGCGCTCAGATTGTCGGCCCGCACCGGTTCTTCGATCCAATAAGGCCGGTACTCCTCCAGCCGGCGCATGGCGGCGATCGCCGTGGGCGCGTCCGGCCATCCGCCGTTGGCGTCCAGGAGAATCTCCACATCCTCGCCAAGAGCTCGCCGGACGGCGCGCAGCCGTGCGGCATCCTCTCGCGGCTCCGCCCGGCCGACCTTCAACTTGACCGCGGTGAAGCCTTGCTCGACGTAACTTTCCATTTCCCGCACGAGCTCTTCGGTGGTCTGGCCCTCGCGGTAGTAGCCGCCGGTGGCGTAGCAGCGCAGCCGCTCGGAGTGCACGCCGAGCAGTCGCATGACGGGCAGTCCGGCCACCTTGCCGCGCAAATCCCACAAGGCGATGTCGATGGCGCTGAGAGCCCGCAGGGCGGCGCCGCGCCGCCCTGCCTGGAGGGACTGCCGGTACATTTCGCTCCACAGCCGCTCGGAATCGAAGAGGTTGGCGCCTTCGAGCATCGGGCGGAAAATCGAATGGATGAGTGCCACCATAGCGCAACTGGCGTCGTAGCCCAGCGTGAAGCCCCAGCCTTCGAGACCCTCGTTCGTGCGCAGTCGGACGAGGAGGTGGTCGCGATGCGTGATGCGCCGCACGGCGTCCGACACGGCGGCTTCGAGCGGGATCGAAATCGCCGTCGCTTCCACGGTCTGAATTTTCATGCCTTCATTGTCCCCAAAACGTCCCGGGATCGGCCAAGATGGAGGCGTGGAGTTCTTCCGTCGCGCCGTCGGCGCACCGCAGCGGCTGGCGATCCTCGCCGGCACCTTCCATCCGCCGACGGTGGCGCACATGGCCTTGGCGCGCGCCGGGCTGAGCCTGGCCGAGGAAGTGCTGCTCGTGCTTCCGCGGGAGCTGCCCCACAAGAGTTTCTCCGGCGTGGGCTTCCCCGAGCGGCTGGAGATGTTGCTGGCGGCCGCGGCTGAAGAGCCGCGGTTCTCGGTGGCGGCCAGCCGGCACGGGTTGTTTGTCGACATCGCTCGCGAATGCCGCGCCGCGTACGGCCCGGCCACGAGCCTCGTGTTCTTGTGCGGCCGTGATGCCGCCGAGCGCTTCCTGAGCTGGGACTACGGACGGCCGGGCGCGGTCCAGAAAATGCTCGAGGAATTCGAGCTGGCTGTAGCGGATCGTCAGGGCCGCTACGCGCCGCCGCCGGAATTCGCCGGCCGCATCCGCCGGCTGCCGCTCGACGCCGGTCTGGACGAGGTCTCCGCCACGGAAGTGCGGCGCCGGATCGCGGCGGGCCAACCGTGGGAACACCTGGTGCCGGAGGCGGTCGCGCCGCTGGTGAAGCGTTACTATGGCGTGGCGGCTCAGTGATCCCGCTCGGTGACCAGTTCGGTGAGGGTGTAAAGGGCGCGCTGGTACGGCGAGTCGGGAAAGTCGTTGATGAGGCCCCGGGCTGTTTCCGTAAATGCCTCCGCACGCGCCATCGCCCGTTCGACTCCCCGCCGGCGGCGGATCAAGTCCAGCACCTCGGCGAAGGGCACCCGCTCGTAGCTGTGGTCGCGAAGAATGCACTCCACACGCGCGCGCTCTTCGCGTGTGGCGCCTTGCAAGGCGTAGATCAGGGGCAAGGTCACCTTGCCCTCGCGCAGGTCGCTTCCCACCGGTTTGCCGAGCACCGTTTCGGCCGCCGTGAAATCCAGCACATCATCCACGAGCTGGAAGGCCATCCCTAGATTCCAGGCGTATTCGGCGAGCTTCTCCTGGACCGCACACTCTGCGCCCGCCGTCAGAGCGCCCAAGCGCGCGCAGGCGGAAAACAGGCTCGCCGTCTTGCGATCCACCAGATCCATGTAGTCGGCTTCCGTGACTTCCAGGGAGCCGATGCGTTCCAATTGCAGGAGCTCGCCTTCGACCATCATCTGCGTGAGGGCGATCAGGATGTCCAGCACCTGGAAATTGCGTTCGCGCAGGGCCACCTGAAAGGCCTGCATATAGAGCCAGTCTCCGGCCAGCACGGAGGCGTGATTGCCCCAGATGACATTCGTCGACGGGCGTCCGCGGCGTGTTTGCGCGACGTCGATCACGTCGTCGTGGACGAGCGTGGCAGTGTGGATCATCTCGACCACCGCCGCCAAGCGGATCGCGCTTGGACTTCCGTTGCCGTCTCCAGCCAGTTTGGCCGCCAGCAACAACAGAGTCGGACGTAGACGCTTGCCGCCGCTCGAGTGCAAATACCGGCTAATGGTGGTGATGGCCTTGACCGAAGCGACGGATTCCAAGCCGATTTCCGCCTCGACCCGCTGCAAGTCCTCGTGAACGAGCTCGAACAGCTCGCGCGCTCTGAGAGACTCTCCGACCCGGCCGGCCTGCATGGAGCGGTGTGTCTGTACGGCGACGCCTTTAGTTTACTGTGATCGCCCGGCGCCGGGCAAACACAGCCGCTGGAAGTTTCGCGTGGTGGTGGCGGCGAGAGCCTCCACCGGCACCTGCCGCAGGGCGGCCAGCGCGCAAGCGGTGTGCCGCAGGAAGGCCGGCTCGTTGCGCTTGCCCCGGTGGGGCACGGGCGCCAAGTAGGGAGCATCGGTTTCGAGCAGGATGCGCTCCAGCGGCGCGCTGCGGGCCGCGGCGCGCACCCGCTCCGCTTTGGGAAAGGTCACGACGCCGCCGAAGCCCAGCAGAAATCCCAGGGCCAGGGCCTGGGCGGCCTCCTCCGGTCCGCCGGAGAAGCAGTGAAAGACGCCTCCGATTCCCGTGGAGGCCCAATGCGTCTCGAGCAGGCTCACGGTCTCCTCCCAAGCCTCGCGCGTGTGGATGATGACCGGCTTGCGCGCCTCCGCAGCGAGCTGAAGCTGCTCGACGAAGACGGCGCGCTGGATCGGGCGCGGCGAGTGGTCGTAGTGATAGTCCAAACCGATTTCGCCCACCGCCACTACCTTCGGATGGGATACTAACTCGCGCATGCGCCGCCACGTTTCGGCGGTGGCTTTGCGGGCGTCGTGGGGATGAACGCCCACCGTGGCGTAGACCTGAGGGAAAGTCTCGGTCAGGCGGATGGCAGCTTCGAGATCCGGCGGGCCGTCACCGGTTCCGATCGCCAGCAGGTGCGTTACGCCCGCTTCGAGCGCGCGGGCGATCACGGCCTCGCGATCTTTGTCGAACTGCGGGTCGTCCAGATGGCAGTGGGAGTCTACGAGCGTCACTTCAGCCGCGACCCTACCGGCACCTCTTCCAAAAAGCCCGCCAGCACCGGCCGGCCGTCCTCCGCCGTGGCCGCCACCACCATGCCTTCCGAGGTGATGCCGCGCAGCTTGCGTGGTTCCAGGTTCGCCACGACCACTACCTTGCGCCCGACGAGCTCGGCGGGCCCATAGGCTCCCGCGATTCCCGCCACGATGCTCCGCGGCTTGCCTTCGCCGACATCGACCGTCAGATGCAGCAGCTTGTCGGTTCCTTGGACCGGCTCGGCGGCGAGCACCTGACCGACCCGCAGGTCCACCTTGGCGAAATCGTCCAGGCTGATCCGCCGCTCTCCCGAGGCGGTCGGGGCCGGGGAAGGACGCGGTGCGAGCAACGCTGCCTGCCGTTCGAGCTCGCGCTCTTCCAGCGCCCGCATTTGGCGGACGGCCGCGGCCGCATCGAGGCGGGGGAAAATGGGCTCCACCGCGCCCACGCGCTGTCCAGGCGGAAGCTGGCCCCAAGCCAGGTCGTGCAGGCGAACGCCGTGCAAAGGATGCGCCATGCCGAGCTGGCTCCACAGCTTGGCCGCCGAAACGGGCAGAACCGGCGCCAACAGAGCGGCGGCGATGCGCAGCACCTCCGCCGCGGTGTACAGCGTGTCGGCGAGGAGCGCCCGGGCCCCCGCGTCGTCTTCGCGGGCGAGGCTCCAGGGGGCGCGCTCCACCAAGTATTTGTCCGTGGCGCTCAGCAACGACCAGACCGTCTCGAGCCCGCGCGAGAAATCGAAGTTGTCGAATGCCGCGGTGGCCGACGCGATCACCTGACGGGCCAGGCCGGCGATGGCTTCGGAGCTTCCCGAGGGCGCGGGCACGGCGCCGCCCGTATATTGCCGGATCATGGTGAGCGTCCGGCTGGCGAGGTTGCCCAGACCGTTGGCCAGATCGGCGTTGTAGCGATTCACGAGCGCGTCGTAACTGAAGCTACCGTCCTGGCCGAAGACCACCTCCCGAAGCAGAAAATAGCGCAGCGCGTCCGTGCCGGCCACTTGCGCAATCGGGGTGGCGCGCACGATGTTGCCCCGCGATTTGCTCATCTTCTCCTGCTCGAACAGCAGCCAGCCGTGGGCGAAGATCTGCCGGGGCAACGGAAGACCCGCCGCCATGAGGAAAGCGGGCCAGTAAACGGCGTGGAACCGCAGAATCTCTTTCCCGATCAGGTGCAAGTCCGCCGGCCACAGGTCTTCCCCCTCCACGGCGCTCATGTACGTCGTCAGGGCGTCGAACCAGACGTAAAAGACGTGGGCCGGTTCGTCCGGCACGGGGATTCCCCACTGGATCGTGGTCCGGCTGATGGAGAGGTCGCTGAGTCCGCGTTGCACAAAGGCGATCACCTCGTTGCGCCGCGACGCCGGCCGAATGAAATCCGGCTGTTCCTCGTAGAGTCGGAGGAGCCGGTCCCGGAAAGCCGAGAGCCGGAAAAAGAGGTTTTCTTCGGTCACCGTTTCCGTCGGTCTTCCGCACTCTGGGCAGGGATCCCCCGGCCCCGCCTCGCTGGCGTAGAGTTCGTCGAAGAAACAGTACTGGCCGGTGTAGGCGCCTTTGTGGATGTAGCCGTTGTCGCGACAGAGGGTGAACAACTGCTGGACCGCGCGGTGGTGCTGGGGATTCGACGTACGCTGGAAGCGGTCCACGGCCAGTCCCAGCACTTCCCACTGGCGCCGGAACTCGGCCGAGATCAGGTCGGTGAACTCCTGCGGAGTCTTGCCCGCAGCGCGGGCGGCGCGCTCCACTTTCTGGCCGTGTTCGTCCGTGCCGGTGGTGAGCACCACCTCGTAGCCCTGCATCTGCTTGTGCCGTTTGATGACGTCCGCCACGATGGTGGTGTAGGCATGGCCGATGTGAGGCGCCGCGTTGACATAGTAAATCGGCGTGGTCAGATAGTATTTCATCGTTGCGTTTTCAAGTAGGTGAAACTGGCTTCGGCGAGCACCTCCTTGAGGGGCACGCCGGCTTCCCGCGCCAGGCGCTGGCAATCGTCGTACTCCGGCGCCCAGCTGCTTTCCCCGACCTTGATTCGGACTCTGCCATACCGTGTCTCCACCTCCACCCAGCGGCGCTCCTGCACGCGGCGTTCGGCGTGCCACCACCGCAGGCCGAGCGTGGTGGTCTCGGCGAACAGAATGCTCGCCAGCCGCTCCCGGTCCTCCGGCCGGGCCACCACCTGGATCAAGGTTCCGGGGCGGCCTTTTTTCATCTGCAAGGGCGCGAGCGTCACATCGAGGGCCCCGCCCTCGAAGAGCCGCTCGGTGGCGTAGGCGAGCACTTGCGGACTAGCGTCGTCGAGGTTGGCTTCGATCACGCACACCGTGGCGGCTTCCGTGGCGCCCGACGCCTCGCCGACAATCACCCGCAGCACATTGGCCTGCTGCGGAAAGTCCCGCTCGCCGGCCCCATAGCCTGTCTGCGAGATCCGCAGGGGCGGCATGGGGCCGAACTCGCAGGCCAGCGTCACCGCCAGCGCCGCCCCGGTGGGCGTCGTGAGCTCTGCCGCCGGGCCCTGGGCATAGACGGGCTTGCCCCGAAGAAGTTCCGCCGTGGCGGGGGCTGGGACAGGCAGCGTCCCATGCTCGGTTTGGACGGTGCCACTGCCCACATTGACGGCCGAGCAGTGCACGGCTTCCACTCCCAACAGCTCCAAGCCGAGGCAGGCGCCCACGATATCCGAGATCGAATCCACGGCGCCCACTTCGTGGAAATGAACTTTTTCGATCGGCAGGCCGTGGATCTTGGCCTCGGCTTGTCCCAAATTCTGAAATACGGCTGCGGCGTTGCGGCGAACGCGCTCCGGCAGCCCGGAGCGCTCGATCAGATCCAGGATTTGGTGCAGGTGGCGGTGGTTGGCCGACCGGCCTCCCCTCACGTGAAACTTGGTGGCGGCGATTCCGGCGCGGCGGGTGCGAGTAAATTCATAGGAAGCCTCGAGTCCGAGGCCCCGGAGCCCTTCGAGCAGAGCCTCCGGCGGGGCGCCCGCGTCCGCCAGAGCGCCCACCAACATGTCGCCGCTGATTCCCGAAAACGCGTCCAAATAGCAAATCTTCATTCGAGCAACCGAGGCAGCAGTTCCGCCGCCTTGCCGCGAAGCGAGCAGTCCGACAGTGCGGAAAGCGGCGTTTCTTCGAGGTTGACTTCGATAAGGCGGGCGCCGGCGCCTCGCGCCAGGGGCGCCAGTTCCGCCGCGGGGTACACCAGCGCGGACGTGCCCACCACCAGCATCAACTCGGCCGAACGCGCCGCGGCTTCGGCTTGCCTCCAAGCGCTGTCGGGCAGCGGCTCTCCGAACCAGACCACGTCGGGGCGCAACAGCCCGCCGCAGCGGCACCGAGGCGGCAGTTGCGGAAGCGGAGCCCGCTCGTCGCGGTCGGCGGCGCCGCAGGCCGTGCAGCGCACCCTCCAGATGTCGCCGTGGAGTTTGACCACGCGGCGGCTACCAGCCCGCTCGTGCAATCCGTCCACGTTCTGCGTGACGAGCAAAAACTTCTCCTTCCGGCGTTCCAGTTCCGCCAAGGCTCGATGCCCCTCGTTGGGTTGGGCGCGCCGGATCAAAGCGCGCCGCCAGTCGTACCACTGCCAGACGAGCTCGGGGTCCCGCGCGAACGCCTCGGGGGTTGCCAGATCCTCCGGTCGGTAATTTCTCCACAAACCGCCCGGACCGCGAAAGGTGGGCACGCCGCTCTCTGCCGAGATTCCCGCGCCGGTGAGCACCACGACGGAGGCAGCGTCACGCAGCCACTTCCGCGCCTGCTGCACAGATTACCATGGTACTTGAGTTGCGCCACGCCGCGCCGATCCACGCCGCCTTGTGAGGAGCACCGACTTGGACGCCGCCACGGCCGTCGCCTCGGCCCGAAAACCCCCCCTGCGCTTCGGCCGCAACGAGTGGTCGGGCGCCTTCGGCGACCTGGGCACCGACCTGCCGCTGCTCGTAGGGATCATTCTCGCGGCTCGCCTGGACGCGGCCAGTGCGCTCATCCTGTTCGGCCTGATGCAGGTCCTCACCGGTGTGCTCTACCGGATGCCGATGCCGGTGCAGCCGCTCAAGGCCATGGCCGCCTTGGTGATCGCGCAAAAGCTGCCGGGGAATTTGTTGCTCGGGGGCGGACTGGCGATCGGCTCGGCGATGCTCGTGCTATCAGCGACGGGTTGGATCGAGTGGTTGGCCCGCGTGGTGCCCAAATCGGTCGTGCGCGGCATCCAACTCGGACTGGGTTTACAGCTGGCGGGGATCGCGCTGCGGGAATACATGCGCGCGGACGGTCCGGCCGGCCTGATCTTGGCGGCGGCAGGTTTTGCGTTGACCGTGGCTTTGATCGGTCGGCGGCGGGTCCCGGCGGCGGTGATTCTGATTGTCATCGGCGCGGCGTACGCACTGACGTTCAAGCTCGGAGCGGGCATCTTCGGGCAAGCCTTCGGCTTCCGGCTCCCGGTGCTCCACCTGCCGGCGCTCTCCGATATCTGGACCGGCTTTCTCCGGCTGGCCCTGCCGCAACTGCCGCTTTCGATCGCCAACTCGGTGCTGGCCACCCGCCAGCTTGTCGAAGACTTCTTCCCGGAGCGAGCTCTCAGCGCGCGGCGCATCGGTTTGACGTACTCTGCCATGAATCTGATCAACCCCTGGTTCGGCGGCGTACCCACCTGTCATGGGTCAGGGGGCTTGGCGGGCCACTACGCCTTTGGGGGACGTACGGGCGGGTCCGTGGTGATCTACGGTGGTCTCTACTTGGTGCTCGGTTTGTTCTTCAGCCGTGGCTTCGATCGAGTGATCCAAGTTTTCCCACTGCCCGTGTTGGGCGTTCTGTTGCTGTTCGAGGGACTCACCATGGCGGCTCTGGTGCGGGATCTTGGCCCGGACCGTCCCTCGTTCACGATCGCCGTGCTGGTGGGCTTGGTGAGCGTTTACCTGCCTTACGGTTACGTGATGGGCTTGTTGGGCGGGACGGCGTTGGCGGCCTTGTCCCGGCGTGGTTGGATCCGGCTGGGTGTGGATGCCTAAGCCGCTCTGGCTCTGTCCCGGCCGCGCTGCCAACGACTCGTCGCTTCGCCGGTTCTAAAGGTAGCGCCTCCAGGCCGCGCGGGCGCAGCATTTGACGCCTTCTCGACCCCTCTGTTAGATTGGCGGTTTCATGACTCGGCCCGCCGCGTGGAAGCGCTCGCCGCTCGATGCTGTTCATCGCCGCTTGGGCGCCCGCATGACCACTTTCGGTGGCTGGGAAATGCCCCTCTATTACTCGAGCATCGTCGAGGAACACCATGCGGTGCGCCGAAGTGTGGGTTTGTTCGACGTCAGCCACATGGGTGAAATCGAGATCCGCGGGCCGGAGGCCCTGGCCTTGGTCAGCTTCGTCACCACCAACGCGCCGGAGCGCCTCTCCGACGGGCAAGCGCAGTATTCCGCCCTGCTCTACCCCCACGGCGGTTTCGTGGATGACATCCTAGTGCATCGGGTGAAACGCGATCATTTCTTCCTCTGCGTCAATGCAGCGAATCAAGAGAAAGACTATGAACACATCCGGGCCGCCAACCGGTGGAACGCCTCGGTAGAGTTTGCTTCCGAACGATACGCCCAACTGGCGTTGCAGGGCCCCAATGCGCCGGCGGTGCTCCAGAAGCTTACCGCGACCGACTTGTCCACGGTCCGTTATTACCGTTTCGTGGACGGTGAAGTCTGTGGGATCGCAGCCCGCATCGCGCGCACGGGTTATACGGGCGAGGATGGCTTCGAGCTGTACCTGGCGCCGGACCACGCAACGACAGTCTGGGACCGGCTGATGGATGCCGGCCAGGCGTTTCAGATCCGTCCCTGCGGCCTGGGAGCCCGCAACACCTTGCGGCTGGAGGCGAAAATGGCTCTTTACGGTCACGAAATTGACGCCTCCACCACGCCGTGGGAGGCGGATCTGGCCTGGATCGTGAAGATGGAAAAACCCGAGTTTCTCGGCCGGCAAGCTTTGGAGCGCCAGCAGCGCCAAGGTCTCCGGCGCAAACTGGCCGGTTTCGAAATGCGTGGACGGGGCATCGGGCGCGACGGGTATCTGGTTCGCGCCGGCGGGCGTCCCTGCGGCTGGGTGACCAGCGGCGGACCGTCGCCGACCCTTGGCAAGAACATCGGCCTGTGCTATCTGCCGCCTGATCTGGCGTCGCCCGGGCGCGACATCGAAGTCATGATTCGCGGCGAGCCGGTGCCCGCGATCACGGTTCCTACCCCATTTTATAAGAGAATACAATGAGCATATATCCAGAGAATTACTTATATACAAAAGACCACGAATGGGTTCTTATTCAAAACGACACAGGAACTGTCGGCATTACTTACCACGCTCAGAGAGAGCTCGGTGACATCGTCTTTGTAGATCTGCCCAAACTTGGCACGGTAGTGGAGCAGGGCAAGCCCCTCGGCTCGGTGGAATCCGTCAAGGCGGTCTCGGATATTTACGCTCCGGTCTCGGGCGAGGTGATTGCTGTCAACGAGGCGCTGAGCGCCGCGCCGGAAAAACTGAATCAGGATCCCCACGGGGCGGCCTGGCTGGTCAAGCTGCGGTTGAACAACCCGGAAGAGGCCAAGAGCCTGCTGAGTGCGGCGGATTATCGGGCCTACGTAGGAGCGGAAGGCTAGCTTGCGGTACCTGCCGAAGTCGGATTCGGAGCGGGCCGAAATGCTGGCCGCGCTCGGCTTGAGTTGCCTCGAGGACCTGGTCGCACACTTGCCGCCGGAGGTGCTGCTCCGCCGTCCGCTCCAGTTGCCCCCGGGCAAGTCCGAGTACGAAATCGCCGCCTGGTTTCGGGCCCAGGCGGAGAAAAACGCGTCCGGCTACGCATGTTTTCTCGGAGCCGGGGCTTACCGGCACTACCGGCCGGTCCTGGTGGACGTGATTGCCTCCCGGGGCGAGTTCCTGACGTCGTACACGCCCTACCAAGCCGAGATCTCGCAAGGCACGCTGACGGCCATCTTCGAGTTCCAGAGCATGATCTGCCAGCTCACCGGCATGGAGGTGGCCAACGCCTCGATGTACGACGGCTCGACAGCGGCGGCCGAAGCAGCGCTGATGGCGGCGCGCATTACCGGGCGCCGGGGGCTCGTCACGGCGCGGACGCTACACCCCGAGTACCGGCAGGTGCTGCGTACTTACGCGCGCTTCGCCCAGCTGCCGGTGGCCGAAATCGCCTATGAGCCGGACTCCGGGGGCTTGGATCTGGCGGATCTGGAAACCCACGTCAACGAAGAGACGGCCGCCGTCCTCGTGCAATCGCCCAATTTCTTCGGCATCGTCGAGGACGTGCCCGCCGCGGCGGAGATCGCCCATCGGCGCGGCGCGTTGCTGATCGTGGTGTTCACTGAAGCCGTGGCCCTCGGCTTGCTGGCGCCGCCCGTGGAGGCCGACATCGTTGCGGGGGAGCTCCAGTCCTTCGCTATCCCTCCGAACTACGGCGGGCCGTACGTGGGCGTCATCGCCACCCGGGAGCAGCATATCCGGCAAATCCCGGGCCGGCTGGTGGGGGAAACCCGGGACACGCAAGGCCGCCGAGCCTATTGCCTCACGCTCGCCACGCGCGAGCAACATATCCGTCGCGAAAAAGCCACGTCGAACATCTGCACCAACCAGGCGCTGGTGGCGCTCATGGCGACCGTCTTCATGACCGTCTACGGCAAGCAGGGGTTGCGGGAGCTGGCCGAGCAGAATCTGGCCAAGGCGCACTATCTGGCCAACCGCGTCCAGCGGCGTTTTTCCGGCCCCTTTTTTAACGAATTCGTGGTGGTTTGCCAGAGTCGGCCGGAAGCGGTCAACGAGGCGTTGCTCGCGAAACGCATCATCGGCGGCCTGCCGCTCGGCCGCTTCTACCGCGAACTGGACGGCTGCATGCTCTTGTGCGTCACCGAGATGAACCGGCGCGAGGAGATGGATGTGGTGGCTGAGGCGCTGAGCTCATGAACGGGAAGGCACGAACCCACATCTCGCAGAACGAGCCCCTGCTGTTCGAACTGAGCTCTCCGGGCAAACGGGCCTATCAATTGCCCCCACTCGATGTGCCCGCCGCCGACCCCCAGGCGGTGTTGGGGCGCGAGCGCGTGCGTCCGGAGATCGAGAATTTTCCTGAAGTCAGCGAAGTGGAGGTCCTGCGGCACTTCACGCGCCTGGCCAGCTGGAACTACGCCATCGACTTGGGCATGTACCCGCTCGGCTCCTGCACGATGAAGTACAACCCCCGCATCAACGAGGCCGTCGCCAACCTGGAAGGTCTGCTGTGGGCCCACCCCTACCAACCGGAATCCCTGTCTCAAGGATGCCTGGAGATCATGGCGGCGCTCGAGGCCGCCTTGGCCGAGATCACTGGCATGGACGCCGTCACGCTCCAGCCGGCGGCGGGCGCTCACGGGGAGCTGACAGGGCTGTTCTTGATTCGCGCGCTGCTCGCATCCCGGGGCAACCCGCGCAAGAAGATCCTGGTTCCGGATTCGGCGCACGGCACCAATCCCGCCTCCGTCACCATGGCCGGCTACGTGGTGGAAAACGTTCCCTCCTGCGAGCGCGGCATGATGGAGCTGGCCACGCTCGAGCGCATGGTGAACGAGGATGTGGCCGCCCTGATGGTCACCAACCCGAACACGCTGGGCGTCTTCGAGCAGGAGATCACGCGCATCGCGGCGCTCCTCCACGAGCGCGGCGCCTTGCTCTACATGGACGGCGCCAACATGAACGCTCTGGCCGGCATCGCGCGTCCTGGGGATTTCGGGGTGGACGTGCTGCACCTGAACCTGCACAAGACGTTTTCGACGCCGCACGGCGGGGGCGGCCCGGGCAGCGGCCCCGTGGCGGTCAAACGCCTCCTGGAGCCGTTTCTGCCCGTGCCACGTCTGGTGCGCCGGCAAGACGGCTGGGCCCTGGACTACGACCGGCCTCAATCCATCGGCCGGATGCGGTCCTTCTACGGCAACTTCGGCGTGATGGTGCGGGCTTTGGCCTACATCATGGCCCACGGCGGTGACGGCCTCCGGAAAGCCACACTGGACGCGCTGCTCAACGCCGCCTATGTGCGCAAACGCTTGGAGTCGTATTACGAGCCCGCAACGCCCGCGCCTACCTTGCATGAGTGCGTCTTCAGCGACGCCCGCCAGGCGCGCCACGGCGTCCGCACCGGAGACATCGCCAAGCGCCTCATGGACTACGGCTTTCATCCGTACACCGTCAGCTTCCCGCTCATCGTGCGCGGCGCGCTCATGATCGAGCCCACCGAGACGGAAAGCAAGCTCGAGCTGGACCGATTCGTCGAGGCCATGGTCTGCATCGCGCGAGAGGTCGAAGAAGATCCGGAGTTAGTGCGCACCGCGCCCCACCACACCCGCGTGAGCCGCGTGGACGAAGCGCTGGCGGCGCGGCGGCCGGTCGTGCGTTGGCGACCGCCCTGCGGGAAATGATGCGCCGTCCGTATGCTATGCTGGCGACGTGCCAAAGCCGGTGGTCGTCACGACGCCGTTCCCCGACCCGCGTGAAACCGCGCGGGTGCTCGGCATTTCCGCGGCACGTCGAAAGCGTCTCGAACAGATGCTCGAGAATTTGTGGGCGGCCGAAGAGGAGATCGAGGCCGGGGAAACTCGGCCCTCGGTGCGGGCGCTTGTCTCCCGCCGCCCCGGCTCTCGGCAGGGATCCGGGAAGCCCCGGTGACGCGCGTGCGGTGGCTCACAGACGGAGGAGCCCCAGGGCCCAACGGTCGCTCTACCGGGGCCTTCCTCAACACTCCACGCGATCAGAAGTACGAGCCGCTGTATTTGGCTTTTTCGGCGGGGTCATCCAGCTTCCGATTGATTCCCGTAGCGTCGATTCAGCTCCCTGGAAGCGAGCCGAGGCTGAAACGTATTCTAACGCTGATTCGCAGCTGCCGATTTTCCTTTCACGATCTGAGTCGTGTAGAGCCCGACCCAAACCCGCCCCACACGCCCCGTTTTAACATGCCCTTCGAACTTGGCCTCGCTGTGGCCTGGGGTGCCACGACGCTTTCCCGCCATCAGTGGTTCGTCTTCGCGGCCCAGTCCATCGCGCAGCGCCGGTTCTTCGGGGCCCGCACCACCCCACGGACGACCTGAATCCCTGCCTATGAGCGGCACGCGAGACCTGCTCGTCGTTGTAGGAGCCGTGCTGCTGCTCCGACTCCCCTTCCTCGATCACCCGATTCAGGGCGACGACATTTACTATTTGGCCGGCGCCCAGCACGCGCAAATCGAGCCGCTGCATCCCAACCACGCGCGGTACGTGTTCCAGGGCGAAGTGGTGGCGATGCAGGGCCACCCGCACCCGCCGTTGAATGCATGGTTTTTGGGCGCATTGCTGGCCCTGCTCGGCGACATTCGCGAAGTGCCGTTCCATGCGGCGTACATCTCTTTCTCGCTGATTGCGGCGCTGGCGACGCTGTCTCTGGCCCGGCGGTTCACCCGCCGTCCCATCCTGGCGACCTTACTGTTTCTGGCCACGCCCGCCTTCGTCGTCAATGGCACTTCGCTCGAAGCCGACGTCCCGTTCGTTTCTTTATGGCTGGCCTCGACCGCCCTGTTCGTGTCTGCCGTGGAAGAGTCCTCGCGCGGCAAGCTCGTGGCTGCCGGCGGCGCCCTGTTTCTGGCCGCCCTGACGGCGTATCAGTCGGCCTTGTTGGTTCCGGTTCTGGCCACATACGTCTGGCTCCGAAGACGTACCTACTGGGCTGCTTGGGGCACGCTGGCTGTGATTCCGGCCACTCTCGTCGGCTGGCAGCTTTGGGAGCGGTTCAGCACCGGAGAGATGCCGCTGGCGGTGCTGGGAGGCTATTTCCAGACGTACGGATTGCAGCGCCTGCACAATAAGCTCCACAATGCCCTGGCCCTTGCGGTCCATGCGGCCTGGCTGGTGTTTCCTGGTCTTGCGCGGGCCGCTTTCCGTGGTCCGCGCTGGTGGATCGCGGCGGGACTCGGCGCGGGGGCCGCTTGGTTCGACCCGCATCCTCTGTTTTGGGGGTCGTTTGCTCTCGGCGCGCTCGTGCTCGCTTGGTGCGCTGGAGCGGTCCGCAGTCCAGACTGGCAAACGCGGTTCCTGTGCGCTTGGGTGCTGCTGTTTTTCGCCGGAGCGCTCGTGCTGTTCTTTGCCGGAGCGGCGCGCTACTTGTTGCCGATCGCGGCGCCGGTGGCGCTGCTCGCCGTGCGGCGTCTGGAGAACCGTCCCGGCTGGCTCGCGGCGGGGTTCTCCGCACAGATGGGGTTGAGCCTGGCGCTGGCGTGGGTGAACTACCAGCACTGGGACGGCTACCGTCGCTTCGCTCAATCGCTGCGCAAGGAGACGGAGACGCACCGGGTCTGGATCAACGGCGAGTGGGGACTTCGGTTCTACTTCGAGGCCGACGGCGGGCTTCCCTTGTTGCGCGGTCAGGCCGTGCGGCCGGGCGAGTTCGTTGTCACCAGCGACTTGGCCTACCCGATCGAGTTCACGACCGGTGGAGGCGTTCTGGCCCCCGTCCTCGAGAAAGAGATCCGCCCCAGACTCCCCTTGCGACTGATCGGACTCGGCGCGCGGTCCGGTTATTCGTCGGCTTCCCTCGGCCTGCGTCCCTTCGACCTGTCTACGGCGCCCGTGGACCGCGTGCGTTGGCTCGCCGTGCGCGAGCGCAAGCCGGAGCTGTCCTGGTTGCCCATGAATGCGCCGGAGGCGCCCCAGCAGATTGTCAGCGGCATCTACCAGCTCGAGGACAACCGCTTCCGGTGGATGGGAGAGAGGGCTGTAGTGCTGCTGAAAAATCCCGGCCGGGCCGCCCCGTTGCACGTCTCGCTGTACGTGCCGGAGCAAGCTCCGGGACGCCGCGTCTCGTTGAGCGTCGATGGGGTTACGGTCGCCGAGGAGACCTATCCAGCTCCCGGTTCCTACACCCTCGTTTCGCGGCCCGTGTCTGCGGCCTCCGAACAGCTCACGGTGGTCATTGCCGTGGACCGGACCTTCTCGGTTCCGGGCGACCAGCGCCGTCTCGGCCTGGTGTTAGTGGCGGTGGGCTTCCCGCCCTAGCGCACGGCGGCCCTTTCCTGTTGTTCCAGGTACTGCTCCAGCGGGCGGAAGTACTCGAGCAGCGCCCGCGAACTGAGATCTTCCCCGGTCTTTTCGCGGAGCAGCTGGCGCCAGTCGCGCGTAGCCCCCAAGCGGAGCAAGTCCCAGAGCCACTGGCCCACTTCTTTATTGCCGTAGTAGTTGCAGGAGCGCGGATCTTGCTTCAGGATGCTCCGCGCGATGTAGTCGTGCAACTGGTATTTGATCAGGCTGGCCAAGGCGTAGTCGTAGTACTGGGCGGGATCGTCGATGACGTGCGTCTTGGTGCAGCCATCGCAGTACTCCTCCCCGCGCGGCGCCGGCGGCTCGATTCCCTGGTAGCGTTCGACCAGCTCCCACCAGCGGCGATTGAACTGCTCGGCCGGGAGTTTGCGCTCGTAAAGCTCGTGCTCGAAATGGGTCATCACGCCCGCCGACCAGGGCAAGAAGACCACGGCGCTGTCGAGCGCCTCGTCGAGCAGCCACTCCATCCGGTTGATCTTGCGGTCGGCGGGCAGGATGCCGATCTGGCGCAAATAGGGTTCCTGGCGGGCGGCCATGCCGATGAGGTCTCCGATGGCTTCATGGAAGGCGCGATTGGCGCCCTCACGCAGAACCGGCGGGACGTTGGGATGGGAATACGCAAGGAAGTAGTAGACATGGCCCAGCTCGTGGTGCGCGGTCTCGAACCAGCGGAAATTCGGCACCACGCTCATCAGCGAGCGCACATCGCGGTCGCGATCCACGTGCCAGGCCGAGGCATGAGTGTTCTTCTTGCGGGTGGCGCCTGGCGGGAGCTGGTAGAGGTCGGATCGCTCCCAAAAGCTGCGAGGCAACGGCGGCCATCCCAGCGACGTGTAGAACCGCTCGGCTTGCTGCACGATCCATTCCGGAGACCGGCCCCGGAACAAATCGTCCAAGTTTGGCGTCTCTGCCAAGCCGGGCCACTCCTGACCCCAACGGTTCGGCAGCCAGTGGGCCGGGATGCGCTCCGGAACCGGCTGCCCGTAGCGGACCGCCAGCTTGCGCCGAGCGTACCGGTGCAGGCGGCGATACAGCGGCTCGACTTCGCGGAGCGTCCTCTGCATGAGCTGCATCATCTCGGCCACGGTCAGGCCGTAGTCGGCCACCTGCAGGTGAAAGTAGGAGGAGTAGCCGAGCTCTGTCGCCACACGGTTGCGCAGGTCGCGCACCTCGGCCAAACCCCCCTTCAGAGCCGGACCGATCTGTTTGGACGTTTCCCAAACCCGGCGCCGTTCGGCGAGGTCGCGCGACCGCACGAGCACGTCGTCGATTTGGTTCGGCGTTACCGGCTTCAGACATTTGCCCCCTCGCTCGTCGAGGCAAAACGTGAAGCCATCCAGCACCGCGCTCAGCCGCGCCTCCAGTTCGATGCGCTTGGCCACGACTTCCGGGATGGTTCCCGGGGATTCGGCGGCGTTCAACAGGATCTTGTCGAGCTGGCGAAACTCCAATTCTTCCAGCGTGCCGCGTAGTTGGAGAAACCGGCGGCTGTGTTCGATGACGTAGCGGCTGCCGCGAAACGCGGCGTGGGCCCGCTCGGCGCCGATCCGCCGTCCCGTATGTTCCTCGGTGACATCGGTCGAGGCCAGCCAGGCGGCTTCGGTGGCGACCGTGCCGAGGCGCTGATCGATCTCGTTGTACATCTGGAGAAACTCTTGAACTTGCCGCCGAGCGGAGGGTTCCTCGGCGGCGCAGCCGGCCATTAGGCAGCACGCCGCCGCCACAAGGGATTGCGTCCGCACAGGGCGATTGTAGACTACAGCTTGCCGCCGGGCAAACGGGGCCCCTGTTGTCAGGCCCTGTTAGAATAGTGTTACAGCCTCGGGTCCCGCCATGCTCGCCACCAAGACCATCACCGAGGAGATCCTGGAGTGGAAGAAAGAACGGCGGGCGATCCTGCTGGCGCACCACTACCAGGAGCCCGAGATTCAGGATCTGGCCGACTGGGTCGGGGACAGTCTCGAACTGGCCCGCAAGGCGCGCGAGTTCGACGGGGAGGTCATCGCCTTTTGCGGCGTCTGGTTCATGGCGGAAACCGCCAAGGTGCTCAACCCGAAGCGGATCGTGGTCGTGCCGGACCGCGAGGCGGGCTGTAGTCTCGTGGACAGCTGTCCTGTGGAGCAGCTCCGCGCCTGGAAGCGGCGGCACCCGGACCATGTCGTGGTCAGCTACATCAACACGTCCATCGAGGTGAAGGCCGAAAGCGACATCTTGTGCACGTCGCGTAACGCGGTCCAGATCGTGAATTCCATTCCCCCGGAGAAACCGATCCTGTTCGTGCCGGACGCCAACCTCGGCCAGTGGGTCAAGCGCCAGACCGGGCGCGAGAATATGAAAGTCTGGCAGGGGGCGTGCCTCGTCCATGCGACATTCCCCGCGCGGCGCTTGGCGGCGGCCCGCGCCGAGCATCCGGGCGCGTTGGTGGCGGCCCATCCCGAGTGCCCCCCGCAGGTGCTGGATCAGGCGGACTTCGTCGGCTCCACCTCCGCCATCATCCAATGGTGCGTCGAGACGCCGGGCGAGGAGTTCATCGTCATGACGGAAAGCGGTGTCTCGCATTCGCTCCACCGGCTGGCGCCGCACAAGCGCTTCTACTTCATTCCCAACGAAAACTGCAATTGCAGCGAGTGCCCGTACATGAAGCGCAACACCCTCGAAAAGCTCCGCGACTGTCTCCGCGACTTGGAGCCGCGGGTGGAGATTCCACACGACATTCTCCGGCGCGCGCTGATTCCGCTCGAGCGCATGTTCGCGGTGCAGTGAGGGAGTCGATGGACGCGCCGGGCCAGCTGCGGGACCGCTTTGGACGCCTCCACGACAACCTCCGCATCAGTGTCACCGACCGCTGCAATATCCGCTGCTTTTATTGCATGCCCGAAGAGGTCGAGTTCGTTCCGCGCCCGGAGATTCTGACCTTCGAAGAGATCGAGCACTTCGTGCGCCTGGCGGTACGCTGCGGCATCCGCAAGCTGCGGATCACCGGCGGCGAGCCCCTGCTGCGTCGCGACCTGCCCGTATTAGTGCGCAAGCTCAGCGCCATCGAAGGGATTACGGACCTGGGGCTGACGACCAACGGCATCCTGCTGCGGGAGCAGGCCGCCGCCCTCTACGAGGCCGGACTCCGGCGCATCAACATCCATCTGGACACGCTGGATGCGGAGCGTTTCCGTCACATCACGCGGCGCGACCACCTGGATCGGGTGCTCGAGGGCATCGAGTTGTGTCGGTGTTTGGGGTTCCGTCCCATCAAAATCAACGCCGTGGCGGTGAAGGGATTGACCGAGCCCGACATCGTGCCCCTGGCGCGCTTCGGCCGGGAGCACGATCTGGAAATCCGTTTCATCGAGTTCATGCCGCTCGACGGGCAAGGGCTGTGGCTTCGGGACCGCGTCTTGTTCGCCCGTGACATCCTGCGGACGCTGTCGCGCGAGATCGCGCCGCTCGTGCCCGTGTCCGACGGCGATCCCCGCGCTCCGGCGGCGGAGTACCGTTATGCGGACGGGCGCGGTGTGGTGGGCTTCATCGCCTCGGTCAGTCAGCCCTTCTGCGACCGGTGCAACCGCATCCGGCTCACCGCCGATGGCAAGCTGCGGTATTGCCTGTTCGCCCTCGAGGAGACCGACATCAAGAAATTGCTGCGGGGCGGCGCCGCCGACGAAGAGATTCTGGAGGCCATCGGCTCGACCGTGCGCGCCAAGTGGGAGGGGCATCAGGTCAACACGGCGCGCTTCGTGGCGCCACCGCGTCCCATGTACGCCATCGGCGGATAGAGACGGACCTTCTGCCCGGCGCGGCAGCGCCACCGTGCCGCAACTCCGCCGGGCCGCCCCCGTCGAGCCAGTAGAATGGGATCTTCGATGCGAATCGCCCTGGCGCAGATCAACACCACGGTCGGCGATCTTGAAGGCAACGTGGATATGATCCTGCGCTGGGCCCGGGAGGCGGCCCGGCGGGGCGCCGAGCTGGCGGTGTTTCCCGAGCTGACCATCACGGGTTACCCGCCCCGGGATTTGGTAGAGAAGCCGAGCTTTCTCGAACGCACCGAACAGCAGCTGGAACGGCTGGCCCGCGAAAGCGCCGCCCTGGACTTGGCGCTGATTTGCGGCTACGTGGGCCGGTCGGAAGCCAACGAGGGCAAGCGCGCCACCAACAGCGCCGCCGTGATCCAAGGCGGCCGCATCGTCTTCCGCCAGCGCAAGATGCTGCTGCCTACCTACGACGTCTTCGACGAGGCGCGCTACTTTCAACCCGCCGCGCAGCAGGAGCTGGTGACGGTCCGGGGCCGCCGCTTGGCCTTGACCATCTGCGAAGATGCCTGGAACGACAAGCAATACTGGGAGCGGCGGCTGTACGACCGCGATCCGGTCGAGGAGCTGGTTTCCCGCGGAGGCGAAATCATCGTCAGCATCAACGCCTCACCCTACCACATGGGCAAACGCGCGCTGCGCCGCGAAATCTTCTCGCGCACGGCGGCGCGCCACCGCCGCCCTCTGATCTACGTCAACCAGGTGGGAGGCAACGATCAGTTGATCTTCGACGGCAGCAGCTTTGCTCTCGATCCGGAGGGGCGCGTGATCGCCTCGGCCTGCTCCTTCGCCGAGGATTTGGTCCTCGTCGACCTCGCCACCGGGCAGGGCGACCGGCGCGAGAATCTGGCGGATGAATGCGAAGCGGTCTACGAGGCTCTGGTGCTCGGCACGCGAGACTATCTGAACAAGTGCGGCTTCCGGCAAGTCCTCATCGGACTGAGTGGCGGAATCGACTCCTCCCTGACGGCCGTCATCGCCGCCGACGCCGTGGGACGAGAAAATGTCGTGGGCGTGGCGATGCCGGGACCGTATTCCTCCGATCACAGCCTCCGCGACGCCCGGGCCCTGGCCGAAAATCTCGGCATCCGATTCGAAGTGATTTCCATCACCCCGGTGTACGAATGCTTCCTCCGGATCCTCGACCGGCTGTTCGCTGGCGCGCCGCCCGATGTGACCGAAGAAAACCTCCAATCGCGCCTGCGGGGCGTCACCTTGATGGCGCTCTCCAACAAATGGGGCGCCCTCGTGCTCACCACGGGCAACAAAAGCGAGCTCGCGGTGGGCTACTGCACTCTCTACGGAGACATGATCGGCGGACTGGCCGTCATCAGCGACGTGCCCAAGACGCTCGTCTACAAACTCGCTCGTGTCGCCAACCGGCGCCATCCGCATGCCATTCCCGAAAGCGTCTTCACAAAACCCCCCTCGGCGGAATTGCGGCCCAATCAGAAGGACACGGATTCGCTGCCGGACTACGAGATTCTCGACGCGATCTTGCGCGACTACGTGGAAGAGTACAAGACGCCTTGCGAGATCGCCGCAGCTCACGGCTTTCCTCTGGAGCTCGTGCGGGACGTGGTCAACAAGGTGGACCGGAACGAATACAAGCGTCAGCAGGCTCCGCCGGGGCTGAAAGTGACCACGAAAGCCTTCGGCATGGGCCGTCGCTTCCCCATCGCCCAGCGGTTTTTGGAATGAGGCCGTTCACGGGCCTGCTGCTCGCCGGACTTCTGCTGGGCCAGCCGGAGCCAGGCACGCTGCTGCCCGATGGCTGGCGCCTCCGGCCGGCAGGACGCGAGACTCCCCTCGACACCTTGCCCATGGCCGCGACGGCCACGCCGGATGGCCGCTACCTGCTCGTTTTGCACTCCGGCACGAATCCGGCCTCGGTCGCGGCGCTGGCCACCTCGGACGGAAGCGAGCTGAGCCGCATCACGCTGCCGGACGCCTGGCTCGGCCTGGCTCTCGACCCCAAGGGAACCCATGTCTATGCGGGCGGCGGCGCCGAGGCGGCGGTCTTCGAGCTGTCTCTCACGGCCGGGCGCTTAGCCTGGTCCCGAACGTTTCCCTTGGTTCCCAGAGATCGGCGCACGGCTCGCGATTTTGCCGGTGACGTGGCGGTCTCCCCCGACGGCCGCTTGTTGTACGTCGCTGAGTTGTTTCAAAACACCATCGCCGTCCTCAATCCGCAGACCGGCATGGTCGTCGAGCGCTTCCGTACGGGACGGCGGCCGTTCCGAATCTTGTTTCATCCCGACGGTAAGTCGCTGTTCGTCACCAGTTGGGCGGACGGTTCCCTCTTTCACCACGAGGCCGAATCGGGCCGGCTCATCGAGCGCCTGCGTTTGGCGGCGCATCCCACGGATATGATTTGGGCGCCGCCGGCGCCTTCCGAAGCGGGCGGTGAGGCCTCGCTGGCGCGCATCTTCGTTGCGGCGAGCAATACCAACAGCATCCAAGTGGTAGGCGTCACGGATTCCAAAGAGCTGCGACTGCTCGAATCGGTGAACCTCGCCTTCGGCGCCCGTCAGCCCGCGGGCATGACCGCGAGCGCGCTGGCGCTCGATGCAAACCGCCGGCGCGTGTTCGTCGCCTGTTCCGGCGCGAACGCCCTGGCAGTGGTGGACATCAGGGAATCGCTGAGTCGCGTGGTGGGTTACATCGCTGCGGGATGGTATCCGGTGGCGCTGCGCGTGCTGCCGCAGGGCACGCTCGTCGTGCTCAATGCGCGCCGGACCGACCGCGGCGGTGGGTCCGCATCCTGGATCGCGCCGTTGGAAGAGGAACAGCTGTTCGAACACAGCGTCACGGTTCTGGACAACACGCCCTACCGCGACAGCCTGCTCGAAGAGGAGGAGGCACCGGAAGCCTCGCCCGTCGCCCACGTCGTTTACGTGCTCCGCCAGACGGGCCGCGGGCCCAACTGCGAGAAGCTAGCCCGGGAGTTCGCGCTGCTCGAGAGGGTGTACGCCAGCGGCCCGGGGAGGCTTGGGGGACTGTACCGGGCTCTTGCCGGGATCGCGCCGCATTTTCTCGAGCTGTATCTGCCCGGCTGTGAAGCCGGGCGCCGGGCCTATGCCTGCGACGGAGACGACCCGGCCGCCGTGCCCCCGGCGGGCTACCTGTGGACGAATGCCGCCGCAGCCGGAATCTCCCTTAGGAATTACGGCTTCTTCGTGGTGAACCGCACTCGCTCAGCCCCCGATGGCACGCGAATCGAAACCGTACGGGATGCCATCCTGAAACCGGTGACGGACCTGCGCTACCCAGGATTGGGCCCCGACTCTAGCGATGCTGAGCGCGCCATGGCGTTCCTGGAGGATTTGCGAACTTGGGAAAAACAGGGTTCACTACCCCGGCTCTTGCTGGTCCGCCTCTCCGGCCGCGACGAGCCCGACGATGTGGCTCTCGGTCGCATCATCGAAGGCCTGAGTCACAGCCGGTTTTGGCCCCGGATGGCGATCTTCGTCGCCGCCCTGGGGCTCGACGGTGACGGCTGGGCGTTGGTGGCCTCGCCGTACGCACGTCGTGGTTTCGCCGATCCGGCGCCGTATAGCGTCGCCTCGTTGCTCCGCACCATCCAGCTGTTTTTGGGGTTGCGCCCGATGACCCACTTCGACGCCGCGGCGCCGCCGCTCCTCTCGGTGTTCCAGGGGGAGCCCGACACGCGGCCGTACACGGCTGTTCCCGGAAGATCCGCGCCAGAACCCTAGTCGCATGCCGCAAATCTATCTCTGCTTTCTCTGGCACATGCACCAGCCCTTTTACAAGGACCTGATCACGGGCCAGTACAAGCTACCGTGGACGCGGATGCACGGGCTCAAGGATTACTACGGCATGGTCCGCATCCTGCGGGACTTTCCACGGGTCCGGCAGACCTTCAACCTTGTTCCTTCGCTGATCGTGCAGTTGGAGGAGTATGCCTCCGGGCAGGCCGCCGATCCGTTTCTGGCCTGCGCCGCCAAGCCGGCCGAGGACCTCACCGGTGAAGAGCAGGAATTCATCCTCCAGTATTTCTTTCAAGCCAATGTGGAGCGCTTGATCCGCCGCTATCCGCGCTACGGCCAACTCTACGATGCGCTCCGCCAAACCCAGCGAGACTTGAGCCGGGCGCGCAGTCTCTTCAATGCGCAGGCGTTCCGCGATCTCCAGGTGCTCTCCCAGCTGGCTTGGTTCGACGAAGAGTTCTTGGCAACCGACCCGGAGCTGCGCGCGCTGGTGGCCAAACAGCGGGACTACAGCTTGGAGGACCAGGCGTTCGTCATCGCAAAGGAACGCGAGATCTTAGCGAGAATTCTCCCGGTTTACCGGGAGTTCGCCGCCCGGGGTCAGATCGAGATTTCGACCACCCCCTTCTATCACCCGATCCTTCCCCTGCTGTGCGACACGGCCATCGCCGCGGTCGCCCACCCGAACATCCCCCTGCCGAGCCGTTTCCGCTTCCCGCAGGACGCCCGGGTGCAACTGGAGCGAGCCCGCCAATTCATGGCGGAGCGCTTCGGCACTCCGCCCGCCGGCTTGTGGCCCTCCGAGGGCTCCGTCTCCGACGAGGCCTTGGCCTTGGCGGCCGAAGTCGGATTCCGCTGGGCCGCCAGCGACGACGGCGTCCTGGCGCGCACGCTCGGGGGCTTCGAGCCGACGGCGGCCCTGCGGCCCTATCGCTGGCACCGGCAAGGCCGGCAGATCACCTTAGTCTTCCGCCACCACTTTCTCAGCGACCTGATCGGCTTTGTGTATTCGCGCATGGATCCCGCCGCGGCGGCTGCGGATTTTCTGGGCCGCGTACACGAAACCTGCCGTCCCATGCTGGCCAAGGGCAGAGACGCCCTGCTCGCCGTCATCCTGGACGGCGAAAATGCCTGGGAGTATTACGAGCGCAACGGGCGGCCCTTCTTGTCGGAACTGTACCGGCGCATCTCGGAGGACGAGCAAATTTGCGCGGTCACGGTGGCCGAGGCGGTGGCCCGATTGGAGCCAGAACCACTCGAGCACATCCATCCTGGTTCCTGGATCAATGCCAACTTCGACGTCTGGATCGGCTCGGAGGAGGACAATCTCGCCTGGGAGTACCTGCTTAGGGCGCGGGAAACGCTCGAGCGCGTGGAGGCCGAGGCGCCGGAGGGCGGGCCGAAGCACGCGCAACTGGCGCGCGAAGAGATTCTGATCGCCGAAGGCAGCGACTGGTGCTGGTGGTACGGGCCCGAGCACACCTCGGCCAACCGCGCCGAGTTCGACCAGCTGTATCGAACCCACCTAGCGAACGCGTACCGGGCGCTGGGTGTTCCGCCGCCGGAGGAGCTCTCCCGGCCGATCCTCCGCCTACCACCGCTGGAGTTGCACCTGCCGCCCACGGGGCCGGTTCACGCCGTGATTGACGGAGAGGTGACTTCCTTCTTTGAATGGCTCGGGGCGGGGTTGTGGAAGGCGGATCCGCGCTCGGAGGCGATGCACGGCCAGCGGCGTCTCATCCGCGAGGTCTATTACGGGGCCGATAGCGATAACTTCTACCTGCGTGTGGACTTCGACGTGCCCCCGCCGCGCATGCCCAAGCTCGAGCTGCGGATTCGCCTCGAGGCCGGGCAACCCGCCCAGCGGAGCGTGGTTCGCGCACGCTGGCAGCAGCCTGAGGCCGCAGTGGCCGAGGCCGATCTGGCCCGGGGCGGATCCTTCGAGTGTGTCTGGCGTCGCGTGTTGGAGCTGCGTTTGCCGCTGGCCGGTGTGGGCGCCGACGCCGGTGAAACGTTGCGCGTCCAGATTTCGCTTTGGCAGGACGGGCTGCCCATGGACGCCCTGCCGGCCCAAGGATGGATCGAGTGCAGCACGGCCCCGCCCGCCGAATGGCCGCTTTAGCTCGCCAACCCTGCACCGTGCCACGGCGCTCGTGACGCAGCCTGGCGAAAAATTCTTGAAACGAACATCTTGACAGGCCGCCGTGGCCGTGATAGATACAGACTGACTGACCGAAGTCGGTAGGGGGAAAGGCTCAAATGCTACCTCGGTTTCGAGCTTTCACGGCATTTCTGTGCCCGCGGCCGAATGGTTTCTGGGCCTTCGGACTCGCGGTCGCATTCTCCTTGCTCGCCGGATCCGCGGCGGCGCCGGCTCAGGTGCTTACCGGCACACTTACGGGCATCGTGGTGGACCCCACGGATGCCGTAATCCCTGGGGCGTCCGTCACGGTTACCGATCTTGCCACCGGCAGGGAGTATAAAACCGTCACCGCCGGCGACGGCACGTTCACCCTGACGAACCTGCCGAACGGCTTTTACCGGGTACTGGTCGAGGCCAAAGGGTTCAACAAATTGGAGGTCGAGCGGGTGCAGATCTTTGTGGCGCAGACCGCCCGGGTCCACGCGCGCATGGAAGTGGCCACGACGGGCGTGGAGGTGGTGGTGCGGGCCGAGCAGCCGGTCGTGCAAACCGAGACCGTGGAGCTTAAATACGGGGTGGACCGGTCGCAAATTCTAAACCTGCCGCTCCCCACACGGAATCCGCTGGATTTGGTACGAACCCTGCCAGGTGTGGTCACTCCCACTTCCTCAGGCATCGCTGACAGCTTCGTGCACGGCTTGCGAGGCAACTCGACCAACATCACCCAGGACGGCATCAATGTCGCCGATAACTTCGTCAAGACGAGCTCGTTTTTCGCCATCAGCGCGCCGACCGTGGATACGGTCGGCGAGTTTAATGTTTCGATCGGCGGCATCGGCGTGGACTCGGGCTTCGGGGCCGCACAAGTCGCCATTCGGACGCACCGCGGCTCCAATGAGTTCCACGGTTCCCTGTTCTGGTTCCAGCGCAACCACGTGTTGAACGCCAACACCTGGTTCAACAACGCCAGCCGCACGCCGCGGCCCTTCCAATTGCAGAATCGCATCGGGGCCAGTGCCGGCGGGCCCGTCTACATCCCCAAGCTTTACGACGGACGGAACCGGACGTTCATTTTTGGCATGTACGAGGCCTTCCGTGAGCCGCTGTCCCGCAGCCGGGTGCGCACCGTTCTGACGCCAGATGCCCGGCGCGGCCTGTTCACTTACACCCCCACGAGCGGCGGGGCCCCCGTTCAGGTCAATTTGCTGACGCTGGGTACGATCGGGACCAGCAGCATTCCACCCGCCATCAATAGCGACGTGATGAACTTTTACAACGCGTTGGTTCCGGTGGACAACTTGACCGACACGGGGTGCGCTGGCGATGGACTGAACATCCGGTGCTACAGTTTCAACATTCCGGGTAAGAACAAAGTGGACCGCTACACGCTGCGCGTGGACCACCAAGTGGGCAACAACCACTCCATCGAATTTGTGTTCAATCAGGCGGATTTTGACAGCACGCCGGACCTTCTCAATGGCATCGAGCCGATGTTCCCCAAATCGAGAGGCGGCAATCAAGCCTCCCGCCGCCAGGTCTTTGCTTGGGCGTTCCATTCGGCTTTCGGCGCCAACAAGACCAACGAAGCGCGCTTCGGTTTCCAGCGAGCTCCGGTCGGCTTCAACCTGTTCGAAGATTACTCGCAGACTGGCGGCTACCAGCTCACTGTGGGTACGGTCACGGATCCGACGCTGACGCAGGGCAACCTGCCGCAGGGGCGCAACACCCCCGTGCGCCAGGTCACGAATAACTTTGCCTGGGTCAAAGGGCGCCACTCGCTGCGGCTGGGGGGCGAATACCGGCAGGTGGTGGCCAATTCGTACTTCTACAACGTTGTGGTCCCTCGCGTTTTTCTGGGGACGAACCCGGCCAATCCGAACGGGATCACCGCATCCCAGTTCCCGGGAGGCATCAGCGCTGGGGATCTGTCGCGGGCTTCCGGCATCTTCAACCTCGTGACGGGACTATTGGGCTCGATCCAACAGGGCTTCAACCACACCTCGCCCACCTCCGGATTCGTGCCGGGCGTGCCGCGCCGGATCGATCCGATTCAGCACCACTTCGCTTGGTATATTCAGGACAATCTCAAGATCCGCCGCGGGTTGAATCTTCAGCTCGGCGTACGGTGGGAGTACCAAGGCGTCTTCGATTTGCGCAACGGCCTGATCCTGCTTCCCAAAGATCGCGTCGCAGGGCTGTGGGGACCGGCCGGAGTCGGCAATCTGTTCAACCCCCGCACCAACCCGGCGGCCACCGACACGTTGCTGGATTTCGCGGGCGGCCGGAACGGCAGGCCGGTCTACCAGCGCGACCTGAACAATTTCGCCCCGTTCATTGGGCTGGCTTGGGATCCTCGTGGCGACGGCAAGACGTCCATTCGGGCTGGCTTCTCCAGCCACTACACGCAGGATGGTTTGACGCTGTTCCAGGTGTCCGCCACGGGCAATACGGGGCTGTTCAGCGTTCTGGCAAACACCACCCCCACAGGCGTGTTCTCTACGAGGGGCAATCCGGCCCCTGCCCGGCCCACGGCCTCGTTCCCGGTCTCGCAGCGAGCAAATTTCATCGCCAACACCGGGGCCAACCTCTGGGAGTTTGACCCGCGCTTGCGGACCCCCTACGTGCTGGGCTGGCACCTGTCGGTGCAGCGGGAGTTGTGGAACCGGATCACGATCGAAGGCCGCTACATCGGCAACCACGCGGTCAAGCTGTTCCGCTCCTGGAGTCTGAACGAGCTCGATTTCGCCAACAACGGGCTGCTTCAGGAGTTCCGCAACGCCCAGCGGAACCTGGCCATCGGCCGCACCAGCTTCGCCAACCAAGGCCTGCCGGGGCAAGTGCCTCTGCCCATTTTCGAGAGACTGTTCGCGGGCCTGTCGGCGGCGTCCGGCTTTGCCAATAGCACCTTCATTACCCAGTTGAACCAGAACCAGATCGGGGCGCTATTTGACACGATTCGCCGCTCCAACACCTACCGCGTCAACCGCGAGGCCAATTTTCCGCTGAACTTCTTTGTGGCCAACCCGTTCGCCAACCTGGCGCTGATGGTGGACAACTCGAGCTGGTCGTACTACCACGGTCTGGAAATCGAGGTGAACCGGCGCTTCTCGAGCGGCCTGTTCTTCCAAAGCAATTACACGTTCGGCAAGGTGTTGACGGATACCCGCTTCTTGACGAGTCAGCAGGAGTTTCAGAACTACTTTTCGCTGAGCAACCGCCGGCTGGACAAACATCGCGCGGCGTTCGACGTAACACATAGCTTCAGCGCCAACTTCATGTACCCGCTGCCCATCGGACGCGGCCAGGCGTTGGCGGGTTCGGCGCCGATGGTGGTGGACAAGCTGATCAGCGGCTGGAGCATCAACGCCTTCACCCGCTGGAGCAGCGGCGCGCCGTTCACCATCACTTCTGGCCGCCAGACCACCGGGTCGCTCGAGACGACGACCGCGGTGCTGCGCAACATGCCGCTCAGCGAGTTCCGCAAGCACGTCGGCGTCTACCGGACGGGGAGCGGGGTGTTCTGGCTGAATCCGAATTCGGGTCTGGTAACCATCAGCGGCACCGCCAGTCGCGCCGTGTTCTGCACCGCAGGCCAGACCACCCCCTGCTTCGACCACCCCGGCGTGAACGAAGACGGCAACCTGCCGTGGTTCGGGCTGAACGCTCCCCGGTTCTTCAATCAGGACTTCGGGATCATCAAGCGCACGCCGATCCGGTCCGTCGGGGAGAGCTTCAACTTCGAGATCCGCCTGGAGATGTTCAACGCTTTCAACAATCCGAACTTCACCTCCCTTCAGACGGGCATCGATAGCGCGAGCTTCGGCAAGATGACGAGCACGGTGGACACGGTTCGGGGCGGCGGGGTCACGGCCCGAATCATCCAGTGGGCCGTCCGGGTGAACTGGTAAGAAAGCCCCGAAAGCAGGTCTGCCGAGTCGGCGGCCAGCTCCACATTTCACATCGAAATCGGGTACCGCAAAGAAAGGGCAATGAAGGGTCTGCCGAATCGGCGGCGGGCTTCGGCGCCTCGGGGCTTCGGTTGTCGGCCCCCTGGAGTCCCTTGCAGGGGGGTACCCTTATCAAGTACGCTATCCTCAGGGTCGAAATATCGCAAAGGCCCGAAAGGGGAAAGCATGTACACGACAGTTAAACGTTTACAACTCACGCTCCTCGCTGCGGTGGTGGCCGTCTGTGTGCCCCTGTCGGCACAGGACACCGGAAGGCTCTCCGGCTCGGTGATCGATCCTACGGGAAGCGCCGTGCCGGGGGCCAAGGTGGAACTGTACCTTGCCGGGGGCGCCTCGCCAGTGCTCGCCACGAGCACGACGAGCGAGGGGCTGTTCAGCCTCATCGGCATCCGGCCAGGCTTCTACGACGTGGCCGTGGAGGCGCCTGGATTCCGCAAGCAGACCCTGCGTCAAATCAAGATTGACCCAGGCCGGGAGACGAGCTTACCCCCAATCCGCTTGGAGCTGGGTTCGGTAACCGAGGTGGTGGAGGTCACCGCCACCGCTACCGGCGTGCAGACCACCAACGCCGAGATCTCCACGGCCATTACCAACGAACAGGTGCGGCGCCTGCCGCTTCTCAACCGGAGTCCGCTGGCTCTGATCTACTCTCAGCCCGGAGTCACCACGGGGCGGGGCAACACCGTGATCAATGGCCAGCGCACCTCTTTCGCCAACGCGACGCTGGACGGCATCAACGTACAGGATAATTTCATCCGCTCGAACGCTCTAGACTTCCTGCCGAACCTGTTGCTGCTCGATCAGGTGGCTGAGGTCACCATCGTGACGTCCAATGCCGGAGCGATGTTCCCGGGCGGCACGGCGCAGGTGAGCTTTGTGACGCCCTCGGGAACGAACGAATATCACGGATCGCTGTACTGGTATAACCGGAACAACAAGCTTTCCGCCAACACCTGGTTCAACAACCGGGACGGCATCCCTCGCCCGTTCCTCAACCAGAATCAGGGCGGCGGCACGCTCGGTGGTCCCATCAAGAGAGACAAGCTGCTGTTCTACGCGAATTACGAGGCCTTCCGGCTGCGCCAGCAGTCCACCGCCAACCGGACGATTCTCACGGCCGATGCGCGCCAAGGCATCTTCACCTACAGGGATTCTGCGGGCAACGTGCGGAAGGCCAACGTGCTGCAACTGGCAGGGGTCGGATTCGATCCGGTCATGCAGCGGCTGCTGGAGCAGGTGCCGGGTCCGGAGAAGATCAACAACTTCCGCGTCGGCGACAGCACGGAGAGCCTGTTGCGCAACACCGCGGGCTACTCCTTCCTGCTCCGCAACAACCGGACGCGGGACAACGTCACTGGGAAACTGGATTACATCCACTCGACTCGCCACACCTTCTCCGGGACGTTCGCTTGGAACCGCGACATCGTCGACCGGCCGGACCTCGCTAACGACTACTCGCTGGTGCCCAAAGTGAGGAACGACGACGCCAAAAAGCTGCTATCGGTCACCTGGCGGTGGAATCCGACGCCGCGCTTTACGAACGAGGTCCGCGGAGGATTCAACCTAGCGCCGGGTACCTTCCTGACGGACGAAAAGTTCGGCGACTACATTCTGGCCGGCATGATCTATAGCAACCCGCTGAACACGTTCCGGGCGCAGGGTCGAGAGACGAATACGTACGCCCAGCAGTCCAACGCCAGCTACGTGACGGGCGCCCACAACTTCCAGTTCGGCTTTCAGGCGCAGCAAATCCGTACGGCGCCCTTCAACGATGCCGGCATCACCCCCACGTATACGATCGGCATCGGCACGGGCAACCCGGGCCTGACCGCGGCGCAACTGCCGGGCATCAGCTCCACGGACCTGTCGAATGCCAACCTGCTGCTGGCTTCTTTAGCGGGCTACATCACGAGCTATTCGCAGACGTTCAATGTGAAGGATCGGACGTCCGGGTTCGTCTCCGGGGCGACGAATCTGCGCCATTTCAGCCTGGACAACTATGCCTGGTATTTCCAAGACAACTGGAAACTGCGGCCTCGGCTGACGCTGACGCTGGGAGTCCGCTACGAGTACTACACGCGAGTGGATGAGCGCGACGCCCTCGGCCTGCTTCCCGTGGTCCAAGGGGGCAGCCCCATCGCCACGCTGCTGTCCAATTCGACTCTGGATTTTGCCGGTTCGGCCGTCAGACGGCCCTGGTACAACCGCGACTGGAACAACTTCGGGCCGAACATTGGGCTGGCGTGGGATGTGTTCGGCAACGGGCGCACGGCGCTCCGGGCCGGCTACGCCCTGGGTTACGTGAATGACGAAACCATCCGCTCGGTAGACAACAACGTACGCACCAACGCCGGACTGTCGGCCGTCTCCACGCAATCGGGCCTGAGCGGCCGCGTGAGCACCGGCCTGCCCCCCGTGATCGTTCCGACCTTCAAGGTGCCCCGCACCTTCGCGGACAACTACGCTCTGGACACGACCAGCGCCTTTGGCATGCCGGACCCCAATTTGCGCACTCCCTACGTGCAGCAGTGGAACTTCGGGATCCAGCAAGAGATCAAAGGAACGGTCATCGAGATCCGCTACGTGGGCAACAAGGCCACCAAGGCGTTTCGGGCCTTTGATTTCAATCAGGTCGTGATCCGCGAAAACGGGTTCCTGGAGGATTTCATCCGCGCGCGCAACAACGCCTTCCTGTCGCTGGCGGCGCGCGGCACCTTCGACCCGCGCTACGATCCGAGCGTGCCGGGCAGCCAGCCCCTCACGGTGTTCCCCTTGCTTGTGGGCGGCGGTCTTCTGACCAACGCCACCGTGCAAACTCTCATTCGGCAGGGACAGGCGGGCGAGCTGGCGAACGTTTACCAGATCAACCGCTTGAACGGCCCCATCAATTTCTACCGCAACCCGTTCGCGCTCGGCACCAACATGCTGACCAACTACAGCAACTCCTCCTACAACGCGCTCCAGATTGACGTGCGGCGGCGGGTGCGGCGCGGCCTGCTGTTCCAGGCCAACTACAACTACTCCAAGGTGCTCAGCGACGCCGCCGGAGACGGCCAGACGCGCTTCGAGGCGTTCCTGGATCTCAACAACGCCAAGATCGAACGCGCCCGAGCGCCGTTCGACCTCACGCACCAGATCAAAGGCAACTGGGTCTGGGACCTGCCCTTCGGCGAAGGGTACCGCCTGAATTCCCGCCCGTTGCAGCGCCTCATCAGCGGCTGGAGCATCTCCGGCTTCCTGACCTGGCAATCGGGGACACCGTTTTCCGTGCTATCGGAACGGGGAACCCTCAATCGCGGTGCCCGCTCGGTTGGTACCAATACCGCGGTCACCCTGGCGACCAAGCGGCAGCTGGACGATCTCTTCCAGCTCCGGATGACCGGGGTCGGCCCCTTCTTTGTGGCGGCTTCCGCCATCGGACCCGACGGTCGCGCGGTGGCCCCCGATGGGCAGCCACCCTTCAGCGGACAGGTCTTCTTCCACCCGGCGCCGGGACAGATCGGCACGCTCCAGCGCCGAATGTTCTCCGGTCCGTGGGCCTTCAATCTGGACTTCGGGATTCAGAAGAACACCAAGATCACCGAACGGCACTCGCTGGAGATCCGGATGGAGTCTTCCAACATCTTCAACCACCCGACGTGGTTCGTCGGGGATCAGCTGATTGACTCCACCACGTTCGGCCGCATCACGAGCACGTTTTTTGGCCGCAGACTGATTCAGTTCGGCGCCTACTATCGTTTCTGACGAGCTGACCGAGACTGGGGGCGGCCGAGGGGCGCTGGGTTTCCGGAGCCCGCCTCGGTCGCCCCGAACAAGGCCGAACCGTCCGGCTGCGGATCGGTACAATAGAGCTGTTGGCTTTCCCCCCTCTCGCGACCGAGCCTACCCTCGCTTTGGCTGCAGTGACGTTCGCCGGTATCGCCAGCGCCGTGGCAGCCTTGCGATTGGGAAGCCTGCCAGCGTTCACAGACACGCTCGTTCCCTTCAGTGCGGGCCTCCTGTTAGGGATCACGGGATTTGGAGTCTTGCCCGAGCTCGCCGCGCGCTTCGGTTTCCTCTGCGCGATGGCATGGCTGGCGGCCGGAGTTGTTTTGTTGTGGACAATAAACCGCTACGTGTATGCGGTTTGTCCGGACTGCGCGCATTCTCACACGCATGAGCAGTGCGCCGTCCGGCTGCACGGCTTTGCTCCGCCGCTCGTGGCGGCGGCCGTACTGCACAGCTTCCTCGACGGCTGGAGCTTGGCGGCTTCCGAGATACAATCCCAACCGCTCGGCATCACGGTTTTCCTCGGGGTTCTCCTGCACAAGCTGCCGGAGGGCTTGGCGTACGGCTCGATCTTGCTGTCAGCGCTGGGTTCGAGGCGGCACGCGTTCGCTTGGAGCGTGGTGACGCAGTTGCCGACGGTGATCGGTGGACTCACCGCCGCCCTTCCGGGGCCGAACGACGGCGCCGAGTGGATCGCCTATGCGCTTGCCCTCGCCGGCGGCAGCTTCCTGTTCTTAGGTTGGCACGCCGTCAAGAGCGACTGGAAGCGGCGCGGCGCGCGGATCGCCTTCAGCTCGGCGCTCTCGGGCGCGGCGGGAGCGGCCGCGCTGCACCACGGCTTGCGTCTGTGGCTGCGGTCGAGCTAGTCGGGTGTGTCTGTCTCCAAGCACGGAGTGGAGGTCAAGGCGGCCGTAACGCATTGGCGCAACATATAGAAAAAATTCTTGACAGACCACTACATATTGGGGTACAAGGGTCAAGGCGCCTTCGGCGCGATCAGCAAAGCACAAGGGGACTCCCATGGGACAGTTGACGGTCGATCTCGACGCCAAAGCCGGTGAGCGGAAACGCAGCCTCCGGAAAGAGCAACGTACCGGTGTGAGCTTTCCCCGGTACTTCACGGCCCGCCTGGAGCCGGGTAAGACGCCGTATGACGAGATGGTGTGGGATCTGCGCACGGCTTCCATAACGAACGACAAGGGCGCGGTCATTTTCGAGCAGCGCGACGTAGAGGTGCCGGCCGACTGGTCGCAGACGGCAACGAACATCGTCGCCAGCAAGTATTTCCACGGAAAACTCGGCACCCCGCAAAGAGAGCGCAGCGTGGCGCAGCTGGTTCGCCGCGTCGTGGACACCATCACCGACTGGGGCAAAGAGGGCCGCTATTTCTGTGAGGAGCAGGATGCGGAAAACTTCCGCAACGAACTGGCGCACCTGCTGTTGCGGCAGAAAGCCTCGTTCAACTCTCCGGTCTGGTTCAACGTCGGCGTCAAAGAGGCCCGGGGGTACGGTTGGTACTACGACGAGGCCAGCGACAGCATCCGCAAGCTCACGGCGGATGTCCAGCGGCCGCAGTGCTCGGCTTGTTTCATCAACTCCGTGCAGGATTCGCTCGAGTCCATCCTGGATCTGGCCAAGACCGAAGGCATGCTGTTCAAGTGGGGTTCCGGCACGGGAACGAACTTTTCGACCTTGCGGGAAGAAAACGCGCCTCTGTCGGGTGGCGGTCGCGCCTCCGGACCGCTGAGCTTCATGAAAGGATTCGACGCCTTCGCGGGGGTGATCAAGTCCGGAGGCAAGACCCGACGGGCCGCGAAAATGGTGATTCTCAATGTGGATCACCCCGACATCGAGAAGTTCATCTGGTGCAAGGCCAATGAGGAGAAGAAGGCGCATGCTTTGGTCGAGGCGGGGTTCGACGCCTCGATGGATGGGGAGGCCTACAGCTCGGTCTTTTTCCAAAACGCCAACAACTCGGTTCGGGTCACCGACGAGTTCATGTACGCGGCGGTGGAGGATCGCGACTGGTGGACCCGCTCGGTGGTGAGCGGCCAGCCGGTGAAGCGCTACCGCGCCCGGGACCTGCTGCGGCAGATCGCCGAGGCCACTTGGCAGTGCGGGGATCCGGGCATGCAGTTTGACACCACCGTCAACCGCTGGCACACCTGCAAGAACTCCGGGCGCATCAATGCCTCCAACCCCTGCTCGGAGTACATGTTTCTCGATGACTCCGCCTGCAACTTGGCTTCGCTGAATCTGCTGAAATTCCTCGGGCCGGACGGGCACTTCGACGTGGAGGCCTTCCGTCACGCCGTGGACACGATGATCCTGGCCCAGGAAATTATCGTTGACAACGCCAGCTATCCCACCGAGAAGATCGCGCGGAACTCTCATGACTTCAGGCCGCTGGGACTCGGCTTTGCCAACCTCGGCGCGCTGCTGATGGCGCTCGGGATTCCGTACGACAGCGACGCGGGGCGGGACTGGGCGGGGGCCATCGCCGCGGTGATGTCGGGCCAGGCATACCTCACCAGCGCCCGGCTGGCGGCCGCCATCGGTCCGTTTCCCGCCTATGCGCCGAACGAAGAGCCCTTTCTCGAGGTGATCCGGATGCACGCTGAGGCAGTGAGCCGCATCAACCCGGCCCATGTCCCCGCCCCGCTCTATGCGGCGGCCAGGGCATGCTGGAAGGAAGCCTATGAATTGGGACGCGCCGTCGGTTTCCGCAACGCGCAAACCACCGTGATCGCTCCCACAGGCACCATCGGGTTCATGATGGACTGCGACACCACGGGCATCGAGCCGGATCTAGCCCTCATCAAGTACAAGAAACTCGTGGGCGGCGGCGTGATCAAAATCGTGAACAACACCGTCCCGCAAGCCCTCATCCGGCTCGGCTACAAGCCGGAGCAAGTCGAGGAGATCGTGAGTCATATTGACGCCACGGGGACCATCGAAGGAGCTCCGCACCTCAAACCCGAACACCTCCCCGTGTTCGATTGCAGCCTGAAACCACCCAACGGCACGCGCTTCATCCATCACCGCGGGCATTTGAAGATGATGGCCGCGGTGCAGCCGTTCATCTCCGGGGCCATCTCCAAGACGATCAACATGCCGGAAGAGTCCACGGTCGAGGACATCATGGACGCCTACATCGAGAGCTGGCGTCTGGGTCTCAAGGCTGTGGCCATTTACCGGGACGGCTCCAAGCGGGTCCAGCCCCTCAGCTCCGGGGCCGTGAAGCCGAAGCCGGCCTCGGGCGCCGTGGCCGAGGAACCGGTGTACCGGCCCGTGCGACGCAAGCTGCCCGACGAGCGCCCGTCCATCACGCACAAATTCTCCATCGGCGGGCACGAAGGCTACATCACGGTCGGCCTGTATGACAATGGCCAGCCCGGGGAAATCTTCATCACCATGGCCAAGGAAGGCTCGACCATCTCGGGCCTGATGGACGGCTTTGCCACGGCCATCAGCTATGCGCTGCAATACGGGGTGCCCCTGAAATTCCTCGTGGACAAGTTCAGCCACGTGCGTTTCGAGCCCAGCGGGTGGACCGGCAACCCCCAGATCCCCTATGCCAAGTCCATCCTGGATTACATCTTCCGCTGGCTGGGCGCCAAGTTCCTGGGGCCGGAGTACGCTGCCGGGGAGGCGGGCGAGACGTCGAAGTTGCGTCCCACCGAGCCAGAGCCCCAGCGGGAGCTGCCCTTCGGGCCGGTCCTCGGCGACGCGCCTGTGTGCGCCGAATGCGGCGGGCTGATGACCCGCTCCGGGTCTTGCTACCGGTGCGACAATTGCGGGAGCAGCTCGGGCTGCGGATAGCGGCTCCCTCGAGAGCGGACCGGCGTGCCACATGCTAGAATGAGGCTCGATGTCCGAGCCGGCAACCAAACAGGATCTGTTGAATCTGGAACAGCGCATCGAGGCGCGCTTTGCCGACTTCGAGCAGCGCTTGGACTCCCGCTTCGCCGAAATCCGCGAACTGGTCACGGACACCGAGACGAAGCTACTGAAGGCGTTTTACAGCTTCGTCGAGTCTAATCAGAAGCGGCCGGAAGGCATCGAGCGGGATCAGGCCAATCTTCACGAAAGGCTTTCCATTCTCGAGAGGCGTGTCACGGAAGTCGAGCGCCGGCTGAACATGCCGCCGGCGGCTTGAGGCGCTATTTCTCCTCGATGTACTCTTGCTCGGTGTTGACGGCCCAGATGTTGTCTTTGGACCGGACGCCGGCGGCGATGTTGTCCACCGCCACCATGGCCGCCAGCATGGAGTGATCCTGGTTGTTGTAGCGGTGCATCCCATTGCGTCCGATCAGGAACAAGTTCTCGAAGCGATCCAGATAGCGGCGGAGTTCCTCGAATCGCGAATAGGTTCCGAAGTAAGCCGGGTAGGTTTTCTCCATCCGGACCACGGTCCCATCCAGCACGTCCCCTGCTTCGATCAAACCGATCTTGGACAGCTCTTGAGCGCCGAGCTGGAGCAACTCTTCATCGCTCATGCTCCACAGTTTATCGCCCTGGTTGCAAAAATATTCCAAGCCGAGCCAAACCTTGGAGGGATCCGGCACGAGGTAGGGACTCCAGTTGTTAAAGATCTGGAGCCGGCCCACGAACACGTCGGGCTCCTGGATGTAGATCCAGTTGTCGCGGAGCCGCCGGACGCCGTCCGGAGTTTCCTCTTTCACCTTGAGGTCCTTCACGAGAAGCCCCACGGCAATGAAATCCCGGTACACAAGTCCCTCGCTGAGTTCGACAATCTCCGGGGGGTGGGGGGCTTGCAAGGCCCGCATCAGGTCTCGGATCGGCATCGTTGAGAAGAAGTAATCTCCCGGGATCACGATGGTGCCGTCCGAGTTCGCCGCTTCCACGGCGACGACGCGTTCTCCGTTGGTGTGCAGCCGGACGGCCTCATGTCCGGTCAGGATTTCGCCTCCCATTTCGACGACGCGTCTGGCGACCTCTTCCCACATCTGTCCCGGGCCGAATTTTGGATAGAGGAATTGCTCGATCAGCGAGGTTTCCAGATCCTTCTGGGCCAAGTCGGATCGTTTTCTCAAAGCCTGTTTCATGAAATGCACGATGGTCTTGCGGATGGAGAGGCCTTTGATGCGCTGCTCGCCCCATTCGGCGCTGATCATACGGCATGGCACGCCCCAAACCTTCTCGGTGTAGGACTTGAAAAACGTGAGATACAACTCCCGCCCGAACCGGTTAATGAAGAATTCTTCGAGGGTCCGAGGGTTACGGATCGGAAACAGCACGCTGCGCAAGTAACTGGCGCCGATGCGCAGGCTGCGCACCAAGCCCAACTTGCTCAATGTATCCGGGGTCAGGCGGATCGGATACTCGAAAAAACGTCGCAGAAAGTAGATGCGGGACCTGCGGCGACGCACCAGCATGACGCGATCCTCGCGTTCCGGGTCCGGGCCCGCGGCGGAGCCCTCGACGGTCCGCTGCCGCCGGCGGTAGGTGATCGTGTGAGTCCCAGGACTCAGGGCTTGGAGGGGCAGGATCTCGAGCCACCACTGCATGACCCGGTCCGATTTGGAAAAGAACCGGTGGCCGCCGATGTCCATGCGGTAGCCCTTGTAGTTGACGGTCCGGGCGATGCCCCCCATTACGTCGCTCTTCTCTAAAACCACAGGCTTGATGTCCGTGCGCTTGAGCAGCTCGTAGGCTGCCGTCAGCCCTGCCGGCCCGGCCCCGATAATGACCGCCCTCCTCAACGCCACCCTCCGATCATAGACTATCGGCGGACCGAGCATCTCCGGCGTGCTACTCTCGGGAAGGGAGGGGCAGGGCGATGCAGATCCGCGTGCGCAAAGGCTGGGAGATCCCCGAGCGGGAAGCGACCCCCGAGCCGGTTTATTGGAATCGCCGGCAGTGGTTGCGAGCCGCAGGGTTGGTCGGCGTGGTTTCGGGAAGCCTGGCGGCCAGTCCGTACCCGGCCCGGCGAAACCCAGAGTTCACCCTCGACCGGCCGGTGACCGAAGAATGGGCCGCCACCAGCTACAACAATTTCTACGAGTTCGATCCCGAAGACAAGACCGCCGTCAAAAAGAAGGTCGCTGCGTTTCAAATCCACCCCTGGCGGATCGAGATTCGAGGACTGGTCAACCGGCCGCAGGTGTTGGATCTTGACGACTTGCTGCGCCGAATGCCGCTCGAGGAGCGGCTCTATCGTTTCCGCTGCGTGGAAGCTTGGTCCATGGCGGTTCCCTGGACGGGCTTTCCTTTAGCGGCGCTTATCCGGGAGGTGGATCCCAAACCGGAAGCCAAGTATGTTCGCTTCGTGACGGCCAATCGCCCGAGGGAGATGCCCGGGATGTCCCAAGCGCCGTGGTATCCGTGGCCCTACTTCGAGGCTCTTCGCATGGATGAAGCGCTCAACCCACTCACCATCCTGGCCACGGGTCTTTACGGCAAGCCTCTTCCGAAGCAAAACGGTGCGCCAGTGCGCTTGGTTGTGCCTTGGAAATACGGCTTCAAGAGCATCAAGTCCATCGTGCGGATCGAGTTCGTTTCCAAACAGCCGGCCACGTTCTGGAGCCGTGTGGCCCCACATGAGTATGGTTTTTACTCTAACGTTAACCCCAACCGTCCTCACCCCCGATGGTCTCAAGCCTTCGAGAGGCTGATTCCCACCATGGAGCGCCGGCCCACACTGCTCTACAACGGGTACGAGAAGTGGGTGGCACACCTGTACAAGGGGGACGAGTTTTGATCGTTTCCCGGGCGTGGTCGCCTCGGCGGGCTGCGTGTGACTCGGAAGGCGAGACGCATTGAAGCCCAGAGGCAGCTGTGCTAGCCTTGAGTTGGACTGCGTCCCTGCTATTCCCAGCACGACAGTGAGGTGGTGGTTGATGCGGCTCGTGAGGGGGCGGGGAAGTCCGTGTCCACATCGCTTTTAATGCCTTGATGGGAATGAACTTCCGGTCCTTATTCAGTCTCTTTTCTTCGGACTTGGCGATCGATCTGGGGACGGCCAACACCTTGGTGTACGCCAAAGACCGGGGCATCGTCGTCAATGAGCCGTCCATCGTGGCGATCAACAAGACCACCGGGGAAGTGGAAGCCGTCGGCAAGGAAGCCAAGGAGATGCTAGGCCGCACTCCCGGCAACATCGTGGCCATCCGGCCCATGAAAGACGGCGTCATCGCCGACTTCAAGGTGACGGAGAAAATGCTCACCTATTTTATCCAGAAGGCCCACGGCCGACGGATGCTGGTCCATCCCCGGATTGTGATCGGGGTGCCGAGCGAAATCACCCAAGTCGAGAAGCGCGCCGTAGTGGATTCGGCCTACCGGGCGAAAGCCAGTGAAGTGTACTTGGTGGAGCAGGCCATGATGGCGGCGATCGGCGCCGGACTTCCGATCACGGAGCCTTCGGGAAACATGGTCGTCGACATCGGTGGCGGCACGACGGACGTGGCGGTGATCTCGCTGTCGGGCATCGTCTACTCCCGTTCGGTGCGCGTGGCGGGCAACGAGATGGACGAAGCCATCATGCAGTATCTGAAGCGGAAGTACAACCTCCTCATCGGGGAGCGCACCGCTGAAGCCATCAAGATTCAAATCGGTTCCGCCTACCCCTTGGACAAACCCATGACGATGGAAATCAAAGGGCGGAATCTGATCCAAGGTGTGCCCAAGACCATCACCGTGGACGACAGTGAGATTCGCGAAGCCCTCTCCGAATGCGTCAGCACGATCCTGAATGCGATTCGGGTAGCGCTCGAACGCACGCCCCCGGAGCTGAGCGCGGACATCAGCGACCGGGGGATCGTGCTGACCGGAGGCGGCGCCCTGCTCAAGAACCTGGACAAACGGATCCGGGAAGAGACGGGGTTGCCCGTTTCGATTGCGGAAGACCCCCTCGCCTCTGTGGTGCTGGGCACGGGAAAGCTGCTGAGCGACTTCCGACTGCTGCGGAAGATTTCGATCGAGTGATCCGATGGAGCGGGTCTTGGCGCGGTACCGTCACCTGGCGGTGATGTTGGCCGTGCTCACCGCCCAGTTGGTGCTGCTGGCCTACCAAGTCAAGACCGGCGAGGACGTGCGGCTGATTCGCGTCTGGGCGGTTTCCGTCGTCACGCCGCTGGCTCGGCTCCTCGACACCGCCCGGGATGGCGGGAAGCATGTCGTACAACGCTACGTGCATCTCGTCGGAGTCCAGCAAGAGAACGACCGGCTCCGGGTCGAAGTGGACCGCTTGCGCATGGAGAACCGATATCTCAAGCAAGAGTTGGCTACGGCGGAGAGGGCGCGCGTGCTGGCCGAGTTCCGCACCCGCCACCCCTCCCGTACGCTGGCCGCGCGGGTCATCGCCGCCAGTTCCGCGCCGGGCACCAAGGCGGTGATCGTGGATCGCGGCAGCGGCGACGGAGTGCGCAAGGGAATGGCGGTGATCACCCCGGCGGGCGTCGTGGGTAAAGTCATCGCCGTATACCCGACTGCGGCGCAAGTGCTGTTGATCACCGACCCGAGCTTCGCCGCAGGCGTCATCACCGAGACCCATCGGATCCAGGGCACGCTGAAGGGCACGGGACAACGGCTCTGTCGGGTGGACTATTTGCAGAACGAGGAAAAGATCGAACCAGGCGAATGGTTTTACACCTCCGGGGAGGACCTTGTGTTTCCCCGCGGACTGCCGGTGGGGCGGGTCAGATCCGTCAGCCCCGGGCGAACCTTCAAAGAGGTGATGGTCGAGCCGAGCGGGATGACGCAGGGCCTCGGGGAGGTGCTGATCGTGCTCGAAGGGGTTCATCAGCCGGTGCCGGGCGAGGCGGAGGTTTACGCCTCGGAGGTCCAGCTGCTGCCCGCCCCGATGGTGGGGCGTCATGAAGATTCTCTCCCCACAGAGGCCTTCCTCACCGACGCGGACCGGATCCGGGAGCATTATCGAAGGTTAGGGGAGGCCCAAGGACACGTGTTCGGCGAAGGCGCTCCCGGATCCAAGCCGCCAGACTTCAACTGGAGACCGGATCCTTCGAGCGGGACCCGTTTCGGTTCGACCGGTTCCATCGAGCCCCGGCTCGGCATACCCAACCCGAAGCCGGTGGCTGCCACGCCCGCCAATCCCCATCGATCGCCCGCTACCACATCCACTCATGGATCAACTCGGTGAGACCTATGGCGCGGGACGCCGCGCAAGAGCGCTTGCGAAGGTGCGCCCCTGGGCCTTTGCAGCCTTTGCCGCTCTCGCCTTGTTGTTCCAGCTTTATCTCCCATTGTTTTTCGAGTCGGCTTCCGGCGTGGACCTGCCGCTGCTGGTTCTGCTCTACCTGGCGGTGCTCCGCCGGCGACCGATTTTCGGCACGCTACTCGGCGCCGCTATCGGTTTGTTGCAGGACGCCTTGTCCCAGCACCCCCTAGGCTTGTTCGGCATTGCCAAGACCGTGATCGGTTACGCGGCGGCTTCCCTGAGCTGGCGCCTGGATACGGACGGCGCCGCGGTGCGATTTGTATTGGCCGGATTGGTCTACTTGGTGCACCAAGGTTGTTATTGGGGCATGCGGGTGCTGCTGCTCGGTCATGCTCTCGCCGTCGATCCCGCGCGAACTCTCCTGCTGGCCGCAGTCAATGCTGCGATCGGGATTCCGCTGTTCCTCCTGTTCGATAGACTGAGATCGGAGGACGAATAGTTCTCTTGCCGGGCGAGGTGTTTCCTGAGGAGATCGTTCCCCTGCCCCGTCGGCCGCGTGAGGATCCCAAGTTTGCCGCCGGCAAGCTTGCGATCTTACAGTACGTGACGGTCGGCGTCTTTCTGTTTCTGATTTCGGGCTTCTGGAACCTCCAAGTGCGAAATCCCGAGTGGTATAGCGAGCTCGCCGAGCGGAACCGTATCAAAGCCCTACCTATTCTGGCCCCCCGGGGAAAGATCCTGGACCGAGACGGACGTGTGATCGTGGACAACCACTCCTCCTTCAGCGTCGTTGTCTCGCGAGACCAGTTGAGACCGGAATCCGTCCGGTTGATCGCCGCCGGTCTGCACTTGGATGCTGAGCAATTGTGGCGGCGTGTGGATGGTTTTCGTGAGCGGCCGCACTATGAGCCCATCGTGCTCAAAAACCAACTGAGCCCGGGCGAGCTGGCGTTCGTGGAAGCGCATCGCTCCACGCCTGGTTTCCCCGAGATGGAATTGATCCATTCGCAACAGCGGCTCTATCCGCGTCATGGGCTGGCCGCTCACCTGATCGGCTACGTGGGAGAAGTGAGCGAAGCCGAACTCAACACGCTGGAATTTGCGCGCTACAAGCCCGGCGACGTAGTGGGCAAAGCCGGCGTCGAACGGCAATACAACGAGGTGCTGATGGGCGTGGACGGGCAGCGGCAAGTGATCGTCGACAGCCGCGGCCGGGTCCGCCAGGTGTTCGGGTTGGAAGAAGCGATCCCGGGCAAGAACCTTCGCCTTACGATCGATTTGGACGTGCAAGCCGTGGCGGAGCTCGCGATGGAAGGCCGCCGCGGCGCGGTGGTGGCCCTGGATCCCCGCAACGGCGAAATCCTGGCCATGGTGAGCCGCCCAAGCTTTGACCCGAACCGCTTCGCCGGCCGAATTCGTCCCGATTACTGGAAGCAACTCGTGGAACACCCCGAGACGCCGCTGCTGAACCGGGCGATCCAGGCCCAGCTTGCTCCGGGCTCCACCTTCAAGCCGTTCGTCGCCATCGCCGCGCTGGACAGCGGCGTCATCGATGAGGGATTCACAGTGTTTTGCCGGGGTGGCGCCCACTTCTACGGGCGTTTTTTCAAATGTCACGTCAAAGGTGGGCATGGGGCGGTGGACCTGCACCGAGCGATCGCACAATCTTGCGACGTTTTCTTTTACAGGGTCGGGGACCGGTTGGGGATTGACCGGATTGCCGAATACGCCGAGCTTTTCGGCCTGGGGAAGAAAACGGGAGTCGACCTGCCCCATGAGGCGGCCGGATTGGTGCCCTCGACGCGGTGGAAGGTGCGGACGTTTCGGCAAAAATGGTACGCTGGAGAAACCATTTCCGTCGCCATCGGTCAGGGGGCGTTGACCGTGAGTCCGCTGCAATTGGCGTATGCTGTGGGGGGCTTGGCGATGGGAGGTGTCTGGTACACACCCCACGTGGTCCAGGGGGCGGCTCGGCCCAAGCCGGTCAAGCAGATTCGCCTCGAGCCGGATCAATTGGCTCGGGTCGTCGCCGGCATGTCCGCCGTCGTGAACAAAGGCGGCACGGGCACGCGCGCCCGCTTGCCGGGGGTTGAGGTGTGCGGCAAGACGGGGACTGCTCAGTTGGCCTCCAACCAAGCGCTGAAAAACAGCAAGCTCGCCCAAACGTTGAAGGACAACGCGTGGTTCGTGGGCTTTGCCCCCTGCGAGTCCCCAGAGATTGTGGTGGCGGCTCTGTTCGAGGCCGGCGAGCATGGCCATCTGGCGGCGCCGATTGTCCGGGATGTGATCAAAGCCTATCTGGACAAGAAAGCCCGGAAAGAGGCTTCAGGCCTCATCGCCACGACTCCGGCTTCTCATCCCGGCGCGCCGGCTTTACCGTAAAGGTGGGCGATGGCCGCGCCGCGAAACCTCAAAGATTTCGACTGGGTTTTGGTGGGTCTGGCCCTGGTGATTTCCGCCGTGGGCATTTTGCAAATCTACAGCGCGACACTGGGCACAGTCTGGCAAGACGCCTGGCTGCGGCAGGCGCTGTTTGTCGTCGCCGGCGTGATGACGTTGTTTATAGTGGCGCGGTGGGATTATCACGCGCTCCTCGAGCGCGCTCCGTGGTTGTACGTCGGGGCCGTGGTGATGCTGGTCGCGGTGCTGGTGGTCGGCCGCACCGTGTTCGGCTCCCGCCGATGGATCCCCCTGCCGGGCGGTTTCACCTTGCAGGTGTCGGAGTTCGCTAAACTGGTGGTGGTCCTGCTCGTCGCCCGATATCTCCACGAGTTGCCGGGTGACCGGCTCGAGGGCAAGGACTTGTTACGGCTGGGAGCCTTGGTGGGGATACCCATGGCGCTAGTGGCCCAACAACCGGACTTGGGGACCGCGCTGACTTACGGGGCAATCGGGGCAGCGGGGGTGTTCGTGGCCGGGTTGCGCTGGCGGCACGTGGTCGTCTTGGCCGTGCTTGCGACGCTGGCGCTGCCCGCGTCCTGGCACCTTTTGCGGGACTACCAAAAAGCGCGGCTGATCTCGTTTTTGGATCCCGGCCGCGACCCGCTAGGCTCCGGCTATCAGGTGATCCAATCCAAGATTGCGGTGGGCTCGGGGGGCGTCTGGGGTAAAGGTGTGACCCGGGGATCCCAGGCGCAGCTCCGCTTCCTGCCTGTGCCTCACACGGATTTCATTTTCGCAGCCTTTGCGGAAGAGCATGGCTTCGTGGGTGTCATCGCTATGCTGGGGCTGTATTTTCTGCTCCTGATGCAGATCATCCAGAATGCGCAGATGGCAGCGGACCGTGCCGGGATGTACCTCTGCGTCGGGGTGTTCGCGTTGTTGTTGTTTCACATTTTGGTAAACGTGGGAATGCTGGTGGGGCGTATGCCCGTCACCGGCATCCCTCTGCCGCTGATGAGCTACGGTGGATCCGGCGTCCTGACAACGTTTGCGATGCTGGGACTTGTCAACAGCGTCCGGCTCCGGCGGTTTGTGAATTGAAGGCGAAAGGAGTTTCGGAAAGAGATCGAGGTTGGCCGAGTCTGAAGCGAGACGGAACGGACCGGTCAGGTGATGGACGATTGCATTGGGCGGCACCGGAGCAGTGGCTCCGCGTGAGTGCCGCAGGACGGGCGGCGGCAGGCCCACCGCGCCGGTATAGCCTCACATCGGGCCGAGGCGGTTGGGCGCCGCCCAGATGGCTCGCCAACGCTCGGTGCCCTCCGTTTCTCTGCGCCGAAATCTCCTTCGCTGGTAAAGCGGAGGGTTTCTGTAATGAGTAAGGAGCTCGTGATTTCGGCGGACCGTCATGAGACGAAAGTGGCGATCCTCGAAGACGATCAGCTCGTCGAGATCTACTTTCAGCGCGCCAACGAATACCCGTTGGCCGGCAGCATCCACAAAGGGCGGGTGACCCGGGTGCTGCCGGGCATGCAGTCGGCGTTCGTCGACCTGGGCCTAGAGCGCGATGCGTTTCTCTACGTCTCGGACTTTTTCGAGGAAAACGAAGAGTACGACCGGATCGCCCCCCCGATCCAGGAAAGAGCGCGTCGCACGGAACAACCAGGGGTGGCCGAACTGGAGCGGCCTGTCCCCGAGTCAGCCGAGCCGCGAGAACGCAAGACGCGTCGCTCGCGCCGCCGCCGGCGGGCGCGGGGCTTTCCGGAGTCTCGCTACGCCACCGAAGCATCCTGGAGCCGGCCCGAGCAAGCGGCGTCGCGTGCCCGAGTTTTCCCCGTGCTCCCGGGAGAGTCGCTAGCCAAGTACAGTAGCGAGACCACGGCGGCGGAGGGGGAACCGCAACTCGTCGAGGCGGAGGCGGAAGCGGAAGCTTTGGGTAGTTCCGGGCCGGCTGCTTCGACGGAGCCCCAAGACAGCTCCTCGCTGAACGAAGCGGAGCGCCACGAAGCGCTCCCTGCGGGCGAAAGTGAACTCGCCCCGTCTGAGGCCAGCGACGCGGCGTTTGAGGCTTCACCCTCGGAGGAGGCCAAGCCGTCAGAAGAAATCGGCCCAGAAGGGCCTCCTGACGTCGCCGGGTCGGCGTTTGCCGATCCGGGCCCGATCGAGTCTGTATCGAGCGCCGCACCTTTGGAGGAGCCTGTGGAAGCCGAGGCCGCGACCGAGGGCGGGCAAGCGCTCGACCAACCGGCTGCACCTGAGGAGCCGGGGGTGTTGGAAGCGGAGATTCGCGAAGCGGCCCCGCGCTATCCGCACCGGCTTGCGCGGCGGTTTAGCCGCCGGATCCGGTCGCAAACCCGGGGAGGAGCCGCGGAGGCTCCGGAGACATCCGAGGTGGAAAACGAGGAGACGGAAATCGCCCGAACCGAAAAAAGCGGGCCCTCGATCACGGAGCTGTTGCGGGAGGGGCAGGAGATTCTGGTCCAGATTGCCAAGGAGCCGCTCGGCCAGAAGGGAGCCCGCATCACCTCGCACATCGCCTTGCCGGGCCGCTACGTGGTTTACATGCCGACGGTGGAGCACTTCGGCGTGTCGCGCAAGATCGCCTCGGAGGACGAGCGGGCGCGCCTGCGGCGCATCCTGCAAACCCACCGCATCGGGATCCCCGGCGGCTTCATCATCCGCACCGCCGGCGCCGGTCGCAGCGAGCAGGAAATCGCCGCCGACATGATGTACCTGTACAATCTTTGGCTGGACATCCGGCAGAAAGCGGAGAAGCGCCCGGCGCCCTCTTTGATCCACCACGATCTGGATCTGGTGCAGCGGGTGTTGCGCGACCAGCTCACCGACCAGTTCAAGGCGATCTGGGTGGACAACGAAGAAGTCTACGAGACCGTGCTGCGGTTCGTCGAGCGGATGCAGCCCTCCATGATTCCGCGCGTGAAGATGTACACGCGCTCCGTCCCGATCTTCGATGCCTTCAACATCACTGCCGAACTGGAAAAGGCCCTCCGACCCAAGGTCTGGCTCAAGTCCGGCGGTTACATCGTGATCAATCAGACCGAGGCGCTCGTGGCGATCGACGTCAACACCGGCAAGTTCGTCGGCAAGTCACCTCGTCTCGAGGACACGATCGTCAAGACCAACCTGGAGGCCATCAAAGAAATCGTGCGCCAGATTCGGCTGCGGGATCTCGGAGGGATCATCGTCATCGATTTCATTGACATGGAGGAGCGCAAGAACCGCCAGAAGGTCTTCCAAGCTCTCGAAGAAGAGATGCGCCAGGACCGGGCGCCCTACAAGATTCTCCAGTTCAATGACTTCGGCCTGGTGGCCATCACGCGCAAGCGCGTCAAGCAGAGCCTGGAACGGGCGTTGTGTTCGCCCTGCCCGACCTGCGATGGCGCCGGCTACGTCAAAAGCGTGCAGACCGTGATCAGCGAGATCCTTCAAGAAGCCCGCAAGATCGCGGGCGCCGTCGAGGGGCCCAATCTGGTGCTCCGCGTGCACCCGCACGTCGCCAAGGCCTTGAAGTCCACGGCCAACAATTTCCTGGAGGAACTCGAGGAAATTTTGCGGCGTCCTGTTCTCGTGACCGGAGATCCGGAACTTCATCCGGAGAGATTCGATCTAGCGTGAGGCGGAAGATGCGATAGAGCGGCAGCCGCCGCTTCAGTACTCGAGCACTCGCCCGGCTTGCGGCACCGAGCGCCAACCCCGGCACCCGAGCTCAAATCCGGTCACTCCCCGCCGAACGGGCTGCGCCGCAAGGCGTACTGGATGGCTTCCTCGGGAACGTTGAACTCCGTCATGCCCACGTTGCCTTGGTAGCCGAGATCCGCGATGCCCACTTTGCTCGTGTAGTACGCGTCCACGGTCATCTTGCGCAGCCAATCGAAGAACCGAATGCCCGGGGCGAGTTCCGGAGAGTCGTTCTTGCGGTACGCGATCAGGTCCAGCAGGGCGGTCTGCTGCTCCGGGGCGGCGTCGACGAAGTTCTTGCCGTAGCGGCGCTCCATTTCGCGATCGAGCCAGGCGAGTCCCCCGGTGTACATGGCTGCCAGTTCAACGTTGTGGCGGCACAGCAGGTCGATAAACTCGGGCGCGCCGGCCGCCAGCGCTCCGGGCGAATGCTCGTCGGCGGGGATGATCAGGTCCGTCAGTCGGGCCAGAGTGCGCCATTCATGGGGATTGAAGTACCGCGGCTTGTAAGGCCCTCTGGCGGCGCGCCGCTGCTGGGTGACGGCGCGATGCACGTGCTGTGCCGCTTGGACGCCCAGCGTCCCCGACAGGGTCGCAGCCGCGGCCTCGTACAGCAGCTGGCGGCGCGAAACGTTCTCAGACATCGCCCCTCCTCAGCGCCTCGGCCAAGTATTCGGCAGTCCGCCACGCCAGCGCGTTGATGGTCAGCGTGGGGTTCTTTTCCGGGTTGCTGACGAACGGCGCCGCGTCCGCCACGAATAAGTTCTTGACGTCGTGTGCCTGGCAATAGCGGTTCAGCGCTGACGTCCTGGGATCGTCGCCCATGCGGATGGTGCCGAGTTCGTGAATGATCGTGCCGCCGACCGAGATGCCCGGATCGGCGCGCACGACTTTGCCGCCCATGGTCTCGATGATCTCGGTGAACGTTTCCCGCATGTGGCGGACCATCTTGAGTTCGTGCTCGCTCCAGCGAAAGTGGAAGCGCAACACGGGGATGCCCCACCGGTCCACGACGTTCGGGTCGATCTCGCAATAGGAGTATTCGTTGGGGATCATTTCCCCGCGCCCGGCCAAGTGGACGAACGCGCCATACTCGCGGCGGATGGCTTCCTTCAGCCGGCGCCCGTAGCCCTCGTGCCGCTGGCAGGCGCCGTGGAACATGCCGATGGCGGGCATGGGGAATCCGCCGCCGATCTCGATGTGGTAGCCGCGCGGGAAATCTTTGTTCTTCTTGTCCCACAGCCACCAAGGGATGTACATATGCATGCCGCCGAATCCGTCCGCGTCATGCCGCGGCAAATTCTCGAGGGCCGGAATGTAGCCCGTCAGGGAAAATCCCACCGTGTCGGTGAGAAACCGGCCGACCACTCCGGAGGAGTTGGCCAAGCCGTTGGGGAAGCGGGGCGACTTGGAATTGAGCAGGATGCGAGCCGATTCGCAGGCGCTGGCCGCCAGCACCACGGTCCGGCAGCGGATCTGGCGTTCGCTGCGGGTGCGCTTGTCGATATAGGACACGGCCGTGACCCGCCCTTCGGCATTCGGGATCAGCTCCCGCACCATCGCTTCCGTGATGAGGGTGAGCTTGCCGGTCTTGAGCGCGGGGAAGATCTGGACTTGGCTGGAGGAGTAATTGGAAGCCGTGACGCAACCCCGGCCGCACTGGCCGCAATAGTGGCAGGCCACGCGGTTGTTGAGCGGCCGTGTGAGAATCGCCATCCGGGAGGGGATGCATGGGATGCCCAGCTTATCGCAGGCCTTCTTTACGAGTATTTCGTGAACGCGGGGCGGCGGGGGCGGCTGGAAGACGCCATCGGGCGCGCTGCGAATTCCTTCTCGCGTGCCGGTGACACCAATGAAGGCTTCCGCTTTGTCGTAATACGGCGCCAGCTCTTCGTAGCGAATGGGCCAATCCGTGCCCAGGCCGTCCGTCGTATAGGGCTTGAAGTCATAGTCGGCGAACCGGAGCGAGATGCGGCCGTAGTGGTTCGTGCGGCCGCCGAGGATGCGAGACCGGAACCAGCGGAAGCGCGTGTCGGGGGCGGTGGTGTAAGGTTCGCCCTCGATCTCCCAGTAGCCGTTCGGCGCGTTGAAGTAGCCCCACTGCTGCCGCCCGAAATACCATTCCCCTCCTTCCCCAGCGCCGCGGTGATCCACTTCGTAGGGCCACATGTGCTCCTTGTAATCCCGGGCTGGGTCGAGCATCGGGCCGGCTTCCAGCAGCGCCACTTCGACGCCCAACCGCGTCAGAACGTGCGCCACGGTGCCACCGCCGGCGCCGGAGCCGATCACCACGACGTCATAGACTTTGGGGGCGCGCTGGATCTGGAACATCTCCCACGGAATACCACAGCCCGGGCTCAGCGTGCGGTGACATGGCCGCAGCGTGCGCGCCGGTTGCCGCTGGCTGGCGGGCTGATGCGGGGCAGCGTTCCGTGTTAGAGGTGCACTTCGCCCTGGGGCGGACGCTGCTCGCGCTGCCGTACGGGACCGCCTTTGACGAACCACTCCGAGGACGCCACGGCGTACTCGGTCAGATACCGGTGCAGGGCGCGCAACATCATGATTTGTTCACCTTCGGAGAACCGGTACGTTCGTTTGCCGTCCGTCATCGTGGCTTTACGGAAATCGATTTCATAGGTGACACGGCGCGAGGCCTTGAAGTTACCGTCTTTCTCCTCGCCGTACTCGATCGTCCAACGCAAGATGCGCGCCTTGGGCTGCCATTCGATGCGGTCGTCAGCGATGCGCGCCGCCCGCGACCCGCCCAGCAGCATCCCCGATTCGTCCGGTCCTTGGAGCCGGTCCTGCCCGGCAGCCCAGACACCCAGCAACAAAACCATCCCTACCGTTCGGAGCTTCACCACAACCTCCTACTTTCAGTTTTCACGGTTCGTTAACGATCATCAAGTGGGGGTCCTGGCCGGCTGCGGCGGGAGGCGGGACTTGCGATCATGGGGAACGAAATCCACCCCGCGATGAAGCTGCCCGCTTACTGTGAGGTCGCCCTCCCGGTGCCGCTCGATCGCACCTTCCACTACGCGCTCCCCGATACGCTCCGTCACCGTGTCAAACCCGGCTGTCGCCTATTGGTGCCATTTGGCTCGCGGAAGCTGACGGGGGTGGTATTGGACTGCTCAGAGTGCGCGCCGGCGCCCGGCCTACGGACCGCGCTCCAGCTGCTCGATGAAGAGCCAGTCCTGGACAGCGAGATGCTTGCCCTCGGCCGCTGGATCGCCCAATACTATTGCGCGCCGCTGGGGGAGGTGTTGCGGGCGATGACGCCTCTGGCCGGCGAGATTCGTCGCGGGCGCGTTTACGCCTTGACGGACGCCGGCCGCGAGGTGCTTCGCCAGCTCTTCCTAGACACCGCTTCTGCGGATCCGGCCCTCGAGCTGCTGCACCTGTTGGAGCGGCGCCCGCTGACGGAGCACTACCTCGCCAAGAAGATCCCGGCCGCGGCCCGGTTGCTCGAGTCGCTGGAACGCAAGGGTTTCGTCGAAGCCGAAGAAGTCGTCGCGGAAAAGGACCCGCTCCGCGCCCCTCCCGATCGCTTGCGCGTGGAACTGGCGGGCGCTCCCCCCACGAGCAAGCTTCCCAAGGCGCAGCGGGAATTGCTGGCCTATTTGGAGCTGCATCCGGGCTCGCATAATTTGAGGGACGTCGAAGCTGCCGTCCCGCATGCCGGGCCAGCGGCACGCGCCCTGGCGCGGAAGGGCATCGTACGCCTTCAGTTAGAGCCTCCCGGCCTGGAGGCTGCCGCGCCGCGTCCGGTTCCCATCCTGAATCCCCACCAGGAGGCAGCCTTCGAACGCATCCGCGCCGCACTCGAAGCGCGTCGCTTCGAGACCTTCTTGCTTTACGGCGTCACAGGGTCGGGCAAGACCGAGGTGTATTTGAGAGCGATCGAGGCCACGCTCGCGCTGGGGCGAGGGGCACTGCTGCTCGTCCCGGAGATCGCGCTCACGCCCGCTGTGGCCGGCCAGTTCTATGGCCGCTTCGGAGAACGGGTCGCGATTCTGCATTCGGCCTTCAGCGATCTGGAACGGGCCGACCAGTGGCGGAGGATCCGGGCCGGAACCGCACCCGTGGTGGTGGGCACACGGTCCGGAGTCTTCGCGCCGGTTCGGAACCTCGGCCTGATCGTGGTGGACGAGGAGCACGATGCGAGCTACAAGCAGGAGGAAACGCCCCGCTACCACGGCCGCGACGTGGCCATCGTGCGCGCCCGACATAGCGGCGCCTGCGTGGTTCTCGGCTCGGCCACGCCCAGTCTGGAGAGCCGCTACAACGCCGAACAGGGCAAATACACTTTGCTCGAGCTGCCCGAGCGGATCGAGAGCCGCCCCCTGCCGCGCGTCGAGCTGATCGACCTGCGCCAGGAGTTCCTGGAAACCGGCAAGCAAGCCACGTTCTCGCGGCGACTCCGCGAGGCGATCGAGCAGCGGCTGGTTCGAGGCGAGCAGATCATGCTGCTGCTGAACCGCCGTGGATTCTCCAGCTTCCTGGCGTGCCGCGCCTGCGGCCAGCGCCTGGAGTGTGTCAACTGTTCGGTGACGCTGACCTTCCACCGGCGGGACCGGCGCATGCTGTGCCACTACTGCCATTACGCCGCTCGCGTTCCAGAAACCTGCCCCCACTGCGGCAGCGAGTACCTCTACTTTGTCGGGATGGGCTCGGAGCGGGTGGAGGAAGAGCTGCACCGTGAATTCCCCGGCGCCCGGATCGCGCGCATGGATCGCGACACGGTGAGCGGACGGCGGCGCTACGAGAGCATCCTCCAGGGCTTTCGCGAAGGCGCCTACGACATTCTAGTGGGCACGCAGATGATCGCCAAAGGGCATGACATCCCCAACGTGACGTTGGTGGGCGTGGTCAACGCCGACATCGGCCTGGGGATGCCGGACTTTCGCGCCGCTGAGCGCACGTTTCAGCTCCTCACCCAGGTAGCCGGCCGGGCGGGACGCGGGGAAATTCCCGGCACGGTGCTCATCCAAACTTTGAACCCCGAGCACTACGCGATCCGTTGCGCCGCGGCCCAGGACTATGGCGCCTTCTACGCCAAAGAGATCCAGTTCCGCCGCGCCCTGCGGTACCCGCCCTTCAGCGCTTTGGCCAACTGCCTGGTGCGGAGTCGCTCGCAGGAGGAGGCGCAACGCCGGGCCGCCGAGCTGGGACGATTTCTGCAGCCTCCGCCGGAAGGACTGCGGGTGCTGGGTCCGGCGGAGGCGCCCCTGGCGCGCCTGCGCGGGGAGCACCGCTACCAGCTCCTGTTGAAATCGTCCAGCCGGCGCGTTTTGAGCGAAACGCTTCGGCGCATTCGAACCTTCGCCCGAGAGGCGAAGTGGGAAGCGACCGCCTTGGTCATCGACGTGGACCCGCTGAGCTTGATGTGAGCCGCTATGGGCGCGCCGGAATTGGTCGAAGGCAACATGCTGGCTCTGTTCCGCCATCTGGCGCGGGCGCGGGAGACCGGCGAGATCCAGGAACTGCCCGGCGTTTCGATTGCTTCCTGCGGCGCCGCGTTCCACATGTTCAATGCGGCCTTCCTGTCCGCGGCGGTTACGGGCGGCGCGGCGGAGTTGGAGCGGCGCCTGACGACCGCCGCCGTGCACTTTGCGGCTCGTGGATTGCGGTGGGCGCTCTGGCTTTGGGAGCACCGGCTGGACCGGGCGCTGCGCAGCCAGGCTGACGCGCTCGCCGCGCGCCACGGCTTGTTCGTCGCCTCGCGTTTGCCCGGTATGCTGGCCGAGCGCATCCCACCCAGCTCCCGGCCTCTGCCCGAGCTCCAGATCCGCGGCGTCTGTGGCCCTGTCGAGCGCGCCGACTTTTGCCGGTTGGTGGCGATGGCCTTCGGCCTGAGCGTGGAATCGTCCCGCGAGATTTACGGGCTGGAAGCGATCTGGCGGGACGGGTTGACGGGATTCGTGGGCTATGTCCAGGGACGCCCCGTAAGCACCGCCGCCGCGATGACGGATGCCTGCGCGACCGGCCTGTACTGCGTCGCCACGGCCCCAGGCTGGGAGCGACGCGGCTATGCGGAGGCGATCGTGCGGCATACGCTGGAGCACGCCCTCGCGCCCGGCCGGCCGTGCGTGCTCCAGTCCACGGACGCCGGCCGGCGCCTGTACGAGCGCATGGGCTTCCGCACGGTCACGAAAGTCACGGCATACAGTTCTTAAGCGCGCCACGGCGCGTGCGGCTGCGGCGCCACGAAGGACGCTCGTACCGCCCG
>JANWXD010000040.1 GCA_025055455.1 Bryobacteraceae bacterium
ACCCTGGCCTGCATAGGAATGGGCCGGCAAGGCATGGCGGTGATGATGGAGCTGCTGGCGCGTCCGGACGTTCAAGTGGTGGCCGTGTGCGATCCGAACCGCGCGAGCAAGGACTACGTGGAATACGGCGCCAACGCGCTGCTCACGGCGGCGCGGCGGCTGCTCGGTCCGGGCTTCGAAAACTGGGGCGAGGACCTGGCTTCCCCCGGCTTTGCCCAGCTCACCCCCACCTTCCGCACCAGTCTGGGCATGGGGGGCCGCGAGCCGGCCCAACGGCTCGTCGAGGCTTATTACGGCTCCCGCAAAGAATCGGGCGCGTACCGCGGATGCAACGCCTATCGTGATTACCGCGAGCTGCTCGAAAAGGAGAAAGACGTCGAAGCGGTCTACGTCGCCACGCCGGATCACTGGCACGCGCCGATCTCGCTGGCGGCGATGCGCAAGGGAAAGCATGTGCTGTGCCAGAAGCCCATGGCTCATTCGATCGGCGAGGCGCGGCGCATGGCCGAAACGGCTCGTCAGACCAAGGTCGCCACGGCCCTGCCCGTCAACAATCCCGCGACGGAATCCACGCGGCTGATCGCCGCCTGGATCGCCGACGGCGCGATCGGGCCGGTGCGGGAGGTACACAACTGGTCGAGCCGCCCCTACTGGCCCCAAGGCGTGGAGCGGCCCAAGGAGGAGATGCCCGTGCCGGAGGGCCTGGACTGGGATTTGTGGCTCGGCCCAGCGCCGTGGCGTCCCTACCACAAAGCGTACCTGCCGTTCGTGTGGCGAGGATGGTACGACTTCGGCTGCGGCTCCTTCGGGGACATGGGCTGTTACAGCTTTGCCGGTTTGTTCAAGATCTTGGAACTGACGCCGCCGACGGCCGCCGAGGCCTCCACCAGCGAGCCGCACCAAGAAACCTACCCGCTGGCCTCGATGGTGCATCTCGACTTTCCGGCCCGCGGGAACGCCCCCCCCTTGCGCATCACTTGGTACGACGGCGGGCTGAAGCCTCCGCGCCCCCCAGGGCTCCGGCCCGAGGACCAGCGCCGCTTCGGTCCCCGGCAAGAGGGCGTGATGTACGTCGGCGAAAAAGGGATCATCCTGGCCGGCTTCAACGGCGACAGCCCGCGCGTCTATCCGGAGTCTTCGAAATATGTCGCGCCGCCGCGGCAGCCGGGCCCGCCGCGAGATCACTCCATCGAGCAATGGCTGGCCGCCTGCCGCGGGGGACTGGCGCCGCTCACCAATTTCGAAGCCCAAGCGCCAGTAACGGAAGCGTTCCTGCTGGGCTGCCTTGCGCAACGGCTGCCCGGCGAGCGCTTGGAGTGGGACAGCGCCACAGGGAGAATTACTAACTCGGAAAAGGCGAATGCCTTTGTGGATCCGCCCTACCGCAGCGGATTTGCGACATAGGCGCGATTGCCAAAGAAGCACCCATGACTTACATTCATGAGGACTTTCTTCTGACCACACCGGCGGCTCGCCGCCTCTACCACGACTACGCCGAAGCGGAGCCGATCCTCGACTACCATTGCCACTTGCCGCCGAAAGACATCGCCGAGAACCGGCGCTTTGCGAATTTGTACGAAATCTGGCTCGAAGGGGACCACTACAAATGGCGCGCGATGCGGGCCAACGGAATCGAGGAGCGCTACTGCACCGGCGACGCCTCCCCGTACGAGAAATTTCTCGCCTGGGCGCGCACGGTGCCCCACACGCTGCGCAACCCGCTCTATCACTGGACCCATCTGGAATTGAAGCGCTACTTCGGCGTGGACGAGCTGCTCAATGAGGAAACCGCGCCGCGCATCTGGGAACGCGCCAATGCATGCCTGGCCAGTGACGAGCTCACTACTCACGGCATCTTGAAAAAGTTCCGCGTCAAAGCGCTTTGCACGACGGACGATCCGGCCGAGCCGCTCACCTGGCACGCTCGAATCGCCGCCTCCGGCTTGCAGACGAAGGTCTTCCCCGCCTACCGCCCGGACAAGGCGCTGGCGGTCGATCGACCGGACGTGTTCAACGCCTGGGTGGAGCGCCTGGGCGCCACCGCCAATGTGGACATCGCCCGCTTTGCGGATTTCCTGGATGCGCTCCGCAGGCGGCACGACGCCTTCCACGAAGCGGGCTGCCGGCTGTCGGACCACGGCTTGGACCATTGCTTCGCCGATTTCTGCTCCGAGCAGACCGCGGCGGCGATCTTCGACAAGGCGCGCGCCGGAACACCGGCGACCCCGGAAGAGCACGCCCGCTTTGCGTCCTTCCTCATGCTGTTTTTCGGCCGTCTCGATGCGGAAAAGGGCTGGACCAAACAGCTGCACCTCGGGGCGCGCCGCAACGCCAACACGAAAATGTTCCAGCGCGTCGGGCCGGATGCCGGATTCGATTCGATCGGAGACTGGCGTCATGCCGCCACCCTCGGCGCCTATCTGGACCGCCTCGAACAGGAAAACGCCTTGCCGAAGCTGATCCTTTACAACAACAATCCGGCCGACAACTACGTCTTCGCCACGATGGCCGGCAACTTCCAAGACGGCCGGATCCCCGGAAGGATTCAGTTCGGCAGCGGCTGGTGGTTCCTCGACCAGAAGGAGGGCATGGAGTGGCAGATCAATGCGCTTTCCAACACCGGCCTGCTGTCCCGCTTCATCGGAATGCTCACCGACTCGCGGTCCTTCATGTCCTATCCGCGGCATGAATATTTCCGCCGCGTACTGTGCAATCTGGTGGGCCGCGAGATGGAGACGGGCGAGCTCCCCGACGATTATGAATTGGTAGGAGGCATGATCCGGCGCATCTGCTACCAAAACGCGCGCGACTATCTCGGCTTGCCCTTCTGAGAGCGCCGCAGGCGTCTTGTCGGCAGCAGCGCGCTGCGGTACGATCTCTGCCAACTGCACGATGGAGGCGGTTCTCGAACTGCGCGGCGTCACCAAGGACTTCCCGGGCCATCGCGCCGTCGACGGCGTAAATCTCCAAATTCCCCGCGGCGCGTTCTTTTCGCTGGTGGGGCCGTCGGGCTCCGGCAAGACCACCACGCTACGCCTCATCGCGGGCTTCGAGCAGCCGACCTCCGGGGAAATTTGGCTGAACGGACGACCGATCCATCATCTCAAGCCCTACGAGCGGCCCGTCAGCACGGTCTTCCAGAGCTATGCCTTGTTTCCCCACCTGACGGTGCGGGGCAACGTCGAATTCGGCCTGCGCCAGCAGCGGGTGCCCGAGGCGGCCCGGCGCCTGCGGGAGGCTCTCGAAATGGTCCAGCTGGTCGGCAAAGAGTCCCGTTACCCGTCGGAGCTGTCCGGCGGCGAGCGTCAGCGGGTCGCCCTGGCGCGGTCGCTCGTGGTCGAGCCCGACGTACTGTTGCTCGACGAGCCGCTTTCGGCGCTCGATCCCGCGCTTCGCAAGCAGATGCGCTCCGAGCTCAAAAACGTGCAGCGCCGCGCGGGCATCACCTTCCTGCTGGTGACCCATGATTGCGAGGAGGCGCTGTCGCTCTCCGATCGAGTCGCACTCATCAACCAGGGGCGCATCGAACAGGTGGGCGCGCCGGAGGAGGTCTATCGGCGGCCCAAGACCCGCTTCGTGGCGGGCTTCCTCGGCCCGGTCAACTGGATCGGAGAAATCGGCATCCGACCGGAAGCCACGCGCCTGTCGCGGCAGGCGCCCGACGGCGGCGTCCGCACGGCGCCCGCCACGGTGACGGAGTCCGTTTTCCTCGGCAACCGTGTCCACGTCCGGGCTCGCCTGGGCACCGGCGAGGAGATCATCGCCGAAGTCTCCCACAGCGACGGCCTGTACCGGACCGGCGAAGCGGTCCACGTCTGGTGGCGCCCGGAGGAAGAACTGCGCTTCGACGGCGCATGAGTTGCCTCCGCACCCTGTTTCTCGCTCCAGCGGCGCTCGTCATGGTGGTGCTGATTCTGGCGCCGCTCGGCGTGGTCGTCTGCTACAGCTTTCTCACCCGTGGCGCTTACGGCGGCGTCGAGTGGCTTGCAACCCTCGATAACTATCGCCGCCTGCTCGATCCCCTCTACCTGGAAATCTTCCTGCGCTCGGTGGCGGTGGCGGGCACAACGACGGCGTTGTGCCTGATCCTGGCCTTTCCGCTGGCGTGGTTCCTTTCGCGGGCCGGACGGCGGAAGCATCTGTACTTGCAGCTGGTGCTGCTGCCGTTCTGGACCAGCTTTCTCGTGCGCCTGTACGCCTGGATGTTTCTGCTGCGCGACACCGGCCTGATCAATACGATCCTCCTCGCCGCCGGATGGATCCGCGAGCCGCTGCCGCTGTTGTACAACCACGTCGCGGTCGTGCTCGGCCTGGTGTATGGTTATTTGCCGTTCGCCGTCCTGCCACTGTACGCGACGCTCGAACGCTTGGATCGGACGCTGCTCGAAGCGGCGGCGGATCTGGGAGCGCGCCCGCTCGGGACGCTACGGCACGTGATCCTGCCGCTGGCGGCGCCCGGAATCCGCGCCGCCGCTCTGCTCGTGTTCATCCCCTGCCTGGGGACTTACCTCGTCCCGGATCTGCTCGGCGGCAGCAAGACCATCCTCGTCGGCACGCTCATCCAGAATCAATTCACGACGGCACGCGACTGGCCCTTCGGCGCCGCCGTCTCCTTGACCTTGATGGTGTTCACCGTGGTGGCGGTGCTGATCTGGCTTCGCCGGGGAGGAGACAAACTGCTGTGAGGCGCTGGCTGGGATTCTATGCCGCCGTAATCTACGCCTTCCTCTACCTGCCGCTCGTCCTACTTTCGGTATTCAGCTTCAACGCCTCACGCTTCACCGTCTGGGAGGGATTTTCGTTGACCTGGTACCGGGCGGTCTTCCGCGATCCGGAACTGGCGGAGGCCGCCTGGAACAGTCTGGTGATCGCAGCCGCCTCGACGCTGGTCGCGACCGCCGCCGGCACCTTGTGCGCCTATGCCCTCTGGAAGCGGCGCTCGGCGCTGGCGAGCGGCTCGCTGATGTTGTCGCTCGTCACCCCGGAGATCGTCACGGGCATCGCTTTGCTCGCGTTTTTTCAGTGGCTCTTCCGTTACGTCGGTGCGCAGCTCGGGATGCATACCGTGGTGCTCGCTCACGTGTCGTTCTCCCTGGCTTACGTCGTGATTGTGGTGCTGGCTCGTTTGCGGACGCTCGATCCAGCCCTCGAGGAGGCTGCGATGGATCTCGGCGCGACCGAATGGCGTGCCTTCCGCGAGGTGACCCTGCCCGCCCTGGCCCCCGGCATCGCGGCCGCCGCGTTGCTCGCATTTACGGTGTCCTTGGACGATTACGTGATCACGAGCCTGGTGGCGGGAGTGGATTCCGAAACTTTGCCTATGCGGATCTACGCGATGGCGCGTCGCGGCGCCAGCCCGGTCGTGAACGCCGTTTCCACCCTCATGGTCGTGGCGCTGGGCGCCCTAGTCCTCCTGTTCGAGAGGCTGCGGGAACGATGAAGCGGCGCGTATTTCTCGTGGCCCTGACGGGCCTGGCCGGGTGCGCACGCCAGAGGTCTCGCCTGAACGTGTTCAATTGGTCCAATTACGTCGCGCGGGAGACCGTCCCGGACTTCGAAAAGGAATTCGGCGTCGGTGTGCGTTACGGGGTTTACGAAAGCAACGAGGAGATGCTCGCCCGCGTGCTCACCGGCAACTCCGGCTGGGACGTCGCCTTCCCCACCCACTCCTATGTCGCACCCATGCGGGACCTGGGCTTGCTGGCCGAGCTGGACCACGATCGCTTGCCGAACCTGGATCATCTGGCAGCCCCGTTCCGTTCCCCGGACTGGGATCCCGGGCTGCGCTGGTCCGTGCCCTACATGTGGGGCGCTTCGGGGATCGTCTATAACCGAGCGGTAGCGCCGCCGCCGGTAGCTTGGGCCGACCTGTGGCGCGAGGACCTCGCCGGCCGGCTCACCATGCTCGACGATCCGTTCGAGGTGCTCGGCGCCTGCCTGAAAAAGCTCGGCTTTTCCCTGAATTCGACGGACGAGCGGGAACTGCGCCTGGCAGCCCGCGAAGCGATCCGCCAGAAGCGACTGCTGCGCGCCTACCTGAACGCCGAGGTGCGGGACCAGCTGGTGGCGGGCGACGTGCTCGCGGCGCAGCTCTGGGCCACCACCGCGCAACAAGCCATCGAGTCTTCTCCACAGCTGGCCTTCGTGCACCCGTTGGAGGGATTCGGCCTCTACATGGATTGCGCCGTGATTTTGAAAGAGAGCCGCCGCAAGCCACTGGCCCACGAGTTTCTGAACTACCTGCTCCGGCCGCAAGTGGCGGCCGCCATCGTGCGGGCAACGCGAACTGCCACGGCCAATGACGGCGCTTTGGCCCTTCTGGACGAACCGCTGCGACAAAATCGCACCCTGTATCCGCCGCCGGAGGTGCTGGCACGCGGCGAGTGGTTCCGCCCGATGCCGGCCGCGGCGCAGCGCCTCCGCGACCGCCTGTGGACCGAGATTAAAGCAGCGTAAAGTGGAAAGATGATCGTTGCATTGCTGCTCGCCCTGTCCGTGGCAAGCTGGGTCCCCGCCCGCTGGCGCTCCTCCGACCCCAACAGCCTCGAGATCGTGGGCGAGACTCCGGTCAATTGCCTGCTGCTCGAACGCGAACATTGGTCCGAAAAATTCGCGGCCCAAGCGGCCAAGCGCGACATCGCCACGCTCGGCGTCATCCGTCCGGGCGGCGACGCCGCCGCACAGGCGCGGGAAGCGATGGCGCGCAAGCTGAGCGGCATCGTCTTGGAGGGCGATTTCGAGGAGGGCTTGACGGCGCGCGTGCGGGATTCCTTGACCGGCGCCCAAGCCGTCCTCATCGAACTCCGCCCACGATGGGCGTTGCGGTGGGACCAGGGCGCCCCGGTCGTCGGAACCTACCAAGGCCTGTGGCCCGGCATCCAAATCCAGAAAGACGGGGCGGCCAAAGCGGCGCCTACGGGCGGGCCGTGGATCGACACGAACAGCGGCTTTTTGCGTTTCCTCCGGGCGGCCGTGGACGCCCCCATCTGGATCGCATACGACCCGCCGCCCAAGTCAGTAATCACCCAGGAGCGCTATCTGCAAGCCATCGCCGACGCCGCCATCAACGGTGCGCGTTGGATCGTCTCGCTCGATGCCGACTTCGAGCGCCGACTCTTGGAACGTCAAGAACGGGCCCTGGCGACCTGGCGCCTCATGGGGACCTACTTGCGCTATTTCGAGGAGCACCGCGACTGGGTGGCGGGCCGGCCCCACGGGCGCTTGGCCCTGATTCAGGACGCTGACAGCGGCGCGCTGCTGTCGGGCAGCATTCTGGACATGGTGGCCGTCAAGCACACCCCGGTGCGCGCCGTGCCGCGCTGGAAGCTGTCACCCGGAGCGTTGGAAGGGGCCCGGATGGCGGTTAACGTGGATCCCGAGTCCCTGAGCCCCGAGCAGAAAGAGGTCTTGCGGGCGTTTACCCGCTCCGGCGGCACGCTGCTTTCCGGTCCCCCCGGGTGGCGCTTCCCCGCCACGGCCCGCGACCAGATTACCTTGGCCAAAGAAGACGTGGAGCGGCTGGACGAGATCTGGCGCGGCGTCAACTCCCTGGTGGGCCGGAGCAACCTCGGGGTGCGGCTGTTCAACGTGGCCAGCATGCTCTCCAACCTCCTCGAGACGCCGGGCGGCCAAGTGGTGCTGCACTTGGTGAATTACTCCGGCTACCCGGTCGAACACGTGACGGCTCACTTTCTGGGCCGTTACAAGAAAGCGCGACTCTACTCGCCGGAAGCGCCGCCGCGCGAGCTAGAACTCTACGACGTCGAAGGCGCGACGGCCGTGGACATCCCGGAGGTGAGGGTGTGTGCCACGGTCGTCCTCGAATGAGCCCTGGCAAATAGGTTGAAGTCGACTCGGACCGCGTCAAGAGACGAAGCTCGTGTTCCGAGACTCGCCGCGTTATCTGGACGAACCAACCGGCACCCGCTGCAATATCCTTCCCACGGAACGCTTCGAGCCGCCCACGCAGGGCCGCCTCTAAGAGAACCGGCGAGTCCGCATACAGCACAAGGTCACGGAGCTGGAACACCCAAGGAAATTGCTCGGGCTGTGAGATACGTGGGTCGGGATTTCGGACGGGCTTACTCGCCACGGTAGCGTGCGCGACGAATCCCGGCCTGCCGCGCAAAAGGCGATGCGGTCGTTCTCCTTTATCGGTGTCCGTGCGGCTCCTATATCGCTGAAGGCCCACATGCGCTCACGTCCCACGAGTCTTCGAATCAGCTCCACCGCGGTCTCTTCGTCTCTGTCGCTGGCCGAGGCGACCCAGTACGATGCGGCAGCTCCGCCGTCCGCCGCGGCGAGGGGGAGAGCCGGCTCGCCACCGGGCGCCGGTTCGGGACGACGCTCCTTCGGCTCGAACAGGAGCCGCTTCATCAGATCCACGATCGGGTCTAGTCTGGGACGGGACGGTTTCAACAGCGTGAGGATGTCGTCATGCCGAAGGTCAGAGTCCCTTGAGATCTCCGCCAGCGTTAGCAACGCTTCGAGCGAGATCACGCGCAGCTGTTGCGTTCTCTTCTCCGCGACGATATCGTTTCCTAACCTCGCCGATTCCTTTCCCATGCGACCGATCGCATGAAGGCCGAGGGCATTTTCAGGATCCGCAATTCGCTTTTGAGAGACGAGCTGGTTGATGTAGTGCGACAACGAAGCCGTAAGGATCGGATACACCTCGCTGGTTTTCACTTCAACGACGACCCAGAAACCCTTGTCCGACTCCCACAGGGCGTCGGAGCCGACGTCCGAAGCGGTCCCTTGATATCTCCCGAAAGTGACTTTGAAGCCGAGGAATTGGCCGGCCCACGCAGTGATATCTGCAGGGCGCGACGGTATTGCGGGTCGGTGCTTTTAGCCAAACAGGCCTCGTCGTAATCGCGCAATACGCCCGGTTCCTGGACGGAAGTCCGCAAGAAATAGCGGGATCTCTCGCGCGCCGTATCGTCTCCAGGGCTGTCATCGAGCCGGCCCACCAATCCCAGCACTTGATCCAATGAGATCATCATGGCCGCAATTCTACCGAGCCTGCCCCTGCGGGGCAACGGTCATTATTTGTTAGACTAACTGGCATGACTCGACGGGAATGGCTGGGACTTCTGGGCACGGCAGCGGCGCTGCGGGCCAAGGAGCCACCCACCGCTCCGGTGGCCATCGCGCGCTGCACGACCTACGATCGTAACCAACTCGTCTCCGTGCTTTCGACGCTGTTCGATCAGCTCGGGGGACTGGAACGATTGGTCCGCGGCAAGACGGTCACGATCAAGCTCAACCTCACGGGCAGCCCCGCGCTGCGCGTCAACGGCTTGCCCCTGGGCGTGACCCACTACTCCCATCCCAATATGGTGGGCGCCTTCGCCTACCTGCTCGGCCGCGCCGGCGCCCGGCGGATTCGCTTCGTGGAAAGCTGCTGGGCCACGGCGGGCCCGCTCGAGGAATACATGCTCGATGCCGGGTGGAATGTCCGCCAGCTCAAGAGCGCCGCGCCTGGCATCGAGTTCACCAACACCAACGCCCTCGGGGGCGCCAAGCGCTATTCCCGCTTCAAGCCGCCGTACGGCGGTTACATCTTCCCGGCCTACGACCTGCACCCGGCTTACGAAGAGACCGACGTGTTCGTCTCCATGGCCAAGCTCAAGAATCATGAAACCTGCGGCGTGACGCTGGCCCTGAAGAACTGCTTTGGCATCACTCCGGCCTCCATCTACGGCGACGACGCCGGCGAGCAGGAGCCCAATGAGAATCCCACCAAAGGGCGGGGAGACGTCTTGCATTTCGGCAAGCGGCAGCCTTCGCGAAGCGCCCCATCGGAACGGGATCCCAGCTCCAGCCGTCACCAGGGCTACCGGGTGCCGCGCATAACCGTGGATCTGGTGGCCGCGCGTCCCATCGACATCTCCTTGATCGACGGCATTGAAACGCTGGCGGGCGGAGAGGGCCCATGGATCCAGGGAATCTACCACGTCAAGCCGGGCGTGATCCTGGCGGGAACCAATCCCGTGACCACGGATTCCGTCGCCACTGCGGTGATGGGCTACGACCCGCGGGCCGAGCGGGGCACGGCGCCCTTCCGTGATTGCGACAATACCCTCCGGCTCGCCGAGGCGGTCGGGCTGGGAACGACAGATTTGCGGCGCATCGAGGTTCGGGGCCTGTCCATCCGCGAGGCGCTGTTTCCTTTTCCAAGCTGACGGCCGCCGCGACCGGGCCTCGCGAGCGGTGCGTTACCATAGTAGCTTCGGGAACCTGCCGCGCGCCGAGTAACATGAGCTACGCCGCTTCGTTTCCGGCTCTCAGCCCCACCGCCATCCTCGATATTCTCATCGTGTCCTTTTTGATTTATCAGTTTTTTCTTCTGGTGCGGGGGCGGCGCTCGGCGCAGCTTCTGGCGGGGGTGGCGGTGCTGCTGATCATTTACCTGGGTTCGGTCTACCTTCGGCTCGAGCTGCTGCGGTCCGTTCTGTCGGTGGTCGTCCCGTACACGGCCTTCGCTCTCATCGTGCTGTTCCAATCGGAAATTCGCCGCGCGCTGATCCGCCTGGGGCGCCGCTGGACCGGCTTTCGCGGCCGGCTCCAACAGATGGAGTTCGCCGACGAGATCCTCCTGGCTCTGGCCCGGCTTTCTCAACAGAAGATCGGGGCGCTGATCGTCATCGAGCGTGACACCGGGCTGCGCACCTTCATCGAAAGCGGCGTGCTGCTGGACGCGCACCTTTCCCGGGACCTGCTGCTGGCTATCTTCCAGCCCGGGGGCGCGCTCCACGACGGTGCGGTGATCATCCAGCGGGACCGCATCGCTGCCGCCTCCTGCTTCCTCCCCCTGAGTATGAATCCCGCCATCTCCCGCAAGCTGGGCACCCGCCATCGGGCCGCCATCGGGATCACGGAGGACACCGACTGTCTCTCGATCGTGGTCTCGGAGGAAACGGGCCGCATTTCGGTCGCCGCATATGGCGAGATCGAGCAGGACGTGACCCTCCAGCGCGTGGATGAGATCATGGCTCAGCACTTCGGCCGCCGTGCGCGCAGCATGGTGCTGCCCGCCGCCGAAACCGCCGGAGACATTCCCTTGAACTCCGAAGACACCGGCTGGAGGCGGCTCCGGCGCTGATGCTGCGGCGCTTGTTCGAAAACTTCGGCTGGAAGCTCCTGTCCGTGGGCGTGGCGCTGCTGCTGTGGTTCGCCCTAGTGCGCGACCCGCGGCTGGTGACTTCGATCTCGGCGCCGGTGCAGTTCCGCAACATTCCGCCGGATCTGGAAATGAGCTCGCCTCCGCCGGCCGCCGTGCACCTGGAGGTGGAGGGCTCCGCGGCCCAACTGCGCCCGGACCACTTGGCCGTGGCCGCTGTCGTGCTGGACCTGCAGTCGGTCTATCAGCCGGGAGAACGCACGTTCACCATCGACGCCGCGAGCGTGGCTTTGCCCGCGGGCGTGCGGCTGGTGCGGGCCGTGCCCGCCCAGATCCGACTGCGCTTCGAGCGGCGCCTGAGCCGCGAAGTGCCCGTCCAGGTTCGCTTCGCGGGCCCGCCCCAGCGGGGGTACCGAGTGGCACACCAAGAGGTCCGGCCGGGCGTGGTGCGCGTCGTCGGTCCGGAAAGCCACGTCCGCCGCGTGGAGTACGCCGAAACCGATCCGGTAGACCTCTCCGCCGTGGTGGGCGAAGAAGAGTTTCACGTCCAGGCGTTTGTCCCGGACCCGCAGGTCCGGTTCGCCTCTCCCGCCTCGGTCACAGTCCGGGTCGTGGTGGAAAAAACTCCCTCCGAGGCCGGGCCCTGATGCAACGCGAGCTTTTCGGCACCGACGGAATCCGCGGTACGCCAGGGGAATTTCCCCTGGATGCCCGCACGGTGTTCGCGGTGGGGCTGGCCCTGGGTGAGCATCTGAGCGCCCGCCGCGAGGCGTCGGCGGTCGTGCTGGGCATGGACCCGCGCGAGTCCAGTCCCTGGCTGGCGGGATACCTTTCGGCAGGGCTGCGCCAAGCCGGAGTCGAGGTCCGCTCGGCCGGGGTCATCACGACGCCGGGCATCGCCTGGCTGGCGCGCACGGGACCGTTCGCCGCCGGCGTGATGATTTCCGCCTCCCACAACCCCTATCGCGACAATGGGATCAAGATCTTCGACCGGGCCGGCTACAAGCTGCCCGACGAGCAAGAGCATCGTCTCGAGCAGCGCATCTTCGCCTTGCTCGAAACCGACCTGTCGCCTCGGACCGTTACACCGCCCATCGAAGCGGGACTCGATCGTGCCTACGTTGATTTCCTCGCTGGCACATTCCAAGGAACACTCGGCGGCCTGCGACTGGTGGTGGACGGGGCCAACGGCGCCGCCTCGCACTTGGCCCCGGCCTTGTTTCGCCGTGTCGGCGCCGACGTCGTCACCGTCGCCTGCGAGCCCGATGGCCGCAACATTAACCGGGACTGCGGCAGCCTGCACCTGGAGACCCTCCGCGAAACGGTGCTGACCGTTGGAGCCGACCTTGGCGTCGCCTTCGACGGCGACGCCGACCGCGCACTGTTCGTCTCCTCTTCCGGCCGGGTGGTGGACGGAGATGGGGTCCTGTTCCTCGTGGCGCGCTACTTGCACGAGCGGGGCCGATTGGCCCGCCCAGGGCGCTCCCCGGTCGTCGTCGCGACGCTGATGTCGAATCTCGGCTTGGAGGTCGCTCTGGGCCATTTCGGGATTCGTTTAGTGCGTGCGTCGGTGGGAGACAAGTACGTGCTGGAGGAAATGCTCCGCCAGGATGCGTTGCTCGGCGGCGAACAGTCCGGCCACATTATCTTCCGCGAATACGCCACCACCGGGGATGGTCTGTTGACTGCCTTGCGAGTGCTCGAGGTGCTTCAGAGCTGGCAAGCGGCTCTGGACGACTCGCTCCGCGATCTTGTCTTGTATCCGCAGGTGGTGTTGAACGTCCCGGTCCGCGCCAAACCTCCCTTGGAGCAGCTTCCGCAGGTCGACGGCGAGATCGCGGAGGCTCGGCGCGAGCTCGGCGATGCCGCGCGCATCCTGGTGCGGTACTCCGGCACGGAGATGGTGGCCCGCGTCATGGTGGAAGGGCCGGATGCGGCGCGCGTTCGGGAGCGGGCCGAACGCATCGCCGCCGCCATCCGCTCCGCCCTCGGCTGAGCGCTCGTGTATCATGGCGGTTTCTCGATTCGTTTGCCGAGGACTGACCGATGATGGGAAAACTACTCGCCCTGCTCACCGCCTGCGTCGCGTTAGCATACGCCCAGACCGCCCGGCCCCGCCTGCCGGGGGAAGACTGGGTTCCGCTGTTCAACGGCAAGGATCTCAGCGGATGGGTGAAGGTCGGCCAGGAGAAATGGGAAGTCGAAAACGGCACCATTCACGGCCAGGGCATCACCAAAGAGTACGGGTATCTTCGCACCGAGAAAAAGTACAGCGATTTCCACTTGTTCTTGCGCTTCAAGTGCGAGGGGCCGGGTAACAGCGGCGTGTTTTTCCGCACGGAGTTCAAGCCCGGAACGACCATCGTCACCCAAGGCCTTCAATTCGAGATCGACAAGACCGTCGGGCGGCACACCGGAGGAGTTTACGGCGACGGCCGCGGCTGGATCGTCTGGCCCGCGCCGGAGTTGGAAACCGTCATCAAGCCCGACGACTGGAACGATTTCCTGTTGAAGGTGGAAGGCAACCGCTACGTGTCGTACTTGAACGGCGTGCTCATGGTGGATTTCACCGACCCGAACCCGAAGTCCTTCGATGGCTACATCGCCCTGCAGCTTCACTCCGGCGGCGAAGCTAACATGCGCTTCAAGGACATTTACATCCGCGACCTGTCGCGGCGGTGAGCTTTGGCCGCTCAGTGCCGTTGTCGCCTAAAACAGAAGAGCCCGACCACGGCGCGGCGATGCGGTGAGGGCCGGGCTTCCACTCACCGCACCACGACCTTCTCGACGGCCTGGTTGTCGTACTCGTCGGTGACGCGCACAGCTACGGTCTGCTCGCCCGGCGAGGCGCGCTCCACCAGCAGCCGGTAGTCGTGGCGCCGGGAATCGGAAAGTTTCGTGGTCGGCTCGGCGACCACCCACGGGCCGCCATTGAGCGAATACTCCGCTTTCGTGATGACGCTCCAGGCATCCTGGGCCTGCCAGCGAACCTCGAGCCGTCCGCCGGCCGCAGTGGCGGACAGCCCCGTAATCTGCGGCGGCGTGTTGTCGATCAGGAACGGCTCGCTCACCAGCGTGGCGGTGAGGGCTTGATCCGGCGGGTTGTCCGGCGCGTCGGAGGCGGTTACGCGCAGCAAGTAGCGGCCGTCGGGGAAGGCCGTCGAATCCCAGCTCAGCTGCCGGTCCTTGAGTTCATCTTTGAGCAGCTTCCACTCCGACTCGTTCTCGCCGCGGATTTCCACTTTGAAGAGCAGCTCGTCGTCATTGTCGTCGCTGGCCGCCCAACGGGCGCCGATGTGACCTTTCTCGTACTGCATCGTCACCGAACCGGAGGCAACCGGCGTGGGCGGTGCGCTCCGGCGACCTTGCCCCAGGGGCGGCAGGTTTATGGAACGGGTCTGCGTCAGGGTCAACGCTTGCGGCGGGAAGCGATAATTCGGCGGCGTGATCTCGATCTGGGAAACCACCGGCGCGATGTTCCGGGGCAGGTACGCCACTTCGACGACGCTCACCTCCGGCGAGCGGCCTTCCGGGGAGGCGCCCAGCGTCAGCCGCCACTGAAGGAACCGCGCGCGGGGCGATCGCACGCGTCCGTCGGCGTCGAGTGGCTCCCAGGGACTCCAGTCCTTCCGCGGACGGTCCACGTTGCCGCTGCGAGTCTCGAAACGAACCTGGCCGCCGTGGGTATCGCCGCGCCACCCCAGCCGCCCCCACAGCGAGAAGACGCCCGCATCGAACACTTCGCTTTCGACGACGCCGTCTTTTTCAACGCTGGGGCCCATGCGGAAAACCTTGCCGATATTGCCCGTCGCTGCGTAGACCGAGCCGTCCGCCGCCGCAAGCAGGCAGGTCACTTGCGTCGGCGGCGCCGCCACTAACGCCGTGTGCAAGCGCGGCGACTCGAGCCGATAAATCATGCCCCGGTTGCCCGTGCCGACCAGCGGTCTTCCTTCGCGGTCGAAGGCGATGGTGTAGACCGTCTCTTGGGCGTGCCGCCACACCGTGCGGGGCTGCCCATCGGGCGCAATGCGGTAGATCTCCGAGCCGCCCGCCGGCGGGGCGGGCGTTACCGGACCGGACGGCGGCGCCGCCTGCGCGGAGGGCGCGGTCTGCAACTGGCCTGAAAGCGTGGGCTTGGCCGGTTCGGCCGGCTTGGGCGGCGCCGCAGGAGGGGGCGTGATGACGGAAGCGGGGGCGGGCGTGGGGGCCTTGTCGCCTACTCCGGCGGCATAGAGCGATCCGTCGGCGGCAACGGCCAACGCGGTGATCTCGCGCTTGGGCGCCTGGTACAGCACGAATCCTTGCCCCGCCGGCGTTACCCGCAGAACCAGCCCGCCGGGTTCGGTGCCGATGATCAGATTGTCCTGAGAGTCCACGGCCATCGAACGTGCGTGGGTTTCTTCGGTGTCGAAGAACACCGAACCGTTGCCATCGGGACTCACTCTGTGCACCGTACCTGGGTCTCCCGTGGCGACGAACAGCTCCCCGCGGCTGTTGAACGCCAGGGCCCAAATATACTTGGCCTTCGGTTCGTAAAAGACCTCTATCTTGCCAGGTGCCACGCGGTAGACCTTTCCGTCCGGGGAAGTGGCGGCGTAGAGCCGGTTTTGCCGGTCCACGGCCAAAGCATGGACTTCCAGCCCTTCCAGCTCGGTCAGCAGCTCGGGTTTGGCACCCGGACGCATCACCCACACCGCGGCGCCGGCCCCCGGCCCGCCGCCTCCGGCATAGACGATGCCGTTGGAATCGCGCGCCAGCGCCCACAAATACGGCAAGCCGGAGTCCAGCACCTCGACAAACGCCGGCGCCAGCATCAACCTCCCATCGCTGCGGAGAGCGATGCGTTTCAGGCTGGCTTTTTCAAAGTCGGCCGCATCCCCCTGGCGCCACGTGCGAGTCTCGACGGCCCAAAGCCCGAGCACGCAGACCCCGGCGAAGCAGCAAGCGAGTGGTTTTTTCATCTGCGGGCGTCGATTTCGGTCAATTTACTTTGATCCGCAGCGAGTAACTTCCGCTGATGACAAAGTCGAACGGCAGGGCGGCCTGTTGATCCACCGTCTCGCGAGAGGCCGCCAGCGGACGGGTGGCCGCACGGCCGGTTTGCAGGACATTCCACACCGAAGCCGGCAGGCTGGGAAGCGTCTTGTCGTCGAAGTATAGCGTCGGACTGCTCTTGACGAGCGAAACGTAGAGATGGTTGTTGGCGCGCTCGCGATTCAGCAGCGAGACGGTCTGTTCCAAATCCAGGAAGCGGTTGGCGCGGCCGGCGGCGCTCTCCAGCCGGTTCAGGGTCTCCGCATCCGAAAGCAGGATTTGGTAGTCGCCTTTGGGCAGACCGGGCGGGATGCGCAGCGTGAAGCGCCGCTCCAGGCGCTCCCCGCGGTAAGGCCGCAAGAAGACCTTCAGCGGGACCTCGTCGCCCGGCTTGACTTCGGCCTGTTCGGCCCATGCGTTTTCGATCGTCGCCACGCGGCGCTGGGGCAGCAGGTCCACGGCCACCTCCACCCGTTTCAGCCGCGGCGCTTTGACCGCGTTCAGAAACAGGCGGTTGAAGCGGTCCCCCACCCAGCCGGCCAGGAGCATCGGGGCCGGCACGGGCAGTTCGCTCGGGGCTTGCATCGTGGTGAGCCGGACGCTCGCGCCGCCTTCCAACTCCACCTCGCCGCTCAAGCGGAAGGTGCTCTCTTCCCCGAAGTCGTTCACGCCCGCGACGGAGTTGAACAGCGTGAGCATCATCAGCGTGGGCGTCCACTTCTGGTGTACGAATACGTGGTAGCGGAAGCGCCGCTCTTTCAGAACCGAATGGGTCTCCGTCAGCGAGCGCACCGTAACGCTGACGGGGATCATTTCGGCTTTTGCGCCCAGGATGCCCAGGATGCCGCTGCGCCGGTCCTGCTTGAGAGCCCCGACGATTTCGGTGGCGTTGGCAAACTTGGTCGGCTGAAAGCTCGACGACAGCACCATCAGCACTTCCGCCTTGCTCATGGGCATCGCGACCGGTCCCAGATTGAACAAGGGGTGCCCGAAGGCCAGGATGCGGCGCCCGTCGTTGTACGTCACCGTGCCCAGGCCCGTGACGCTCATGTCACCCGAGACCAGCACGCCCGCCACGGCGTCGCCTGGGTGTAGCGCGTTCTGCCAGCCCGGCGCAGGGGAAGGTTCCCCGAGAGTGCCCGCAGCGCCGCCCTGCACCGCTGCGATGCCGAGCTGGCGGAATAGGGGGCCGAATTCCCGCAGCACGCTGTCATGAAAGCCCGAAAACACCAGGGGGGTTTCGATCGGCACCAAGGCCGGCGTCTCCAGCGTCAGGGGAGGAACCGCCCCGGCTTGCACGACCTGCGCCAGCAGTTCCGACGGTAGCTCCAGCCGTTGCGGCGCCCAGGCGCGCTCCGGCGTGACGGCGTCGGAAGGCTGCGACAGGTCGAAGTCCGAAATCTCGAGCATCAACTCGATGGGCGTGATTCCACAGACGGCGTCGGGCGAAAACACGCTCATCCGCAGCGAGATCGCCCCGACGAGCTTCCCGTCCACGTAGACGGGGCTTCCGCTCATGCCGCCGGCGACGTTGGTCTCGCGCGCCTTGCCGCCGAGTTTGGCGAGGATGATGTCTTGCTTGGGGCCCCAGACGTTCTTCCACAGGCCGATGATTTCCACCGGCACGGGCTCGGGCTCGGCGCCCTGGAACACCGTCCAAGCGTATCCCTTCATCCCGGGACGGATGTCTGAGGTTTTCAGGATCTCGACAGGGCCGGCGCGCGGCCGCGGCGGGAGGGAATCCGCCAACACCAACCCCAAGCTCGCCAACCACACGACCGCGTTTCGTATAAAACACATCATGGCCGGAGAACGGTCTCCCGGAAGCCCCAGGGGGCCAGCAATCCAACTTAATTATCGTTCAGGAATGCCCGGTGCGACAAATCTCCTGCGAGGCCGAACCGAAGAGGCCCCGAGGCGCGCCCAGGCGGCCTGAGGCTTCGAGCCCCATTTTGAGCCGCGGGTGTCTGCGCACTTCGGTGCCGCGCCGGCTCGGCGGAACGGTTCCACGATATTGCTAAGATGTGTTCTTTTGACCTGCCGGCGGTGAAAGGTCTCTCCCCACTGTCGCGCCTGCTGGCCGCTATCGAACGTGCGGGGAACGCCTTGCCCCACCCGGCGACGCTGTTCGCGCTGCTGGCGGTTTGTGTGATCCTGCTCTCGGCCGCGTCAGCGGCGCTCGACCTCAGGGTCACTCACCCGACGACGGGCCGGCCGGTGGAGCCGGTCAATTTACTGACCGTCGGGGGACTGCATCGGCTGCTCACCCACTTCGTAACGAACTTTACCGGCTTTGCTCCCCTCGGCACGGTTCTGGTCGCGCTGCTCGGCATCGGAGTGGCGGAAGCCAGCGGCCTGCTCGGGGCGGCGCTGCGGCAGGTGGTCCTGGCCGCGCCTCGCCGCCTGCTCACGGTGGCGATCGTCTTTGCCGGCGTCATGTCGAACGTCGGCAGCGAAATCGGCTATGTCTTGCTGGTGCCGCTTTCGGCGGAGATTTTCCGCGCCGCCGGGCGCCATCCGCTAGCCGGGCTGGCGGCCGCGTTTGCGGGCGTCTCGGGCGGCTACTCGGCCAATCTCTTGCTGGGAACCATCGATCCGCTGCTGGCCGGCCTTTCTCAAGAGGCCGCCCGCATCGTGGATCCCTCCTATCGAGTGAACCCGGCGTGTAACTACTACTTCATGGCCGCCTCCACGTTTCTAATCACTGCTGTCGGGACGCTGATCACCGAGCGGGTCGTGGCGCCCCGGCTCAGCGTGTGGCACAACACAAACGCCGCCGAGGAATTGAAACCGCTCGCGCCGGTCGAGCGGCGGGGTCTACGCTGGGCTGCCGTCGCGGCGGTGGCCTTTGCGGCCTGGATTCTCTGGGGCGCTGTGCCGGCCGACGGGTTCCTGCGGGATCCGGCAACTCGAGGCCTGCTCCACTCACCCCTGCTTACCGGGATCGTAGCCCTGATTTTCACCGGGGGACTCGTGACCGGCTTGGCCTACGGCCTTGCGGCGGGCACCTTCCGCCGCGACGCCGACGTCATCCACGGCATGAGCAAGGCGATGTCCACCTTGGCCGGTTATCTCGTGCTCGTCTTCTTCGCGGCACAGTTCGTCGCCCTGTTTCAGTGGACCAATCTCGGGCTGATTCTCGCCGTGAAGGGAGCCGAGCTGCTCCGCGCCACCGGCTTCGGAGGCATCCCGTTGATGCTGACCTTCGTGCTGCTGTCGGCTGGTGTGAACTTGTTCATGGGAAGCGCCTCGGCGAAATGGGCAATTATGGCGCCGGTCTTCGTGCCGATGTTCATGCTGGCGGGCTACTCGCCCGAGCTGACTCAAGCCGCCTACCGCGTCGGCGATTCGGTGACCAACATCATCTCCCCAATGATGTCTTACTTCGCGCTCATCGTCGCGTTCATGCAACGCTACCAGCCGGGCGCGGGCATCGGTACGGTGATCGCGACCATGCTGCCGTATACGATCGCCTTCGTGATTTCCTGGTCGTCGCTGTTGGGTGTCTGGCTGGCGCTGGGGCTCCCTCTGGGACCGGGCGCGCCCTTGGAGTACCGGCTGCGCTAACTTAAACCGACGGGCGAACGTTGAAACACCCATGGCCGGGTGCCGCGCGATTCGCCCACCCAGTACCACACGACGACTCCCGCCCGCGCTTCGCTGCCGCCACACGGTGGCCCCACTCATGGTCTCCGGCCAGTCTGTCACCCGAGTGGACACTCCCGAGAAACCCCTAGAATTGCCCCACCTTCACCTCACGAGCAGGGACCCCGGCCGCTTCGTATACCGCCCACAGGTACAGTATGATTGTACTGCAACTCTAGTTCATCTCGGTACCATTCCGCCTAGGTACGAGTGCTCCATAACCTATCACCGCGGGATAAGGTGAGTAATATCTTGAGAGGTGCTCCAGTCAAGGCTTATGATGGGATGAGTAGTGCAGTTGGATTTTTTGGAGATGTGAATCAATGCGACGAATTTTGAGGAGTTTCTCGTTAACGTTCTTGTTCGGTGCGATCGTTCAAGCGAGCGTTATTACGATCGATGGCACCAGCTTTACCGACGGGCTCAATAGTCAGGTGATCGGAGGCTTGCAATGGACGTCGACTCCAGGCAACTTCCAGAAGAAAACTCAAGGAGGCTACACCGGAGTCGGAATCTCAGGCTTGACTGCCGGCGAGATCGATATCAATGAGTTTCTCACCGCGACGATTTTGTCCGGAGGTTTGCCGTTCTACGTTCACTCCCTAACCCTCGGACTTCTCTTCGACGGTCCGGAATATGGCGACGTGCAAGAGACGGCGCGAGTCACCATCACGCGGCTCAGCGGGCCCACGCTCGTCTTCACCTTGATCAACACCTACGAGAGCTCCGGCCCGGACGCGGCGGTCTGGAGCGGCCCCGGCACCGTGACGAACCTATCGCCTTCCGTCCATCCGCAGGGGGCCGTCTGGCGCATCGACCATCCGTTCGGCGCGATTGACGACATTATCTCGATCCAGTTCACGGCCCTGTCTGGAAGTTGCGGCGCGGGGCCATGCAACAACCAGTCGGATTTCAACTTGGTTCAACTCCAGTACCAACCTGTGCCAGAACCTGCCACCGTGGGGCTGCTGGCCACCGGACTCGGCGCACTGGCGCTTGCCCGGCGGCGACGAACGTCGCGCAACTAATTACAGTGGCCACCCGCCGAGACCTCGCACCGATCGTCACGGCGGGTGCGAGCTGGGAGCGAGGACTCCCGTCCCCTGGTGCGGTGTGCGGGCTGGCTCTGTCGGGCTCCCCGCGTGCCGCCCCATGTCCGTCGCCCCTGATCCAGCTGGCCGAAGCCCCGGCGCTCCGACCGCGGCCTTCCCGGCCCGGCGAGGATACCAGCGCAACGTCAGGCTATCCTGAGATCGTCGCGCGCCGGAGGCCGGGCTGGCCGTCACCGTTGGGATTGAGTGGTGCAAATTTCGCTACAGTGAATGGTGTGGTACAACGGATCGGGGCCCGTCCCACGGAAGTCCCCACAAAGGGGCGGCACGGAAAGGTAAGCCTCTGATTTTCAATCGTGCCCGGGTGGCGGAAGCGGCAGACGCAACGGACTTAAAATCCCCTCGGTGGGTGGTTTCGCCTTATTTTCTCTCAAGCACTTACGAGTTTTTTCAATAACTTGCATTGCGTACTAATACTCATAGCAACCTTGCCAAACCAAAAGAGTCCCCACAATTTTCACCACAGTGGTTTTGGCGAAGATCAGGCGAAAGGAAGACTCGCCAGCCGCTCGATGGCGACCCGCACATCGCGCTTGAAGTTGTCCAGTCTGCGGTAGGCCCATCGCCGATAGGCGCGGTTCCAACGTCGTAAGGCGTCACGGTGGGACAGTTGGTGGTGCGTGAGGCGGAACAGGACCAGCTTGAGCTGGCGTTCTGACAGCCGCTTGGGGCGCCCCGACAGCACCGATTTCCGCATCGCGTCATAGAGCCGCGCCACCTGGCGCGGCGACAGAGTAGGGCAAAGCTCGAGGGTGATCCGCGACAGGCGGGGAATCACGAACTGGCGCGTGAACCGCACCCGGTAGAGACGGAACTGTGGCACCTGGCCCGTCGCGATGAAGGCGACGGCTTCGGCCGGATGCCAGTCGAATATCCTCGCCAGGCTTTGGGCCAGGCGCTCGAGTTGGTCGAGAATCCCGCCGGCGCGTACCGGCAGACTCACCACCCAGCCGTTTTCGGGAAACTGGATGAATCGCACGGGCAGCGTGTTCGGCTCAGGTGGCTGTTCTGCCGCCACCGTGCGGATCCAGCCCGCGAGTGCCTGTGGGGCCAGCAGCCGGCCACCAAGTGCCCGTTCCCGCCACAGCGAGACGCGTGGGTCTTTTTCAGCCTCGTGCGCAAGTAGCAAGGAAATTACGCGATTTTGTAATTCATCGCCCCGCCCCGCACGGGTGCGGACAAATTGCGGTTTCTCGGGGTCACTCAATGCGGAGAGTAGTTGTTGCACGATTTCTGCGCCCCCCTCTGGAGTAATCCGTCCTTGTTCAATGTCCGCCTTTAGCTTCAGATAGGCATTCAGCCACTGCCAAAGCCGCTCCGGTATAGGGCAACCGAGAGCTCGTTCGACCGCGCGGAGGAGGGGGTCATCATTTCTTCGCATAAGCAACTTCGATTATAACCGAAAGTGCCGGTATGTCGTCCAAGAGGCTACTGACCACCCGGGAGTTAGCGGGGCTCCTAGGATTGAACGAAGTCACGCTAAAAGTCTGGCGCTGCCTGGGTAAGGGACCCCCGTTCGTCAGACTTAGCCGAAAGGCAGTCAGATACGACTTGGACGATGTCTACGCCTGGCTCAACGCGCAACGTACCAACCTGCTCGAGGAGCGGCGATGACTGCGGGTTGGGTGACGCACCTAGCCGAGGCCGAACGCGCAGGCGGTGCGGCTCCACTGAAATCGCTTTGTCTGAGTGTCCTGCCCGGCAATCGGCAACTTCTACTCCGCGCCCTCGACCGTCTAGCGCGCCGCGGTGAAGTGGTGCTCAAGGCGGATGGTACGCATGATCTGACCGTGCGCCTGGCCGGCCGGCCCGAAGGAGGTGCGCAATGACCGCCGAGTTGATCGCATCCGCCCTTCGAGCCCGGCGCACTGGCGCGGGCCGCTGGATGGCCCGGTGCCCGGCGCACGAGGACCGCGATCCCTCGTTGAGCATCACAGAATCCGGCGGAAAAGTGCTTGTGCACTGCTTTGGTGGCTGCGCGCAACACGACGTCATCGAGGCCCTCCGGGCCCGCGGCCTGTGGCCGGAGCGCAAGCGGGAGTGGTTCCCGCGGCCGGATTACGAGGCCGAACAACGCCGGCTCAAGCTCATGCGTGCCGCCGAATTGTGGAAGCGTGGCCTGATCCGGCGACTCGAGGACGCACGGAGTGAAGCCTGGCGCGAGTTCCTCGAGGCCGAGTCGGCCGGCGATGATCGAGGCCAGCAACGGGCCGCCACGGATTTACTTCGGCTGGCCGCCTGCCAACGGCGGCTGCGGGCCCTGGGCGGGCCGGAGCTGCTCGAGGCCTACGGTGAGGCCCGCCGCAACTGGTCCCGCACAGTGCTCGAGCTGGTGAACCTGGAGCGGGACGACGAAGACCACGCCCGCCAGATTGCGGCACTCTGCGTGGCGATGCTGGCTGCGGCGCAAGAACTGGCCGTGGGAGGTGCGCGATGAGGCCGGCTGAAGTTACCGCCATCGATCTGGCGCGGATCGATCGCGCGGCCGGCGAGCTCGTGTGGGAGAACTCGTTTCTGGATGTTCCGCAGTGGCCGGCGCCGTTGGGGGAGAAGGCCTGCCACGGTTTGGCCGGCGAGTTCGTGCGCTTGCTCGAACCTCATACCGAAGCGGATCCGGTAGCGCTGCTGATTCAGTTCCTGGCGTTCTACGGCAACCTGATCGGGCGGCAGGCGTACGTGGAGATCGAGTCCGCGCGCCATTACGGCAATCTCTTCGTGGTGCTGGTAGGCCCGACCGCGAAGGCCCGGAAGGGCACGGCAGAGGCGCACGTGCGACGTGTGATGCAGGCGGTGGCCGAAGACTGGGCCCGGAGCCGCATCAAATCCGGCCTGTCGACGGGTGAGGGCTTGGTCTGGCAAGTGCGCGACCCGATCGAGCGCCGGGAGCCGATCAAGGAAAAGGGCCGCATTACCGGCTACCAAACTGTCGTGGCCGACGAAGGCGAAGAAGACAAGCGCCTGCTCGTAATCGAGCCGGAGCTGGCGCGCGTGTTCCAGGTGGTGGAGCGCGAGGGTTCGACACTCTCACCAATCCTGCGCGACGCCTGGGATCGCGGCGACCTAAGTGTGCTGACGAAGGCTTCGGCGGCGCATGCTACCGGCGCGCACGTGAGTTTGATCGGCCATATCACGCGCGAAGAGCTGGTGCGCGTGATGACCACCACCACGGCGGCGAATGGCCTTGGCAACCGCTTCCTGTGGTGCGCGGTCAAGCGCAGCAAGCTCCTGCCGCGCGGCGGCAATTGGCAGGCGATCAATTGGGCGCCGTTCCTGCGGCGTTTGACGCAGGCGGTTCAATTTGGATCGCAGGCGCGACGTATCGAACCAGACAGCGAGGCGTGGGAATATTGGGACGCCGCTTACGCTGACCTCTCAGAAGGCCGGCGCGGGATGCTGGGCGCGATCACTGCCCGCGCCGAGGCGCAAGTGCTCCGCCTGGCGCTGCTGTATGCGCTGCTCGACCTCGATGAGCTCATCCGCGTTCCGCATCTCGAGGCTGCGCTCGAGGTCTGGCGGTACTGCCATGACTCGGCCCGGTGGATCTGGGGCGAGGCCACGGGTGATCCGGTCCAGGATGCGCTTATTGCGGCCTTGCGGCAGGCCGGCGAGAAGGGCCTGACTCGGACGCAGATCTATTCCGACGTATTCCAAAGGCACGTGCCGCGGCAAAGGCTCGAGGCGGCGCTGCGCGGCTTGGCGGCGGCCGGCCTGGCTCGAGCTGAGCGCCGTGATGGTGCGGGCAGACCGGTTGAGGTGTGGGTGCTGGTCGGAGGCGCATGCCTGAGCGGATGACGCTCATGCCCTTCTGCGCGATTTTTCGGCGAATGCGCGCAAAAAGCGCATTAAGTCTAGAATCAACAAGTTACGTTCAAAAACCCCTGCGCAATAACTGCGCATTAATGCGCAAAAAGGGAGAAGAAAAGGCGAAAGAGGGGTACCTTAATGCGCACTTTTTGCGCACTT
>JANWXD010000041.1 GCA_025055455.1 Bryobacteraceae bacterium
ACACGAGCACTTTCCTCCCTGAGCGAGGCAGCTCGATTTGTATTTCGCTCGATTTGTATTTCATTGTGTGTCCAAATCACGCGTAAGCGTTCCCAGATAGCTTCGATATTTCGGCACGCAAGAGAGCATGAGGCACTTGTTGCTCCGTCGGGTGCAGTTCGCGCTTTAGCTGTTGGCCTAACGAAGGATCCGGTCTCACCGGTAGAAGTTGCACGGTGACTCACCGCCGGCGAGACTGATTGCTCGACGCAGCCCTCGCTTACCGCCCCACGTCAAGATTGGCAGCGAGTCTGGCTTCAGTTGCGCGACAGCGTGAGGTAAACGTCCAGCACGGCGATGGCGGCGGGGGTGATGCCGGGAATTCGGCTGGCCTGTCCTAGGGTCACGGGCCGAACCCGCGCGAGTTTTTCGCGCACCTCACGGGAAAGACCCGGGATGGCGGAGAAATCCAGATCCTCGGGAATCCGTCGTTGCTCGGCGCTTTTCAAGCGCTCGATCTGGCGCTCCTGCTGTGCGATGTACCCCCCGTACTTGACCTCAGTTTCGACAGTGGCCAGCACGCCCCGAGCGGGTTCTTCACCGAGAAGCTCGCGGATGCGGGATTGGAGCGAAGCAATTCTGGCCTCTGGCCGACGCAGCCATTCCACCAGCAGGGGACGATCCTCCGACCCGACTCCCAGCTCGGGGTAAGTCTTATGATCTACTCTTGTAGTGGAGATCCAGTCAAGCAGCCTGCGCTTGTGTAACTGTTTGGTCTGAAATAGATTCCAACGGCGATCATCCACCAGACCCACGCGGCGGCCGAGCGGCGTCAACCGCTCGTCCGCATTGTCGATGCGCAAGTGGAGGCGAAACTCGGCCCGTGAGGTGAACATGCGGTAGGGCTCGTCGGCGCCTTTGGTCACCAGATCATCGATCAGGATTCCCGTATAGCCTTCCGTTCGGCCAATGACGACCGGCTCCAAGCCCCCGAGCCGGCAGGCGGCATTCAAGCCAGCGACCAAACCTTGGCAAGCGGCCTCCTCGTAACCGGAGGTCCCATTGATCTGGCCCGCCAGGAACAGCCCTCGAATAGCCTTGACCTCCAGGGTGTGCTCCAACTCACGGGGATCGATGGCATCGTACTCGATCGCGTAGCCCGGTCGGATCATCTCGGCTTTTTCCAGTCCGGGGATGGAGGCCACCATCGCCGCTTGAACGTCGATCGGCATGCTCGTGGACATGCCATTGACGTAAATCTCATACGTATCTAAACCCTCCGGCTCGAGAAAGATCTGGTGCCGGTCCTTGTCGGGAAACTTGACGATCTTATCCTCGATCGACGGGCAGTAGCGCGGACCCAAGCCCCGGATCTGGCCGCTGTAAAGCGGCGAGCGATGGATATTTTCACGAAGGATGCGGTGCGTCTCGGGCGTGGTGTAGGCGATATAGCAGTCGACTTGCGGGCGGTCGATGCGCTCGGTCAAGAACGAGAACGGCGTGGGTTCCGGGTCACCTGGCTGGCGCTCGAAGCAGGACCAGTCGATGGTGCGGCCGTCCAGGCGCGGTGGCGTACCCGTCTTGAGGCGGGTCCACTGCAACCCCAAATTCCTGAGCTGGTTTCCCAGCAGCACGGAGGGGGACTCACCGCTGCGCCCGCAGGAGTACGTGGTCTCCCCCACATGCGCCAGTCCGTTCAGGAAGGTGCCTGTGGCGACTACGACGGCTCCTGCGTTCAGCACGCGCCCGTCCCGCAGCAACACGCCGCGCACCGTGCGCTGGTCGGTTCCCTCGATGAGCAGCTCGGCCACTTCGGCCTGGAGGATGCGCAGGTTGGGCTCGCCTTCCAGCACCTCGCGCATCTTCAAGCGGTACGCCTTTTTGTCACACTGAGCGCGCGGAGACCACACCGCCGGGCCGCGGCTGGTGTTGAGCAGGCGGAACTGAATGCCGACCGCGTCGGTGACTAGCCCCATGACCCCGCCCAGGGCATCGATCTCGCGGACCAGATGGCCCTTGGCGATGCCCCCGACCGCCGGATTGCAAGACATCTGAGCGATCAGGTCAAGGTTCATTGTGATCAGGGCGGTGCGCAGGCCAAGCCGCGCGCAAGCCCGGGCCGCTTCGCAGCCGGCGTGTCCGGCGCCCACGACGACGACGTCGTATCGAAAGCTGTGAGGAATCATCGGCCCGAGGGAAGTCGCGCCGCACGGCGCGTTAGTTTTATTCTAGGGAATCGCTGCGAGAATCCACAATCGTCGGAAAACCATGAAGGTTCTGGTGATCGGAAGCGGGGGCCGGGAGCATGCCTTAGCTTGGAAGCTGGCCCAAAGCCCGCTGTTTGACGAGCTCATTGTCGCGCCGGGCAATGCGGGCATGGCGCGTTGCGCACGCCTGCTCACTCCCACCCGCTTCGACCCCGAAGGTCTGTTGGCTCTGGCCGAGGAGGCCGGCGCGGACCTCACCGTGGTAGGCCCGGAGGCGCCGCTGGTCGAGGGGATCGCGGATCTGTTTCGCTCCCGGGGCAAGCTCATCGTGGGGCCCTCTCGAGCCGCCGCCCGGCTGGAGGGCAGCAAGGTGTTCGCCAAAGACTGCATGCGGCGTTGGGGAGTTCCCACGGCAGAGTTTCGGATCGCATGCTCCTTTGATGACGTCCGACAGGCCCTGGACTTTTTCGGATGCCCGGTCGTCTTGAAGGCCGACGGATTGGCCGCCGGCAAGGGCGTGGTCCTCGCGGACGACCGGCAGGAAGCCGAACGGGTCGCCGCGGCGATGCTGTCCGGTGAGTTCGTTGGGGAAGCGGGCCGGCGCCTCGTCATCGAGCGGCGTTTGCAGGGAGAGGAGGTGAGTTTCATCGTGCTGACCGACGGCACGCGGGTCCTCCCGTTGGCGCCCACCCAGGACCACAAAGCCGTCTACGACGGGGACCGCGGCCCGAACACTGGAGGCATGGGTGCTTACTGCGACAGCCGGATCCTGACGGAAACCGAGACGCAGCAGATTTTGGACCGCATCGTGTACCCAGTGCTCGAGGGTATGCGAGCCGAAGGCATCACTTTTACTGGTTTCCTCTACGCCGGCTTGATGATAACCGCGGAAGGGCCGATGGTACTCGAGTTCAACGTGCGAATGGGGGACCCGGAGGCGCAGCCCTTGGTCCATCGCCTGGAGTCGGACTTGGGCGAGGTTCTGCTGGAGCTCGCTCGAGGCGAGCTGCGCACCCAGTCGCTTCGCTGGCGTCCGGAACCGTCGGTGTGCGTGGTCCTGGCGGCGGCCGGCTATCCGGGCACGCCCCGCAAAGGAGACTTGATTGCGGGCGTCGAGGAGGCGGAAGCGGCCGGCGCCGTGGTGTTTCATGCCGGCACGCGGCTGGGGCCGCGAGGACTGGAGACCGCGAGCGGCAGGGTCCTGGGCGTGACGGCCTCTGGAGTCACGTTGCCCGAAGCCATCCAGCGCGTCTACGCCGCGGTCTCCAAGATTCATTTCGAAGGCATGCATTACCGTCGCGACATCGGCGCCAAGGGGCTCAAGCGCTGGGCCGCGACCGTTTCCGAAGCCCCCGCCTGATAGAATGGTCGTGGCCGAGGGGACGTAGCTCAGATGGATAGAGCGGCCGCCTCCTAAGCGGCAGGTCGGCAGTTCGAATCTGCCCGTCCCTACCACAGCGGGCCCAGTTTCCTCCCCCGAGACTTATACTGGTGAGCAAAATGCAACCGAAACCCTTCGTCCACCTGCACTGCCACACGGATTACTCTCTGCTGGACGGGGCGTGCGAGATCAGCCAACTCATGGATCAGGTGGAGGCGCTGGGCATGCCGGCCGTGGCCATGACCGACCACGGAAATCTGTTCGGCGCGGTCCATTTCTACGACGCCGCCAAGCGCCGAGGGATTCACCCGGTGATCGGCTGCGAGGTCTACGTGGCGCAGCAGAGTCACAAAGTGCGGACGGAGAGCAACCGGTACAATCATCTGGTCCTGCTGTGCGAGACCCAAGAGGGCTATCGGAACCTGATCAAGCTGGTCTCCACGGGGTTTCTCGAAGGTTTTTACTACAAGCCGCGCATCGACAAAGATCTGCTGGCGCAGCACGCCGAGGGGCTGATCGCGCTGTCGGCATGCCTGCAAGGCGACATTCCGGAGGCGTTACTGGCCGAACGCTACGATGAAGCGCGGCGGCTGGCCTACACCTACGTGGACATCTTCGGCCGGGACAATTTCTTCTTGGAAATGCAAGACCACGGCCTGGAGGCGGACCGCAAGGTGCTGCCGCAGATTTACCGCCTCTCGCGAGAAACCGGCATTCCGCTGGTGGCCACCAACGACTCTCACTATCTGCGCAAAGAGGATGCCCGGGCGCACGAGATTCTGCTATGCATCCAGACGGGCAAGACCCTGAGCGACTCCGGGCGCATGAGCTTCGGCACGCCGGAGTTTTACTTGAAGTCGCGGGCCGAGATGCTGGCATTGTTCCATGGCGTGGAGGAGGCGCTGGACCGCACATGGGAGATTGCCCAGCGTTGCCAGGTGCAGCTTGAGAAAGTTCGTGAACCGTTTCCGAAGTTCGAGGTGCCCGAGGGCCACAGTACGGACACGTACTTTGAGTACGTGACGCGCCAGGGTTTCGAGAGGCGACGCCCGCGCCTTGAGGCGCTGTGGGCGGCGGGAAGGTTGAAACATGCTCTGCCGGAGTATGAGGAGCGGCTGGCGCAGGAGATCCGTACGATCCAGCAGATGAAGTTTTCCGGCTATTTTCTCATCGTCTGGGATTTCATCCGGTTTGCGAAGTCTAAGGGCATTCCGGTGGGCCCCGGGCGGGGTTCGGCCGCTGGCAGCCTGGTGAGCTACGCGATGGGCATCACCGACATCGACCCCTTGCAATACGGGCTGCTGTTCGAGCGGTTCCTCAACCCGGAGCGCGTGAGCCTGCCCGACATTGACATTGACTTCTGCATGCACCGGCGGGGCGAAGTTATTCAGTACGTCACGGAAAAGTACGGGCGGGACCGGGTGGCGCAGATCATCACGTTCAATACGCTGGGAGCGCGGGCCGCCATCAAGGATGTGGGCCGGGCCTTGGATATGAGCTACGCCGAGGTGGACCGGCTCACCAAGATGGTGCCGAACGTGGTCAATATCACGCTCGAGCAAGCCATGAAGATGGAGCCGGCTTTGGCGGAGGCCGGCCGCAAGGATCCGCGGGTGGCGGACTTGCTGGCCGTGGCGCAGCGGCTCGAGGGAATGTGCCGGAACGCGTCGGTCCACGCCGCGGGAGTGGTAATCTCGCCGGTGCCCCTCGAGGAGCTCGTACCTTTGTACCGGACCAACCGGGACGAGGTGGTCACGCAATATGACATGAGCGCCCTCGAGAAGCTGTCGCTTCTCAAAATGGATTTCCTCGGACTGACCACCTTGACCCTGGTCGAGGACGCGCTCGGGTTGATCGAGCGCCACCACGGCGTCAAGCTCTCGCTCGAAGAGATTCCGCTCGACGACCCGGCCACCTACGAGCTGTTCTCGCGCGGCCTGACCAGCGGCGTGTTCCAGTTCGAATCGGCCGGCATGCGCGATATTCTCCGTCGCTACCAGCCTAGCCGCATCGAGGATCTGATCGCGCTGAACGCTTTGTACCGTCCGGGCCCGATTCAAGGCGGCATGATCGACGACTTCATCGCCCGCAAGCACGGCCGCAAGCAGGTGACCTATGAGCTGCCCGAGCTGAAGGAGATTCTGGAGGAGACCTACGGGGTGATCGTCTACCAAGAGCAGGTCATGCAGATCTCCCACAAGCTGGCGGGCTACTCGCTCGGCGAGGCGGACATCTTGCGGCGAGCGATGGGCAAGAAGAAGCCCGAAGAGATGGCCGCCCAGCGGCAGCGCTTCATCGAGGGGGCCGTCGCGCGCGGTTTTCCGAGGAAGAAGGTCGAGAGGATCTTCGAACTGATGGAGCAGTTTGCCGGCTACGGGTTCAACAAGTCGCATTCGGCCGCATACGCGTTTCTGGCTTATGTGACGGCGTATTTGAAGGCGCACTACCCGGTGGACTTCATGGCGGCGCTGCTGACTTCGGAGACGGGCAACACGGCCAAAGTGGCCAAATACATCAACGAATGTCGGGAGATGGGCATCGCCGTGCTGCCGCCGGACGTGAACGCGAGCGACTGGAACTTTACGCCGGACCCTGCTGCGCCCGGCGGCAAGGGGATCCGATTCGGGTTGGGCGCCATCAAGAATGTCGGGCCCTCGGCGGTGGACGCGATCCTGGCGGCTCGAGCCAAGCTGGGGCGCTTCCGCTCGCTGTACCAGTTTTGCGAGCACGTGGATTTGGGCACGGTGAACCGGCGCGTCATCGAGAGTCTGATCAAAGCCGGAGCGATGGATTCGCTCGGTGGCACGCGGGCCCAGTTGTTCGCCGCCGTGGAGGGCGCGATCGAGCGCGGCCAGAAGCTCTGGCGGGACCGCCAGAGTGGCCAGGCGGGGCTCTTTGGCGGCCTGCTGGAAACCGCGCCCGGGGAAGATCCCCCGCTGCCCGCCGCGTCCGACTGGCCCGCCGGGCAGAAGTTGGCCGGAGAAAAAGAGACGCTCGGATTTTTTGTGACCGGCCATCCATTGGATGCCTACGAAGAAAAGATCAAAGAGCTGGCCACCCACGATACTTCGGCTTTGGAGGGGCTGGAGCGGGGTGCGGAGGTGACGCTGTGCGGCGTGTTGAGCAGCGTGCAGCGGCGGCGCAACCGGGAAGGGAAGCCCTGGGCATCCGTGCAGATCGAGGACCGCCTGGGAACTGTCGAGGGGGTGGTGTTCACGACGAGTTACGAACGCGTCCGAGAGTTCCTGCTCGAGGATTTGGCCGTGATGGTCCGCGGCAGCGTGCTGCCGGAAGAGAACGCGCCGCCGAAGATCTCGGTTCAGGACATCGTGCCTCTGGACGTGGCGCGGGTGGCGATGCCGTCGCTGATCTCGATTCGCGTGTGGCTCGGGTCCAACGGAGGGGCGAAAGACAAGGCGGCCGCGCTGCGCCGCCTCTTCGAGCTCAAGCCGGGCCAGACCGCGGTGCGTCTGCGGCTCGAGAAGCCTCGGGACTTTGCCGTGATTCTGGACGTGGAGGCGCGGGTGCGCCCCGACCGCGAATTTCAAGCCGAAGTTGAGCGCATCTGCGGCCCGGAAGCGATCGAAGTGCTGGCCGAGTGAGGCAATCCGGCTTGGACCGGCAGCGTATGCCCACCTCTGGATTGGGGCGAGCACGGGTTCGCGGGTGACCGCTTCGCTCGCCCGTGCGATACTGTGGGAAACCATGGACAAAGTGACGGCGCCGGCGCCCGAACCCGGCGAAGCCTGGCAGCGGGTCCAATTGGCCCGCCATCCCAAGCGGCCTCACGCTTTGGACTACATCCAGCGGCTCTTTACCCCGTTCGAGGAGCTGCACGGGGACCGCTGTTTTGGGGACGATCCGGCCATCGTGGCGGGGATGGGATTTTTCGAGGGGATGCCGGTTGCGGTCGTGGGACAGCAAAAAGGACGGGACACGAAGCAGAAGCTGTACCGGAACTTCGGGATGCCGAAGCCCGAGGGGTACCGGAAGGCGCTTCGCGTGATGAAGCTAGCGGCCAAATTCGGGCGTCCCGTGGTAACCCTGCTGGACACGCCGGGCGCCTATCCAGGTGTAGACGCCGAGGAGCGGGGACAAGCGGAAGCGATCGCTCGGAACCTCCGCGAGATGGCGGCGCTGCCAGTACCCATCGTTACGGTCTGCATCGGCGAAGGCGGCAGCGGCGGCGCGTTGGGTATCGGCGTGGGCAACAGGGTGTACATGCTGGAGAACGCCATTTACAGCGTGATTTCCCCGGAAAGCTGCGCCGCCATCATCTGGCGCGATGCGGGTAAGGCGGAGCTGGCCGCGGCAGCCCTGCGGCTGACGGCGCAGGATCTGCTGCGGCTCGGCTTAATTGATGGCATCATCGCGGAGCCGCCGGGCGGGGCCCACAACGATCCGGATGGCGCCGCCGAGTTGCTGCGCGTGACGTTGCGGCAGGCGCTTTCCGAGCTGGCCGGGCTGGAAAGCGAAGAGCTGATCGAGCAGCGGTACCTCAAGTTCCGCCAAATGGGAAACTTTTTCGCGGAGACCGCGGGGGGTTCGGCCTGAGGGCCGCGAAGGGGCGTGGTAGGATGGAAACTGGAAACAAACGCCCCGAAGCCCGCGTAAGTAGTGCGAGGGAGAGGTCCCCGTGAAGCGAAAGTGGAAGATTTGGCTGGCACTGGGCGTGGTGCTGATCATCGGGGTGTCGGTTTACGTGGGCATCCGCAAGAGCCGGGCCGACATTGTCACGGTGCAGACCAGCCGTGTGGTGCGCCAGGATCTGGTGGCGCAGGTGACAGCGTCCGGCGAGATCAAGCCACGCAATTACATCAACATCGGGACGAATGCAATGAGCCCGGCGCGGATCGTCGAGCTGTTGGTGCGCGAGGGCGACCACGTGCGCAAAGGCCAGCTGCTGGCGCGTTTGGAGTCCGTGCAGCCGGAGGCCGAACTGGCGGCGCAGAAGGCAGCTTTGAGTTCGGCGGAAGCGGACTCGGCCTCCAGCGAGGCGGCGTTGCGGTCCGCTGAAGAGAATTTGCGCACCGCAGAGGCGGCGCTGGACCGCGCCAAGGCCGACCGGGAGCGGACGCGCTTGAACTTCGAACGGGCGCAAAAGCTGTTCGAAGAGAAGCTGATTTCACGGCAGGAGTTCGACCAGCGAAAGGCGGAGTCGGAGGCGGCGGAGGCGGCGGTGCGCGAAGCGGAGGCGCGGGTGGCGCAGGCCCGCGCCTTGCGGGCCCAGGCGGCCTCCCAGCTGGCGAGCGCGCAGAAACGCGTGGCGCTGGCGCAGGCCAACCTGCGGCGCGCGGCGGATCTGGTCCAACGCACCATGGCGATCGCGCCGATTGACGGCATGGTGACCAACTTGCCGGTGCGCGTGGGGGAAACGGTGGTGCCGGGCATTCAGAACTCTCCGGCGAGCCTGATCATGACCATTGCGGACATGTCGCTAATCACGGCCGAGGTCAAGGTGGACGAGACGGACATCGTGGCCGTGAAGCTGGACCAGACGGCCGACATCACCATCGACGCCATTCCCAACAAGACCTTCAAAGGCCGGGTGATCGAGATCGGCAACACGGCGATCCTGCGCTCGACCGGTTTGGCGGCCTCGCAGAGCGCCGTTTCCAGTCAAGAGGCGAAGGATTTCAAAGTGGTGATCGCGCTGGACAACCCGCCGGCCGAGATCCGACCCGGACTGTCGTGCACGGCCAAGATTACAACCGCCACGCGGAGCAGCGTTCTGACGATTCCGATTCAGGCGCTCACCATTCGCCAGCGCGGGGATCTGGAGCCGGCGGGGCGCAAGGGGGTGCAGGCGGCCACCAAGCCGGATCCGGCTCAGGAGAAGGCGCGGAAGGAGGAGCTTCAGGGCGTGTTTGTGGTGTCCGAGGGCAAGGCGGTGTTCCGCAAGGTGGAGACCGGCATCACGGGGGCTACGGACATCGAAGTCCTCAGCGGGTTGAAGGAAGGCGAGGAGATCATCACCGGCAGTTACAAAGTGATTCGCACGTTGCGGAACGAGGCGCGCGTCAAGGTGGACAATCGTGCCCCGGCGCGGACCGAGTAAATTCCCGGAGTAAGGAAAGCGAGCATGGCACAGGCAGTTGCAGAAGCGATCGATCACGGTGAACAGCTCAAGCGCAATGGCATCGTGATTCGGACCTACGATTTGTGGAAGACCTACATTATGGGCGATCAGGAGATCCATGCGGTGGCGGGCGTGGATCTGGAGATCAAAAAGGGCGAGTACGTGGCGGTCATGGGCCCGTCGGGTTCGGGCAAGTCCACCCTCATGAACCTGATCGGATGTCTGGACACGCCCACCAGCGGACGGTACTACATAAACGGCCGTCTGGTCAGCGACTTGAGCGACGACGAGCTGGCGCGCATTCGCAACAAAGAGATCGGTTTTGTATTTCAGACCTTCAATCTGCTGCCGCGGGCGACGGCGCTACACAACGTGGAGCTGCCGCTGATCTACGCGGGGCTGCCGTCGGAGGTGCGCCTGGAGCGGGCGCGGGAGGCGCTGCGGCAGGTGGATCTCGAAGACCGCATGTACCACAAGCCGAACGAGCTCTCCGGCGGACAGCGGCAGCGCGTGGCAATCGCCCGAGCGCTGGTGAATCATCCCTCCATCTTGCTGGCCGACGAGCCCACGGGGAACCCGGATTCGGCCACGGGCAACGAGATCATGGCGCTGTTCGACCGGCTCCACCAGCAGGGCAACACGATCGTCCTGGTGACGCACGAGCACGACGTCGCCATGCACGCCCACCGGGTGATCCATATTCGAGACGGCAAGATCGAGAAAGACGAGCGGATCAAGTAGGCCGCTCGGGCGGCTCCGAACTGAGTTTTTGGGGCCGGAAAAAACCGCACGCGGCTCACTGCCGTCGGCCGCCGACGTCGAAATCTCTAGTCGAAATCTCTAAGTCAGCGGAACCCCCCAGCACGAACCACGCCGGAAGAGCGCGCTTCCCCTTCACCGGCGGCGGAATTCGGATCCCGGGAGCCAATCGGGCAGCTCCGGCAGGTTGGCCGCGTCCAGACCGATGAGGAAGCCGAAGCGGGCCATCTGCTCGATCCCGGAAAAGTCCCAGTCCTCGCGGTACTCATCCGAGGGTCGGTGGTAGTGCTTGGCGTTGTACTCCTCGAAAAGCTGACGGCCGTAGCCCTCCGGCTTGCCGAAAAACTCGTCTCCCATCTTGATGGAGAAGGCCGGAATCCCGGCCCGAGCGAACGAAAAGTGGTCGGAGCGGTAATAGAAACCCTGCTCGGGTCGTGATTCGGGTTTGATTTCCAAGCCCATCCGGCGGGCCGCCTGCTCGACAATGGGCCAGAGGGTAGTGCGCTCGGCGCCGGTCACGACCACGTCTTTGGTGCGACCGAATGGATAGAAGCCGTCGAAATTCAGCGCCACCGCGGTCTTTGCCGCCGGGATCGCCGGGTGGGCGGCGTAGTAGGCCGACCCGCGCAGGCCTCCCTCCTCGGCCGTCACCGCCACGAAGACGGCCGAGCGGCGGGGCTTTTGCTCGAGAGCCGCCCAGAAGCGCGCCAGTTCCAACAGGATGCCGCAACCGGTGGCGTTGTCCACGGCGCCGTTATAAATCGCGTCGCCGCCGACCGGTGTGCCGATCCCGAGGTGATCCCAATGAGCCGTGAAGACGACGGCCTCCGAGGAAAGCACCGGATCGCTTCCCGGCACGATGCCCACTACGTTGTGCGTCTCAAGGTCGCGGATCTTCGACCCGATTCGGGCCCGCAGGCGCACGCCCAAGGGAAAGGGCCGGAAGCCGCGTGTGTCTGCGGCCTTCAGTAACTCCTCGACCGAGCGCCCGGCCAGCCCCAACAGCTTCGCGCCCGCCTGCCGGGTGATCCAACCTGCAAAAGCCAGCTCCGATTCTCCCGCCGCCAGTCTGACGTACGGCTCTTCGCCGCCCCAGGAATTGCGCACGACTTCCCAGCCGTAGCCGGCCGTCTCGTCGGTGTGGATGATGACGGCCCCGAGCGCACCTTGCCGCAAGGCTTCTTCGAACTTGTACGTCCAGCGCCCATAGTAGGTCAAGGCGCGGCCGGCGAAGAATTTCTCGTCCGTCGAGGGGGGCTCGTTGGTGAACAGGAGGACGATCTTGCCGCGCACGTCCGCGCCAGCGTAGTCGTTCCAGTCGAACTCGGGCGCCACGATGCCGTGGCCGACAAACACCACCTCCGCGCTGAATTCCTCGAGCGGCTTCTGGCGGCGGTTGACGCCGACGAAATCCTCCAGCCAGCGGAGTTCGAGACGCTTGTCGCCCCGCTCGAAGCTCAGGCGTGCGTCGGGCTGGGTTTGAATGCCGATCAGCGGCACCTTCTGCAAGTACGTGCCGTTGTCGCCTCCGGGTTTGAGGCCAAACACAGCGAACTGGGTCGCGATGTACTCGGTCGCCAGCAGCCCGCCGCGCTCCCCGACCCCGCGGCCTTCCAAGAGATCGCTGGCGAGGAAGCGCACGTGGGCGCGGATGCGCGCCCCGGAGATGTCCTGGATCTGGGCCAGGGAAAGCGAGGCAGAGGCAATCCAAGCGAGCTTTTTCATGGTCCTCGGAACTCCCAGTGTAGCCTGCGGCCCGCCGTGCGCACTTCGGATGCGCGCCTCCGTTATGCTCAGAGGTTGGAGTGATGCTCGAGATTGTCCTGAAGTGCCGGCCTCCTCTCGATCCCGCTTTTCTGCCCGCCTCTCTGTGGAATCGGGCGTATCGGAATCTGGTGCGGTCGAGCGGACGGGGGCGGCCGCTGGCGGTCGCCCTCGAACGGGGCGATGGGGCCGTGTCGGTGTATCGGAGCGAAGTCCTGCCCCACGAGGCGCCCTGGACGGAGCTGAACGAGCGCTACACGGAACGGCTCCTGAAATTTCTTCTGTGGCAGCGGGGCGGCTGGCGGGTGACGGTGGCCGGCGATGCAGCGATCGCAGCGCACTTGCGCCAAGTGTACTCGCCCTCGGGCGCCCGGGCATTCGATTTCGAGTTCATGGGCGAGCGGGTGTATAGCCGGCCCATGACGATCGACAGCGTGCCGTACGAACGCGCGCCCGAAGCTCGGGAAGCCTGCTTGCATCTGGGGGGACATTTCGACGGGTGCCGCATCGGTTTCGATCTGGGCGGCAGCGACCGCAAATGTGCGGCGGTCATGGACGGCGAGGTGGTGCACACGGAGGAGGTCGTATGGGATCCGTATTTTCAGCCGGACCCGCAGTATCACTACGACCACATCCGGGACACCTTGAGACGCGCCGCAGCGCACTTGCCGCGAGTGGACGCCATCGGGGGCAGCGCGGCGGGAATTTATGTGAACAACGAAGTGCGCGTGGCGTCGCTCTTTCGGGGGGTGCCCCTCGAGTTATTCGAGACGCGCGTGCGGCGGCTGTTTTTCGAGCTCCAAAAGGAGTGGGGCGGCGTGCCGTTCGTGGTGGCCAACGATGGGGAGGTGACGGCGCTGGCCGGCTCGATGGCGCTCGGCGACGGCGCGCTGCTCGGGGTTTCGATGGGCACCAGCCAGGCGGGAGGCTACGTGACTCCGCAGGGTGGCATCACGACGTGGCTGAACGAGCTGGCCTTCGCACCGGTGGACTACCGCGCCCACGCCCCGGCGGATGAATGGTCGGGCGACCGGGGCGTGGGCGTGCAATATTTTTCGCAGCAGGCGGTGGCGCGCCTGGCGCCCGCGGCCGGCATCGAGCTGCCCGAAGGAATGCCGGCGGCCGAGAAGCTGGCGGCGGTCCAGAGGCTCGCCGACGGCGGCGACGCACGAGCGCGCAGCGTCTTCGAAACCATCGGCACCTATTTCGGCTACGCCGTCGCGCATTACGCGGATTTCTACGAGCTGCGCCATGTGCTGGTGCTCGGGCGGGTATTGTCGGGTACGGCGGGGGAGCTGATCGTGACGCGGGCCTCCGAAGTGCTGCGCGAAGAGTTCCCCGAGCTTCACGAACGGATCCGGCTGCACGTGCCGGGCGAAAAACAAAAGCGCCACGGACAGGCCGTAGCGGCCGCAAGTTTGCCCGAAATTCCAAAGCAAAGGGAGACGTGATGCAATTCCACAACCCCACGGCGGACGTCTTCGTTCCCGACGGGCTCACCCCGGAAGCCGCCCTGGCCCGCACGACGCATCTTTGTTTCTGCGCACACCAGGACGATATCGAGATCATGGCCTACCACGGTATCGCCGAATGCTACGGCCGCGAGGACCGCTGGTTTACGGGCGTCGTGGTGACCAACGGGGCGGGAAGCCCCCGGGCGGGCATCTATGAGAAATTCACCGACGAAGAGATGCAGAAGGTCCGGCGTTTGGAGCAGCGGAAGGCGGCCCATGTCGGCGACTACGCCTGCCAGATCCAGCTCGATTATTCGAGCGCACAGGTCAAGGACCCCAAGCTGGTCGCCGTCGTCGAGGACATGGTGAAGATCTTGCGTGTCGCGCGGCCCCGGATCGTCTACCTGCACAACTTCGCCGACAAACACGACACGCACGTCGCCGTGAGTCTGCGGGCGCTGGAGGCGTTGCGGCGCGTGGCGCCGGAGCACCGGCCGGCAAAAGTTTACGGCTGTGAGGTCTGGCGGGATCTGGACTGGCTGCCGGACGAGGACAAGCAGGCGCTGCCGGTTTCCGCACGGCCCAACCTGGCGGCAGCCCTGGTGGGAGTGTTCGACTCCCAGATCAGCGGAGGGAAACGCTACGACCTGGCGACCCTGGGGCGGCGCACGGCGAACGCCACCTACTTCGCTTCCCATGCGACGGATGTCGAGACAGCGCTCACCTTCGCCATGGATCTCACCCCTCTCGTGGCCGACCCGTCGCTATCCGTAGTGGCCTACGTAACAGGATTCATCGACAAGTTTCGAGCGGATGTCGAGGCGCGAGTGGCGAGAATGGGCGGCTCATGACCCGCCGGCCCCTTCGGGCAGGACTTGGGCGACCGGAATTTGCACGCCGAATTCGGGGAGTTCAAAGGCGTCCACGGCCTCGAGGCCCCCGTGGCGATACACGTAGAGCCGCCGCAGTCCCGGATCCACCAGCCAGATGTGGGCAACGCCCCAAGTCCGGAACTCTTCGAGCCGCCTCATCAGGTCCTCGTGCCCGTCCTCGGGAGAAACGATTTCGGCCACCACGAGCGGCAACTCTTCGGGCAGCTCCTCTTTGGGTTCCTGCCGCGCGTAGACGGCCACGTCCACGATCCGGTACTTGCCCGGGGCGACGGGAACGCGGAGCTCGGAAAACGGGAACAACGGCAGTCGTGCCTGCAACGTCTTGAAAGCAAACGCCAGTTCGACTTGGGCCTTGCTGTGAGACTTGTTCGGCAAGGTTCTCTCGACCAGCTCTCCGTGGACGTACTCTGGCGCCCGGTCCCCGAAGCTCGTGCGAAGGTACTCCTCTTCGCTGACGGGTGTTTTCACCGCCATGTCCAAAGTCTAGCACCGGCCCTCGGATCGGGAAGGCCGCAAGACTACCGTGCTGGGCGCGAGGGTCGGCGCTCGTCGTCCTTTTCGAGCGGGGTGACGGGGTCAATGAAGGGCCAGCACAGGGTGCCGAGAAAGTAGACGCCGGCCATGACGTAAAGAACCAGGTTCCAGTCGCCCGTGTAGCGCAAGATGTAGCCCGCCACCGCCGGGGCGACGAAACCTGCCATGTTCCCCATCATGTTCATCGAACCGGAAAGAGTTCCGGCGTACTTGCCGCCCACGTCCATGCAGGCGCCCCAGGAGCCCGGCATCACCAGGTCGTTGAAGAAACTGGCCAGCCCCATGACGAGCATGGCGCGGAAGGGGTCCTGGACGTGGATAGAGACCAGGATCAGCACGCCGGCGCCGAAGAAGCCCAGCATGGCCAGGAGGCGACGGGCCGTAGCCACGCTGCCCACCCAACGGGCCACGCGTGCGGAAATCAGGCCGCAGAACAAGGATCCGAATCCCCCGAACAGCAAGGGAAAGATGGCCGCCCGCGAGCTGCTCGCCGGATCCAGTCCTCGGAATTCCTGTAAGTAAGTCGGGAGCCAGGTGATGTAGAAATACCAGGGATAGGCCAGAAAGAAATACTGGAGCCACAGCAGCCACACGGTCCGCGAGGCGATCAACTTGCCCCAGGGGACGTCGCCGTGTCCGGAGGCGGTCTGTTCGGCCCCGGCGAGGAGAGCCAGTTCGGCCGCGTTCACGCTGGGGTGATCGCGCGGGTTGTCCTTGTACCAGCGCCAGAAAAACCAGCACCAGATGAGGCCCAGCGCGCCGAAGAGCTCGAAGGCCCGCCGCCAATGCATGAACTGGAACACGAAGATGACCAGCGGTGGGGTGAAGGCGCCGCCCCAGCGGGCAAAGGTCCACATGATGCCTTGGGCGCGCACCCGTTCGGTGGCAGGAAGCCAGGTGGTAAAGGCTTTGGTCAGGTTGGGGAAACAACCCGCCTCGCCGGCGCCGAACAGAAACCGGATCACCCACAGGGAAGCCAGATTCCAGGCCCAGCCGGTGGCGGCCGTGAAAAACGACCACCACAGCACGATGCGGATCAACACGCGCTTGGGCCCGAGCCAGTCGCCCAACCAGCCGCCGGGAATCTCGAACAAGGCATACGCCAAGGCGAATGCCGAGAACACGTAGCCCATCTCGACGTGGCCGAGGCCCAGGTCGCGGCGGATGTCGGGTGCGGCCATGGAGATGCAGACACGGTCGATATAGGCCAGCACGGCCAGGGTGACGGCGAAGACGATGACCCAGTAACGGGCTCGAGTGGGTCTGCCCGTGGCGACGGCGGTTGTGTCCGGGGAGATCATTCCGACGAAGGGATATCAGAACATGGACCCGCGGCCGAGCGCAAGTTCTATGTCAGGCAAGGCACGCCGACCCAGCGAAGGCGAAGTTCGAGTCCGAGCACAGATGGCTAAAAAGCTCCGCGCCTGCTAGAGCTTGCGAGGGAGGGTATGCTAGTCTGAAGGATCTTATCTCGCAATGAGAACCGTAGATTTAATTCAGCGCAAGCGAGACGGCGAGGAACTGGCCCCGGAGGAAATCGTCTACTTGGTAGACGGTTATACCAAAGGCGAGATTCCCGACTATCAGATGTCCGCCTTTCTGATGGCGGTGTTTTTCTCGGGAATGACGGACCGGGAAGTCGCCGCCATGACGGAGTGCATGATCCGCAGCGGCTCCACTGTGGATCTGTCCAGCGTGCCGGGGGTCAAGGTCGACAAGCACTCCACCGGTGGTGTGGGGGACAAGACGAGCTTGATCGTGGCGCCGCTGGCCGCGGCGGCCGGCGTCGTGGTGCCGATGGTTTCCGGTCGGGCGCTGGGTCACACGGGCGGGACGCTCGACAAGCTGGAGTCCATCCCGGGCTTCCGAACGAATCTGACGGTTGAAGAATTCCGCGCGCAGTTACAGCGGATCGGCCTGTGTTTCATCGGTCAGACGCCGGAGGTGGCGCCAGCGGACGGGAAGCTCTATGCGCTGCGGGACGCCACGGCTACGGTCGAGTCGATTCCCCTGATTGCCTCTTCGATCATGTCGAAGAAGCTGGCCATGGGCATCGATGCCCTCGTGCTGGACGTCAAAGTGGGCTCCGGGGCGTTCATGAAGCGCCAAGTGGACGCGCGGCGCCTGGCGCAAATGATGGTGAGCATCGGACGGCGAGCCGACAAACGCGTGCAGGCCCTCATCACCGACATGAACCAACCCTTGGGCTACGCGGTAGGCAACGCGGTGGAGGTCATGGAGGTCTCGCAGACCCTTCAAAATGCCGGGCCGACGGATTTGACGCGCCTGTCTTTAGAGCTGGCAGCGCGAATGATCTATCTCGGCAAGATCACGCCCACGCTGGACGAGGCGCGGGAGTTGGCCCAGCGGAAGCTGCTGGACGGTTCGGGGTACCGCAAGCTGAAAGAAGTCATCGCGGCGCAGGGCGGCAATCCGCTGGTGTTGGACAAGTTCGAGCTACTGCCGAACGCCAGCGGCGAGCACCAGATCACCTCCCCCCGCGGCGGGTTCGTGAGTGCGATCGATGCCGAAGACGTGGGCCGCGCTTCGGCTCTGCTCGGCGCCGGGCGGAACACCAAGGAGGACCAAGTGGACCCCGCGGTCGGGGTGATTTTGGACGTCAAAGTCGGCGACCGGGTGGAGGCGGGCTCGGTGCTGTGCCGGCTCTATTACACCAGCGAGGATCATCTCGAGGAAGCCGCCGCAGTGGTGGAAGGAGCCTTCCGGATCGCCTCGCATCCGCCGGAGGAGCGCGAGCTCATCCTGGAAGTGGTGAGTTGAGCGCGCACTCATGGGCCGCTGGACGGGCCTGCTCGGCCTTGCGCTCATTCTCGGTGCGGCGTATCTGTTTTCCGCCAACCGCCGCGCCATCCGGCCCTCGCTGATTCTGTGGGGATTGGGCCTGCAATTCGCTTTCGCCTTTCTCGTTCTGAAGACCAGCTTCGGGCGTGCATTCGAAGCGGCCAGCGCCGGGGTCAATGCGCTGCTCGAGTACGCCGAGGCGGGCAGCCAGTTCGTCTTCGGGCCGTTGGGCGCCAAGGGTGGCCCCATGGGCGTGGTCTTCGCCTTCCAGGTGTTGCCCATCGTGATCTTCATCGCCTCGTTTTTCTCGATCCTGTATTACCTGGGCATCATGCAAGCCTTCATCCGGGGCATGGCGTGGTTGATGCAGCGCGTCATGGGCGCCAGCGGCGCCGAATCCACGAATGTGGCGGCCAGCATCTTCATGGGGCAGACCGAGGCGCCCTTGACGATTCGGCCTTTTTTGCCGGGGCTGACCCAATCCGAGCTGTTCACGGTGATGACCAGCGGCATGGCGCATGTCTCCGGCGCGGTGATGGCGGCCTACGTCAAGGTGGCCGGCGTCGAAATCAAGCACCTGCTGACGGCGGTGATCATGACCGCGCCGGCGACGATTCTGCTGGCCAAGATGCTGCTGCCGGAAACCGAGCAGCCGGCCACGGCTGGTACCGTCCGGGTGAAGGTGGAAAAGCCCGGGGTCAACCTGATCGACGCGGCGGCCCGCGGCGCGGGCGAAGGGCTGCACCTGGCCCTCAATATCGCCGGAATGTTGATCGCGTTCTTGGCCCTCATTGCGCTGGTGAATGGCGTGCTGGGATGGGCCCACGGCTTGCCAGGCATGGGATGGCTGCCGCCGTCGCTCGAGAAAATCTTCGGGGCCGTGTTTGCGCCGGTGGCGTGGCTGCTGGGCGTGAGCTGGAAGGACGCCGCGGCGATCGGAAACCTGCTCGGCACGCGGCTGGTGCTCAACGAGTTCGTGGCCTTTCTTCAGCTGGGGCCGATGAAGGAGAGCCTAGATCCGCGCTCGTTCACGATTGCGACCTACGCCTTGTGCGGGTTCGCCAATTTCAGTTCGATCGCCATCCAGATCGGCGGTATCGGGGGGCTCGCCCCGAACCGCAAGCCCGATCTGGCCCGGCTCGGATTGAAGGCGGTGGCGGCGGGCACCATGGCCAACTTTATGTCGGCCTGCATCGCTGGGGTGCTGCTGTGAACGAAGCTGTGGAGTACGTGCGGCGGAGGACCCCGCTGCGGCCCCTCATCGGCGTGATTCTCGGCAGCGGCCTGGGGGATTTTGCCGAGGCGATCGAGGAACGCACCGAAATCCCGTATTACGAGATCCCCGGCTGGCCGAAGGCGACCGCAGTGGGGCACGCGGGCAAACTGGTGGTGGGCAGGGTAGGCGTTCGCGAAGTGGCCGTGATGGCAGGGCGGGCCCACTTGTACGAAGGCTATAGTGCAGCCCAGGTCGTGTTTCCGGTGCGGGTACTGGGCCAGCTGGGCGTGCGGGGCCTGGTGGTGACCAACGCCGCAGGCGGCATCAATTTGTCCTACCGCCGCGGGGGGCTGGTGCTGATCTCGGATCACATCAATCTTCAGGGCGCCAACCCACTGGTCGGGCCGAACGACGAATCCCTGGGGCCACGTTTTCCGGACATGTCCGAGGCGTACTCGCGGCGCTATCGCGAGATTGCCCGCGCGGTGGCTGCGGAGCTCGGAATCGAGTTGAGCGAGGGGGTCTACGCTGCGGTCCTGGGTCCCAGCTACGAGACTCCGGCCGAGATCCGGTACCTGCGCACGATCGGCGCGGATTTAGTGGGTATGTCCACCGTCCCGGAGGTGATCGCGGCCAACCACATGGGGATGAAGGTGCTGGCAATTTCCTGCGTCACCAACATGGCGGCGGGCATTTTGCCCCAGCGGCTCACGCACGACGAGGTTCTCCAGACCGGCCGCATGGTGCGGGAGACTCTGGTTCGGTTCCTCAAGGCTCTGGTGCCACGCCTGGAGGTGTAATGGATCCCTTGGTGGCGGCGGCGTGCGCGGCCCGGGAGCGGGCCCACGCGCCGTTTTCCCGCTTCAAGGTCGGCGCCGCGGTCGAGGACGCCGACGGACGCGTGTACACGGGGTGCAACATCGAAAACGCGACCTACGGACTGACTGTGTGCGCCGAGCGCGTGGCCGTCTTCAAGGCGGTCTCCGAAGGCGCACGGGGTTTCCGGCGGATCGCGGTGGTGGCCGACACCGACCGGCTGACGCCGCCGTGCGGCGCCTGCCGGCAAATCCTGTGGGAGTTTTGCGGCGACGCGGAGGTCGTGCTGGCCAACCTTCAGGGCAAGACCGAAACGCTGCGCCTGCGGGATCTGCTGCCCAGACCCTTCGATGCGTCCCTGCTTTAGCCTCCTCTGGATCACCCTGGCATTGCCCGGTCTCTGGGCGGCCGAACCCGTTGACTGGCTGTGGGTGGGGCGCTACGTGATCACGATGGACGCGCAGCGGCGCGTGTTCGAGGACGGCGCCGTGGCCGTGCGTGGCGAGCGGATCGTGGCGGTCGGACCGCGGGCCGAACTGCAGCGGCGCTTTCGTCCCCGGCAGCGACTGGGAGGCCCAAATCGGCTCATCGCTCCCGGCCTGGTCAACGCCCACACGCACGCCGCGATGTCGCTGCTGCGCGGCATCGCCGCCGACCTGCGCTTGCAAGACTGGCTGGAACGGTACATCTTCCCGGCGGAGGCCAAGCTGGTCCGAGCCGATTTCGTCCGGTGGGGGACGCGGCTGGCGTGCCTCGAAATGGCCTTGGGTGGCATCACCACGTACGCGGACATGTATTACTTCGAAGAGGTCGTGGCGGAGGCCACGGCCGAAGCGGGCTTGCGGGGGGTGCTCGGGGAGACGATTCTGCAATTCCCCGCGCCCGACGCCGCAACACCGGAGGAAGCGCTGGCATACACGGAGCGGTTCCTACGACGGTTTCGCGGGCACCCGCTCATCGTAGCGGCCGTGGCTCCCCACGCGCTCTACACCAACCGCGACGAGACGCTCCAGGCGGCGCGCGACCTAGCGGACCGCTACGATGCACCGTTACTGATCCACCTGGCGGAGACACGACAAGAGCGGGAGGAAATCTTGGCCCGCCGCAAGGCCACGCCGGTGGCGGTGCTGGACTCGCTCGGGGTGCTGCGCGGGCGGACGCTGGCGGCTCACGCGGTCTGGGTGGATGAAAGCGACTTGAGGATTCTCCAGGCCCGGCGTGTCGCCGTTGCCCATTGCCCTTCGAGCAACATGAAACTGGCGAGCGGGATCGCGCCTGTCATGCGGATGGTCGAGCTCGGGATCGCCGTCGGCCTGGGCACCGATGGGCCCGCCGGCAGCAACGACGACTTGAGCCTGTTCGAGGAGATGGACCTGGCGGCGAAGCTCCAAAAGGTGGCCACGGGGAATCCGGAGGCGCTGCCCGCCGCGCGCGTCCTCGAAATGGCCACGATCCAAGGGGCGCGGGCGCTCGGCCTGGACCAGCACATCGGCTCGCTCGAAGCGGGCAAGCGGGCCGACGTGATCTCGGTCCGCCTCGACGCGCCCCACGCCACTCCCCTATACGATCCGGTGTCGCAGTTGGTTTATGCGCTCAAGAGCACGGACGTCGAGGACGTCATGGTGAACGGCCGTTTGCTCGTGCGTGGCCGGCGCATGCTGACTTTGAATCCGGACGAGGTGCTCGCCAGGGCGGCGCAGTTCAGCGCGAGCGTCCGCGAAGCGGTCAAGCCGCTGCGGTAGAATGGGCGCGGGATGTCGTCGGCCACGGTCATCGGGGTGGAGGAGTATCTCCGGAAGGCGTACCGGCCGGATTGCGACTATCTCGAGGGCGTCCTGTTGGAGCGGCACGTGGGCGAGCGAGATCACAGCCGAGTTCAAGCCAGCTTGACGGTCTATCTCGGCAACAGGGAGAAGGAATGGGGTGTTTGGGTGTTTACCCAACAGCGCATCCAAGTCAAACCCGAGCGCTTTCGCGTCCCCGACCTGTGCGTGGTGGCGGGTCCGATGCCGGAAGGGCCGGCGCTGACCGAGCCGCCACTGGTTTGCATCGAAATCCTCTCCCGCGAGGACACCATGACGGAGATGCAGGAGCGCATCGACGACTACCTGGCGTTCGGGGTGCGCTACGTGTGGTTGATCGACCCGCGCACGCGGAAGGGCTGGATCTGCACGAGTGACGGCATCAAGGAGGCGAGAGACGGCAAACTGCGCACGACCGAGCCTGAGCTGGAAGTGCCGCTCGAGGCGATCTTCCAGGCGGCGGGTGTGTAAACCGACGTTTTATTCCCCCGAGCCTAAACTGCTCCTGAGTAAACCTGCGGTAGAACTTCCGAGTCTGCGATCGAATCGAATACATCAGACGGCGAGAATTTTCCTCGAGTGCGGCGACTTTATCACTGAATTTTCTGTACAACTATGGCGCATCGGAAAAAGATTCTCGTCGCGATTGCAACAGTGGCCTTCGCCGCGGCGCCGGCGGGCGCATCTCCGATCTTGTTTCTGGATCGCACCACATGGCTTACGAGTGTGGCGACTCTGACGGCTACCATCACGTTCGAAGGCTTGGCCTCGCCGGGGGTTCCCGGCAACTACAGCACGGCGTCGGGCCTGAGCCTGAGCGGCGTGCAATTCATCGGTCCAACGAGCAGCGGATACTTTCTCTACACGCAAGATCCGGGCACGGCTTCGTATCTGAACTGGAATTCAGGAGACCTGTTGATGGGAGGTCAAGCCTCCTGGGGTGCTTCCATCCGCGTCAATCTTCCCGCCGGGGTTACGGCCGTGGGAACCGACGTGATGACGCATACCCCGTTCGCCGCGCCGGTAGTGCTTTCACTCTCCACGGGGCACTCCTTTGTCATTCCGACGTTGAACCACCCGAATCGGGCCTTTGCCGGGGTGGTGTCCTCCGTCCCGATCAGTTGGATACAGCTCACTCCGCAGAGCAGTTACGTCCTGGTGGACAACTTCGCGTATGGCGACGCTGGGGCAGTGCCGGAACCCGACACATTGATCATGGCGGCCACGGGGCTGTTGGGGCTATGGGTGGCTCGCCGAACGCGACGGTCGTAGTTGAGATACCGCGCTACTTGTCCGTGAGGGCCGCGACGCCGGGCAAATCGAGACCCGCTAGGAACTCCAGCGAAGCGCCGCCGCCAGTGGAGATGTGCGTGATCTTATCGGCCACGCCGGCCGACTTGACGGCCTTCTCGGAATCGCCTCCTCCGACCACGGACACGGCTCCAGAGGCCGCCACGGCCTGAGCCACGGCCACGGTGCCGCGGTCGAAGGGAGGCTTTTCGAACACCCCCATCGGCCCGTTCCAGATGATGGTTCGGGCCTGGGCAATCTCCTTGGCGAACTGCTCGACGGTTTTCGGGCCGATGTCGAGCGCCATCTTGTCGGCCGGAATTTCCTCAGCCACTTCATGCTCGGCGTTTTCCTTGAGCTCGGCCGCCACGACGTGATCCACCGGTAGCAGCAGCTTGCCGTCGGCGGCTTGGAGGAGCTGCCGCGCCAGCTCGATCTTGTCTTCTTCGACGAGCGACCTTCCGGCGGACTTGCCTTGGGCGCGCAAGAACGTGTAGGCCATGGCGCCGCCGATGAGCATGCGGTCCACGATCTTCAGCAGGTTTTGGATGACTTCGATCTTGTCGGAGACTTTGGCGCCTCCCAGAATGGCCACGCAGGGCCGGTCAGGGTTCCGCGTAACCTTGGTCAGATACTCGAGTTCTTTCTCCATCAGCAAGCCGGCGGCCGCTCGGGGAACAAAGCGAATCATGCCGACGGTGGAGGCATGAGCGCGGTGGGCGGCCCCGAAGGCGTCGTTGACGTAAACGTCGCATAGAGAGGCGAGTTTCCGAGAGAACTCCTCGTCGTTGGCTTCCTCTTCCCGATGAAACCGCAGGTTTTCGAGCAGGAGGACTTCGCCCGGCTTTGGCAACATGGCTTCGACCTCCGGACCCACGCAGTCCGGCGCCATTTTGACCGGCCGGCCGAGCAGCTCCTCCAAACGGCGCGCCACCGGTTTCAGGCTCATTTCCGGAT
>JANWXD010000042.1 GCA_025055455.1 Bryobacteraceae bacterium
GACGGATGGGACGATCTGTTCGTCACCTACTGGGGCGAAAACGTTCTCTATCACAACGACGGCAACGGAAAGTTCACCGACGTTTCCCGCAAGGCCGGCATCACCACCGGCGGCGGCAAGATCCGGCGTTGGAATACGGGCTGCGCCTTTCTCGATTACGACAAGGACGGCTTCCTCGACCTGTTCGTCGCCAACTACATTGACTTTGACCCGCGCACGGCGCCGCTGCCGGAGACCGGACCGTGCCTGTACCGCGGGCTGATGGTGGCCTGCGGGCCGCCCGGTCTGCCCGGCGGCAAGAACATCCTGTTCCACAACAACGGCGACGGCACCTTCACCGATGTCTCGGAGAAGGCGGGAATCCTCAACACGCCCGGCACCTACGGCCTGGGCGTGGTGGTGGCGGATTTCGACAATGACGGCTGGCCCGATATCTACGTCGCCAACGACTCCAGCTCTTCGGCGCTGTACCGGAACAACCGCGACGGCACCTTCACCGAGATCGGCATCGAAGCTGGCGTGGCTTTCGGCCCCGACGGCAAGACTCAGGCGGGCATGGGGGTCTCCGTGGCCGACTACGACGGCGACGGCTGGTTCGACATCGTCAAGACGAATTTCGAAGGCGACACGTCCAGTCTGTACCGCAACCTCGGGAAAAACTTTTTCGAAGATGCGACCTTTCAGAGCGGCTTGGGACGAAACACTCGGTTTCTCGGCTGGGGCGCCGGCTTTTTCGATTTCGACAACGACGGCTGGCCAGACATCCTGACCTGCAACGGCCACGTCTATCCCGAGGTCGGTGACGCGGGCGAATCCGGTTACCGGCAGCGGAAAGTGCTCTATCGCAACCTGCGCAACGGGCGGTTCGAGGACGTCTCTGTTCTGGCCGGACCCGGAATCCTCGAGCGCGTTCCCGGGCGGGGCTGCGCCTTCGGGGATTTCGATAACGACGGGGACATCGACATCGTCGTCAACTGCGTCAATGACTATCCGCAACTGTTGCGCTGCGACGCGTCGACGAACCATCACTGGATCAAAGTGAAGACCGTGGGCACGAAGTCCAATCGCTCCGGCATCGGCGCCCGGATCTACTGCACGCCGGAGGGCGGCCGGCGGCAGATGGACGAAGTGCGCTCCGGCGGCAGCTATCTTTCCCAGAACGATTTGCGAGTGCACTTCGGGCTGGGGCAGGCAGCGAGGGCGGACATCGAGGTGCATTGGCCGAGCGGAATCGTGGACAAGATCCCGGGCGTCCAGGCCGATCAGGTGATTGTGGTGGTGGAGGGCAAGGGGCTAGCGCCGCGCAGCGGGGCGCTTCCGACCGCAGGCGGTTAGCGCTCCGGCGGCTGGGTCATCTTCCGCTGCAACGCTTTCATGAGACGGGCGTGCAACTCGGGTGGAAGCGGCCGGGCTTCCATCCCCTTGTAGATTTGCAGCGTCTTCTTGGTGGTGTCCACGATGACCCAGCAGTTCGGGCATTCCGCCAGGTGCCCGTCCAGCTCGCGGCGCACTTCCTCGGCGAGCTCGCCGTCCAGGTAGTCGGCGAGTTCCTCCAGAAATTGCTTACAAGTAAGCAAACAGGTCCTCCTGCTTGCGCTTGAAGTAGCGCGTCAGCTTGTCCCGCAACTGCAACCGGGCGCGGAGCAAGCGGCTCTTGACGGCCGGAATCGAGATGCCGAGCACCCCGGCGGTCTCCTCGGTGGACAACTCGTCCACGTCGCGCAGGACAAAGACAGTTCGGTACAGCGGGGGCAGGCTGTCGATGGCCTCCTCCAGGATTCGGCGCAGCTCCTCGCGGGAATATTGCTCTTCCGGATGGTCCTCCCACACGGCGATTTCGCGCGCCACGGTCTCCTCGCCGGTATCGAAGGTCTCGTCGAGCGAGACCACCTTGCTCGACCGACGCTTGCGCAGCTTCATCAGGGCCTCGTTGACCGCAATGCGGACCAGCCAGGTGTAAAACTTCGATTGGCCTTGAAATCCGGGCAGGTTTTCGTACGCTTTGAGGAACGTCTCCTGGAGCACGTCCTCAGCGTCCTCGTCGTTGTGGGTGATGTGTCGCGCTAGGCGGTAGATCTGACGCTCGTAGCGTTCGACGAGCTCGGCGAAGGCCTGCGGATCGCCCGCCCGGGCCCGCGCCACGATCGCGGCTTCGTCCAGCGCTTCCGAGACCGGGGCCGGGACGGCTTCCGGGGATTTCACGCACCCTCCTGCTGCCAGGATACACCAGAGGCTGAGCCTCAGTTCCGCCGCAGTACTTCGACGATCTCGGCGGCGGCCCGGCGCGCCGCTTCCACGGCGTCCAGATCGAAGCTGATGGCCCCGACGCGGGCGTGGCCGCCTCCGCCGTAGCGCTCGCAGAGAGTGGCCAGATTGTGCCGCGGCGGCTCCGGCGCCCAGGGGTTGGAACCCACGGAGACTTTCGTCCGGAAACTGGAGGTGCTCACCGAGACCGTGTATACGGAGTTAGGGAATAAGTAATATGGAATGAACTTGTTGTAGCTGTCCAGTTGGTCTTCCACCAAGTCGAAAAACACGACGCTATCTTTCTGCACGGCACGCCGTCGGATGATGTCGATGGAGCGCAGGTGCAGCTCGTGCAAAGGCGCATAGAGTTGCTGGATTTCCGCCTGGGCCATGATCTCGGCCAGGGGCAGGCGCCGCATCCAGCGGATGATCCGCTCCACGATCCCCGGGCGCTTGGCGCTTTCGATGACAAGAGTGAGTTGTGTGGCCGGCTCGCGGAGCTCGACGGCCGTGCGGGCGTCGGGGTACTGGGCCCCGTCGATCACGTCCGCCCAGTGGACCAGTTCGTCGAGATCCGGGGCTTGGAACCCCCACTTCTCCCGGGTCGCGGTGGCGATGAAGCGCGTGCATGACGGGAAGCGGGGATCGTACATTTTCTTGCCGCTCGCGTCGCGGCGGAAATGCTCTTCGTCTTCCGGCGCCAGGAAGGCGCTTTGATGGTGGTCGAACCACCAGGTCAGGCGCGGGTGCGGCGCGTACTTGAAATCCACGATGGCGTTTTCGTCGCCGTCGAACAAATGGTCTTCGAAGATTTGGGACGCCTTGTGCGCCAGCCCCGTGAAGGAAAACTCGGCGTCCGGGTAGAACGTCGCTTCGAGGAAACGGCTGAAGAAAGCCGCCGAAGCGGCTCCGTCGAAGCAATGGTCGTGATAGAGGACTCGTACGCGCATCGGCTTGGTGGCGCCCACGGAAAACCATACAGCTTGCCTCATTCCAAACGTAAATGCAAGTTGGGCGTTGCACGCACCGCCGGGCGTCTCCTACAATGAAAGTCTCCGGCAGGCCCAGGGAGCCGCTCGAAGGCAGGAAAGGGAGCGTAACGTTTCATGGCCGTGACCACTACGGGTGCAGGTCTGGAAGGCGTCGTCGCCGCGGACTCGGAAATTTGTTACATCGACGGCGAAGCCGGCATTCTGAGCTACCGCGGCTACAACATCCACACGCTGGCCGAGAACGCCACCTTCGAGGAGGTGGCCTATCTGCTGTGGCACGGGCGCCTGCCGAACCGCGCGGAGCTCCAGGAACTCAAGGCGTCCCTCGTGGCGCACCGCACCCTCCCGGCGCCCGTGATCGAATACCTGCGGAGTGTGCCGCGCGGCGTGCCCATGGACGTCCTGCGGACTGCGGTCTCCATGTTGGCGCACTACGACCCCCTGGCCGGGGACAATTCCGCCGAAGCCAACCAGCGCAAGGCCGAGAAGCTAGTGGCGCAGACCGCCACCATCGTCACCACCTTTGACCGGTTGCGCAACGGCAAGGAGCCCGTCGAGGGAGACCCGTCCCTCGGCTTCGCGGCCAACTTCCTCTATACCTTGACCGGCCGCCGACCGGACGAGGTGATGGAGCGAGCCTTCGACCTGGCGTTGATCCTCCACGCCGACCATGAGTTGAATGCCTCTACGTTTGCCGCACGGGTGATTGCCGCCACGCTCTCCGACATCTACTCGGCCGTGACCGGCGCCATCGGTGCGCTGAAAGGTCCGCTGCATGGGGGCGCCAACCAGGACGTGATTCGGATGCTGCTCGAAGCGGGCACGCCGGAAAAGGCGGTGGAGATGGTCCAGCAGAAGCTGGCGCAGAAGATCAAGATCCCCGGTTTCGGCCACCGCGTCTACCGTACCGAAGACCCCCGGGCCACGCACCTGCGCGCCTTGTCAGAAGAGCTGGGCCGCCGCACCGGCCATCTGGAGTTGTACCGGATCTCGAAAGAGATCGAGCAGTACATGAAGACGGCCAAGGGACTGAACGCCAACGTGGATTTTTACTCGGCCTCGTCTTACTATTCCTTGGGCATCTCCATCGATCTCTACACGCCGATCTTCGCCGTCAGCCGCATGTCCGGCTGGACGGCGCACGTGTTGGAGCAGTATCGCAACAACCGGCTGATTCGGCCTCGCGCGGAGTATCGAGGCGAGCCGGACGGCCGGCCCTGGATTCCCCTCGATCAGCGATAGGGCGCATCCGGCGCCCGGCGGGTTCCTCGCTCAGGTGCCGCTCCCGTCGCCGCTCGCCGGCTCGAGGATGGCTGACATGGAGCCCTTGGAGGCGGGCATGCGCCAGTCCGGGCCGTAGGCGTGGATCTGGTCCCGGGCGAATTCGGCCTCGGGCAGCTCGCAGGTGAGGACGATCGTTCGCCCGGTAGTGTCTACCTCGACGGCGTGCCGGTAGGCCTCCTCCGCAGAGAAGTAGAACAACTTCTGGAGCATTTCGATGACGTAGTCGTAGGTGTGCTCGTCGTCGTCGAGCAGCACGACGTGATAGAGCGGGGCCCTCCGCTCGCGACGGCCCGTTTCCGTACCGGTGGCGACGCTTGTGGCGGGCATGACAGGCATCTTCTTCGATTGTAAACGGGTCGGAACGAAGCGCAACTGGGGTTGACAGGCGCGGAGGGCGAGGCGACAATATTGTTAGGACTCCTAAATGACTTCCCCGTTCGAGAGCGATCCGCTGCCGGCGCGTCTGGCGGCGGGGTTGGCCAAGATCGGCCTGGCGTTGCGCAACCGGGCCTGGCGCGAGGCCGGAGGCCGGGGCCTGACTCCCACCCAGGGGCAGATCCTGGCGCTACTGGCGAGGCGAGCGGCGCCGCTGACGCTCGGCGAGATCGCGCGGGAGCTGGCCGTGACGCCCGCCACCGCTAGCGATGCGGTAGAGGCCCTCCGGGCCAAGCGGCTGGTGCGCAAAGGGCGCTCGCGGCAGGACCGGCGGACGCTGGCCGTGGCCTTGACGGCCCGGGGCCGCGCCGAGGCCCGGCGAGCGGCCTCCTGGGCCGATTTTCTCGCCCAGGCGGCCGGCGAGCTGGATGCCACCGAGCAAGCCGTGTTATTGCGCGCCCTCATCAAAATGATCCGGGCGCTCCAGGAGCGCGGCGAGATTCCCGTGGCGCGCATGTGCGTCACCTGCCGCTTTTTCCGCCCGCACCGCTATCCGGATCCACTTCGGCCGCACCACTGCGATTTCGTCAACGCGCCGTTCGGGGACCGGCAGCTGCGGCTGGACTGTGCCGACCACGTGCCGGCGCCCGCTCCGGACGCCGCATTCGTCTGGCAATCATTCATCCAATCCGAGGAGGTAAGACCATGAGTGCACCTGCGATCGCTGGATACACTTACGGCACGGACGCGGTTCCGCGTTCGCCCGTGACTTTGGAGGAGTTCGAGCTGCTCAAAAAGTCGGTGCTGTTTACGGACGAGGACGCCCGCTATCTGCGGCTTTCCCGTGACGTGTTGGCGGACCAGGTCGAGCAAGTTCTCGACGTCTGGTACGGCTTCGTAGGCTCCAACGAGCACCTGCTGCACTATTTCCGCCGGACCTCTGACAACCAACCCGATGAGCATTATCTGGCGGCGGTGCGCAAGCGCTTCGGGCAGTGGATTCTGGACACGGCCGCGGCCAACTATGACCAGAAATGGCTCGACTACCAGTATGAGATCGGCCTCCGTCACCACCGGACCAAGAAGAACCGGACCGACGGGGTACAGACTCCGGAGCATATCCCCTTCCGCTACGTGGCGGCGCTCCTTTATCCCATCACGGCCACGCTCAAACCGTTCCTGGCCAAAAAGGGCCACGACGCCGAGACGGTGGACAAAATGCATCAAGCCTGGGTCAAGTCGGTTCTGCTCCAGGTGATTCTTTGGAGCTACCCCTACGTCAAGGAGGGCGACTTTTGAGCCGCAGCCTCCGGCAGTGATAGAATAGGAGGCGGAAAGGGGGCGTCACGGATTCGACGGGATGGCGCTGGAGTAAAGAGGCGTGCCGGGTTCCGAGCTCCCGTAAAACGATCGGAAACCAATAACTGCCAACACGCAGTTTGCCTACGCTGCCTAATCGTTAGGCAGCCGCCTCGGCTGACCGGGCCCGCACGGCAGCTCGAAGGCGTCGCTTGGCGGGATCGGCTGAGGGCTTCGGTCCGGAGCCTGAGGCTCAGAGGCAATCGGACTAGGAGCTCGCTGGGCTTGCCGGTTCCCACGGCGGTGCTCCGAAGTATCTGAACCGGCTACGCACGTAGGCTCTTTACGGCAGGCCTTCTCGGACGCGGGTTCGACTCCCGCCGCCTCCACCACGGCTTCCTTCTCCGCGATTCTGGGGGATCGTTTTCCCGTTTCTATTTGGCCCTCGCTGCGCAGCCCTGCGGTCCCTGCCAAATTCGGCGCCTCTGCTACGATAGAAGGCGGCTGTGGAAGAGGACCGGCTCGGGAAGGTGGAGCAGCGACTGGATCGGCTGGAGCAGTTCCTGGCCGAGGCGTTCGTGCGCTCGGAGACCCGTATAGAGCGACTCGAACGCAACATGGAGCGTCTCGAGGCCAATTTGGAACGGCTCCAGCGCGACGTCGCTCGCTACGTCCGGATCGGCGCCCGACAGATCCTCAGCTTGCGCGAGGCGCAGGCGCGCACGGAAGCGCGGCTGGACCGGCTGGTCGCAACCGTGGACAAGTTGTCGCTGCGGCTGGAAGAGGTGGCCGACAAGCTGGACGGCTTGATCGGCTATGTCAACGGTTTGCCGCGCCAAGGAGGGCCGCCCCCTTCCGAACCCGCCGGTGCCGCGTGAGCACGTCCCATTTCAGCCGGCTGCGCGGTAGCTCTTCGTTATGGGGCGGTGCAGGGGAAGGCCGGGGAAGCCTCGCGTGGACTCGTACGGCTGAAAACTCGCCATGGCTCCGGTCAAGATCCTCTCGATTGACGGCGGCGGGATTCGCGGCATCATTCCCGCCATGGTGCTCGCCGAGATCGAGGAGCGGACCGGCCGTCCGATCGCCCGGCTGTTCGACCTGATTGCGGGCACTTCGACCGGCGGGATCCTGGCGCTGGGGCTGGTCAAGCCGGGGCCGGCGGGACGCCCGGAACACAGCGCGCGCAAGCTGGCGGCGCTGTACGAGAAGGAGGGACAGCGCATATTCCGCGCCACACTCTGGCGGCGGCTCGCCACAGCCGGCAGTCTGGCCGAAGAGAAGTATTCGGCCGAGGGCCTCGAGTCGGTCCTGCGGGAATATTTCGGGGAAGCACGGCTCCGGGACGCCCTCACCGAAGTCATCATTACGAGCTACGAGACCGAGCGCCGGATGCCCTTTTTCTTCAAGAGCCGCCACGCCAAGACGCGGGAGGGCTACGACTTTCCCATGCGGCTCGTAGCGCGCGCCACCTCCGCGGCCCCGACCTATTTCGAGCCACTCAAACTCGAGGCCGCCTCGGGCGATGACTACTTTTCCCTGATCGACGGGGGCGTCTACGCCAACAATCCCGCCATGTGTGGTTACGTGGAGGCGCGTGTGACGCATCCGGAGGCGGACGATTTCCTTCTGGTCTCGCTCGGCACGGGAGAGACGACGCGACGGCTCCGCTACGAAGATGTCAAGAGCTGGGGGCTGGCGAGCTGGGCGCAGCCGATCCTGCAAGTGGTTTTCGACGGCGTCAGCAGCACGGTGGACTACCAGCTCCGGCAACTGCTGGGCCCGCGCAACGGAGAACGGCGCTACTTCCGTTTTCAGACGCGCTTGGATCCCGGATGCGACGACATGGATGACGCTTCGGCCGACAACGTCCGCACCCTCCGCCTGCTCGGCGAAAAACTAGTGCGGGATCAGCAGGATGATCTGGACGAGCTCTGCCCCCTGCTGTTGAAAGCGGCCGGTTAACTATGAAGTCGGAAGGTCGGCCGGCTCAGCGCTTCTTCAGCGTAATCGCCAGCCCGCCGCCTTCCCGGTACAACACCGTATCGAGCCGCGGGTTGGAAGTCACCTCGCGCACGTAATCGGGCACCATGTCCAGATTGTGCGCCAGAATGAGCCCGCCCGGCCGGACGAGCGGCAACAGGCGGTTCAAGTAGGCTACGTAGCCGTCCTTGTCCGCATCCAGGAACGCCACGTCGATCGGCTCTTTGAGGCGCGCCGTCGTCTGGTGCGCATCCCCTTCGACGAGCGTGACCATACCGTCCACGCCGGCCTTCTTGAAATGATCGCGGGCCATCTGGGCCCGCCCGGGATCGATTTCGAACGTGGTCAGACGCCCTCCTGTGGCTTGTAACGCCAGACAGAACCAAAGGCCGGAGTAGCCGGTCGAAGTTCCGATCTCGACCACGCTCTTGGCATTCGCCGTCTCCGTGAGCAGCCGCAGCATGCGCCCGTCGCTCACCGGCACGCTGGCATACAGCCGTCCCTCGCGCGCCATCTCGTCGAGCACAGCCAGAATGCGCTTCTCGGCCTCCGAGCCCGCCAGCGGCAAGTTCTCGGATTCCATGAACCGCCGGCCGAAGCGGCGTTGCGCCCAAAGACCGGCCCCCGCCGCGGGAGCGGCCAGCAACAAAGCTCTACGGCCCAGTTTTCGTTTCCCAGTTCCAAGACTCATACCGTATTATGACTCCGACAACCCGGCGAAGATTACACATCGCCACCAAATCAAAAAGGGCAGGCGCATCGGATCGCGCCCGCCCCCGAACGTCAGAGACAGATGCCTACCAGAGGAGCTTGAAGCCAAGCTGGACCTGGCGCGGGTAGCCGTTGCCGATCCAGGCCTGGCTCGGGAACTGGGTTCCAAAGAGCGGACTATTCGGGTCGGTGTTGAAGTGGTTGTCGCGGCCAAAGAAGTAGTAGTTGGTCGCGTTGAACGCCTCCACCCGGAACTGGAACCTCAGCCGCTCGGTGATCTGGGTCATCTTGCTGAGCGCGGCGTCCATGTTGAACTGAGGCTGCTTGCGGATCTGACCGGAGCGCAAGGGAGTGAACCTTGGCGCGTAGCTTGCTGTCATCAGCCAGACGTAATTGGCGGGATCGGTGCCGCAGCCCCGGGCGATGGAGTAGGCCTGGGGCCGGATCGAGCCATCGTTGAACTGCCGCAGCACGCAGGGGTTCCAGCCGATCACCTGGTGGCGACTCCAGTCCACTTTGCCCGTCCAGTCCCCGCCCACGGTGCGCGGATCCTTGAGCGCGATCACGTTGCCCGGCAAGTTGTTCGGCTCGCCGGAGCCCGCCAAGGTCAGCGTGCTGAACTGCCACCCGCTGATCAGCTTGTTGAGGAAGCCGCTGGCGTTGCCGGCGATCTTCTGCCCCCGCCCGAAGGGGAGCTCCCACACCGTCGAGAACTTGAAGTAGTGAGGACGGTCGAGGAAGTACAACCCTTGCTGGCGGCCGTTGTCGAGGTATGGATCGTTCCAGCCCCAACGCTCGATCATCTTGCTGAGAGTGTAGTTGCCGAGCAGGGTCAAGGAGCGGCCGGCGCGCCAGTTGAAGTTGATCTGGAGCGAGTTGTACCAGATGTTGGACGTGTTCAATCCCTGGCGCGTCATGCCGCCGAACTGCGGGAAGGGACGGTTCAACTGGAAGCGTGACAGCGTCGTGGAGGTGAAAAATGGCGTGCCCCGAAAAGCCTCCACGCCGCGGAACGGGTTGGGCAGAGCTGCATCGCAGAAATCGGGGCTTCCCCCTTCGAGCAGGTTGCAGCGCTTGCGGAACTCCAGCGACGGTAGGTTGAACTCCCGCTGGTCGTTCAAGCCCACGCTCCGGCTGCCTACATAGGAGATGTCCAGCGTGCTGTCCCGCGAAATCTGGTACTGGAAGCCGTAGGAGAACTGGTGCACGTAGGGTACCCGGAAACTCGGATCTGCCCAAGTGAAGCCGCGTCCGAGGAAGGACAGAGCCCCGAGCGAGGCGCCCGGAGGGACCGTGATCCCCGCTGGGAAAGGATTGCTCAGCAGGTTCGGAATGGGCGTGCGACCGCCGTCGAGGCTGTTGGTGATGGGCGTGGCGATGCTGAAGCCCTCACTGCGTAAGTGGTCGTTGTTGGGGTTGAGGTAATACAAACCGTAGCCGCCTCGCATCACCAGCCGAGAGGCTAACTGAAGCGCAACGCCGATCCTGGGCTGGAAATTGTTCCAGTCGCGAATACGGGCGCTCCGGGGATTGCCCCCCACACCCGCAAACTGGAGCCCACCCTTGAGCTCTCGAAGCTGCGGATACTGCGCCAGCATCTCAGCGGGAATTCGCTGGCTGATCGGGTTGGAGACTGTCGCATCGAACCCGCGGTTCAACCGGTTGTACTTCTCATCCGGGCCGCCGTTGTAATCCCACCGCAAACCGAGGTTCAGCGTCAGGCGGCGGCTAACCTTCCAGTCATTCTGGAAATAGGGTGCTAGGTACCACTGACGGTAGAACGGATAGAGCGGGTAGAAGAGGGAAGAGGAGCCCGACGGTAGGCCGAGGAGGAAGCTAGCGTAGCTGTCGCCCGACGTCGGTTCCGCCTGGTTCCACAGCCGCTGCGTCCAATCGCGGCTGTGATGAAGATACAAGATATTGCCCGAGTTCTGCAAAATGTAATGGATGCGCCGCAAATCCACACCGAACTTCATCGTGTGCGGTCCGGCGACCTTGGTCAAGTTCCCCGCCAGGCCATAGTTGTTGGTGATGTTGATGCCCTGATAACGGCCGAGAGAACTATAGCCGACAAATTCCCACCGACCGAAATAGCGCGGCTGCGGGAGCTGGTCAATCAAGCTTCGCGGAAGTCCGAGCGAAGGCAAGTCGAAATCTTTGTTGCCCCGCCCGAAGCCTTTCTCGATGAAGCGGTTGTGCGAGAGGCGGATGTTGGCCACGAGCGTCGGAGAAAGCGTTCCGACCCAGTCCAGGGCCACGGCGTCGTTAATGCGCTGGAAGGGCTGCTGGCCGTCCATGCCCGGGCCCTGACAGACACCGTTGATGCAGCGGTCTTCCGTGCGGTCGTTCGATGCATGGCGGAAGAAGGCCCGGTGCTTGTCGCCGATATTGAAATCGAACTTAAAAATCAAGTTGTAGAAATCGTCTGTGGCGGCATACTCGGGGCGCACATGGTTCTGGGTGGCGTAGCGCACGCCCGGCGTCCGCGTGTTGGGAGCGGGCATGTATCGGCTCACTGCGAGCGCCACGGGATTGATCCGGTCGCGTGGGATGATGTTGCCCGGGAACGGATCCCGGATCGGATTGCCGCCGGAGTCGAACCGTGTCGTGATGGGGTCGTAGATGATCACCGGGCGGCCATCAGCCTCCACGAGCCGGCTGAAGTCGCCCTGCCGCATTTCCGGCTCGGGCCAAGAATTTCGCAAAAACTGCGGCCACTCTTCGTAATAGCCTTCGTAGCTGGCGAGGAAAAAGCCCCGCACGGTGCCATCGCGCCGGAACAGCTTGGGGATCACCAGCGGGCCATCCACTTGGAAGCCATACTGATCCAACCGGTGCGCCGGACGCGGCGCTCGTTCGGTGCCGTCCGGATTACGGCCGAGCGACTTGTTCTGGAACGTGTTGGCGTCCATCCACTTGCGGCGCATGAACTCCCAAGCCGTCACATGCAGGTCGTTGGTGCCGCTTTTGAGCACCACGTTGAAAATGCCGCCGCCCGTCTTGCCGTATTGCGCGTCGTAGGAGTTCTGCTGGATGCTGAACTCCTGCACGGCATCCACAATAGGCACGTAGGCAATGTTGTTGCCCCCGGCTTGCGCATTGTTGGGCGCGCCATCCAACAGGAACTCGTTGTTGGATTGCCGGCCGCCATTCACCGACCATTCCGCGATGGCGCCGTTGTCGAAGGGCCGCTGCCAGATGGCCGCGCCCCGGAAGACAACGCCGCTCATCATCATGCCCAGCATGAATGGATTGCGGGAGTTGAGCGGGAGCTCCGCCACCTGCATCGTATTGACGACCCCGATGCGGCTGGCGGTTTGCGTCTCCAGCAGAGCGCCCTCCGCGGTGACGGTAATAGCTTCCGTCACCTGGCCCACTTCCAGCATAATGTCCAGTCCAACCAGCCGCCCGACTTCGAGCACCAAGTCCTCTTTGACGTACTGCTTGAAGCCTGGCGCCGTCACCGTCACCCTATAAACGCCAGGACGAAGCAGAGGGATCGAATACGAGCCCGAGGCGTCTGTGCGAGCGCTGGAGGACTCGCCGGTCGCCACATGCACGGCCGTGACCGTGGCATTAGGCACCGCCGACCGCGACGGATCGAGCACGTGTCCGGAGATCGTGGCTCGGAATTCCTGCGCGCTCGTCAGGAAGGCCAAGCACAATGCGACCCCGGCCACAAGCAGGAACGCTTTCCGCATTTCAACCCCCTCGTAGTTTGATCTTTCCCCTACCGGCGAGCACACCGGTTGGATTGCCTATCTTATACACCATTTAGGGCCTTTCGTCAAGTAAAAATAGGCTCGCTCGTAACGCCGCTCTGCGAATCTCTATGGATCTAAGGGGGATTCCGGTACACTACTGCAACCCTTTCTCGCCCAACCGGATATGCTGCTCGGCCTCTTCCGTGCGGCCTAAACGGAAATACACCTTTCCCAGCAGAAGATGCGCGGCGGAATGGCTCGGGTCTTGTCTGACCGCGTCCTCGAGGTGTTGTCGGGCTTCTTCCAGCGACCCTAAGTGGTACAGCACACGCCCTAACTGGAAGTTTGCACGGGAGGAAGGCCGCTCGCGAACCACCTCCCGCAATGGAGACAAAGCTTCTCTAAGGCGACCCTGCCGGAATAGGAACGCGCCCAAGGCAATTCTCGGGTCGGCCTCCGGCCGGCTATCGCCGCGATCCAGTTGAACCGCCTTGCGGAAATGAAGCTCCGCTTCTCGGGCCCGCCCCAAAGCTTCGAAAGCCGCAGCCAAGCCACTGTGGACCCGCCAAGGGCGATGATCGAGCCGGAGGGCCCGCTCGAAGGCTTCAACCGCGGCCTCGAACCGGTTCAGCGAATACAGCGCGCGAGCCAAGTAGTAGCAAGCATCCTCGAGCTTGGGATTCAGCTCACAGGCTTTACGAAACGGTTCGACAGCGTCATGGTAATTGCCTTGGGCGGCGTGGGCGGCGCCGAGGCCTTTCCAAGCAGCCGCGAAACCGGGATCGAGTCGGACGGCTTCGGCGAAAGCGGCGGCGGCCTCCGTTAGGCGGCGCTGCTCGAACAACCGCGAGCCTCTTTCGAAAGACTGTTGCGCCGACGACGCTTGGAAGGCGAGCGCCAGAGCATCGAGAATCCACATGGTCACGATCACGCCCACCTCCCCAGCCGAGCGTGCCTCTTCCTTTTGCCTCGTATTTCCCGATTCGAGATAACGACTAGCATACAACCCACGCGTGGGGGCGGAAATCGGAAGCGCCGTCCCCGTCTGGCAGGCCAGTTGCAACGGACAGCGACGACTACTTCCGAACCTTTGCTACACCCGGGGGAGGGCTGGCCAACTGCCCACTGCAACAAGCAAAGGTTTTGTTGACGATGCCGCGAACCCGTCGGCAGGTCCTAGACGAGGAGCCATGGGGTTGAACCCTGAGGACTCCCGAGAGTGCGCAACGCTGCGCACCCTACCGGGGGATTCGGCGCGGCAAATCCTGTGGCGCTTCGCGGACCGGCAGGCGCCCAGCCTGAAACGGCTGGTCCGCGCGGCGCGCACGGTCGCCCGGCAGCGGGTACGGGCGCTCGTCAAGCAAGGTGCGCGAACCGAGCACGAATGGACGGAGCAAAAGGCTGGCCTCTTGCAGGCCTTCGACGAATTCGGGATCTGGGATCTGTTGCTGGAGCCGCGCGACGGCGGTTTCGTCGAAGGGCCGAAGAACTTGGCCCTTGCGCTGGCGCTGTTCGAGCTGGCCTGGGTGGATGCCGGGGCGGCCGCCACCTGTTTGGCGCATTGGTTGGCTCTGGCGCCGGTGTATCTGCGAGGAACTCCCGAGCAACGGCAGACCTACTTGCGTCGGCTCGCACCGCGACCGCCGCACCAGCGCTGGCGCGGGGCGTTTTGCCTTACCGAGCCGCTTCCTTATGCGGGCGCGGACGCGGGGCCCCTCGGCGGCAAGGTTCGGGTGGCGGAGTGGCCCCAAGGCGGTGAGCCGCTCCTGGAAGTGGATAAATGCGGCCGTTTCATCACCAACATGGCCTTTGCCAATCTCGTGGTCGCGGCGGTGGATTCCGGCGATTCGCAGATTCGCGGAAGCTGCCTGGTGCTGCTCGAGGAACACGATCCGGGCGTCTTCGACCGGGGCCGCCCCTCACGCACGTTGATCCCGCAGCTGGCCTCCACGCAGGATCCGGCCTTCCGGTTGCGCGTTCCGGCCCGCCGCATTGTCGGAGGCTATCATGTCCGGGACGGCGCCATCGTTCCCCGCTACGATCACCGCGAGCTCGTCGAAGCCGTCTACCGCCGCACCCGCATCCTGGTGGGTCTGATGACGGCCGCGAAACTGTTGTCCGCGGTCGAACCGATCATCCGCTACCAGCGGCGGCGCTTCCGGGGTTCAGAAACAGCGCAACCCGGCTCGCCGCTCTATGAACTCGGCCTGCAATGGCAGCAGGATGCCCTCCACCGCCTGGTGGACATCTGGGCCGCGGGCGAAGCCAGCGCTTCTTTGGGATTCGCCGCGGCGCGCCTGTTCGACGAGCTGGATCCGCTTGAGGGCGAAATGGACCGCATTTTTTCGGCCGAAGGCATGCACGGCCCCGCCGCCGTCCGAGCCATCGAGCGCTGTCACAAAGAGGCTCTCGATGGTCTGCAATCCGGCCTGGAATGCGACCAGCCCATGGTGCGCTTCGTGTTGCTGAACGCGCTCGCCGACGTGCTCTCTCCGGCGTGCAAGCTGTGGAACACGGGCCACGGCGCCGCAATGATGCGCGAAGCGGTGAGCTTGCTCGGAGGCGCTGGCGTCAGCGAGGATTGCCCCGGCTTTCTCGGGCACAAATGGATGGACGCACAGTTGGAGGCCATCTTCGAAGGTCCCGAGGCCGTGCAACGGCGTCAGCTCAGCCTCACCATGACCCGCGAACTGTTTCTAGCGCAGTTCCATCACTGGACCGCGGAGATGCGCCGGATCGCCGCCGAGCGGCCCGGCACGGGGGCCTGCACGCTGGCCACGGCCATGCAGCTTTGGCTCTGGACGCTGAACTATCTGCAAAAAGCGACGGACGCGCACGGGACCCCGCTGTACCACCGCATGCGCCAGGGGGTCACGTTTCCTTTGGCCGACGCCCTGTGCTGGCTGCTGGCGGCGCGTTACCTGATCCTGGATGTCATGGAGCTGGTCGCCAAAGCGCCTGCGGACCCGGAACTCGCCGGAGTGGCCGATTTCTTCACGGACCTTTGCCACGTGCAAAGCGCTCGGGCCGCGGGTGAGGTGGGCCGCATTTGCTCGCAGTTGCTTTTCGGCTACAAAGCTCATCCTGCCTGGCAGCCGGACGCCAGGGAAACCTGCACCGGCGAAGAGCTGCTCGAGATGGAAAGCTCGATTCCCGGGATGGCGGAGATCGCCGCGACGGCGCAACCGCCCAAGGCAGGCCCCTGCGCGCGCTTCGAGGGGCTGGAACCTTTCGTGCGCCTGCGCAACCGGCTGGACGCCTGCTTGACAGGCGCTCATTTGGCCAAAGATCGCGCCGCGGAGTCTCTCAAACGGGTGGTGATTCCAGAGACGCCAGATTACGAATCCGGGTCGTGAATTCTCCTGTGCGTGACCTCAGCCAGGGATGACTCGGATTACGGCTCCTGCGGGTCACACGAAGAACATCCGGGCGACCGTGTTAACCAGAGCGTGACTCACCATCGAAGCCCGGATGCTCGATGCCTGCTGAAACGCGCGCCCATAAAAGAAGCCTGCCACGGCCGCCACCGTGGCAAAGCGCCAGTTCGGGAATTCGCGGAAGGGCAGGTGCGCCAGTCCGAACAGCACGGAGGCGCCGATGAGCCCGCCGCGCGGGCTTGCCAGCCACGCGCTGAGCCACTGCTGGAGCAGGCCGCGGAAGAACAACTCCTCCGACAACGCCACCACCCAGAGCATCCCCAGGAAGGTCCCCATGGCAGTCGCCGCTGCCCGCCCGGGCGGCAAATCGAGTGGTTCAAAGCGCACCCAGCCGAGGCCCAGGGCCAGCGGTAGGCCTACTGGAAGGAATAAGAGCGCGTTCCACAGGCCGATGCGCCACTCCCGCGCCTGGGGCAGGAAACCGAAGCCGATGCCCTCGGCACGGCGGATCAGCAGCACCACCAGCGCGCCCAGGCGGATCCACATCAGTTGCCCGAGAATCGAAAGCTCCAGGCCCGCCACCGGGCTGGCATACAACTGCGGGAACGTCCGGACTAGCACCACGGTGGCGGCGAAGGCGAGAAATCCGGCATCCGCCGGCCCCGAGCGGGGAAACACCACGTACCAGAAGGCGACGGTGAAGGCCAGCCCGGCCAGCGCGAAAAGGGACTCCAAGCGGAACACACCCAGCGGCAGGCTATAAACGCAATACGGGATCACCGCGCTCGAGGCAAAACCTGCGGCGAGCGCCGGCGGCTTCCAGCGGGCCTCCAGACGCCTTCGCACGGTTTCGAATCCCGGCGCGAGGTAGAACGATGCCTCCCAAAGGAACGCCGCGACGATGGGAACGGCGATGCGCGCCGGGATATGCTGGTGGTGAGCGTAGACGAAGCCGCCCGCGCACAGGAGGGTCCAGACGATGAGCAGCGTCCACTGGAAACGCCGGAGCGGCCGCATCCGGTTCATCTTAGCATTCATGTGCGCGGCGGCCTGCTGCGGCAGTGATCCGCCGGCAGGTCTGCTACGGCGCGTGGCCGAACGGGAAGCAGAAAACGAGCGGGAGCGGCAGCACTATCTGTACCGCCAGACCGTGGTGTTCGAGGAGCTCGATTCGCGAGGCGTCAAGACGGGCGAGTACCGAGAGGTGCGGGAAATCATCTTCTCTCCGGAAAGCGAGCGTATCGAGCGTGTGACTTACGGCCCCGTCAACACCCTGAGGCGCCTCACTCTCACCCCCGAGGACTTCCGCGACCTGCGCGAGGTGCAGCCGCTGTTGCTGACCCCGGACCGCGTATGGAACTACGAAGCTCGCCCCCGGGGCGAGGAAGTGGTGGATGGTGTCGAGTGCTGGGTCTTGCAGATCCGGCCCCGGCAGATCCTGGAGGGCCAGCGGCTCTTTGACGGGCTCCTCTGGGTAAGTCAGAGCGACGCTGCGATCGTGCGCCTGGAAGGACAGGCGGTCCCGCCCTTGTATCGCGGCGGCAAGGAGAATTTGTTTCCGCGGTTCACGACGCTGCGCGGCCTGGTGGACGGCCGGCACTGGTTCCCAGTCCACACCTTTGCTGACGACGTGCTGCCGTTTCGCACGGGGCCGCAGCGCATCCGCCTGACGATCCGTTACGCCGATTACCGGCGCTTCCGCGCGGATTCGGTCATCCGCTTCGAACCGTAAGCCGCGCCATCAGAAAGCCGAGCCGGTGCGCGTCACCGTGGTAGTGTGACCTTCGTGGGGATCCGATGCGTATTCTTTTGGCCCACAACTCGGTGTATTACCCCGGGCTCGGTGGCGGTGACAAATCCAACCGTCTTCTGATGGAAGCCCTGGCGGCGCGCGGACACGAGGTGCGCGTCGTGGCTCGAGTGGCCGGCTACGGCGAGGCGGCCCACCGCCGGTTCCTCGCCGAACTCGCGGCCCGTTCCGTCGCGGTGACGGCGCAGGAAGGAGGCGTGGTGGTCTTCCGGCTCAACGGGGTGGAAGTCCACACCGTGACAAGTCATCCCAACCTGCGGGCTTACTTTTCCGCGCAGTTGACCGCCTTCGATCCGCAGGTGGTCATCGCCTCTACTGACGATCCGGCGCAGGTGCTGCTGGAAGCGGCGCTGCGGCGGCAATCGGCCCGTGTCGTCTATCTGGTGCGGGCCACGCTGGCGCTCCCCTTCGGTCCGGATTGCGCCTTTCCGAGCGAGGCGAAAACCGCGGTGCTGCGGCGCGTGGACAAGGTGGTGGGCGTGAGCCGCTACGTGGCGGACTACGTCCGGCGTTGGAGCGGCATCGAGGCCGTGCATGTGCCCATTTCGCTGCTCGAGCCCGGCCCGTATCCGGAGCTGGGCCGCTTCGACAATGAGTTCGTGACGCTGGTGAATCCGTGCGCCGTCAAAGGCATCACCATCTTTCTCGAGCTGGCCCGCCGCCTGCCGGAGGTGCGCTTTGCGGCTGTGCCCACCTGGGGCACGAATGCGGAGGACCGCGCGGCGCTGGCCGCCCTGCCGAACGTCGAACTGCTCGAACCAGTGGACCACATCGACGAGCTGCTCCGGCGTACGCGCGTCCTACTGGTCCCGTCGCTGTGGGCGGAGGCTCGCTCCCGGATCGTGGTGGAAGCGATGCTGCGGGGAGTCCCGGTGATGGCCAGCAGCGTGGGCGGCATACCGGAGGCCAAGATGGGCGTGCCCTACCTGCTACCCGTGCGGCCGATCGAGCGCTATCGGCCGCGGCTGGATGAGCAGATGGTGCCCGTGGCCGAGGTGCCGGATCAAGACGTGGGACCGTGGGAAGCAGCGCTGCGCCGGTTGCTGAGCGACCGCCAGCATTGGGAAGAGATTGCGCAGGCCTCGCGGGCGGCCGCGTTAGCGTATGCGGAGCAGCTCAGCGTGAGGCCCTTCGAGGAACTGCTCGAAGACGTCGTTCGCAGTGCGCCGCCAGCTCCGCCACCTGCGAGAGCGGAACAGAGCACCACCACGCCCCGAAGCCCGCTCGAGGCGCTGTCTGCCGAAAAACGGGCGCTCCTGGCGTTGCGGCTTCGTCAAAAGCGGGAAGGGCAGAGGAACAGCGCGTGGTTTCCACGAGCGGAGTGGCGCGAAGACGCCAAGCTGCGGCTGTTCTGCCTGCCGCATGCCGGCGGCGGCACGGCGCTGTATTGGAGCTGGGAGCCGCATCTTTCACGCTCCGTGTTGCTGTGCCCGGTGCGGCTGCCGGGGCGCGAGACGCGCTGGAAGGAAAGAGCCTACGAGAGGATGGAAGAGCTCGTGACGGCTTTAGGCGAAGCCATTCAGCCCTATTTGCAGCAGCCGTTCGCTTTCTTCGGACACAGCATGGGTGCTGGAGTGGCGTTCGAACTGGCGCGGTGGCTGCGGCGAGGCGGGCGCCCGTTGCCTTGCGCCTTGCTCGTCTCCGGTGCGCGCGCCCCTCAACTCCGGAACGCCCCCCTGCCGCCGCTTGCGCCGGACGACGGTGAGTTGTTGGCCCAGCTTCAACGCTTGGGCGGAGCGCCGCCCGAATGGTTCGAAAAAGAGGAGCTGAAGCGCCTGCTGCTGCCTGCCTTGCGCGCCGACGTCAACCTCTATCGCAGTTACGTCTGTCGGCCGGAGCCCCCGCTTCCTATCCCGATCCGGGCCTACGGCGGCACAGAGGATCCCAATCTTAGCCCGTCCGATCTAGAAGCCTGGAAGGATCAAACGACCGCGGGCTTTTCCAGCGCGCTGTTCCCTGGGGGACACTTTTTCCTGTTCTCGACGCCCTCCGGCTTTCTCGAACAACTCTCTCGCGACTTGGCTGAGCTAGTGGAGCTCGCGTCTGCGCGCGAGCGGTGATGCCGGTCAGTGGTCGCGCCCGCCGGCCGTTCCGCTGGGGCGCTGAATCGGTGCGCTGGAGGACTCGCTGGATGTGGTCGGCGCCGCGGCGCCCGCAGCGAGCGTCCCCGACGTGCCGGCTGAGGTTTGAGGAATCGTTGGATAACCGCGGCTAGCGTCCCACCGGCCGAGCTCCGAATAATTCACCACGTGCGGCGGCTCATAAAGAGCATAGACTCGCTCCGGGCTGTAGAAACGGTAACCGTAAGGGCTGATGTAAATGCCGGCGGACGGGACGTAGGTGAACATGCCGAAGTACGGGTTGAACGCCCAGCCTCCATCCCAGCGCCAGCCCGCACCTGCATCGCCGAGGGAGCGCGCGGCGTACACGCTGGCCATGGAAAGGTACTCGGCCCGGCGCATGCTCCAGCGGTCCAACGCGTCGGTCAGGCGCCTGTCGAACTTTGCGACGGCGAGTTCGCCTTCCAGCCCAACCTTTCGTCCTTCCTTGACCTCCAGGAGTTCTTTGCCTCGCTCGATCACGGCCTGGCCGTCGAACACGCGCAGCTCCGGCGGATCGGCGTTCAGGCGAAAGATGCCTTTTTTGCGGAAACGGACCTCGGCGTCGCGGACACGGATCAGCACGGAAGTGTCCTTGTCCAGGTCAGCCGATTCGATCACCAAGCTGCCGGACAACAGCTCGACCCGCGGCGCAGTGAGCAGCGTGGACACCATGCGGATCCCGCTGTGTTCGCCAAGCCGCAGAAAAACGCCCGGGTTCAGGAGCACCTCCGCCCGGCCCTCTTCGGTGCGTAAGACCTGTCCCTCCTCGAGCTGCGGGAAATGGCCGAACTTCGGTTCGACCCGTTGCGAGCCCATGAGCACGTCGCCCTCGGTGTAGTGGATCAGGCCGGAGCGGGCGGAAATCACCGTTTGCGCAAGAGCTGCGGCAACCGAGAGCCCCACCCCGCAAACCCAGCGCCGAAGCCGCATAGCGGCACCCTCCCTTCCCATGTTCGCGCTGAGGGGCTGGAAGATCAAGGCCAATCCTTGCGGTGCCGGAGCGAAGAGCGTAAGGCGCCACCTCGACTCAGAAAACAGGCCGAAAAGCAAAAGGGCCCGGTGCAAACACCGGGCCCCCGCTCTGAACCGGGCAACGTCCTACTCTCCCACGCGGTGTCCCGCGCAGTACCATCGGGGCTGA
>JANWXD010000043.1 GCA_025055455.1 Bryobacteraceae bacterium
TTTAATGCGCTTTTTGCGCTTTTTGCGCATAGAAGGCCGAAATCGTTGAGTATAAGGCACTCAACTTTGGGCGCCAAAAGGGCGAAGAAATGGCGAAGCAAAAGCGGTGATGAATGCATCCCCTAACGGCACGCGCATTCGGCGCTCCGAGGTAGCCGATCACCCGGAGTTTGCCGGCCAGGTGAGCGTGGCGCAGCGAATGTACGCCTTGCTGCGGCACGGACCACTAACGGTGGCCCAAATCGCCGAGCAACTAGAGGTGGCCGACTCGAGCGTCCGAAGCGTTCTGGTGCGCAAGTCGGGCGTTTTCACGAGATTACCCGACGGCCGGGTGGCGCTGCTTGCAGCAGGTGAGGACCATGGCGCGGTTCACTAACCACCAGCGTTGCACCGAGCGTTGCATGAGCGTTGCAACCGAGCGTTGCAACGTGCAACGCAACACCCCCTGCAACACCACGCAAGTTGTTGAAAACATAGGGGTGCAACGCAACGCGCAACGCAACGGCCCAGGAGGTTGGCGAATATGCGGCGGTGGGATAGGGGGGCGAAAATCTCTCGGCCCCGGGCCCCGGGACCGGCGCCCGCCCCGCATGCGAAAAAAAGTCCGCCAGCCTAATGGAGTGAGGCAGTTACCGCTCTTGGGGGCGATGAAGCGCGACTGTCTGCGGACCGGGCCGAGGCGATGCATCTGCCAGCCGGTGGTGGGATGTTTTGTGACGCCTGCTGCGCCCGCTGTGCGCCGCCCCAGAAATTGCCCGCTGCGGGCCCAGATTTGGCTTATACGCGCACGCTGGCCCCGGGCAAGGGGTAACTATACCCCCGGCGCGGGACGCGGCTTGATGGGGCAGCGCGTGGCGCCCAGCAGGCCACGTGCTGCTGTGAAGGGTTCCGTGAGGAGACTGTTGGAGGAGGCTGGAGAATGCTGGGCGTGGAGGATAGCCCGGGCACGGGAATTGTAGCATCGGCACGGGAGACGATGGCTTACAACGATCCATCCAGGCCGCGGACTTCGGCGCGGGCCAACAGCCAGGCAGCGAGCTCGAGGAGTTGCGTTTTGGGGAGGGTCTGGGTGAGGCACGGCGGCCAAACAATTCGACAAGGGATTGTATCACCGAGCCAGGGGAAGGAAGGCGGTGGTGGTCATTGGTTCAGGCAGCATGCCAGTGGCAACAAGTCGGCGCGAAGTATTGGCCGGCCGTACACGCTTCCGTGTGCCAACGGTGTGCCATCGGTGTGCCAAGACGACGAGACACGGTAGTACAGACTGTTACCTGCGGTTTGCTAAGTCCTTGTAAATACAGACACGCGCCTACATACAATCACGGCGTAACACAAGTTATTCGGAGTTCGAATCCCGCTGGGGACGCCATCCCACCTCCGAGCGGCCGCCGCTCCATGGCTGTCCGACCAGGAGAACAACGCCCCAAAGCTCTCCATGACTGTCTCTCGCGCTCAGTGAGCCGGCGCGGTTTCCTTGTAGGCGATCAAATGGACGCGGGAAAACGTCTGCGGCGCCCGATCCTGGCGCTCCCGCACGTTCATGGTGTCCTCGTAACGAAGGATGCGCAATCCGTCGAAGACCCGCACCAGTTGATTGGTCGGGTGGCCGGGAGGGATGCCGACGCTCGCGCGGAAATTCGTCGCCGTGCGCACATCGGCGTGAAATCCCTCGACCACGAGCAGCCCGCCCGGCTTGAGAGCGGCAATCAGCCGCGGGGCGTTCTCGACTGTCAAGTCATGCATGTTCGCGGCCACGATCAGGTCCCACTTCTCCTCGCCCAAGTCATACTCTCGAAGGTCGGCCAGCACTGCCTCGACATTGAGCTGTCTCTCAGCAGCGGCTTTCTTGACTTTCTCCACGGCCACGTCGGAGATGTCCACGCCGGTGACCTCCCACCCCTGCGAGGCCAGCCAAAGGGCGTTGCGCCCCAGACCCATGCCGAAGTCCAAGGCCTTGCCCGGACGCAACCCCCGCACGGCTTCGACCAGGATCGCGCTCGGTGGGCCCGCCAGCGGCGGATTCGGACGGCTGTAGGCCTCGTTCCAAAACCGGCGCGCGTCCACCTCCGGCCCCGGAATCCGGGTGAACACAAGGAAATGCTGATGAGGCAGAAAGTCATGCTGCTCCACCAGCCGGTAGCCGGCGCGGGTCATCTCGCTGTGGATCTGCTCCGGCGGAAAGCGGTGATGCACCGGGGGGCCCATCGGCGCGTCTTTTTTCCAATCGACGATGGCCACTCGCGCCTCCGGGCGTAGTGAGGAAGCGAGATCGCGAAAGTACGCCACGCGGTCGGCAATGTGGTGATACGTGTTCACGACCAACACCAGATCCACCGCCTCCGGTAAGTTGGGTGAGGTTTGCCCGCCCTGCACAATCCGCAGCCGGTCCGTCAAGTTTTCTTTCGCCGCTCGCTCGCGCAGGAACTTCACCATTTCCGGCGCAATGTCGACCGCATAAACGATGGGAGCGGTTTGATGCCGAGCCAGCCGGACCGCGAAGTATCCTGTCCCGGCGCCGATGTCGGCGATCTTCATTCCCGGGCGCAGGTTGAGGCGTTGAATGACTTCATCCGGCTTCTGCCACTGCTCGCGCCGCGGATCCTCCAGCCGCGCCAGATCGCGCTTCGGGTCGAACTCCCGATGTAGGTGTTGGGCATGACCCTGGGCTTGCGGCGCCGGAGAAACCGATTGGCCGACCGCGAGTTCGGAAGCAGGGAACGTGGTCGCAACAAAAAGCAGGCGAAGCAAAGCGGGGATACGAAACCGACGCATACGGATATTATATTCGTATGCGGTCTGTGCTCCTTCGCTCTATCCAGCTGTCGGTCGGTCTCTGCGGACTGTCCGTCTGGCCGCTGCTGGCGCAGCAAACCGCGGGCGGACTGCGCGCACGGGTGTTGGATCCCTCCGGCGGCGCCATCGCAGGCGCGCGCGTGGCGGTTCGGTCCCAGGCGACCGGTCTGGAGCGCGAGGCCCTCACCGGCCAGGACGGAGAGGCGGTCTTGCGCTGGCTGCTGGCCGGGACCTACACGGTGAGCGTGCAGGCCGCCGGGTTTGCGCCTTCCGAGCGGCGCGAGGTGCACGTGGCAGTGAACCAAGAGCTCCTCGTCAGCTTTGTTTTGACCTTGGCGGCGCGGCAGGACGTGATCCAAGTGGTGGCCGAAGTCAACGAGGTCGAGCTGGCCAGCGGCCGGCTCGGTCAGGTGATGGAGCAAAAAGCCGTCCAGGAGCTGCCGTTGAACGGCCGCAACTTTCTCGAGCTCGCGGTGCTACAGGCCGGCGTCTCGCCCCGGGGTCCCGCCGTGACGGAGTCGACGCCCGTGCTGCCCGGGCAACAAAGCTTTAGCGCCAACGGACTGCGCCCGCAGTCGAACAATTTCCTGCTGGACGGGGCCGACAACAACGAAGCGGGCCTGGGCACGGCCGCGGCGGTTCCCTCACCCGAAGCGTTGCAGGAGTTCCGCATTTTGACCAACAGCTATTCGGCCGAATACGGCCGGGGCGGGGGCGCCGTGGTCAACGTGCTGACCCGCAGCGGCGGCAATCATTTGCACGGCTCCGCGTACGACTTCTTGCGAAACGACGTCTTCGATGCCCGGAACTTTTTCTCGCCGACCGTGCCGAACCTGGTTCAGAACCAGTTCGGCGCCAGCCTCGGCGGTCCCCTGCGCCCGGGCAAGACGTTCCTTTTCGGCGTCTACGAGGGCTTCCGACGCAAGCAAGGTCAGACGGCCAGCGCGACGGTGCTGTCCGCCCTGGAGCGGCAAGGTGATTTCCGTCAAAGCCCGGTGCGCCCGCGGGATCCGACCACCGGACAACCCTTCCCCGACGGCGTGATCCCCGCCTCACGATTGAGCCCCATCGCTCAAAACATTCTCCGAATGATTCCGTTGCCCAACGCGGGGCGCAACCAACTCGTTTCGGTACGCGATGGGATTCTCGATGCGGATCAATTCCTGGTGCGTGCCGATCAGTGGTTCGCAACGAACCGCTGGCTGTTGCTACGGTATTTCCGCCAGGACCTCAACATCCACAAGCCGTTCAGCTTTCCGCCACCCGTTACCATCCCCGGCTTGCCGTATCGGGATGTGGCGAGGATCCACAACGCGCTCGCGGGCTACACCGCCTCGCCGACGCCCTCGGTGACGTGGGAGCTGCGTGCCAGCTACGGCCGGTTCGCCTCGCTCAACAACAACCCCCAGTTTCAGGTCGATCCTTTCGCCTTGGGCTTCACGTTCCCTTTCGCGGGACGCCCCAACCTGCCGATGATCATTCCGTCCGGCCTCACCAGCTTCGGCACCAGCACCTCGACCGACGCCAGGAGACGGGACAACCGCTACCAGTGGCAAAACCACCTTTCGTGGCAACGCGGGCCGAACACCCTCAAATGGGGCGCCGAGATCTGGGCGAACCAATTCAGCATCGCCGAGGACTCGACCGCTTACGGAGCCTTCAATTTCACCGGCGCGGCGACAGGCAGCGCCGCCAGTGACTGGGTCCTCGGCCTGTCGAGCCGTTTCACGCAGGGCAAGGCGGGCGCGCCGGCTTACTTTCGCTCGCGGTTCTGGCAAGTTTATCTCCAGAACGATCTCCGGCTGACGCGCCGCCTCACGTTGAATCTCGGGGTCCGCTACGAGCTCAACCAACGACCGCGAGAGGAGCAGAACCGCCTGGTCGCGTTCCGGCCGGGGTTGCGATCGCAACGCCTTCCGGAAGCGCCGACAGGCCTCCTATTCGAGGGTGACCCTGGCGCCGAACCGGTGCTGCGGACAAGCCGAACCAATTTCGGGCCGCGAGTGGGCTTTGCCTGGGACATCACGGGCGACGGCCGCACGAGTCTCCGGGGCGGCTATGGGATCTACTTCGATCCGCTGCTGCAAGTTTTGTTCACGAACCTCGCCGTCAACGTGCCGTTTTCGGTCACGGCGGCGGGCACCACTCCGCGGAATTTTGCGGATCCCTTCAGCGGCCAAAGCCCCTTTCGACCGGGAGCGCCGTCTTTGTTTTTCCCCAACTTTTTATCGCTGACAACTGTCGATCCGGATTACGGCACTCCCTACGCCCAACACTGGAACTTGACGCTCGAGCGCCAGCTGGCGGGCAGCATGGTGGCCACCGCCAGCTACGTGGGCACACGGGGCGTGCGTCTTCCGGGGTCGCACATTCTGAACACGGCGCAGTTCTTGCCGGGCGCCACCGCGCAGAACGTAGACCAGCGTCGCCCCTATGCGCCGGCCTTCGGACCGATTTTGAATTTCCATTCGCGGCTTAACTCCTCTTACCACGCCGCCCAGTGGAGCCTGAGCCGGAGGTACCGCGGGGGCTGGACGCTGCTTGCGGCCTATACCTTCTCCAAGACGCTGGACGAAGGCTCGTTTCCCACCGGGCGACTGGCCATCCGCATCGGCACGCTGCCGCAGGATCAGCATAACTTCCGGGCGGAACGGGGGCTCGCCAACTTCCACCAACAGCACCGCTTCACCGCCAGCGGAATCTGGGAGCTGCCCTTTGCTCGTCGCTCCGGCAGCCCAGTGGGATGGTTGCTGGGTGGCTGGCAACTGGCTTGGATCGTGACCGCGGCCAGCGGCCAGCCGTTCGTCATTCAAGACGGGGCCGACCCGAACCTCGACGGGGTGGCTAGCGACCGTCCCGACCTGATCCGCAACCCGAATCTGCCAAAACGCCAGCGCACGCTTCAGCGCTATTGGGACACGGGCGCGTTCGTGCGCGTGCCGATCGGCACCAACCGCTTCGGCAACGCCGCGCGTAATGTGGTGATCGGACCCTCGCTGGTCAACTGGGACGCTTCGCTGAGCAAGCGGTTCGCCTTCGGCGAGCGGTTCGGGGTCACCTTCCGCTGGGACGTGTTCAACGTTCCGAATCACCCGAACTTTGCCAATCCGACGGGCGGCTCGCCGAGCAACGACATTTCCTCGCCGCTGTTCGGCCAGATCCAGGCCACCATCCCCGACAACCAGCGCATCATGCAGCTGAGCTTGAAACTGATGTTTTAGGAAGTGTCGTCAGCGGGCTGAAGGCAACACTTCGATGCGGTAGGACGTCGCTCCGCCCGTTGTAGCAGTACCCTCAGGCACCGCCCCGCGGCGAAGCCTGCAACAGGGGCAATTTGGGGTCACCGGCTAGATCGGGCAGCGCGTAGCGGCCTTGGCGCTCGTTTTCTACGAACCATTGGTAGTTTTCGCCGCTTCGGCCTGGCTCGGGCGTCACGCGCGGGTAGTGCACCGGTAGGCCGCCGGGGAAGCCCCTGCAAGCGGCCAAGAATGACTTGATGAAGGGGATGTTTTCGAACCGCTCGCTGGACCGTCCGTAAGCCCGGAGCACCGCTTCTTGAAAGGCCGAGACGGCCTCGTCGAGCAGATTCGGGTCCGCAGCCAGCGGCTGCGGCTCGACCCAAGCCGAGTACCACGATTTGAGCCCTTGGGGTTCGCGCAAGTCCCAGTCTTTGATCTCCAAGCGCACGCTGCCGAAGCCCAGCGGCCGACCGCCGCCGATGCGCACGTAGTGCTCGTCCGGCAGGCGCAGGAGCCAAAGCAGCGCGCCCAGTTCGACGCGGCTAAGGTTCTCGACATAGAGCTCGAACGTGAATTCTGCGCCTGGTTTGACCCAGCCCAGAATCGAGCGGTTCTGATTGTCCTGTTGTTCCTTGCCGTTGGCGTCCCGCGGCCGGCGGTATTCCTGATAGGGCGGGCCCTGCTGCGTGCGGTCTTCGAGGGGGTTGGCCCAGTGCGACGGCGGCAGGCCCGCGTGGTGCGGATAAACTTTCCGACCGCGGAGACCTTTCTCTTGACCGTCCGTGCCGAGTTTGCTGTAGCCGGCCTCGATCCTCGAAAGGCCGTCTTTCTGCGCTTGGCCGGCCTTGTTTTTCGCGACATAGAAGCGACCCTGCTGCGGCTTGGGAGCGGAAAGGATGGCGAGCGGAAGCTCTTGCGGGAACGTTTCGGCGGCGTCTTCGCTTTCGCAGCGAACGGGTCCAACACGCACACGCCCCCGCACTGCCGTGTGTAGCTCTTCGTCACCGCGCAGCGGTTGGGTGCGAACCCAGCCCCAGACGCGGTCCGCCGGCGAGAGCTCCTGGATGCGCTCGGCGGGGCGCAAGGAGGCATCGAGCAGATCCCACGGCGAGCAGGCATAGAGCTCGCGCGAGATCATGACGGGAAACAGTGCTTCGACACCTCCCTTGTCAGAAGAAAGCCGGGCGTAGCAGAGCGTGCCGTCCCGAAGTTCTTCGTATCCCGCTTCGTAGACGTGGCGCGACCACGCCGTCCGTCCCGGCTCGTCGCCCAAATACTCGTCCGGGCGCTGCTGTCGTTTCTTGCGCTCGGCTAGGTCGTCCTCGTGCAGCTTCCGGTAGTCGGCGATGAGCTGCTTCCACTGTTCCCGCAAAGCAGCGGTTAATGGAAAAGGACCGAGCTTTTGGCCCTGCTGCGGATCGATGAAGAAGACGCGCTCGTCATGCTTGCGGTTGATGTTCGCGTTGGTCACACAGACCCAGCCGCGGACCCAGCCGTCTTCCGGGTTGCCCGGCGCGGCACGGCGGATCTCCCGCACCGCCCAGTACTGGAATTTGCCGGAGTGATGGGTAACAAGTTCGATCCGACAATCGACTTCGTCGCCGTGCTGGGGTAGCTCGCCATTCTCATAACGCACAGCGCTGGCGCTGAGTCGCCCGCGACGATACCTAGGCAGCCACGCGGCATACATGGGCCCGACCGGTGCGCCGTTTGCCCCGACCTTCGAAGTTCCCGTGAGCAGCTCGATGTGGCCGCCCGCAATCCGCGCCGGAATCAGACTCAAACCCTGCCGAGCTTCCATGCGGTAGCCCAAGCGCGATTTGTAAGCCTCCGAGAAGCGGCAGAAGCGGGAGTTCGTGATGGCCTCGTAGGCCGAGCGCAACATCCCGCGCACGCTCGAGGCGGCAATCAGCGGCCTTCCCTGCCCGTCTTGGCGCAGGGGAAAAACCCAGTGATCGTTCTCCTTGCAGCGTGCCGATGCCGGATCGGGCACCACGAGCGGCGTGACGGCTGTCATCCGCACACGGATGCAGCCCGTGTAACAATGGGCGTGGAACTGATCATGCATGACCGGGGCGCCATCCCCGAGTTCCGCGTCGGCAATCTTGCGGGGCGGAGCGGGAACGAAGTTGTACGGGTTATAAAAAAAGTGGCGGCTCTGCGAGGCGGCAGTCTCGCCACTAGTGTGACGCGGCGCGCCTCGCTGGGCCGATCGCTCCGCAGCACCAACGGCTTGCGCCCCCCAGACGGGGGAGCGTAGCGCTCGGCCCGGTCCGGATGGGGGAACAAACTCGCCGCCCGCTTCGCGGATCTTTTTCGGCTGGCCCCCAACCCGTTCGAACTCGACCTCTCTGCCGTTCATTTCGCTCAGGCGGTCGAGTACGGACTGCGAAACCTCGCCTTGCGCAACATTGAACATTTTGCCGCCGATCTGGACTTGAATGCGGGGCGGCTTGTTTTTGCCGGTTTGGGTGACCACGAGAATCCCGCGTTCGAGCTTCATGACCTCTCCGCGACGAACACCTCCACCAGACGTGTGGCGGCGATGCGGACTGCGCCGCTCGCTGGGTACTGCTCCCAATAGTGTCGGACCTTGAGGCGAACCCGCCGGGCTTGCAGGTCCCTGGTGCTCACGGATAGCGGCAACACTTGTTGCAGGCCAGCGCGGTCGCCGACGTGCGTGAAGTCATCCGGCAGCTTCGCGATCACATGATCGCCCAAAAGGATCCTGCTTTCCTCCGAGGGCCGGAGAACGTCATCTAGCGGGCAGCGTGCGACCTCCTCGAGCAAGATACGTCCCCACAAACCGCCTTCCTCCCGCCAGATGAGCACCTCGCTTTTGGGTCCGAAGAGACGCAACTGCTGCAGCCACTCCTCGCGAACCGGCGGGCAGAGGTCGGACTTGACCGCGTCCGACAAGCGCCAGGCGTTTCGCTCTCGCTCGAAGCGTCCCCACGTGACCCCGTCATCCGAGTGCAACAACGCCCAACGCAGATCGTCCGGGATGATCCCGGGAGCAGCAGCCTCCCCGCGGACCCAAGCCACGATGCCCGAGCAAGTCCGAGGGTCGAGGCTCTGGAGCGTGGCACCTGCCAAGGTCGTGGCTGCCTCAGGCACAGCGGATCCCCTCCTCCTGGTCTTTCACTAACCGTCCGGCCTCGTGGAACGCCCGGATGGCTCGATCGACCTCCTCTGCTGCCTCGCCGCGTGGTGGTTTACTTGGCTCCAGCAACGCAACGCGCCGGTCGGCAAGCGTCACCTGCGCCGTCCCGGTCACCCAGCCTCGGCCGACGGCGGAGCTGCCGCCTATGGCCACGCGCCCATGCAAGAGATCCTTGAGAACGAGCAACACCAGGCCGAGCTCGCCCTCCTTCGGATTGAGCAGCTCTAACCGGAGGCAAGCCCGCCCACCCACCTGCGTCTCTTCCTGGAAAAGCGCACCCTGGACCACTTCCTGGGTAAAGCGATCGAGGGCGATGCGAGTTTGTACCGCGGGGTGGCTGCCCTCGAGGAACACCTCGGCGACACGCAGGCGCGATGCGACGAGTTTGGCTTCGCCGCCTCCCTCTTTCGGTCGCGGGCCGAAAAGCCGCTCGACCCACAAATCGCCGTCCTTGTGGTCCGCGCGCACGAGCCGGGCGATGCGCAGCGCCTGGGCGCGCAGCGCGCCAGCGACGCTCGTGCCGGGCAGCACCGGTCGTCCCGAGCTTTGCAGGTGGCTGACATCCGGCCCTTCGGCTCTCCGGCCGGGACTGCGCACGAGAACGTCATGCTCCGGAGTGGTCTCGACTTCGATGACGATCCGCTGCCGTCGGTCCGAGTGGTATTCTCCGACCGTTAGCCCTTCCGGGCAAGCGGCGCGGATGGCCTCGAGCGCCCCCTGAAAATCGCTCCCCTCGCCGACGGGATTTTCGTGTTCGCTGAGCAGCCATTCCATCCAGCCCCCCGGCGTCGTCAAGTCGAACCGCTTTGCACGCCATGAAGCCGAGACCTTGCCCAGCCCTCGCGCACGTCGCGCGCCCAGGTTGACCTCGCCGTCGCTGAAGGCGTCGAGCGCCGCAGCCAGCAGCGCCAGCAGTTCTTGTTCCGAGTAGCCGTCGGGCGATGGGAGGACCAAATCTACGCGTGCCGGAAACCGGGTTCCGGCGGGCAGCACTTCGAAATCGAACTTCTTGTGGGCTTCGGCTACGCCCCATTCGGGATCGATGGCCACGCCGTCGCGGATTTCCACCTGGAATCCTTCGGGAAGCTCGCCGAGCGAGTCGAAGGCCACCAGCGGGCTTTGCGACCCCATCTCATCTCCACGCGCGCCGCCGAAAAGCGCGGCGATCTGGGCGGCCTCCTCCCCGGGTTCGGTACGGTAACCTGCGAGGCGATCCGCAAGCGCCGAGCGCAGCGCACCCGCCAGCGTTGTCCCGGGCAGGAGAGGACGCCCGTCCAGCGGGTGGCGCAGCACCGGCATGTCCACCGCCCCGCGCGGCTCCCCACGTAGGTGCGTTGCGGATTCCAGCGTCAGCGTTCCCTGGATCACCCAGCGCGCGGTGATCCGCCGAGGCTCCATGGCGTCATCCAGCGCTCCGGTCGACTCATTCATCCTGTCACCTCTCTGCGCTCTTGCGGGCCAGGGCGTTCATAAGTTCGTCGAGGAACACGACCGACAGAACCGCTCCGTGGCGCGCCAGGACATGACGCGCGGACTCCGGCGTGCGAAGATATCGCCTCTCGCTGAGGGCGGCTAGTTGCGCCTGGTGGCCGACGGCCCGCTCGAGCCTGCCCACGCGGTCGTTTGCTCCCTCCCCCGTCAGGGAATCCAGCAAGTCGAGCAATGGCGCGCCCTGCACCCGGCATTCCCTCAGTTGCTCGGCCGCCCTCTTGTCACTGTTGCTCCAGTCGGCGGTCCATTTTTTCAGTTCGGCGAGCGCCGCGGCCGCCCTCGCCTCGTCGTGTCCTTCGCGCAGTAAGGTCCGGATCCGTCCGAGCAAGGCTCTCGACGGGATGCCGGTCGCACCTTCGGCGAGCTCCCAAGCCGCGCGACGCAGTTCCGTTTCCGCCCCTTCGAGCAAGATGCGCCGCTCGAGCAGGTCGAGCAAGAACTCATCGGCCTTGTCCGCAGGCGGTGACGCCGGCTCTTCGGGCCGCGGTCGGCTCGGCACGCCCAGCCGGATCTGCTCGCCGGCCTCCTCGTCCGCAAGCAGGACCAGGCGTCCGAACCCCTCGCTGCGGCGCTCGCCGATTCCTTCGTGTTCGAGCCGCAGCAGCTCATCGAGCGGCAGGTCGCGCTGCGCGTGCGCCATCCAAACAGAGCCGGCCCGCACCGCCAAAGCCTGCGGAAGCTCGAGGCCCCACTTCTGGTTGAACCCTCCCGCCACTTCGAAACCCCAGCAGCGGCAGTCGAAGTCGAAGCACCCCGGGAACCGCTCGCGCAAATGCTTTTCGAAAGCCGGCGGATCCATCTGTCCTGTGGCAGGATCACGAACCAAGCAGGGCGACACCAGCAAGATCCGGAACCTGTCTCCCCTCCGAAGCCCGCGGTCGAGGAGCGCGTGCGCACCCGCGTATTCACGCCCCAGCGTATCGAGGAATTCGACGCGGGCCTCGGCGCCGTAGCCGGCACGTCGCGAGCGACCGATCGCAGTTGGGCCCGAAAACAACTCCCGCAACTTGGCTTCGCAGCCCGCCGCCTCGGGCATCAGCTGGATGACGCCCCGTAGTCGCTGGCCCGCCTCGAGGAACTCGTAGGTGAAAATTGCACCGCGAGAACCCTCGGCATTCTTCCATGCCCGTCCCTTCACGCGATCGCGCTGGTGGTGGATGCGAGCTTTCACGCGCGGCGTCGCCACGAGCCACGCGTCCCCGGCGAGGCTCGGACTTACGAAGGGAGCCCCGACCGCCTGAAGCTGCTCCTCGGGCCATCGGCGCGTTTCGTCGCCGAGTTCCACCGTCGCCGCCTTCGGCGGAAGATAAGCCAGATCCCAGCCCCTTTGAGGGTCGGCTTTCCGCACTCGCCAAGACAGCGGCGTGGGCAGCGCGCGCATATTCTCGAGTTCCGGATAGGCGTTCAGGTAGCGCACCCGGCCCGAAAGTACGAACAGGCGGAAGTCGTCGCTATCGGGCTGGACGCCCGCCGCGAGCAACCGCCGCGCCACTACGCCGCGGACGGCGCTGCCGCTCACATACGGCCGGGTGCCCGCGCTATTGGGATCGCCTTGACGCTCGGTGACGATGACAGGCGACTCCAGTGTGAGCCGGTAGGTCAAGTACCGCGGCGCCGCTGTAGGATTCATGCACGACCTCGTGCCCAGCATCGCGTGAGCTCGAGATCGCCATCGAGCGTCACGCGCAGATGGCCCCGTCCCCGGTTGCGCAGTAAGCCGCCATGCCGCGTAGCGAGCGCGCACAGCGCCAGCACACGCAGATCGTCCGGACCTGGCGAGTAACTGTCGAGCCACCTCAGACGGGCGTCGAAAAACAAGCCCCGCAGAAGGACGCGCGAGGACCGTAGCGTGGCCTCGGCGGGCGCTCCCGTCTCCCGATCCTCAGCGGTCTGATAGCGGATGCTGGTCAGCGCGCCGAGAATGGTTTCGGACGACAAACCGGTGCGGCCCCGCTGCTCCACCGCCGCCCGTGCGGCCTGGCGCACCCGCTGAGGCAGCACAGCATCGCCCACGCGCAGCCGGCAGGACTCCTCCAGTGCGCGGTTGCGGCCCAGCACCCGCGCCGCCGCAGGCGCCAGTTCGGGGAAGTAGGGGTGCATGGAAAGCCAAGCGTCGCGCAGTAGGCCGCGCACAGTGCGCCCGCAAATGAACGGCAGCCCGCAGTCGTCGTGTGCCACTTCGATATCGACCACGCCGGGTGTGCCGTGGCCGGGGCTGAAGGTGGCATCGGAAAGCAATTCGATCCGCAAGAACGTCGGCGAGCGGAGACTCATCGGCCCTGCTCCCTCCCGGTCCTCAGCTGTGCCAACCGCAGGTGCACATCCATCAATTCGATCGCATCCAACAACGGCGTCTTTCCGCCGACAAATCCGGTGTCATCCAACCCACCCGGCAGCCTGAGGTCGCGTTGGCTGGCGCGCCACATGGCTAACTGCCGTTTCACCTCTTGGCCACCGGACCGGGCTAAGCCTGCCAGTTGCTTGACGCGATTCCGGCTCCGCACCCAATTGGGATGGCCCCGGAACCCTTCCTCGCGTCGCCCCGGTGGCCCCGGGCCCAGCACCTCCTCCTCGAGCCAACCCCAGGTTCCCGCGCGGGATGGTACGGTCACCGGGTAGGGACGCATCGAAAGCTCGCCATGATCGGTGCGGTAAGCCTGCCGTGCGTCTTCGATCGTTTCAAGCGGCCCATCGAAGCCGATCATCCAATCCAGCCAGCTCCCTTTCGAAGCCTCGTCCCCGTCGACCTCTCGGCGCGCTTTCTTCGCCGAAGCGCAAAGCATCTTGGCCGCCTCGTAAGCCCGGTAGAACGGTGTATGGCTGCGCACGATGGCGACACCCGCGCAGGCCGTGAGATGGATGTCCGAGCCCTCCGTCCCCAGATGGCGCACCGGCTGCTGCTCGAACGAGCGCAGCGCTGCGGCGGCCAAGTCCAAGGCGATCCTGCCGTCACAAACGAATGTCAAGTCGTCACCCCCGAGCACGATCGGGCGCAGGGGCAGGTAGACCGTGCGTGCTGGCTGTACTGCCAACGGGAACTTTAACTCCTCGGGCTCTCCGGTGAGCTCCGGAACGTTTTCTTTCGCGTTCACCGCCACGCGGGCGGCGATCCTCGCAACCAGCGCACGAAAAACTGCCTTACTGAGGAGGCACAAATCCCCGGACCACTCACCGGCTTCCCGCTTCACGTCGTCGTCGCGAGCTCCACGTTTGCGCTGCAACCAGTGTTGGATGAGGTGACCAACGCCGTTGCCATCCACGTGCACGACCCCGACGAGGCTGGTCTCGCCCCTGGTCCGGCCGAGCTCATCGAGCTGGAGAGGAAATTCGGCTCGCCAACCCGGAGCCTCGTCCAACCGTGACGGCAGGAAATTTTTCCAGCGGTCCCTCAGAGAGCCCACGTGTTCCCGCAAGATCGCGTAGCGCCGGCCGAGGACTGTGCCCTCTTCATCCACGTCGACCGCCGGCCGCCCGGTCAAGGCGCAAGCGGCGGTGACGCTAAGGCCGAGCTGCGGCGCGCTGGGCCGTCGCGCGAGTTTTTCGCCGGCGAGGTCGTCCTGGAGCTCCAGCCAGGCTTGCGCGAGTCCTCCCGGGGCGAATTCGCGGTGCACCACCGCTGCCTCGAGATCGGGGGCGAGCGTGTCCTCGAGGCGCCGTGTGAAGCCAGCGGTCCAATGGCGCGCCTCCTCCAGGCCTTCGAAGACGAGCACAGCGTTGCCGCCAGCCGCAAGGACGATCTTTTCATCGGGCAGGTGGAGACCAGCGCCGCGGTCGGTCGCAAGCTCCACCGCCAAGGATGCGGCCGCTACATCGCGGAGGCGATTCGATCCGAACACATACTGTTGAATACGAAGCAAATCCACACCCGTCAAGACAGGCATGCTTAACTGTCCAACCACCACCGGAGGCTTTCCAAGTTCGACGGCGCGCCCTGCCAGCCATTCCAAGCGCGCAGATCCTCCAAGCCGAAGACGTGGACCGAAGCGACGCCGGCGACCCGAAACGCCCCGCCTGGCGCGGTCTCGCCATCCACCTCGTCCCGCAGTCGGCTAAGCGTGGGCCCTCGAGCCAGGCATACGAGCGCCGGACGCGCCAAGTCACCCGCCAACTGTCGCGCGCGCACGGCGATTTCGAACAGCTTTTGCTTGCAGCATGCCTTGTCCTGGGCCGTCGTGCAGGAAACGAAGTAGGAGCGGTGCTTGCGAACGACCGCTAAGTCAACCTCGAGCTGGCTTTGACGCTCTCCCCGGAACACCTGAAAACCGAGAACCACTTCCTGCCCCGCATCCCCCAGAGGACAAGCTTCCTCGATGCGCGCCGCGACCCAATCCTCCAACCATCCGCCACCGATGAAATGCCGCCATTGCTCGAACCAGGATTCCCGCTCGCCTTTGGTTGAAAAACTCTCGATGTGAGCGGCGGTTGGGAATCGCCCGATGCTCAGCTCGAGCTCGTAGTCGCGGGGATCGAAGGGTCGCGCGAGCAATTTCCTTGGATCGGACTCGCTCCCGAAGGTCTCTCTCATCCCCTCATACAGGCGCCGGGCAACGGAAGGATCATTCAGGACCAATCGGGCAAGAGCCTCCACGTCGCGTAGCGTCGGGGCTGGTTGGCGCGGCGACCGTCTCTGGAGACGCGCCCCGTGCAACGCGAGCAGAGTCTCGAACGACAGAGGCGGAGCGTCACAGTCGGTCAACTTGCGGCAAGTTCCGTCGTCGAAACGGAGTCTCGGACTCCCGTCTGGACCGCCGTCTTCCAAGTAACAGGAATCCTCGCGTTTCCCGCCGGCGTTGTAGAAAGCGTTCAGCGCATGGGCAGCCATGACCTTCGTACCGCCGGTGTAACTCAAAACGACGCGCCAGGATCGGCTGTGCTCCAAAACTAACTCGCGTACGCGATCCGCCACTTCCCGAGCCGAAGCAGCATCTGGGATCCAAACCTTCCTGACTTCCACCCCAGACTCGCGGGTTCTGACGCACTGCTCGAGGCGATTTGCGGTCTTCTCGGTTTCCTCAGTATAGACCAGGGCCATCCTTCGTGGCCGCAGCGCGCAAACCGTCAGAAAATTCGGGAGAGGATTCGTTCCGACCAGCAAGATCACCAGCACTGGTCGCGCGGAATTCTCCGCCATTTCCACCTCCGCGAGGCAGATTGGGCCGAATTTTATCTCAAGACGGCCTTCGCGTCAATCGGTGCTGCCTAACTCGCCCTCACAAGCGGCTTGTCGCAGGCCGCCCGCTGCCCACGCAGAGTGCGCTCGAGCCAGCAGCCTCATGCCATTTCGACCCCACAGACCCGAGCCGCGGCCTTGGCAAGCGACGCCGGGCTTCCGGTACCGCAAAACGAGCCACCTCGCTGCGCGGTGCTTTGTCGGAGCTATGCTGGGACAGGAGGGTGGGCGTTCTGAGCTGCCAAGCGTCTACAAATTCGCTGCTACGCAGGTGCGTGCCTCGGTGGGCAGGTGACTGAGTCTCGGTGGTGAGCGCGGGAGGAGTCGAACCTCCAACCTACTGATTAAGAGTCAGTTGCTCTGCCAGTTGAGCTACGCGCCCGCAAGAGGCCGCGCGGGATTGCCTGGCCTCTTTCGCCAGTCTACCACAGGGCGCGGGGTGGAGCCGCTGGCTCTTGACTTCCCCACTTGGGTGCAGGCAGCATGGGAATCGGAACATCCTGACGGAGGTGGCTGATGTCGGCGCTGACCATCTTGCTGATCCTCTGGGGCATCATCACTGCGATCCTGATCGTGCTGGGCATCTGGCGCGCGCTGGTCGGCATGCGGGAAGAAAATCAAATTTTCCTCGATCCCGCCGAAGAGAAAATGGCGCAGGAGATGCAACAGGTCATCTCCAAGGTCGAACGACTCGAACGCTGGATGAAAGGCTTCGGGATCGCTTCGGCGGCGCTATTGCTGGTAATCGCGGGCGTATGGATCTACCGGGGCTTGACCACCTTCACCAACCCGCCCATGCCCTGACGAGATCCTGGGCACGGCCGCGGTTTCTCGGTCCCCTCCGACCGGCGCTCCGGCGCTTCCCCGAGCTATACTGGTAACTTCCCGCACGCAGGAGACTGGTACCCATGTTCGATTTGTTTCGGAGCCGGGCCCGGGCCGTTCGTTTCCTTCTCGGCGCCCTGCTCATGCTAGTAGCCCTTTCGCTGGTGATCACTCTCATCCCCGGATGGGGCACAGACTTGCAAGCCGGTGACACCACCGTTGCCGAGATCGGCGACGAAGTCCTCACGATCTTGGACGTGCAACGCACCATCCAGATGCAGATCCGGGGTCGAGCCATTCCCCCGGATATGGTGCCCGTCTTTGTGCCCCAATTCATCGACCAGATGGTCGTGGAGCGGGCCATCGCCTATCAGGCGCAGCGGATGGGCTTCACGGTCTCCGAGCGCGAGCTGGCCACGACGATCGAGTCCATCTTCCCGCAATTATTCGAAGGGGGCCGGTTCGCCGGCCGCGACGTTTACGCCAACCTGCTGGCCCAGCAAAATCTGACCATCCCGGAGTTCGAGTCCAACTTGCGCAAGCAGCTCCTGCTCACCAAACTTCAGGGGCTGGTGGCCGAAAGCGTCGTCGTCTCCCCGGCGGAGGTCGAACAGGAGTTCCGGCGCCGCCACGACAAGGTCGTCATCGAGCACGTGGCCGTGGCGCCCGAACGGTATCGGGCCGAGATTCGGGTAGCCCCGGAGGAAATCCGCCAGCAGTTCGAGAAGAACCGGGCGGCCTACCGCATCCCCGAGAAACGAAGTTTCGACATGCTGGTTATCGACGAAGCCGCGGTGGCGCGCTCGGTCAGCATCCCCGAAGAAGATCTGCGCCGCGCCTACGAGGCCAACCGCGAAGCCTACCGCACGCCGGAACGCGTGCACGTCCGCCATATTCTGTTGAAGACCACCGATAAGCCGAAAGAAGAGGCTCCCAAAATCAAGGCCCGGGCGGAGGAGTTGCTGAAACAAATCCGCGCCGGAGCGGACTTCGCTGAGCTGGCGCGCAAACATTCCGAGGATCCCGGGTCGGCCGCCAAGGGCGGCGATCTGGGCTGGATCGTCCGGGGCCAAACCGTCAAGGCGTTCGAGGAAACGGCCTTCACGCTGAAGCCGAACCAAGTCAGCAACGTGGTGTCCACCGAATACGGCTTCCACATATTGCAAGTGCTCGCCAAACAGGAGGCGCGTTTGACGCCCTTCGCGGAGGTGCGAGATCAGATCGCCGAAGAGCGCAAGCGCCAGTTGGTCTACGACCGCATGCAGATGCTCTCCGACCAAGCGCGCGCCGCGCTACAAAAGGATCCCCGCGGCGCCGAGCGCATCGCGCGGGAACTGGGCATCGAGTTCGTGCGGGTTCCGCCGGCCGCGGCCGGCGATCCGATTCCGCAACTCGGCCGGAGCCGGGAGCTCGAGGAAGCGCTGCTGCCCCTGCGCGCCGGCGAGGTCACCCCTGTGGTGCAAGTCGCCGGCAACAAGCTGGTCGTGGCCGCCGTGACAGCGGTGGTTCCGGCCCGCCAGGCGGAGCTCTCCGAGGTCGAGGCGCAGATCCGGGAAACATTGACCCAGGACAAACTTCGCCAACTCGTCGAGCAGAAGGCCCGCGAGCTGCTGGAACAGGCCAGGGCGACCGGGGACTTGCAAAAGGCGGCGCGCCAGATGGGCCTGGAGTGGAAGAAGACTCAGGCGTTTGCCCGCACGGGCGCCGCCGACGGGCTCGGATCGGCCGCCTACCTCGAGCAAGCCTTCAAAGGGCGGCCGGGCGAGATTTTCGGCCCCGTCGCGGTGGAGGACAAACGCTTCGTCTGCAAGATCGTCGAGCAGATCCCGGCCGACATGAGTGGTCTGGCGGGCGAGCGGGACGAGATCGTGCAGTCGCTCAAGAGCCAAAAGGCGCGTGAGCGCAACGAGCTGTTCGAGCAAAGCGTGCGGGACCGCCTGATCCGGGAGGGCAAGATCAAGATCCATCAGAACGTTATCAACCGCCTGGTGGCCAACTACCGCGGCTGAGGACTCTCCGCGGCACAAGCGTCCCGAATGATCGAAGCCCTCCTCGATTTTATCCGCACCCTGACGGACCCCGACCGCCTGATCCATCTGCTGACCACGGCGCTGACCGGCTGGCTCGGATACGCGCTCCTGTTCGCCGTGGTCTTCGCCGAGACCGGGCTGCTCGTCGGGTTTTTCCTCCCGGGCGACTCGCTGATGTTCACGGTCGGCGTCGTGGCCGGGGCCGGCAAACTGGATATCGTCACCGTCAATATCGTGCTGATTGCGGCCGCAATCATCGGGGACGCAGTCGGCTATGCTCTGGGGCGCCGCACCGGCCCGGTCATCTTCCAGAATCCTAACTCCCGCTTCTTCCGCCAGGAGCACCTGCTGCGCACCAAGGCCTTCTACGAAAAGCACGGCGGCAAGACCATTATCTACGCTCGCTTCATTCCGATCATTCGCACCTTCGCTCCGTTCGTCGCCGGGGTGGCGCAGATGGGTTACCCGAGGTTCTTGGCGTTCAACGTCTTCGGCGGCATCGGGTGGGTGACCTCGTTGACTCTGCTCGGCTATCAGCTCGGCAGTGTCCCCTTCGTCCGCCAGCACTTCGAGAAGGTCATTCTGTCGATCATCTTCGTGTCGCTTCTTCCCGTCTTCCGCGAGGCCTGGAAGGCGCGCCGGAAAAAGACAAAGAAATAGCGGCGGGCGGACGGCACCCCGGCCGTGACACAATCGGTGGAGCCACGCTCATGGCTCGCATCGTTCCGCTGGGTACCAACGGGTACTTCCCTTCGCACGGCCGCCACACCATGAGCTTCCTGGTGCTGGGGCCGGAACAGGCACTGCTTTTGGACGCGGGCACGGGCGTCAGCCGGCTGCTCGAGCCGCAGATCCAAGAGCTTCTGCGGCCGTACTCCATGCTGAACGTCGTGGTATCGCACTATCATTTGGATCACGTCGTGGGCCTGGCGTATCTGCCGGCGGTCTGGGCCCGGGGCGGTCTCCGGATCTACGCGCCCGCGCCTCCGCTGGTGGATGCCGAACCGGAGGACGCGCTCGACCGCCTTCTGGCGCCGCCACTGTTCCCTTCCTCGTGGCGCAGCTTCGGCGTCGCTATCGAAGCATTGCGCGAAGAACGAAGCCGCGTCGCGGCCTGGGAGGCGCACTTATGGCGTCAAGCTCATCCGGGCGGATCCGTAGGAATGCGTCTCGGTGACGACCTGGCCTATCTGACAGACACCGTGGCCGATCCGAGTCTGGCGTCGCGACTCCGCGGCGTGCGGCTGCTGCTGCACGAGGTGTGGACGTACGACGACACCGCCGGGGAGGCTGCCGCCAAGGGCCACTCGGACTTCAGCGCCGTGGCGGAACTGGTCCGTTGCTCCCAAATTTCAGCCGTCATGCTCGTCCATCACCCTCCGAGTCGCTCCCCCGAAGAGGCCGAAACTCTTGCGGCCGCCATGGCCCGCCAGACTCGAGTCAGAGTGCTGCCTGGCATCGAAGGGCAGGTCTACGAATTTTGATCGGTCACGCGGTCGACCACCTGGCAATTGTTTGAAAGACCGGTAGGTTCCTGACGCGCCGCGGGGAGGCCGTGCTGCCTCGTGTTACCCGGGAGGAGGAGAGTGAAGCTCAACCGTCAACCGGAAGCGGCACCATGAAGGCTCTCAGACTGGGGTCTAGAGGAGGTGCGGTCCGGACCGTTCAACAGCGTTTGAAAAGTCTCGGGTTCAACCCCGGCCGCATCGACGGTCACTTTGGGCCGGCAACGGAAGCCGCCGTGCTAGCGTTCCAGCGAAGCGAAGGGCTTCTGGCAGACGGAGTGGTGGGTCCCCGAACGGCGCGAGCG
>JANWXD010000044.1 GCA_025055455.1 Bryobacteraceae bacterium
GCAACGCTTTACGAACTCGACCGGTATGCCGAGGCGCGCGTCCCGCTGCGGCGCTTGCTGGCGCTGGAGCCGAAGGCCGGCCCGGTGCACGCGCTCCTCGGGCTCTGCCTCTACCAGACCGGAGACTACGAACTCGCCTTGGCGCACCTGCGGCAGGCGCGCGCTTTAGGTTTCGGCGGGAATGCACAACTGGAGCGCGTCAGTCTCTACCACCTCGCGTTGTTGCTCACGCGGCATGAGCACTTCGAGGAATCGCTGCGGGTGATTGCAACGCTGGCCCAACAGGGGGTGGACAGCCCGGCCCTGATTGAAGCAGCGGGTCTGGCAGCGCTGCGGCGCCCGCTGCTGCCTCCGGAGGCGCCCCCGGCGGATCGGGAGCTGATTCGGCTGGCGGGAAAAGCGGCCTACGCCGTGGGGGCGCGCCGCCCTGAAGAGGCCGAGCAGGCGTTCCGGACACTGTTGCAGAGCTATCCGAACGCACCGAACGTGCATTACCTCTACGCTTCGTTTCTGTTGAGTTCCAAACCGGAGGAAGCCGTCAAGGAGCTCGAACGGGAGCTGGAACGATCTCCGGATCACTTACCTGCCCTGGTGGCCCTCGCACTGGAGTTGCAGCGGCAGGGCCGTCCCGCAGAAGGTCTGTCGTACGCCCGACGAGCCGCCGCGGCGTATCCGAACTCGTTCGCGGCGCAAAACGCGTTGGGACGGCTCCTGGTGGAGACCGGCGCCTTGGCGGAGGGGATTGCGGCGCTGGAACGGGCGCGGGCGCTAGCGCCGGACAGCTTGCAGACGCGGTTTGCGCTGGCCTCTGCTTATGCGCGGGCCGGGCGCAAAGAGGAGGCAGAACGGGAGCGGCAAGCGTTCTTGCGCCTGCGCCGATTAGCGGAGGAATCCGTCCGGCCGCAGTAGGACCCGATGAGGCTGAGGGTGTTGGCGGTTTGGCTGGGCGGCGTGTGCGTCCTGGCCCAGCCGGATTCGGTGGAAGCGACGCTGAAGCGGGCCATCGAGCTTCATCAAGCCGGCCGTCTGCAGGACGCGATTGCCGGCTACGAGCAGTACTTGAGCCAGCGACCGTCCCATTTTCTTGCGCTCTCCAATCTTGGGGCAGCGTTGGCCAGTCTCGGCCGCTACGAGGAGGCGATTCGACGATATCGCGAGGCTCTGGCGGCAGCCCCGGGCCATGCGGGAGTCCGTTTGAATCTGGCGCTGGCCTATTACAAGTCCGCCCAATTCGAGCCGGCCGTGAGCGAACTCGAGAGTTTGGTCGCGGCGCGTGCCGGCGACAGCCGCGCGGTTCTCCTATTGGCGGATTGCTACCTGCGCCAAGGAGAATACCGAAAGATCATCGAGCTATTGGCGCCCCGTGAGGCGGATTTCTCACAAGACCGCGCGTTTGCTTACTTGCTGGGCATGGCCTATGTGCTCGATCGCCGGACCGAGCTGGGGCAGCGGTTCATCGAGCGAATCCTGGGACAGAGGCCTTCCGCCGAGGCGGAGCTGCTGCTGGGCAGCATTCTCCGCATGGGCGGCGACCACCCGGGCGCGAGGAAACACTTCGCCCGCGCCGTGGAACTGAACCCGGCTCTCCCTTCGGTGCATGCGTTTTATGGCCTAGCGCTGCTCGAGACCGGGGATCCGGAGGGGGCCGCACGGCAGTTTCGCCGGGAGCTCGAGAAAAATCCTCACGATTTCGATTCCAACCTCAACCTTGGGGCGCTGCTCCGTCAGGAGCGAAAGCTCGAAGAAGCTCGGCCGCTTCTGGAGCACGCGCTGCGCGTGCGGCCTAAGTCTCCCGCGGCGCGCTATCAGCTGGCGGCGCTCTACGCCGACCTGGGCCGGCTCGACGAAGCGCGCGGCATGCTGGAAGCATTGGTGGCCGACGTTCCGTCCTTTGTGGAGGCGCACGTCACGCTGGCGCGCGTCTACTACCGTTTGAAGCGCAAAGCGGATGGTGACCGCCAGCAAGCGATCGTGCGCAAATTGACCGCACAGAAAGAAGGGGACACAACGGAAGCGAATCGGTCCGAAGCACCGCCACGCTAGCTCGAGGGAGGATATGCGGCGGTCGGCTCTTCCGGCTTGATCCTCGGCCACGGGCAATCCGTTTCGCGCGAAAATCGAGAGTTGGATGCGGGTCCCGACACTGAGCCGCCGAGCGGCGCTGAGGCTGATGGTCCTAGGCGCCAGCGCGCTGGTTCCGCGTGGGCGCGCGGTAGATCCCCCGCTGTTCGAGGAAGTACCGCCCTCGGCCAGCGGCATCCGGTGGGTGCACGAGAACGCCATGTCCGAGGAGCGGTATCTGCCGGAGACCCTCGGCCCCGGCTGCGCGTTCCTCGATTTCGACAACGACGGCTGGATGGACATCTTTTTCGTCAACAGCGGTCCGTGCGACTTTTATCAGCCCAAGACGCCGCTCAAGAACGCGCTGTACAGGAACAACCGGGACGGGACATTCACCGACGTGGCCGACCAGGCGGGCGTGGCCCGGACGACCGCCTTCGGCATGGGAGTGGCCGTGGGCGACTACGACAACGACGGCTATCCCGACCTGTTCGTGACGGCCTACGGGCGGCCCACTCTTTATCACAACAACGGCGACGGCACCTTCACGGATGTCACGGAGAAGGCGGGGCTGGCGATCGGCGGTTGGACGACGAGCGCGGTGTGGTTCGACTACGACAACGACGGCCTCCTGGACCTGTTCGTGTGCAGCTTCGTCGAATTCAGCCTCAAAAACAACGTTTTCTGCGGCGACAACCGGCTGGGGCGCAAGTATTACTGCATTCCGCGGGTCTTCAAGCCCACTCCGAGCCTGCTGTTCCATAACAACGGCGATGGCACGTTCACCGAGGTGAGCCGCGGCACGGACGTGGCGCGGGCCCTGGGCAAGGCGCTCGGCGTGGTCGCCACCGACATCAACAACGACGGATGGATGGACCTGTTCGTGGCGAACGATACCGTGCAGAATTTCCTCTTCGTCAACCGTGGCCAGAACCGATGGGAGGAGCTGGGGCTGGCGGCCGAAGTGGCCTTCAGCGCCAACGGTCAGGCCCGCTCGGGCATGGGCGTGGACGCAGCCGATTTCGACAACGACGGCTGGCAGGACCTGTTCGTCGCCAACGTGGACCAGGAGATGTTTTCTCTGTACCGTAACAACGGCGACGAGACCTTTCGCGATGACGCGCACGTGCACGGCATTGCCCAGGCGACGCGCCTGTTGAGCGGCTGGGGCCTGAAGTTCTTCGACTTCGACAACGACGGTCTCATCGACCTGTTCCTGGCCAACGGTCACCCCGACGATATGATCGAAATGTATTCGACGCAGGTCAAATACAAGGAGCCGCTGCTGCTGTTCCGACACGAAGGTGAGCGCCTGCGCAACATCAGCCATCAAGCCGGACCGGTCTTCGAGAAGATGTTTCCCGCCCGGGGTCTGGCCATCGGCGACTACAACAACGACGGGCGCATCGACGTGGTGGTGGGCAACAATGGCATGGCGCCGCTGCTGCTGAAAAACAACGCCGGGCGGCAAAACCACTGGCTGGGGCTCCGGCTTCAGGGAACGACCTGTAACCGGGACGCCGTAGGGGCGCGGATTACCTGGTCGGTGGGCGGAGTGAAGCGCAGCCGCCTGAAGAACAATGGCGGCAGTTACCTTTCCTCGCACGATCCCCGGGAAGTCATCGGGCTGGGCCGAGCGACAAAGCTCGACTGGCTCGAGATCCGTTGGCCACTGCCCAGCCGGCGCGTGGACCGTTTCACCGACCTGCCGTTGGACCGCTACGTGACCATCGTCGAAGGAAAGGGGATCGCCAGCTAGTCCATGACCGGAGACTTGCGGCAGTTGCTGGCGAACCTGCGCGAGAGGGCGCGCGAGGAACTGCACGCCGCTTGGCGGATGCATGTGGCGCGCGTGGAAGAGCAACTCGCCGCCGGCTGGCCGGACCACATCGCGCAGGTGGTGGACCGGCGGTTCGAGGAACTGGCCGCGGCTTTGGGGGCAGAGTGGAGCCGGCGTGTTGTGGCCTTGGGCCGTCAGCTGGAACGACAGGTGTCCGAAAAGCTCAACCACGCGGCCCGGCGCATGCGGCAAGCCGGCAGCTGGGACGAGGTGCTGGCCGCACTCCTGGACGCGGCGGCCGAACGCGGGGGTCTTGTTTGTCTCTGGCGGCTGGAAGGGGAGCATTTCCGTTGTGTCGGAACACGCGGTTTCCCCGGCGAAACCCACGACGCGATCATGGCGATGCGGATCGCCCTCCGCAGCGCCCCCGCGCTGGTTCAGGCGCTGGAGGGACAAACTCTCGTTGCGGCAGCGACCGCGGGCGAGCTCTCCGAGGCGCTGGCGACGGCGCTCGGCCAGCCGGACGGCGTCAAGGTCTATCTGTTCCCGGTTCTGGCGGGTGCGAAGGAAAAGGCGGTGCTGCTCGTCGCGGGGCGGGAGGAGCCAGCGGACGTCGGCGCCCTGGAATTACTGACCTGGATCGCGGCCGCGGTGCGCGCCATCCCGACGCCCCATCGGGCCGTGGAGCAGTGGCTGGCACTGCCTGAGGCGGAACGGGAAGCGCACGCGCAGGCGCAGCGCTTCGCCCGAGCCCGAGTGGCGGCGATGCGTCTCCATCGGTGGCAGGCTGTGGAGATGGGCCGCCGGAGCCGAAACATCTACGGGCAGCTGCAAAACGAAATTGACGGCGCGCGGGAGGAGTATTGGGAACGATTCGGGACGTGCACCTCGATGGTGGATTACCTGCACCGGGAACTGGTGAGCGTGCTGGCCAACCATGACGAGTCCCTGTTGGGAGCGGACTATCCGGGCCCGCTGGTCTAGCCGGGCGGAACGTGCGAGCGAGCGACGGTGGGCCCGCTGGCGGCGGTGGTGGCGCTGGGCGGGGCTGGCGTGTCTTGCGGCGCTTTTGCGGGTGTCCGCCCAAGACCTGGAGTCTTTGGCGCGAGCGTACCGGGAGGCACCTACGCCGGCCCGGCGCGCGGCGCTCGCGCGCTACGCGACCGCACACCCCACGGACATCCGCGGCGCCTTGGCTTTGCTCGCCCTGGGCGTCACGGAAACGGAACGGGGCGACACCGCCGCCGCCCTCTCACGCCTGCAAACCGCGCGCACCCGCTTGAGCCCGCTCGCGGATTACGTCGCCTACTACACCGCGGCGGCGCGCTTGGCCCAAAAGAACTTGGCTGCCGTTCACCCCGAGCTCGAAATCGTATGGCGCACGGCGCCCGTGTCGCCCCTGGCGGGTAGGGCTGCACTATTGGCCGCCAAAGCGTACGGCGAGGCTGGCGATCCCAGAGCGGCGGTGGCCGTGCTGCGCAAGTGGTACGAGCGTCTGCCGCAGCCCGAAGGTGACGCCGCGCTGGCGGCGGCCCTGGAGGCAGCGGGGGAGCTCGCCCAGGCCGCGGTGTTCTATCAGCGGGTGTACTATGAGCATCCGCTCGATGCCGCATCGGCCGCCGCAGGCGCGGCGCTCGAAAGGATCCGTGCGGCGCTGGGTCCTTCGTATCCCCCGCCCATGCCCCAAGCCATGCTCGGGCGAGCGGCCAAGCTCGTGGAGGCAGGATACTACGCCCGCGCGCGCTCCGAGTACGAATTGCTGGTCACTGAGCTGGGCGGACAAGAACGCGAAGTCGCGCAGGTGCGCCGGGCCGCGGTGGATTATCACGAAGGCCGCACGGCCGAAGCCCGCCGTCGCTTGGAGGCGCTGGAGCTCAGGTCACCAGAGGCCGAGGCGGAACGGCTTTACTATGTCCTGGCGTGCGCCCGGCGCCTGGGCGACACCGAAACCATGCAGGCCTGCCTGGAGCGACTGGCCAGGAACCATCCCCGCTCGGAGTGGCGGCTCCAAGCGCTGATCTGGGCAGGCAATCATTACCTGCTGCGCAACGACCCAGGCTCGTACGAGCCTTTGTACCGGGCCTGTTACGAATCGTTCGCCGCCTCGGAGCGGACGGCGTCTTGCCACTGGAGGACGGCTTGGGCGGCATATATGGCGCGCAGCCCCCAGGCCGAGGGTTTGCTGGCAGAGCACCTTCGACGTTTTCCCGACTCGGTGAAGAACGCTGCGGCGCTGTATTTTCTGGGCCGCTTAGCTGAGCAACGCGGCGACCGCCCAGCCGCCGCAGCCCACTATCGAGCTGTCGCGGAGCGCTATCCGCATCAATATTACGCCTCGGTGGCGCAGCGACGCGTGCGGGCCGCGGCGGCGCGCGGGGCCTCCGCGGGGCTGGATGGCATGGTGCCGGCGCCTGCGTCGAGGACATGGACCTTCGAACCCCAAGCCGAAACCCGGATTCGGATCGAGCGGGCCCGAATGCTGGCTCGGGCCGCCCTGGACGAGCTCGCCGAAGGAGAACTTCTTTGCGACGTCGCGGGCACCAGCGACGCGCCGGCGCGGGCGCTGGCGCTGGCCGAACTGGCGGCGGGCCGCGGCGCCCATGACCGGGCCATGCGCCTGATCAAGCGAGTGTTTCCCGACTACCTCTCGCTCAACTGGGAGCAGGCGCCGGAACGCTTCTGGAGACTGGCATTTCCTTTTCCGTTCCGTGCCCTGATCGAGCGTCACGCCCGGCGGCACGGCTTGGATCCTCTGTTGGTAGCGGGACTGATTCGCCAGGAATCGGAGTTCAATCCCCGGGCGATCTCGCGCGCCAGGGCGCACGGCTTGATGCAGGTGCTGCCCGCGACAGCGCGCCGACTAGCTCGGACGCTCCGCGTTCCCTACCGCAGGTCTCTCCTCTTTCAGCCTGACTATAACTTGCGGCTGGGCACTTACTACTTCCGGAAGCTGCTGGACGAATACAGCGGGCAACTGGAGCCGGCGCTGGCGGCGTTCAATGCCGGCAAGACGCGCGTCGACTCATGGCTTGGCTGGTACGACTATCGCGAGCCGGCAGAATTCATCGAAACCATCCCGTTGTCGGAGACGCGGGGCTACGTGCAGTCCGTGCTGCGAAACCGGGACATGTACCAGCGGCTTTACGGCGCTTCGGCTCGCGAGGTACCTTCGACTGGTGGTCCTTCCCGCACGTCCGTCCGCATCCACGCCTGGCGCTAAGCGCGAGCGGTTTCGCAGCGCGCGGACCGCGAGCTTTACCGAGTCGGTCATCCGCGAGATGACTCGCCTCGCCCTCCAGCACGGCGCCGTCAACCTGGCCCAAGGGATGCCCGATTTCAGCGCGCCCGAGCCGCTCAAAGAAGCGGCGCAGCGGGCGATCGCCGAGGACTTCAATCAGTACGCCATCACGTGGGGCGCCAAGCCGTTCCGCGAGGCCATCGCCGCCAAGTACCGGCGTTGGTACGGATTGGAGGTGGATCCGGAACGGGAGATCACGGTCTGCTGCGGCTCCACCGAGGGCATGGTCGCCTCGCTGCTGGCGGTTGTCGATCCGGGCGACGAAGTGGTGATCTTCGAGCCGTTCTACGAAAATTACGGGCCGGACGCCCATCTGTCCGGGGCCGCGCCAAGATGGGTGAAGCTGCATCCGCCGGAGTGGGCGTTCGACCCCGAGGAGTTACGCCGCGCCTTCACGCCCCGCACCAAAGCCATCATCGTAAACACGCCGAACAATCCCACGGGCAAGGTGTTTTCGCGCGAGGAACTGGAATTTATCGCAGCGCTGTGCTGTGAGTTCGACGCCCTGGCGATCACCGACGAGATCTACGAGCACATCCTTTACGACGGCGCGCGCCACATTCCCTTGATGACGCTGCCGGGAATGCGCGAACGTTGCATCCTGGTCAACAGCCTGAGCAAGACGTACTCGGTCACCGGTTGGCGCGTGGGCTGGGTGCTGGCGGCGCCGGATCTGACCGACTCGATCCGCAAAGTGCATGACTTTCTCACCGTGGGCGCGGCCGCGCCGCTGCAACAGGCCGGGGTGGTGGCGCTTTCCCTGCCGGAGGAATTTTACGAGCAGCTCGCCCGGGACTATCAGGCGCGGCGCGACCTGCTCGTGGCGGAGCTCGAAGCGGCAGGATTCGTTTGCCACCGGCCTAGAGGCGCTTACTATGTGATGACGGAAATCTCGACCTTCGGCTTTCCCGATGATGTCGCCTTTGTGCGCCACCTGGTGGAGCGCGTCGGCGTCGCAGCCGTACCGGGTTCGAGCTTTTTTGCCGACCCGCGGGACGGCAGCCGGATGGTCCGCTTTTGTTTCCCGAAGAAATATGAGACGCTGAAAGAGGCAGGCGCCCGGCTGCGGAAACACCTATAATCGCTCGCAGAGACACCGGCCAAGGAGGAGGTGGGAATGCTGCCCAGTTTCCTGGTACCCGAACAGATCATCCGGGAAGATGGCGCCGGGCCGGAGCTGGAACTCGGCGCATCGCAAGGCAAGCTCTTACTGCTGACCCTGGGCATCACGCGAATCATCGAGCAGGAAAGTTTGGATGTGTCCGTCTGGGGATCGGTGGATCGAAGCAACTGGGGCACCAAGCCGCTGGTGGCGTTCCCGCAAAAGTTCTACTGCGGCACCTATCAAATCTTGCTCGACCTGTCTCGGACGCCCGAGGTAAAATACCTGCGGGCGCAATGGAAGGTCAACCGTTGGGGCCGTGGGGATCCGAAGCCGCTGTTTGGCTTCTATGTGTTCGCCGAGGAGGCCGCGGCGCGCCAGGCGACCGCTCGCACGGCCTGAGCTGGCCGTTCAGCTCCGGTTGATTAGACTGGCCACGTAGCCCGCCCCGAAGCCGTTGTCAATGTTCACCACAGTGACATTGCTGGCGCAGCTATTGAGCATGGCCAACAGCGCCGCCAGGCCGTGGAAGCTGGCGCCGTAGCCGACACTGGTCGGCACGGCGATCACGGGGCAAGAGACCAGGCCGCCGACCACGCTGGGCAGCGCGCCCTCCATGCCGGCCACGACCACCACCACACGGGCCTCCATGAGCTGCTGGCGGTAACTCATCAGGCGATGGATGCCTGCGACGCCGATGTCATGGATGGCAATGACGGAGTTGCCCATGACTTCCGCCGTCACTCGAGCCTCCTCCGCCACCGGGATGTCGCTGGTTCCGGCGCACACGACCGCGATGGTGCCTTTGCCGAGTATGGTGCGGTCACGCCAGATGCGCAAGGCGCCGGAAAGCGGAAAGTATTCCGCCTGACGGAACTTGCGTTTGACGAGGGAGGCGGTCTCGCGATCCGCCCGAGTGATGAGAATATTCGGAGCGCGCTCGAAGAGAGAACGGGCGATGCTTGCCACTTGCTGCGGCGTTTTTCCTTTGGCGAAGATGACCTCCGGCATGCCGTGGCGCAAGGCCCGGTGGTGGTCCACCTTGGCGAACCCCAGATCTTCGAACGGCAAATGGCGCAGGCGCTCGAGCGCCGCCTCCACGTTCAGCTTCCGCGAGCGGACTTGCTCGAGAAGCTGGCGCAGTTGCTCCCGATTCATCTTCGCAGGCAGCCCTCCTCGAGGTGTGGCGGTGCGAAAGTCAAAAGCTCAGTGTATCGCCAACCTTGAGCCCGTATTTGGCCGCCATTCCGCCGGCCAGCTCGAGCACATAGCGTGTGCGCGGATTGCCGCCATAGTGAGGACACTCGCTGGCGGGCTTCAAGCAGGGCGGCGTGTTGGCCGAAATTTCCAAAATCGTGCGCGAGGAGTCCATCCAGATAATGTCGAGCGGAATTCTCACTTGGTACATCCAGTAAGTGTACGGCCCAGGTTCGGGATGAATGAACAGCATGCCGCGGTCCGGAGGGAGCGAGTCGCGGAACATCATGCCGCGCATCATGTCGGTGGGATGAATCATCACCTCCGCGCGAATGCGCTGGCCGCCGGGAAGCGTGACCAGGCGCGTGTGGTATTCCTCCAGCGTGACCGGCCTGGGGCCGCAATTCGCCCCGAGCAGGAAAGCAAGCCCGGCGATTCCAGCCACCCTCATCCTGCTTAGGATCCTAGTGCGGCGTGGGCCCCCCGGGCAAGCGCTAACTGGGTAGGGGCAGGAAGTTGCTAAGATGAAGGAGCCTGGAAACGGATCATGGAAGCGGCCAGTGCCCGCAAGAATGCACCCTGCCCGTTCCTCGGAGCCTCTGCGGAAGGTCGGGCGGCGGCCGCCCGCCCGGCTGAGGTGCCTGGCGTCGACGACTGGGTGCGGTTCTGACCCCGCATGGAGTTTGACTACAGCGCGGAACAGATTCAGCTCCGCAAGTTCGTCCGGGAATTCGCTGAAGGTGAGATCGCTCCCCACGTGCGCCGCTGGGACGAAGAAGAGACGTTTCCTTCCGAGGTCGTGGCGAAGCTCGGGCGGATGGGTTATCTGGGGACGATCTTTCCCGAGGAGCTCGGCGGGGCGGGTTTGGGCTACGTCGACTACTGCATCCTTCTGGAGGAGCTGGCCCGCGTGGACCCGTCGGTGGCCCTGATTGTGGCGGCTCACACCTCGCTGTGCGCCAATCATATTTACCTGGCGGGCACGGAGGAGCAGCGCCGGCGCTATCTGCCCAAGCTGGCCTCGGGCGAGTGGCTGGGCTGCTGGTCGCTGACCGAGCCCGAAGCCGGCTCCGATGCGGCGGGCACCCGGACCACGGCCGTCCGGCAAGGCTCGGAGTGGGTCTTGAACGGCGCTAAGACGTTCACCACGAATGCGGAAGAAGCGCACGTGTGCGTGGCCATGGCCGTCACCAATCGCGCGGCGGGGCATAGGGGGATCTCCGCGTTCATCGTCGAAAAAGGCACGCCCGGATTCCGGCTCGGCAAGAAGGAAGCCAAAATGGGCATGCGCGCCACCTCGACGGGCGAGCTGGTTTTCGAAGATTGCCGGCTGCCGGCGTCGCAGCTTTTGGGCGCCGAAGGTCAGGGTTTCATCGACAGCCTGCGTGTGCTCGATGGCGGGCGCATATCCATCGCGGCCCTCTCGATCGGCATCGCCCAAGGAGCCTTCGACGCTTCCGTCAAGCATGCGCGCCAGCGGCGCCAGTTCGGGCGGCCGATTGCGGAGTTTCAGGCCATCCAGCACAAGCTGGTGGACATGGCCGTGTCCCTGGACGCCGCGCGCTTGCTCACGTATCGGGCGGCGCGGCTGGCCGACCAGGGCCAGCGCATGACGAAAGAAGCCTCCATGGCCAAGCTGTTCGCTTCCGAGATGGCGGTGCGGGCGGCGGGCGAAGCCGTCCAGATCCATGGAGGCTACGGTTTCATCAAGGACTTTCCTGTGGAGAAACTGTACCGGGACGTGAAGCTGTGTACGATCGGCGAAGGCACGAGCGAAATTCAGCGGCTGGTCATCGCCCGGCAGATTCTCAAGGACGCATGCTAGAGCTGGCTGAGAGGATCCGTCGCGGGGACGTGCGGGCGCTGGCGCGGGCGGCCACGGCAGTGGAGAACTGCACGCCGGAAGGGCGGGCGCTGCTGGCGGAACTGTCGCCGCAGGCGGGGACTGCATTGGTGGTGGGCGTCACCGGGCCACCCGGCTCCGGCAAAAGCACACTGGTGGACCAGATGACCCGCTGGCTGCGCCAGCAAAGCAAAACCGTCGGCATCCTCACCGTGGATCCGTCGAGCCCCCTCTCCGGCGGGGCGCTGCTCGGCGACCGGATCCGCATGCAGCGGCACCACAATGATCCGGGTGTGTTCATCCGTTCCATGGCGACGCGAGGCTCCCTGGGCGGTTTGGCGCAGGCCACGGCAGACCTGGCCACACTGCTCGGCGCTGCCGGAAAGGACGTGGTGCTGATCGAGACCGTGGGAGTCGGGCAGGACGAGGTCGAAATCGCGCGCGTGGCCGACCTGGTCCTCCTAGTTCTGGTGCCGGGTTTGGGCGACGACATCCAGGCGATCAAGGCCGGCGTGATGGAGATCGCCGACATCTTTGTCGTGAACAAAGCGGACCTGCCTGGCGCCGAACGCGTCGAGGCCGAGATTCGCAGCGTGCTGAGCTTGAAGGACAGTCCCGATTCGCGGCGCCCGCCCGTGCTACGAACCGTGGCCACGGACGGAACCGGCATCGAAGAACTGATCCAGGCGGTGCGCGAGCTGGCGGCCACGCGCAGGGGCGCCCCACGCCGCATGCCCTCGCCGTTCGGCCGTTTCCCGGTGGATCACTTGGGCGTCGCGGTTCCCTCGCTCGACGAGGCGCTTCGGTTCTGGGAGAAGCTGCTCGGAATGCGCCTGCTCGGCATCGAAGACGTCGTCCAGGAGAAGGTTCGGGTGGCGATGTTGGAGGCGGGGCCGTCGCGGGTGGAGTTGCTGGAAGCTTCGGCGCCGGACTCGGTCGTGGCCCGATTTCTGGAAAAGCGCGGGCCAGGGTTACATCACCTGGCTCTGCGCGTCCCGGATCTGGCCGCCACGCTCGCCCGGCTCCGAAACGCAGGAGTTCGGATCCTGGGAGAGCCCCAGATCGGCGCCGGGGGGCACCGCTACGTGTTCGTGCACCCGGCCTCCACGGGGGGAGTCTTGCTCGAATTGATCGAAGGAGGTTGAGTTGAAGGCGAAGATCGGCATCATTGGCGGCAGCGGGCTGTATTCGATGCCCGGATTCACCGCGCAGGAAGAGGTGGCTATCCAGACGCCCTGGGGGGATCCCTCGGACCATTACATGGTGGGCCGGCTCGCGGGAAAAGATGTGGCGTTTCTGGCGCGCCACGGGCGCGGACACCGGATCAGCCCGTCGGAGCTCAATTTTCGGGCCAACATCTACGGCATGAAGGCGCTCGGCGTGGAGCGGATCATCTCGCTGAGCGCCGTTGGCTCTCTCAAAGAAGAGCACCGACCCCTGGACTTCGTCATCCCCGACCAGTTCTTCGATCGCACGCGGGGCCGCGCCTCGACCTTCTTCGGCGAGGGCCTGGTGGCCCACATCAGCTTCGCGCACCCGGTTTGCCCGCAGCTGTCCGACGTGGTCTACGAAGCCTGCCGCGCAGCGGGCGTCAACGCCAAAAAAGGGGGCACATACCTGTGCATGGAGGGTCCAGCGTTCTCCACGCTGGCCGAGTCCAATCTCTACCGAAGTTGGGGCATGGACGTGATCGGCATGACCAACCTCCAGGAGGCAAAGCTGGCGCGCGAGGCCGAGATCTGCTATGTCACGGTGGCCATGGTGACGGACTATGACTGCTGGCATCCGGAGCACGACGCCGTCACCGTGGAGCAGATCATCTCCAACTTGAACCGGAACGCGGAAAACGCCGCCCGCGTGGTGGTGGAAGCGGTGGCGCAGATTCCGGAAGAACGCACCTGCGGGTGCGGATCCGCCTTGCGGCACGCCATCATCACCCAACGGGACCGGATTCCGGAGGCGACCCGGAAGAAGCTCGAGTTGATCGTGGGCAAGTACCTGTAGAGCCTCCGTTCGGAAGATGCGCTTGCTCGTCGCCGCCTGCGCAGTGCTCTCTCACGCCGCCACGTTCCCGATTCGGCTGGACCGTCCCGCGGAAGTGGTGGCGGAACTGCACATGCGCTCTCCCGGAGCCGATTTCGCCAAACCAGGACGGGAAGCGGCGGTGGCGACGGTTTCCGTCTCTAGCAAACCGGCCCACGCCGTGGTTCTGTTCGCGGGCGAGAATTTATTCCCCTATCGCGTATTTCTCGGTGAGTTGCCGGTCGGCGAGCACATGGTGCGCGTCGAACGCGACGCCTCGCGGTCGGCGGGGGGAGCGGGACTGGAGATCGCGTCCGCTCGATTCTTCCCGTACCGTCCGGGTGACGCGGACTATCGGGTGGTGGCGCACGCCCCGGTGGTCTATGCCCGCCCGGACACACTCGGCCGGTTCAGCGACGTGCCTTTGGTCCTGTACTGCGAGCGCTTCAAGGAGGCCGGCGAGGAGGTGCTCCAGTACACGATCCTCTTCTCGAACGAAGATGGAGGAACGCCCACGCCAGCGCTCATGGCTCGTTGGGGCCGCACGACCGATATCGAGTGGGTCTATCGCGTGCACCTGACGCCGGACGGGCGCGCCGGGCGGGCGGCAATCCAGACGCGGGATCACAAGGAGGTTCCGTTCGCCGGGGTTCGCGAGGGAAGCCATCCCGTGCTGTACGTCATCACGGAAAACAACATGGTGGGTGACTCGGGTCCAGAAACGCTGCGCTACCAACTGGCCCCATGGCTGGTGGACTTGCGCGACGGATCCCGAGAACGAGTGATGGATCAGGAGCCGCTGCTGTACCGCGTCGCGGCGCAGGAGCTCCAGCGCGAGGGGAAACTGCGGGCGTTCGGAAAGGTCGAGGGGGAAAAGATCGGCGACCCGCGCAACTATCTGTACGTGGAAATGAAGCTGGACGCTCGCGATGCGGCAGCGGCCGTGCGCGTCCGCCTGCAAGGCGAGCGGCGCTGGCGGTCCTCGCACCGAGGCCGCCTGGATTATGCCATCGGCCGGAGCGGTTGGGTGCGCACCGCGGTCGAGCTGCCCCCGGGCGCCACGCCGGACCGGATCGCCGAGCTGGGTCTGGAGTGCCTGCTCGCGCCGCGACGCGTCAACGGCACGGAAACTTGGCCGCAGCAAGGGTCCTGCCGGCTGGAGCAACTGGGCCGAGTGTTTTGGCTGGATGCGGACTACAAACCGCAACCAGTCACGCGGCGCTTTTCCACGGAGCTGGCGGCAGGGGAGCTCGTGACGTTCGACTGGTAGAATTGGGGGCTTATGAAGTTGGCGCTCGGGCTGGGCTGCGCCTTGGCCGTAAGCGCCGCAAACCTGGGCGAGGCGCGGCTGGCGCGCGACCGACAGGACTTGAGCGCTCTCGAGGCCGCCGCCGCGTCGCTCGCCGCCGAAGCAGCGGGGAGGCCGAAGGACGCCGCAGCCCACTATCGGGCCGCCGTGGCCGCATCCTACGTAGCGGAGGTGGCCTGGCAGCTCGGTCAGAAGGACAAGGCCCGGCAGGCCGTGGAGGCGGGGATCCGTTTGGCCCAGCGCGCGGTGGAGCTGGCAGGCACGGTGGCCGAGCATCACCGCATCCTGGGAACCCTGTGCGGCCAAGCGGTGCCGTTCGATCTGTTGCGCGCCTTCAAGTACGGGGGCTGCGCCCGGGATGCGATCCAGCGCGCTTTGCAACTGGACCCGAAGTCGGCCGCGGCCTACGTCAGCCGCGGTGTGGGGAATTACTATTTGCCCGCCGCCATGGGCGGAGGCGCCGAAGTGGCGCTCGAGGACTTCCGGAAAGCGGCCGAGCTCGACCCCGGCTCCGATGACGCGTATCTGTGGATGGGCATCGCGCTGCGGAGTTTGAAACGATTCGCCGAGGCCAGGGCTGCCTTCGAGAAATCGCTGGCTTTGAATCCCGCGCGGGTCTGGGCCAAGCGCCAGTTGGAGAAGACACCGGCGCGCTAATGCTGCGGCGCTTGGAAGTTGCGGCTGCCCTCGTCTGGATCACGCTGGCCGGGTATTTCCTCTTTCCGGGCCACACCTATCTTTACTCGGACACGCAGATCTACCTGCCCATTTTGGAGCGCTACTGGGATGGGACCGTGTTCACGCGGGAGCTTCTGGCGCAACGGCCGCACGTCGCCTTCACCATTTACGACGAGGTGGCGCTGGCGCTCCGGCGTCTAACCGGGTGGGACTTTCACGCTGTGCTGGTGCTCCAGCAGTTACTGTTCCGCGCGCTGGGGACGCTGGGCGTGTTTCTAATGGCCACGTCGCTAGGACTCGCGCAGCGGCCGGCGCTGCTGGTGGCGGCGATTTTTTCTTTGGGGGCGACCATCACCGGCCCGGCCGTGCTCACCGTGGAGTACGAGCCGGTGCCCCGCGGTTTCGCCGTGCCTTTGCTACTGCTGGCCGTAGGCTTCGTGGCGCAAGGGCGCGATCTGGCGGCCGGCCTGGCAGCCTCGCTCGCGTTTCTCTACCACGCCCCGACGACGATCCCTTTCTGGGTGGTCTACTTCTGCCTGGCGTTGTGGCCCACGCGGCCTGCGATCATGACGCGGCACATCCTGGGACTCGCGCCGCTGCTCGTCGCCGTGCTGAGCATGCTGTTGCTGTCTCGGATTCAGCCCGGCGTCACCGAACCGCAGCCGTTTTTCGGCAAGATCGAGCCGGCGCTCGAGCAGCTCCAGCGCATGCGGGCGCCCTACAACTGGATCGGAATGTGGGATCCCTACTGGTACCGGCACTACGTGTTCCTTTGGGGCGTAGCGCTGGCCGCTTTCTGGCGGCTGCGGAAAGATGCCTCCGAGGACTTGAAGTTCTTCCTTGTGGGCATGCCCCTCTGGGGGATCCTCACGCTGCCGCTGTCGTACGTGCTGCTCGATCGCATGAAATGGGTCTTGATCCCGCAGATTCAGCCCGCGCGAGCCGTGCTTTTCGTGACCGCATTCGCCGTGATTCTCGGCGCTGCGGCAGGTCTCAAAGCGGCTGCGGAGCGGAGGCTGTGGGAGGCGGCGGTGTGGTTGCTCATAGCGTTCGCGGTGCCCGCCCACCCTCGAGTTCTCCAGCTTCTTCTGCCGAATTTGGGCAGCCCGCTGATTCGGAGACGTTTGGCAGTAGTTGTCCTGCTAGCCGCCGTGGCGAGTTTGGCGGCGTGGTCGCACGCTCGGCTGAAGCAGTGGCGAAGCGCCGCCTTCCTTGCCGCATTGCTGCTGCCGTTCCCACTGCTGCCTTTTGTGGCGCAGGTGCGCAACTACCCGCAGCTGGACAGCCCGGAGCTCGACGAGCTGGCCCGCTGGGCGCGACACAACACCCCCAAGGAGGCGGTCTTCCTGTTTCCGGATGCGGGAAGGGAGCTGTATCCCGGAATCTTCCGGGCGAAGTCGCTGCGGGCGGTCTATGTGGACTGGAAGGCAGGCGGGCAGATCAACTTCCTGCCAAAGTTGGGCCTGGAGTGGTGGCGCCGGTGGCAGCAAACCTTGCCAGGGGGGCCGAACGCGCTCGCGTCCGGGCGCTACCGTAACCTGGGAATCGACTACTTGGTCGTTCGCGGCGCAGCCGTACCTGCCGGTTGCCCAGTCGTGTTCACCAACCAGCGTTTCACAGCGTGCCGTCTCTAAACAGCCGGCGGCGCCGGAACGCCGAGCCCTGGCGCGGGACGGGACGACAGGACCGCCTCCGGGCAGTACGCCGAAATGATCTCCAGCGCGATGGCCGCGCGGCGCACCCGTTCCCGGCAGAGCGCCACCACCGTGGGTTCCAAGTGCGTCCCGCTCGGGTAAACATCCGGTGCATTGCGCAGCCCGAACTTGAGGTAAATCGGAGCGGCCACGCGGATCAACTCGGGGATCTCGTAGTGACGGATGAAGCCGCCGATGTTGTCCGGGGCCTCCACGTAGAAATCGATCGGGACGTCAACGGCAGCGCGAATGGCGGCGATCTGCGGCAAGGTCAGGTCGGAAGGGATGTTGATGGTATCGGCGCCCAGGCGTGCTAGCACGCGCGCGCTCGCGGGATTGGCCGGGGCCATCATCACGGAGGTCTTGACGACGAGCTCGCGGGGCAGTTCTCCAGCGGCGCGCAGCTTTCCGATCACCTCCAGCAACCCGAGGTCGGAAACCAGCACGCTGCGCAGACCGAGGCGAACCGCCCGGCGCAGATCCTCCAGGGCATACACGAGCTGGTCGGCGCCCCGGAGGCTCAGGCCGAGTGTTTTGCCTGCCGTGGAGTAGGCCTGAGCGCCGATGTCGAAAGTGGCGCGCGGTCCGATGAAGAGATTCACCTCGATGCCCGCCTGGCGTCCCAGCGCAAGCATCTCGGCGATTTCCTGCTCCGGCAGAAGCATGATGCCGCTCCCCTGGCTGACGCGGTGCACGGGCACGTTGCGCTTGTGGGCCTCCTCGAGGACCGCCGCCAGAGCACGGGGGCCTTCCGTGGAGGGAATTTCGATGCGGAACTGCGCGCCGTCCGGGAAGCGCTTGGTCGAGTCCGGACAGTCGCGGAGGTCGGCGCCCGGCAAGCCCGTCTGCTCCAGCCACCGTCGGGAGATCGGCATGGGCTCAACACACCTCGCGCGTCAATTCGTAGCCCTGCCGCGCGACCTCGGTTTTCAGGACCTGAGCCTCCCGGCCGTGCAGACGGAAAATGTCGCGGACGCGCTGGCACACCTCCTCGAAGCCGTTCTCGAAGAAGACGAGAATCGAAGGGCCCGCGCCGCTCAGACAGCAGCCGAGCAGTCCGGGGGCGCGCAGTCGCAGGATTTCTTCCAGGCCTGGCACGAGGCCCAGCCGATAGGGCTGGTGCAGCCGGTCTTCGATGGCCGTGGGAAAGGCTCGGGTGGAGCCGGCCGCAAGCGCGGCGACCAGCAAAGCGGCGCGCTGGACGTTGAAGATCGCGTCGTTGCGAGAGTATGTCTCCGGCAGCACGGAGCGTGCCTGCGATGTCGGGAGCCGGAAGTCCGGGACCACCACGGCCACGCCGACGGACGCGGGAAGTTCCAGCCGAACGGCGCACGCGTTCCCGCTCGAATCGACCGCCGTAGCGACGACGGATCCGAGCACGCAGGCCGCTACGTTGTCCGGATGGCCTTCCCGCCGCGCCGCTTCCTCGAGGATGCGTTCCGGGCCCCAGTCGAGCCCCAGCAACTCGCTGGCAATGACCACGCCGGCGGTGTGCGCCGCCGCGCTCGACCCCAACCCCTTACCGATCGGGATCTCGTTGCGAATCGCCAGCTCGATGCCAGCCACCTCTCGCCGGACCGACCGGGCCACAGCCAGCGTCGTTTGCCAGATCAGGTTGTCCTCGTTTGCGGAAATGAGTGCGGCATCCCGGCCGGAGGCTTGAATCGCCAGCGAAGCACTGGGCCGAAAGCGGCATTCCAGATACAGGCCGAGCGCAAGACCGAGCGCATCGAAGCCCGGGCCCAGGTTGGCGCTCGAAGCGGGTACCCGCAGGCGCCACCAGGAACACCGCTCAGAGGCCGCCATCGAGCGTGACCTTTTGCCCTTCGCGGCAGGAGCGGTACGCGGCGAGGACGAGTTCGAGCGCGCGGTAACCTTCTTCGCCGGAAACGAGCGGCTGGCGCCCGCTGCGGACGGCGTCGCCGAAGTCCCGGAACTGACGCTCGAAAGGTTCCAGCGGAATCGCCATGGGGTCCGAGGAACCGGACATGACCTCCTGAGCCAGTGGCGGCGGCTCGCCCGAATCGTCACGGACGTCCCACCTCGTCAGCTTGTCGCCAGTGAGGATCGCCGTGCCTTTGGTTCCGTGAATCTCGATCCGCTCGGAATAACCAGGCCACATGGCGGTCGAAGCCTGAATCACGCCGGTGGCCCCGGAAGCATAACGGAGCGCTACGGTGATCACGTCTTCCGACTCGATCTTGTGCAGCGCGCCGAGCTGCCAGAAGGCGAACACTTCTTTCACCGGGCCGATCAGCCACAGCAGGACATCGACTTGGTGAATCGCCTGATTGATCAGCGCGCCGCCGCCTTCGACCGCCCAGCTTCCCTTGATCGGTCGTGCGTAATATTCGGGCGAGCGGTACCACTTGACGTAGGCGTCGGCCTGGATGATCTTGCCCAGCCGCCCGTCCGCAATCGCTTTGGTGAGGAACAGGCTGGAGTCGTCGAAACGGTGCTGACTCACCACACCCAGCTGGATGCCGGCGCGCCGCGCCGTTTCGATCATCTTGCGGGCGGTCTCGAGGTTCGTGGCGATGGGCTTCTGAACCTGGATGGACTTGCCTGCGGCCGCACAAGCCTCCACCGGCGGTAGGCGGAAGTCGGGAAAGGTGCACACATCCACGTAGTCCACGTTGGGGTGCCGGCAGACCTCTTCGTAGCTGCGCACGAACTCGGCTCCGTAGGCTGCGGCAAACTTCCTGCCGGCTTCCTCGTTGATGTCGGTGCACACGGTGACTTGATAGCCGATGTTGCGATAGGCCTGTGCGTGCTTGTGAGAGATTGCACCTGTGCCGATAATTCCCACGCGCATGCGGACTGGCTCCGGTCGAATTCAGCAGTATAGCCTAGGCGCAGTGCTCCGGGGGCCCGGGAGGCTCAGAGGCCGCACTGGGACCCACAGATACTCACCTCCAGGCCGAGTTCGCGGAACATCGCCGCTTTCACGGCCAGCGCCCGATTCGCACCTTCGGCGTCGGGCGCGTACGCCACCTGGATGTGGTTCGACTTGTGCCGGGCCATCATCTGGTCGCGGGTGATGCCGTAGGTGACCGCGTGCATGATCGGCCACTGCGGGGTCGTCATGCGCCAGCGACGTTCGGTTTCCTCTGCCGGTAACTCAACAACCTGCGCCCGACCGAGGTCCGCTTTCAACTTTCCGTTCTCGATGAAGATCCGGCTCCAGACGATCTCCCCCGGCTTGCTGACGCCCTTGAGCGTCCCACCCCCGAGCGGGAAGTACATAGGGGGCTGGCGCTCGCTCACGGCTCCCGCATAGCCGCCGATGAAATGTGCCGGCGGCGCGGCACCGGAGATTTCGAACACCCAGACGAACTCCTCGCGTCCGTCCCAG
>JANWXD010000045.1 GCA_025055455.1 Bryobacteraceae bacterium
GGCGAGCCGCCCCAGCCAGGCGACCACCGGAGAGGTGAAGAATTCGCTGGCCGCCAGGAAGAACAAGCGCCGGAGCACACGCGGCGGGAGCCCGCAAGCCAGCAGGAAGGGATCCACGAAGCTCAAGTGGTTCGGACAAATCAAGAAGGGGTATTGCCGCGGCAGGTGCTCCAGGCCGCGGTACCGGGCCCGGAGCAGCAGCGCCGCCAGTACGCGGCTCGCCCAAGCGATGCCTTGGTAAACCGGCTCGAACCACAGCCTGCGTTTCAAGACCGCATGCAGTTCCCGGGCCTCCGGCGCGCTGAGGGGAGCGTTCAGGATCTCTCGCCACGTGACGCGGGCGGGGGCTGAGCCGGGCTGGGCTTGGCGGCGCTCGATGGCCGCCAGCAGATCACCCACCGTAAACACTTCGCCGAGCTCGGATTCCTCGAAACGGATGCCGAAGGCCTCCTGCACGCTTCCCATCAATTCCACGCGTTCGAGCGACGTGAAGCCCAGATCCAGCTCCAGATTCATGGACCGGTGGACGGCGCTGTGCGGCTTCATGCGGCGAATCAAATCGAACAAGGTGGCTTCCGCGGGCGTTTCCGGCTGGGCCTCGGCCGGGACAGGGGTGGGGCGGGCCACCCGGCGTTCGCGGACCTCGCGCTCCAGCTCGAACCGTTTCAGCTTGCGCGTGGTGGTCCGCGGCAGCGGCTCGGTGCGGATCTCGAAACTACTGACCCGCTTGTAGGAAGGCAGGCGTTGGGAGACCGTCTCGATCTGCCAGCGAATGGCGTCGTAGGCGTTGACGATCTGATTCGCCTTCAAATGATCGAAGTCGGGCACGACGACGGCGTGCAGCCGCTCGCCGGTTCCGGAGTCTTCCGAGAGGCCGATCACCGCAAGTTCCTTGATCTGCGGGCAGTGGGTCAGGTAGAAGTGCTCGACCTCTTCCGGGTAGACGTTTTTGCCGGAACTGAGCACGACGACTTCCTTCTTGCGTCCCGTGATGTGCAGGCAGCCGTGGCGGTCGACATAGCCGAGGTCCCCCGAGTGCAGCCACCCGTCGCGAATGGCCTCGGCGGTGGCCTCCGGGTTGTTGAGGTAGCCCTTCATCACATTTTCGCCCCGGATGAGTACTTCGCCGATTCCGTCTTCGTTGGGGGAATCGATGCGCACTTCCGTGTGGGCGAGCGGACGGCCCACGGAGCCCACCATGTGCGGCTCCGGGGAGGCGACCGTGACCAGCGCGGCGGTCTCGGTCAGTCCGTAGCCCTGAACGAGGCGGAAGCCGAGATCGCGGAACCACCGCGCCACGGCGGGATCGAACCGCGCCCCTCCCACGCACATCAGCCGGAAGCGCGGGCCGAAGCGCTGGTGAATCGGGCGAAACAGCCAGCGACCCGGGTTGAAACCTAGCCGCTCGGCGCTGAAGCGAGACAGACCCAACAGACGCCGGAACAGGAAGCGCCGGAGGAAGCCCTCACGGGCGACCTGCTCCAGGATCCGCCGCTGCATCAGATAGTAAAACTGCGGCACGCAGACGAAGATGGTGATGTCCTCTTCACGGAAGGCCTTGAGGATGCGCTGGGCGTCCAGAGACGGAAGGTAAGTCACGCGCCCGCCCACATAGAGCGGGATGATGAAATTCGTCATCAGGGCGAGCACGTGGTACAAGGGCAAGACCGACAGCATGTGGTCGTTCTCGTCGGCATGGATGACCCGCAGGATTTCGACCACGTTGCGGTAGACGTTGCGCTGGGTGAGAACGACGCCTTTCGGCGTGCCGGTGGTCCCGCTGGTGTAGAGAATGACCAGCTCGTCGTCCAGGCCGCGGGCCTCGAGGGGCAAGTACAGCCCGGGAAGGTCCCGCGCGACGATATCCTCCCAGGAGGGCAAGCCCTCGGCGGTGCCGCCCATCACCACTGCCGCTGGCGGGGGCGACAGTCGCTCTCGGATGTCGCGCCAAACCGGCAGCAAGCGGGCGGAGATCACCACGAGCCGGCAGTCGGCGTGGGCGATGAGCCGCGCCAACGTCGCGGCGTCGTGGAGGATATCCAGGGGGACGATGACGGCCCCGGCGCTCTGCGCCGCCAGGAACGCGATGCCCCACCGCGGGTGGTTTTCCATCAGAATGCCGACGGCGTCGCCGGGGCGGATCCCGGCCTCTCGGAGGTAAAGGCTCAGTTTGGAGGTCTCCTCAGCGATGCGCCTGTAGCTGAAGGCCTCCCGTCCCGAGTCGGTGAGAAGCTGCAGCCCGAGGCGTTCCGGTTGCCGGGCGACGATTTCCCGGAACTGGCGGAAGAAATCGAGAGTCATGGCCCCGCGCTGCTAGAAAGATATCACGCCGGCAAGGGAACGAAAGCCGTGCGTTCCGTCGCGGCAGCGCGCGCTCGCTCCTCGTCGATGCGCAGCATCAGCAGCAGCCCGGCAAGGAAAAACGGCACCAGAGAAATCACCGCCACGCGCTGGCTACCGGTCCAGTGGGACAGCGAGCCGAACAGCAGCGGGCCGAAGACGGAGGCCAGCTTGCCGGAGAGGACAAAAAAACCGAAGAACTCCGACTTTCGGGACGGGGGAGTAATCTCAGCCATGAAGGACCGCGCCACAGCCTGGGTACTGCCCATGCCGAGGGCGGCGCCGACGGCCATCACCCAGAAGACCGTCTTCGTCGTGGCCAGGAAGGCTGTCAGCACCACGGCGATCCACAGCCACAACGTGAGAATCAGGGTGCGGCGGCCGCCGATCCAGTCGGCCACGTAGCCGGCCGCGAGCGCCCCCGGAAACGCCACGACGTTGAGCACCAGAAATAACCAGACCATCTCGGCGTTGGTGAACCCCATGGTCGTCGTCGCGTAAATCGCCGCGAATTTGACGACCGTGCTGATGCCGTCCGTGAAGAACAGGGAAGCCAGAACGAACTTAGCAGTTTCCTTGTAGTGCCGGAGGCGGGAAAGCGTTTCGCCCACGCGGCGGAAGCCCACCGCGGCGTAACCCATCAGGGAAGCCGATTGGCCTTGCGGGCGCGCTTCCCGCAGGAACAGGAAAGCGGGCAAAGCGAACAGGAGGTAAAACCCAGCGACCAGTAGAAAGGAGGTCTGATACGCGGCAATGCCGCCAGCCAGCAGCGCGCCGGTTTCGTCTTTGAGCGGCTGGGCGATCCAGGGCCGGCACAGCACGAGGCAGAGCAGGCCCCCGACGTAGCCGACCGCCCAACCCCAGCCCGAGATGCGGCCGACGGTCTTGGGGGTGGAGACGTCCGACAGGAAGGCATTGTAAAAGACATAGCCCGCTTCGAAGCCGGCAGTGCCCACCACGTAGAGGATCATGGCCGGCAGGATATCTCCGGGCCCCACGCGGGAAAGCAGAGCGGTCGCCAGCACCGCCTGAAGCGTAGTGAGGATCAAGAAAAGCTTCTTGCGCCCGGAGTAATCGGCCAGAGCGCCGGCCACGGGGGAAAGCAGCGCCACCAGCCCCATGGCGAAGAAGTCGGCGGCGCCCCAGAGCTGGTCGCCGAGATGGCCCGCGTTGACGACCACCTCACGGAAATAGACCGCAAAGGCTACGGTGATGATCAGGGTGGTGTAGGAAGAGTTGGCGAAGTCGAACAGACACCAGGAGACGGTGGCCGCGTGCGCCCGGAATTGGTGCGGGCCTCGCATCCTCTCGCCCCATTCTGCGGAATTGTAGCATGGAGCCGCCACGGGCGTTGCGGTTACCCTGGGACGCTCTTGAGTAGTTTTTCCGACAAACATAAGGGAAACTTCGGTGCGGAAAGACCTGCGGTTGACGGACGCTCTCTGGCGATCTACAATCATGGCGAAGTGCGGGAGTGTAGCGAATGAACCGAGGCGACGAATCCATCCCCAACCAGCAACCCGCCGGGCAGACACGAGAATCGTCCCCGAAGAAGATTCGCGTGATGATTGCCGACGATCACCCCATCGTGCGAGAGGGACTTCGCCGACTCCTGGAAAGGGAGCCCGACATGGAGGTGGTGGCGGAAGTCGGCGACGGAAACGCGGTGGTGCCCGCCATCGAGAGCACTCAACCCGACGTGGTCTTGCTGGATCTGCGTATGCCGGGCACGGACGGGCTGGCGTGCCTGCAACAACTCCAACGGGTGAACCACACGAGCAAGATCATCGTCATCACCGCCTCGGACGACAAGAACGAGTTCGTGCAAGCGATGAAGCTGGGCTGTTCCGGGATCGTTCTCAAGCAGACCTCCTCCGAGCTGATCGTGAAAAGTATTCGCAAAGTGAATGCCGGAGAGATCTGGTTGGATTCACACACGACCGCTGCCGTGATGCGACAATTCGCCTCCTCGCAGGAGCCGGGCACCGGCGGCCGCGTGCGCGAGCGATCGCCCTTGAGCCAGCGGGAACGGGAAATCGTGGCTCTGGTGGCACAAGGTTACAAAAACAAAGAGATGGCCGAGAAGATGTTCATCAGCGAGCAGACGGTGAAGAACCACCTGCATAACATCTTCGACAAGCTGGGGGTTTCGGACCGTCTGGAGCTGGCGCTCTACGCGATCCACAAGGGGCTGCACTTGGAGCCGACCAAGAGCGAGAAAAAGTAAGCTCCCCGAGGAGCGACACACCCCGGCGCCACCGGCGCGCGCCACCCCTTGCAAATCACGCCCGCAGGGACTAGCATTTGGGTGGAGGGTTCCAGATGAGGCTGTCCGTTATCCCGCTGATCCTGGCGGCCCTGGTGGCCGTGCCCCGGCTGGTGGAGGCGCAGGCAGCCTTCCCGCGCATGACTGCCGTCGAGCCGGCCAACGGCAAAGCCGGCGACATCTTGAACGTGACGGGCGAAAATCTCGGCAAGGACAACGTGGCGCAGGTCTTCCTGACCGACGGGAAGAACGATTTCAAGGTCGAAGTGACCGAGCAGGCGGATACCTCGATCAAGTTCAAAATTCCTGCCGACATAAAACCTGGCCGCTTCAGCTTGATGGTTTTGACGACTGGGAGCCAGCCCAAACTCATCGAGCAACCGGTGAAAGTCACGGTCGAGTGACGCCTGCGGCGCTGCCTCAACTCCGCGCGGGGCGCTGGTAGGGAGAAGTCAAGAAACGGCGGGATTCCTGCGCAGCCTCGGACTGCGGCGCCAAAGCGATCGCTTGCCGGTAAGCTTCCACGGCCAGAGCGCGCTCTCCGCGCAAGTCGTAGATCTGCCCCAAGCGCAACCAGGCGAAGGTCCCGGTGTTCAGGTCTAGGTCGTGGGCGCGGGCGGTGACCCGCTTCATGTTCTCCAGGGCCTCCTCGAGGTCGTTGTACCAGAACTGGATCGTGCCCCGCGCGTAGTAGATTTTCTCCCTGGGAAGGGTTTTGTAGCCGGGCACGCCGGCGGCTTTGAGTTCCTCAATTCGCTGGATCGCAGCCAAGGCATTTGTCTTGTCACCCAAATCGCTGTACATCTGTGCCAGTTCGAAGCGGAGCAGATAGTTGCGGGGAAAGCGCTCGATCAGTTTGAGCAGCAGCGGCACCGCTTTCTGAGGGAGCCGCTCCCGGCGGTAGACGGCCGCCAGGAGCACCTGGGCGTCGTAACGGTTCCACTGGCCGTTCTCGGCCACATACTCCAGCGTTCGGATACCCTTTTGTTTGTCCCCTCGAAAGCCGGCCAGGAAGCCGAGCACTTTCCAGTGCCAAGGAAGACTGCCCACCACGTAGTCGTGGACGCCTTGCATCAGGCGAGCATCCACATTGGAGGGATCGAGCTCCGTGACGCGATTGTGCAACTTCCGGCCTTGGGTGGCATCCCGCAGGGCGTCCAGCCAGGCTTTGCGGACGAGGAAATTGTAGTTGGCGCGCAAGCCATAGGCCACCCCCAATAAATACAGGGCGCGGCTATCTTTGGGATTGGCCTTCAGCCGGGCCTCCGAGAGGGCCATGGACTTGCGGAGGGCCTCATCGAAGCGCCGCTGATCCTCGGCAGAGGGGTTCATCTTCGGGCGGCGAAGGAAAGGGTTGCGGCCGGTCACCAGCTCGGTTTCCAGGGCGCCGGTGCGCAACAGCTCCCGGTAGAGAATGGACATGGCCAAGTGGTTGTGGGCGGCAGGGTCTTCCGGTGTGCGGGCGATCTGGCGAGAAAATTCCTCAATCGCTGCGTCGTACTCGAGGTTATAGAAGTGCTCCAGACCGGGCGGCAGGGAATTTTCTGCGGCCAACAGCACGGCGGTACACAACAAGCCGATTGCCGTGACGCCAAGCATTCCTCTGTTCGTTATTCTACCGATCCCCTTCCAGCCGCCGAAGGGCCCATTGAGCGTGTTCGGCGACGAGCGGATCCGGGTGTGCGGCCAGCCGCTCGAGCGCCGGGCGGAACTCGGATCGCCCGGCGTTCCCCATGGCGACGGCGACGTTGCGCAAAAAGCCGCGATAGCGAGCCCGAGCCACGGGAGTGTCGCCGAACCGGCTGCGGAAATCCTCTTCGCTGAGCTCGGCGAGTTCCTCAAGGGATGGCGCCGCGTGCGCGGGCTGGAAGGCGGGCTCGAGGCTCCGTGGAGCCTTGCGGTTCCACGGGCAGACGTCCTGGCAGATATCGCAACCGAAGACGTGGCGGCCGACATCGGGGCGGCGCTCCTCCGGAATCGGCCCCCGCAGCTCGATCGTAAAATACGAAATGCAGAGGCGCGAGTCGAGAGCCCACGCGGGCCCGTCGGGTCGGCCGGTGGGAACAATGGCCTGGGTGGGGCAGGCCTCGATGCAGCGAGTGCAGGAGCCACAGCGATCCGGGGGCGGCCCGCAGTCGGGTTCGATCTCGAGCGACACCAGCAGCTCGCCGAGGAAGAACCACGAGCCCTGAGGCTGATTGATCAGGCAGGTGTTCTTGCCGATCCAGCCGAGCCCAGCGCGGCGGGCGAGGGCGCGCTCGAGCAAGGGGGCCGTGTCCACGCAGATCTTCCACTCGAACCGGCCCCACTGCTGCTCCAGGCAGGCGACGAGACGCTCGAGTCCCCGCCGCAGCACAGCGTGATAATCTTCCCCCCAGGCGTAGCGCGAGATCCAACCTTGCTCGGCGCCCGTGGCTTGGATCGAGGACGGTCCCGCCGTGTTGTACAACTTGCCGACGCAAATCACCGATCGGGCGGTGGGGAGCAGCGAACGCGGATCGAGACGCATCTGCGCGCGGCGACCCGTAAGGTAGGACATTTCCCCGGCCATGCCTTGGCGCACCCATTCCAGGAAGAAGACGGCCTCGGGAACCGGTTCGGCGGGGGCCACGCCGGCCAGCTCGAAGCCGCAGTCGCGGGCGAGCCGGCGGACCTGTGCAGCAGTCAGCGTTTCTGGGCAGCTGTGGGTCCCGACAGGCATGGGACCGGCATGAGGCGGCGCCCTGTGCAATCTCCTACTCATCGTATCGAAGCCAGTCAGCAAGAGCGGATGGGCCCTTGACCCGCGCCGGATTCGCGCCTACACTAAGCGTGGGGGTTCTCATGGGTATCGTTCGCTTAGTTTCGGCCGCGGCTTTGGTGTGCCTGCTCGCTGCGGCCGCGGCCGCGCTTCACGCACAAGAGGTCCGCGCCACGCTGACCGGCTTGGTGACCGATCCTACCGGGGCGCCGGTGGCGGGCGCGACCGTCACGGTAACCAACGTCGCGCAGAACGTCTCCCTGACGACGGAAAGCAACGAAACGGGACACTACGTCACACCGTTTCTGGTTCCAGGCACTTACCGGCTCACCGTCGAAAAGCCGGGCTTCAAGCGCTTCGTCCGTGAGGATATCCTCCTGCAAGCCCAGGACCGGGCCCGTGTGGACGTACGGCTGGAGCTGGGCGAGCTGACGCAAAGCGTCACGGTCAGCGCGGATGTGTCGCTGCTTCAGACCGAGACGGCCACGCGCGCCCAGATCATCGCCAATGAGCTCATCGCCAACGTTCCCACGCAGGGACGCAATCCGTTCCAGATTGCCTGGGCCGCTCCGGGAGTGATCAAGACCGGCGACTGGCGGTACCTGCGGCCGTTCGATATCGGCGGCACATCGGGCATCTCCATCAACGGGGGGCGCGATCGGGAAAACGAAGTCTTGCTCGACGGTATCAGCAACGTCCGCTCCAATCGCACGGTGATCCATGTGCCCACGATGGAGTCTGTGCAGGAATTCAAAGTCCTGACCAACACCTACGATGCTCAGTACGGCCGTACGGGCGGGGGCATCGTGACGATCGTGACCAAATCGGGGACCAACGCCTTTCACGGAAATCTGTTCGAGTATTTCCAGGCAGAGGAACTCAACGCCAACCAAAGCGAGCTCAACCGCGCTGGCCAGAAGAAGCCCCCGATGAACATCAACACCTTCGGATTCCAGGCGAGCGGGCCGGTCTACCTGCCGCGGGTGTTCGACGGCCGGAACCGGCTGTTTTGGCTGGTGTCCTACGAGGGGATGCGACAGCGGAGCGCCGACCCGGGAACACGGACCTTGCCGCTCCGGGAATGGCGCGAAGGCGACTTCTCAACGCTCTTCAACGCCCAGGGCCAGCCTGTGCTGATCTACGATCCGCTGACTACCGACGCGCAGGGCAACCGGCAGCCGTTCGCCGGCAACCGGATTCCGGCGGCTCGCATCCATCCGATCGCACGCGAAGTGCTGAGGTACTATCCGTTTCCCAACACGGCGGGCGAAGGGCCGGCGCGCATCAACAACTACATTTATCCGTCGCGGTGGATCGCGGGCATGGATGAGTGGATCGGGCGGGCGGACTTGGTGATCAACTCCAAGAACACGGTCTTCTTCCGCTACGGGCAGAACCCGTTCGATGAATATCGCGGCCTGCGGTTCGTGCGTGACCCCAAGGAGCGCAACCCCGCGGAGCCGACCGGCAACGCACCGCTGGTGCGGAACGGTCGTAACTGGACCTTCGACTGGACCTCGATTCTTTCTCCGCGGCTCACCTTCAACCTGCGGGCGGGCCTGGCGCGCTGGGAGGAAACCACCGGCAACACCTTCGGGGCAGGCTTCGACCCACGGCGGCTCGGCTTCGACCCGGCCCTGGTCGCGCAATTCACCAAGCTGCAATTCCCCCGATTCGACCTCGGGACCTATGACTCGGCCGGGACGGACCGGCTGCTGAATTTTGCGGCCCATGACGCCTACACGCTTCAGCCCAATTTGAACATGGTCGTGGGGCGGCACTTCCTGAAGTTCGGCTGGGAGGGACGCCGCTACAACGACAACAGCCAGAATCCCGGCATGGCCAGCGGGCGCTACAGTTTCGGAAGGAACTGGACCCAGCGTCGGGCCTTGGTCGCGGACGCGGTGTCCGGCAATGAGCTGGCCACGTTCCTACTGGGCTACCCGACGAGCGCTTTTGTGGACAAGAATATTGACCCCGCTTACCAGGCTCATTATTATGCGGCCTTCATCAATGACGACTGGAAGGTAACGCCGCGCTTCACCCTAAACGTGGGCTTGCGCTGGGACTATGAGTCGCCCCGCGTCGAGCGCTACAACCGCATGGTGCGGGGAATGGACTTCGACGCCCCGAGCCCGATCGCGCCTCGAGTGCCGGGCTTGAACTTGAAAGGAGCGATTCTGTTTGCGGGCCTGGGAGGGCAGCCGCGGGGCTCCTTCGAGCCCGACCGGAACAATTTCCAGCCCCGTGTCGGCGCAGCCTACCGGATTCGCGAAAAGTGGGTGATTCGGGGCGGCTATGGGTTGTACTATCTGGGCGAGTTCGCCACCGGTTCCACTCAGGGATTCAGCCGCACGACGACGGCCGCGGTGAGCCTCGACGGCGGGTTGACCCCAGCTGTCACCATCACCAACGCCTTTGCCAACCTGCCTGGCGGCAAGCTCCTCGATCCGATTGGCGCCTCGGAAGGAGCCGCCAGCTTTTTGGGCGAGGGCGTGACCGTGAACTACTTGAAGCGGCCCCAAGCCTACTCGCACCAGTACTCCTTCGACATCCAGCGGGAACTGCCGGGGAACATCCTCGTGGAAGTGGGGTATTCGGGCAACCTGACGCGCAAGCTCCCGCTGTCGGTCGGCTTGAACTATGTACCGGTGTTCGAGCTGGGTCGACGGCGTCCGGATGGGGCCATCGATACGGCCTATTACACGGCGGCCGTGCCGAATCCCTTGGCAGGACTGCTCCCCGCCAATCCGGCGCTGAACGGGCCGACGGTGCCGCGCCAGCGCCTGATGTTCGCCTTCCCGCAGTACGCCTCGCTGACCTTGAGCAACGTCCCCATCGGCAAACAGCGCTATGACGGCCTGCTCATCAAGGCGACTAAGCGCATGTCCCACGGGCTGACGTTTTTGGCCAGTTACACGATTTCCAAGACCTTGGAGCAGGTAAGCCTGCTCAATGCGCAGGATTACGTGTTCGCCGATCCGGAAAAGACCCCGCTCGTCAAGCAACCGGCGGCGCGCCTGGACACGCCGCAGAAGTTTGCCATCGTAGGCGTGTTCGACCTCCCCTTTGGACGTGGGAAGAGCTACGGCGCCGACTGGCCCAAGGCGCTCGACTTCCTCGCCGGAGGCTGGCAGCTTAACTGGAACATCACCTATCAGGTGGGCTGGGCCGTGGATTACCCCAACGCCGCCCAGGTGCGTCCGGGGAGCGCGAAGCTGAGCGGCAGCGAACGGCGCTTCGAGCGGTGGTTCAACACCTCGCTCTGGGATGACCCCGTTACCGGACGGAGAGTGCCGTCGCAAGAGCCGTTTACGCTGCGGACTTTCCCGCTGCGCTTCAGCGACGTGCGCGTGCCGGGGTATCACAACTGGGATGCCTCGTTGACGAAATACTTCCGCATTCACGAACAGGTGCGGCTCCAGTTCCGTTTCGAGATGATCAACGCCTTCAACCATCCTTGGTTCGCCAACATGGCCTCGGGCGGAACCGATGTGACCAGTGCAGCCTTCGGGCAGCTCGACCCGACGCAGCGCAATCTGCCGCGCTTCATCAAGCTGGCTTTGAATTTGAGCTGGTAACTTGACGGACGGGACGGGCCCGGCGGGGCCGGTCGGGTTCGTCCCGTCTACAGCACAGCCGTTTCTTCGAGCAGGCGGCCTGCAGCAAAACGGGCAAAGCCAAGCACGCTCGCATCCACCAGCTCGGTGGCGCCGCGCAGGATCAGGTCGGCAAGGATCCGGCCTGTGGCGGGGGAATGCATTACCCCGTGGCCGCTAAAGCCGTTGGCCAGATAAAAGCCGGGAAGCTCCGGAACCGGGCCGAGCACCGCGTGGTGATCCGGCGTCATCTCATAGAGTCCGGCCCAGGCCCGCTTCGGGTTCACTTCGAGATTTTCGAAAGCGGGCACGCGGTGGACGGCCCGGGTGAGGATCTTCTCGATAAAATCCGGCTCAAAAGTGGTCTTGAATCCGGGGGTCTCGTCCGGATCGTTCCAAGCCAGGAGCAATCCCAAGCCTTCGCGGCGAAAGTGGAAGCCGTTGGTCATGTCGATGATCATCGGAAAGCGCTCCGGCAGGCCCGGGAAGGGTTCGGTCGGGACCAGCATGCGCCGCAAGGGAACCACCGGCAGCTCGATTTCGGCCAGGCGCGCGACCTCGGCCGCCCAAGGGCCGGCGGCATTGACCACTGTGCGCGTGGCCACGGGACCGTGGGTGGTCTGAACGCCCGCCACACCCCGCGCATCTCGTTCGATCCCGGTCACCGTGACGCCGCGCCACAGCTTGGCGCCCTGGCGAAGGGCCGCGCTCATGAACCCCGTCATGACGCTGTGCGGATCCACGAACCCGTCCGTGGGACAATAACTTCCCCCCAGTATGTCGTCCGTGCGCAGCAGCGGAAAAAACTTCACCACATCGTCCGGGCCGAGCATCTCGACGTTGGTCAAGCCCACCGCGCGCTGGCGTTCCTGATTGGCGCGCAGGTAGGCGAGGTGGGCCGGACTCGTCGCAAGAAACAAATAGCCATGAGGCTTGTAGCCGGACGGATAGCCGGTCAGCTCTTCGAAGCGGCGGAAGACGTCAATCGAATACAGCGACATGCGGATGTTGACGTCGGTGGCGAATTGAGCTCGAACGCCCCCCATGCTCTTGCCGGTCGAGCCCAGGCCTTGCTGGCTCTCGCGCTCGATCACGAGAACGTCGCGGCAGCCGGCTTGGGTGAGATGCCAGGCGATGCTCGAGCCGACGATCCCGGCGCCAATGATGACCACATCAGCGGTTGGGGACATGGCGGTTGGACTCCGATGAGTATACAGCGGGGCTCGAGCGACGGGGCAACGGCCCTCATGCTGCGGATTTCCTGATGGTAAGCGAGGTGCCAGCCCCGGTGCGGCGCAGCTCCTAGGTCGGGCGGAAGGATCCGCCAACCGGCCCGCTCATGTTTGGGCCCGCTCCGCGGATTGTACTAAAGTGATAGGCGCAGGGTGCACTGGATGGCGGCCACAACCCTCCCCGCCGAGCAGAAAGTCTTTCTCCGAGGTGTGAGTTGGGAGACGTATCAGCGGTTGTTGCACGAACACGAGGATCGCAGCGGAGTCCGCTTCACTTATGATGACGGCCACTTGGAGATCATGGTCCTCTCGTCCCGCCACGAGCAAGCGAAGCGCACGCTTGAGGTCATCGTCGACATCCTCGCTGAAGAGTTCGATCTGGACGTGCATCGGGTGGGGTCAATGACCTTCCAACGCGAAGACCTGCGAAAAGGTTTCGAACCGGATTCTGCCTTCTACATCGCTCATGCCCCCCAGGTGGAGGGCCGGGAGGTGGATCCGGAACGCGACCCACCGCCGGATCTCGTGATCGAAGTGGACGTGGCCAGCCCGTCGCTCGACCGGCTGCCCCTGCTGGCGGCGTTCGGCATCCCGGAAGTATGGCGCTACGATGGTTCGCGCGTAGCGATATACCGGTTGGAGTCGGGCAAGTATACAGAGGCGGCCTCGAGCTTGGCCTTCCCTGCCCTTTCCCCCGAGCGCGTTACGGAGTTCCTGCGGCGACGCCAGACCCTTCGCAACCGGGACTGGGTGAGGGAAATCCGGAACTGGGCTCGCCAGCCTTTTTGAGCAGCGGGACCGCGGCGGCTCAGTACTTGGGCACCGAGGGATCCACTTTGTCGCTCCAGGCCAGGATGCCGCCCTTCATGTTTTTCACTTTGCGGAAGCCGACCTGCCGCAGGAAGTCGACGGCTTTGGCGCTGCGGACGCCGCTGCGGCAATGGGCGACGATCTCGTCGGCGGAATCCAGTTCGTGGACGCGGCGCGGCAGCTCGCCCAGCGGGATGAGCTTGGCGCCCGGGATGCGGCAGATCTGGTATTCGTGGGGCTCGCGAACGTCGATCAGCACGAAGCGTTCCCCGCGGTCCATCTTGGCTTTCACCTCCACCGGGTCGATCTCCCATTCCGACATTCCCGGCGAGGGAGGCGGCTCCTGCTGGGGGATGCCACAGAATTCGTGGTAGTCGATCAGCTCGCGGATCGTGGGATGATCGCCGCAGACCGGGCAATCGGGATTGCGGCGCAGTTTCAGTTCCCGGAAGCGCATGGCCAGGGCGTCATAGAGCAACAAGCGGCCCACCAGGGGCTCGCCCTTGCCCAGGATCAGCTTGACGGTTTCGGTGGCTTGGATCACGCCGATCAGTCCGGGAAGGATGCCGAGCACGCCGCCCTCGGCGCAGCTAGGAACCAAGCCCGGGGGCGGTGGTTCCGGATACAGGCACCGGTAGCAAGGCCCGCCGGGGTAAGCAAACACGGTCGCCTGTCCCTCGAAACGGAAGATCGACCCATAGACGTTCGGCTTGCCGAGCAGCACGCACGCATCGTTGACGAGGTAGCGGGTCGGGAAGTTGTCCGTGCCATCCACGACGATGTCGTAGTCCCTGAGGATGTCCAGGGCGTTCTCGCTCGACAGCCGTACTTCGTGAGGGACGAGCTCGACATGCGGGTTGATGTCCCGCATGCGCTCCCTGGCGGAGTCGAGCTTCTTGCGGCCGACGTCTTTGGTGCCGTGGATCACCTGGCGCTGGAGGTTGGTCATATCCACGACGTCGAAATCCACCAGGCCGATCCGGCCCACTCCAGCAGCGGCAAGATACAGTCCCAGGGGCGCCCCCAGTCCGCCCGTGCCCACCAGCAGCACGCTGGCGTTCTTGAGCTTCAGCTGCCCCTCCATGCCGACTTCTGGCATGATCAGATGGCGGCTGTAGCGCAAGATTTCCTCGTTGGACAGCGAGGCCGGCGGCGCAGCTGTCGCAAGGGGGCGGCCACCGGCGATGCTCGGCACGATGGAGATGGTGTCGTCGTCTTTGACGGGGGTTTGCTCTTTGTTCAAGTAGCGGATGTCCTCGTCGTTGACGTACACGTTGACGAAGCTTCGCAGTTTGCCTTCGTCGCTGTAGAGATGGCGCCGCAGTTCGCCATACTGACGCGTGAGGGACTCCAGGATTTCCCCCACCGTCGCGCCGGCAATCTCGACGCTTTCCTTCTTGTCCACATACGGCCGGAGGGGAGTAGGAATCAAGACCTTAGCCATAGCTCGCTCCTGAGTTGGGGTAAATCAGCTCCTCGCGTTCGGCGTGCGTCTGATCGACGTCGGGCAGCCAGCTGTTGGCGTGATCGAACCGGCCGCCGCGGATCGACAGCACCACGAACGAGTACCAAGGGCAGGAGTGTTTCAAATCCGTCTCGGAAAAGTACGCATCGCAGTCCGGATGGGAGTGGTAGATCCCGATGAGACCCATGCCGCGGCGGCGCGCCTCCTGGTCGGCGCGAAGCAGATCCTCCGGGCGCAGCTCGTAACGCGAGCGTCGGGGGCCGGCCGCGACGTTTTCCAGAGGAACGGCGAGCTTCACCACTTTGCCGGCTCCGTCGACCACCCCCAGCATGGCGCCACAGCACTCCTCAGGGTAGGCCTGGCAGGCATGGGCCACCATCGTCTCCCAAGCTTCTTTCTCAATCCGAATCATTCCAGAAAGGTTCGCTCAGATATTTTGCCGCACCGTCGGGCAAAACTGTGACGATCACGCCGCGGCTGCCCTCCTTGACGAGCCTTCGGCCGATCTGGAGCGCGGCCACTACGTTGGCGCCCGAGGAAATCCCCACCAGCAACCCCTCTTCCCTCGCCAAGCGCCGGCACATGGCATATGCGTCCTCGGTTTCGATCCACAAGTTGTCGTCAGCCACCGAGGGGTCATAAATGCCGGGAACGATGGCCGTGGGCATGTGTTTGAGTCCTTCCATGCCGTGAAAGCCGGAGGAGGGCTGCGCCGAAATGCAGCGCACCTGGGGCATGTCGCGCTTGAGGCGCCGCGAAGTGCCGATGAAGGTGCCGCTGGTTCCCATCGAGGCGACGAAGTGAGTGATCCGGCCCTGCGACTGGTTCATGATTTCCACCGCCGTGGTGTCGTAGTGGGCTTTCCAGTTGGCCGGGTTATTGTACTGGTCCGGATAAAAGTAGCGTTCCGGATCGGCTTCATAGATCTCCCGGCACTTGCGAATGGCGCCGTCGGAGCCTTCCGTCGGATCGGTGAAGATCATCTCGGCGCCGTAAGCCTTCAACATGCGCTTGCGTTCCTCGGAGGCGTTGCGCGGCAGGCAAAGGCGGACCCGGTAGCCCTTGACGGCGGCAATCATGGCATACGCCAGGCCTGTGTTGCCGCTGGTGGCGTCCAAGATGATCTTGTCCGGCGTCAGCAGGCCGCTGCGTTCTCCGTCCAGGATCATGTTCAACCCGGCGCGATCTTTAACCGATCCGCCGGGGTTGAAAAACTCGGCTTTGGCCCAGATTTCGACACCCGAAAGGTCCGCAGCGATCTTTTCCAACCGAATCAGCGGGGTATTGCCGATCTGGTTGAGGATGGAGCTCGTTGCGGGACGGGAAACTCTGGGCTGGACCGCGGCGGGGAGCATGGAGTCGGAGAATCGCCCCTCGCCGCCATTGTACGAATCTCCTTATTCTCCGGTCAACAATTGGGGAATCCCGGTGCCGGAAGCTGCGAGTAAAGCGCCACACCGAGCCGATGAACTCCACGAGTTGTCGGGCGGCGCTGGTTCAGGGACAATAGCAGCTGTGTCGCCGAGGGCGATCATTCCAAAGTCGCCATGAGCGTCCTGCTACGGCTGGCCGCGCTGGGTCTGGTGGCATGGGGCCTGCTGGATCCGCGCTTCCGCGACGCGGAAGGCATCCCCACGGGCGCCATTTGTTTACCGGTTTCGCTGGCAGCGACGAGCGCGGTGCTAGCCTTGGCTTGGCGTACCTCATGGCGGAAGCCGGGGCTGTGGTTGGCGCTGGCGCTCGCCGGCCAAGCCGTCAGCTTACAGCTGATTGACGCCGGTCCGCGGCTGCACTACCAGCACTACCAAACTCTGAGTTGGATCCTGGCCTATCAACCGTGGCACCTTTTGTTTCTCGTCTGTCAGACGATCCTCGTGGCGCGAGGATTTCGTGGCCGGTGGGGAGCCGTCCTGGGGTGGCTTTCGCGGCATCTGCGCTGGTGGCAGATTGCGGGCGTTGCGGCGGTGTTTTGGCTGACGGCGGCCACGGTTTCAGAAGACAAACGGCGGTACGTTATTGAGCTCGCGTTTGCCGCCTTTCTGCAGACGGTGAGCCTCGGCAATGTCGTCCTCTTCGCCTGGAGCCTTCCAAAAGATGCCGTGGATCGGCTGAGAGAACGGTTGCGGCGGTGGCTCGAACCCTCGGCGAGCGCCGGCGGTTTGGACCCGTTCGCCATCGGGGCGGCGTTATGGGTCACGTCGGCGGCAGCCTTTCTCAACGTGGTGTCCTACGAGCGGCATCCGCATATTCCGGACGAAGTCGTCTACTTGATTCACGCCCGCTACTTCGCCCAAGGGAAGCTGTCCTTGCCCGCCCCGCCTGTGCCGGAGGCCTTCGAGGTGGATTTGATGGACCTGGAGGGGGACCGTTGGTTCTCCTCTGTGCCGCCGGGGTGGCCCGCCGTTCTGGCGATCGGGGTCTTGCTGGGAGTTCCGTGGCTGGTCAATCCGGTGCTGGCGGGCGTGAACACGCTGGGCGCCTGGTATCTCATCCGGGAGTTGTACGACCCACGCGTAGCGCGACTGACTGCCCTGCTGTTGGCGGTTTCCCCGTGGCACGTGTTTATGGGCATGAATTTCATGACGCACACCGCGACGCTAACGTGTGGATTGGCTGTGGGCATCGGCCTGCTGCTTGCGCAACGACGCAGGGCGTGGCTCGGTGGTTTGCTCGCAGGCTTAGGCAGCGGCTGGGCATTATTGATTCGGCCGCTGGAGGGCTTTATCCTCGGCCTGTTCGCGGCGGGCTGGATTGGGGCCAGCATCCTGCGCCGCAGGGTGTCGGTAGTCACGTTGATGGCCTGCGCGACCGCCGGAATCCTTTTGAGTGTCTCGGCGTTGGCTTATAACCGGATACTGACGGGAGACCCTTTGCGGTTCCCCATCATGGCGTATACTGACGAGCGCTACGGCCCCAACGCAAACGCCTTGGGATTCGGCCCGGACCGTGGTATGGGCTGGCCCCTCGACCCGAATCCGGGCCACTCATTGTTTGACGCGCTCGTGAACTCCAACCTGAACCTGTTCTCGATGAACATCGAGTTGTTCGGCTGGAGCACGGGGTCGTTGTTGTTGCTCGCCGTCTTCCTGATGACCAGGAAGTGGCGGCCGGTGGATGCAATAATGCTCGCCGTGTGCGTTGCGGTTTTCACTGCGCACCTGTTCTACTTCTACAGCGGCGGTCCCGACTTCGGAGCGCGGTACTGGTTCCTGATGCTAGTTCCTTGTATCGTGTTTGCCATACACGGAATGGACTGGCTAGGCGGCGCTTTGGGATTGGGCAAGGACGTTTACGTCATGCTGGCTGTAGCCTCCTTGGCATTGATGGCGCTCGTGAACTACTTTCCGTGGCGGGCTGTCGACAAGTACCATCACTTCGAATACATGCGGCCGGACGTGCGCGAGTTGAGCTGCAAGCACAATTTCGGGCGCAGCCTCGTGCTGGTCCGCGGCCAGGGACATCCAGATTACGCCTCCGCAGCCGCCTACAACCCGTTGGATTGGCACGCGCCCGCTCCGCTCTATGCGTGGGACCGGTCCGCGGAAGCGCGCCGACGCGTCGTGGAGGCCTATTCGGACCGGCCGGTGTGGATTGTGGAAGGGCCAAGCCTGACGGGCCAAGGCTTCCGCGTGGTCGCGGGTCCAGTGCAGTCGTCCGAGTTGCTTGCGGCTGAGACCAACCCGTGAATCGCTCGCTGGCAGAGCAGTATCGCGGCGTCCCGGTAGTGGTGGCGGGTGCCTCGGGTTTTATCGGCCGGTGGGTGGCGCGGCTCCTCTCGGCCTTCAAAGCGGAGCTCTTCTTGATGGTGCGGGACGAGGGGACTGCGCGAACGGTCTTTACACGCTACCGCATTCGTGGCAGAATCATGCGAGTGGACCTGAGCTGCCGCGCGGCCGTCGAGGCGGCCCTGCGGGAAACACGTCCGGCGGTGGTGTTTAACTTGGCCGGCTATGGGGTAGATCGCAGGGAACGCAAGGAACAGGAATTTGCCCGGATGAATGTGGAAGCCGTGGAGCACCTGAGCCGGGCGACGGCTGAGCTTCCCAGCACCGCGTGGCAGGGGATGCAGTTGGTGCATGCGGGCTCCGTGGCCGAGTACGGGCCGATTGGCGGCGACCTGGCGGAAGGATCGCCCGAGCAGCCCGTGACGCTTTACGGAAAGTCCAAACTGGCCGGCACCCGGCTGTTGAGCCAATTCTGCGCCGAGAGCGGCTTGAAAGGCGTCACGGGACGGCTGGCGACGGTATACGGTCCCGGAGAGCACGCCGGCCGGCTTCTGCCGTCGCTTCTGGCGGCGGCGCAAAGCGGAGATGCCGTGTCCCTCACCGCCGGTTTCCAGAAACGGGACTTCACCTATGTGGAGGACGTTGCGGAAGGACTTCTGCGGCTAGGCGCCACCGAGGCGCAGCCCGGCGATCTCGTCAACGTCGTCACTGGACGGCTCACCAGCGTCCGAGAATTCGCGCAAGTGGCTGCCGAAGTGTTGGGCATTGGCCCCGAGC